>JAEDDG010000022.1 GCA_016293865.1 Oscillospiraceae bacterium | reverse complement strand
CACCCCGCACGGGGTGGGTGGATTGAAATCTTTCCAGGTCGTCAATCCGGTGATTTGCCACCTTGTCCCACCCCGCACGGGGTGGGTGGATTGAAATCCCTCGATTGTGACCAGCGTCCGGCCGTCCCAGCGTCCCACCCCGCACGGGGTGGGTGGATTGAAATTCGTTGCTGAATTCAGCAAGAAGCAGCAGGGTGGTCCCACCCCGCACGGGGTGGGTGGATTGAAATCGAGAGGACAGACGGGCGCGGCCGGAAGCGGCAGCGGTCCCACCCCGCACGGGGTGGGTGGATTGAAATTTGGGCGGTCAAAAAGGCGCGAAAAACCCGCACAGTCCCACCCCGCACGGGGTGGGTGGATTGAAATTCAAACAGAGTCAAAGTCTGTTGCGCTACCATTAGTCCCACCCCGCACGGGGTGGGTGGATTGAAATATACTGCCGGAATTGCGTATACACGAAATCACAACGTCCCACCCCGCACGGGGTGGGTGGATTGAAATGCAACGAAGGCGGAGGCCGCATCCGCGCTTGAGCGTCCCACCCCGCACGGGGTGGGTGGATTGAAATAGGCGATGCAGACCCGCACCGCGAAGGCTGATGAGTCCCACCCCGCACGGGGTGGGTGGATTGAAATTTCTGCGTGCTTTCCGCGCACCGCTTGCCTCTGCGGTCCCACCCCGCACGGGGTGGGTGGATTGAAATCCACCGTCACCGTGGCCGCAGCGCCCGGCTCGGTCCCACCCCGCACGGGGTGGGTGGATTGAAATTGAAACGCCTTGCGATATTCAATGCTCGAAGTGCGTCCCACCCCGCACGGGGTGGGTGGATTGAAATTTGACTTTTCGTCATGCGGACAAATCAGCTTGCAGTCCCACCCCGCACGGGGTGGGTGGATTGAAATTTTGAACTCGGCGCGCTTGCCGGAATAACAAAAAGTCCCACCCCGCACGGGGTGGGTGGATTGAAATGCCTACCGTGGTGTTTGGTTAGTCTCCAATACTGTCCCACCCCGCACGGGGTGGGTGGATTGAAATGTAAGATTTTGACCAAAACAGACGCCCGCCCCGGAGTCCCACCCCGCACGGGGTGGGTGGATTGAAATGAACGGGAAGTCCGAAAAATATTGATCACGTAAAGTCCCACCCCGCACGGGGTGGGTGGATTGAAATCTCCGTGCCTGTGTACCCGTGCTTCACGGCGATGCGTCCCACCCCGCACGGGGTGGGTGGATTGAAATCTTGACCTGCTCCAAAGCGTGTTCCCAGACGCTCAGTCCCACCCCGCACGGGGTGGGTGGATTGAAATCACCGTCCGTCCGCTGATGATGTCGTACTCCACGTCCCACCCCGCACGGGGTGGGTGGATTGAAATTCCGGTAAAGCGCAGACATCCACGGTAAAGTGAAGTCCCACCCTGCACGGGGTGGGTGGATTGAAATTGGCCGAGACTGTACTGGTGGACCGTCCATACCTCGCCGGTCGCGCGATCGTAAAATACCTCGTCATAGTGGCCGGAGTAATAGCCGTAGTCCCGAGTGGAGCCGCTTGCCTTTTTAAGACCATTGATATTGAGACCATGTTTTTCGAGTTTCTTAATTTTTTCCCTTTCCGGCATTTGGCCTGTGTGCCGGTGGCTTACCGCACCGGCTCGGCATGTTTTATTATTTAACTTCCTTGATGCTTACGATCTCGATGTCCTCCGGGAATGTGTCCAGATCGATTGCGAAGTCCTCTCGAGCCATTTCTTCGGCATCTGCTGCGGTTTCGGCTTCAAACGTTCCAGTCAGATCTTTCTTCAAAAAGCTGTCTCGCACGGTCACTTCATAGGTTTTTGTCTTCATGTCATTTCCTCCGATTTGGACTTGTTTCATCCTTGATTTTTTAACCGCCGTGCCTTATAATGGGGGTGCTCGGGAGGGGGCGGTGTTTCCCTCCCGGCCCCCAGTTTACTGTCGTAGGTTTACTGGGGTTTTTCTTTTTGCCTTGCCATTGCTTTTCCTCCTTTCCGGTGGGGCTCATGTCCCCTCCTGACATTATTTATTGTACATCATCGTGTACAATAATACAATAGGAATTGTTCACGAAAATGTACAGATATTTTGCCCATTTTGTACATTGTCGTGTACAATGGCGTCTGCTATAATTATCGCAGGAAGGAGGCTGCAATATGATTAAATTCAATAAGCTGTTTTCGCTGCTTGACGCACAAGGCAAAAGTGCAACACACTGGCTCCGTCAAAACGGAATGCACCCATCCGTGGTAAACAAACTCCGGAAAGACGGACGGGTAAACACGGACACGATAAACGAGCTGTGCCGCCTGCTGGACTGCCAGCCCGGAGACATTATGGAATATGCAGAGGAAGAAAATGAATAAAATTCTTCGTCCACAATACCAATACGCAAATGGTTTATAATGGGTCAAAAAGAGCCGCCGTATTTGGCGGCTTTTATTCACCGTATAAACAACTGCAGGAAGGGCGTCAGTTTGCACAAAGAGCCGAGGAAATTATTCCTCGGCTCTTTTGATTGCTTTGAAAAGTTGAGACTTCCCGTCGTTGCTTTTTAGATACGATTGATTTGTGAGAGGCGGAAGGACGCCGAAGGGTTGAATATTCCGGGAGCGCAGGGGTGGGGCGCGGGAATAAAAAGGAGACAGTATGCGGCGGAGAGCTGGAAGGGTGAGAGGAAATAACAAGGCGGCTCTGCCAGGAGAGCCGCCATGTGGTCGGGTCATTATTGAATTTGCTGCTTTAAGGCATCCTGGAGCACCTGAGAGAAGTTGATGTTTCGTTCCAGCGCGGCGGCGTTCAGCCATGCGGGGAGTGTGACCGTACGGTTTACGGATTTGTTGACCTGGGCCATGCGGATCGAGGGCATATAGACATCAACCAACACCGCCTTCTCATTTTCCTCCGTTTTGACCTGGGACAATGGAGTTGGAGCGGGGATGTTTTCACCGTCCTCCTCCAAGCCGAACAGAACACAGCCGAGCAGCTCCCGGGCCGAGAGCAGGGCGTCTTCATCTGTTTCTCCGCTGGTGGCAACATCCAGATCAGGGAACACAACGGAAATCTCCTGATCCGGATCATAAGAAAACACTGCGGGGTAAATATAACGCTCAACCTTTTTCATGACAGCGGGCTCCTTTCTGAACATTCTGCGGGAGGGAGTCCGGGTCATACCGGCCCCCCCATAATACGTTGTTTTGTATCAGCGATGCTCACATTATAAGCCGAATAACGTATATGCCAAGAGGAGAATCCAAATTATTTTGGAAAAAGGCGGGTAAAAATGAAAACACAAAGAGGGTGGAAGCCGGGAATGTGGGAGGCGGGGATGACAATGGCTGAAACGTTGCATATCTGCAAGCATAGTGGCAGTATGGGGCATTGCAAAATATCCGATGATTGGTGCTGCTCTGCGCCGTGCACGCTGGAACAAGATATTGAGTATGCGCCGGTATGGCATGGACAGTGGATTTCTTTGACGGAATGTGCAAACGAAGGTGTATATTGCGTTTTCCCCCCGCACGGGGTGGATGAATCAAAATTTCTGCCGCTTAACCGGTGCGTGACTGCGGGGCCGCGCTTTGAAAAATGGAAAATGCCCGGGACAGGCCTGCGCCTGCCCGGGCATTTCTGCACTCAGAATCAATTTTTTGCGGAAGGATTTGCTGACGACCGCTGCCGCCGGAGAATAAACTCCTGGACGGGACTTCCGAACTCCTTCGTCAGCCGGCCCTCGGCAAAACCGAGACGCTTGTAAAACGCCCGCGCTGCGCGCCCTTCGGGAACGCCCGCGCGGTAGGTGGAAACGGTGACATCCTTTCCGGGGTCCATGAACTGCAGCATCAGGGAGACCATTTTCTCCGCGATGTGCTGCCTGCGGTACAGGGGCGCGACGGCCAGAAAGCACAGCGTGCTCGTCTCTTTTGAAAACAGGAGCGTTCCGACAATCAGACTGCCGCTTTTGGCGCAGATTGCAGACTGCGCACGCATAAAATCCAGAACAGTATGCCGGTGTTCTTCCAGAGCAGCGCCGGTTTCAAGGCCGGGAAAATCCCGGCTGACCGCGGCGACAAGATCCATCCACTGGTCAAGGTCGCATTCACGGCCGAATTCCACGGCGATTTCCTTCACCGCCGGATCAGGGCTGCACATCAGACAGATACCGTGTCCGGAATATCGCCCACGCCGTTCAGGACAAGGCGCGGCCGGTAGGGGAATTTCGTGATTTCCTGGCGGGAGGTGACGCCGGAGAGCACAAGGACTGTGTCCAGACCGGACTCAATGCCGGCGACAATGTCTGTGTCCATCCGGTCGCCCACGATGACGGCCTCCTCTGAATGGACGTCCAGAATGCGCAGACCGGTGCGCATCATCAGCGGGTTCGGCTTGCCCACGAAATAGGCGGACTGGCCGGTGGTCAGCTCAATGGGCGAGATCATGGCCCGGCAGGCCGGGATGATTCCGTCCTCAGAGGGGCCGGTCAGGTCGGTGTTCGTGCCGATCAGGCGCGCGCCCTTCTGGACGAAGTGCACTGCTTTCAGAACGCTTTCGTAATTGTAGCTGTTCCCCTCGCCGACAATAACAAAATCGGGGTCCACGTCGTTCATGGTGATGCCCGCGTCATACAGCGCAGTGATCAGTCCGGCGCCGCCGATGACATAGGCGCTGCTGCCGGGCGCCTGGCTGCTGATAAATTTGGCTGTGGCCAGCGCGCTGGTGTAAAAGTGACTCTCGTCAATGTCCAGCCCCATGCGGGCCAGCTTCTGCTGCAGTTCCTTGGGCGAGCGCTCGGAAGAGTTGGTCAGGAACAAAAACCGCTTGTTCTCCCTGTACAGCCAGTCCACAAACTCCCGCACGCCGGGCAGCAGGCGGTTGCCGTGATAGATGACGCCGTCCATGTCACAGATAAAGCCTCTTCTGCTTCGCAATGCCTCCATAATTTTCAATCTCCATTGATGTCAGTTGTTCTGTTTGTCTTCCGGATTTATTGTAATGCATTTTGTGTCCCGGCACAATCGGCTTTGCAAAGATTTTTCAAAAGTTTAACAGACGGCCGGGAAAGCGGATGGCGGAAGTAAAACGGAAGCCTGCGCATGGATGCGCAGGCTTCCAAATCAAAATTCCGCTGTACATTTAAAAAAGCATAAATAAAGGGAGTGGAGGAAACAGGTCAGCGCACGTGGTCGAGACCAATGGCCACGCGGTGCTCAATGGGTGTCCAGTGAACTCTTTTGAACAGAGCCGTAACGGAAATGGGAATGTATGTAAACATGAACAGCGGGAAGGTAAAGGCGAAGAAGATCTTTTTGAATGTGGAGGTGTGAATCTTCTTCCACTCGGAAATGGTGGTCAGCGCGCCCACGGCAAACATGAACCAGTAGCAGTTGAAGGCCAGCTGGGCAAAGGACTGCAGGGCGATGGCGATGTTCTGGGCGGTGATGATGCCGAAAACAGTCAGCGTTACGTTGCAGACCAGGCAGAGAGCCGTGACGATCACGGCCGGCATGATGGTCATGGTCATGTCAAAGCAGGCAAAGCCGCGTTTGGAGAAAATGCCGCGCAGAAGGCTGCGGCCGTAGCTGCGGAACACCTGCAGGTATCCTTTGGCCCAGCGCAGCCGCTGGTTCCAGGACTGGCGGAAGGTGACCGGCTGCTCGTCGTACAGCATGGCGTCGGGACAGTAGCCGACGGTGTTGCCGTGCACGATGTTGTGGACGGTGAACTGGATGTCCTCTGTCAGCAGGAAGAAGTTCCAGCCGCCGCACTGGCGCAGAATGTCACCGGAAAACATGAAGCCGGTGCCGGACACGGCGCAGCTGGTGCCCAGGGCCATCCGGGCGTGGTTGAGATATTTGGCCTCCCGCAGGAACCACAGCGCATAGCCGGCGCTGATCCAGTTGTCGCCGTAATTCTTGCTGTTGCGGTAGCTGGTGATGATCTGATATCCGTCCGAGAAGGTTTTGTTCATCTCGGTGATGTAGTTTTCGGTCAGCAGATTGTCCGCGTCAAAGACGAAATAGCCGTCAAAAGCGTCGTCCCCGTAGTCGGCCCGGATCCTGTTGAGCAGGAAGTTCAGCGCATAGCCCTTGCCCACCTGGTTTTTGTTGAAGCGTTCATACACAACGGCGCCGGACGCCCGGGCGGCAGCGGCTGTGCCGTCCGTACAGTTGTCGGCCACCACAAAGGTGGTGATCAGCTCGGCGGGATAATCCTGCCCGGCGATTGTTTTCAGAAGCAGCGGCAGAACCGCCTGTTCGTTGCGGGCGGAAATCAGCACGGCATACCGGTGCATTTTCACGGGGCCGTGCGGCTTGAGCCGTACGGCATAGGGAACGGCGAGATACACGAACTGGTATGCGTAGCAGATCACGAAAATCAGCGACAGGACATAGTTGATTGTCCGGATCATTTCAATGGGCTGCATGGTTCTTCTCCTTTGCTTGCGCACGCGCCGGGTCACGGCTGCGTCTTCTCTCCTGAATTACACCTTCATCATAGAGAAAAACAGATTAAGAAACAACGCGCCAAATCCTTAAGAAGTCCTTAATTCAGCGGCTGCCGCGCCGGAGGAAAAGGCATTGACTTCTGTAATTATTGGTGCTATGTTTTGTACATCCATTTAACAAAATATACGGGAGTTGAGCAGTATGAAACGCAGCGAAATCAATGCGATCCTGCGGGACGCCATGGCACTTGTGAAAAAGTACGGCCTGGCGCTGCCGCCCTTTGCCGACTGGACACCGGCGCAGTGGCAGGAAAAGGGACACGAATGCGACGAGATCCGGGACAATATGCTGGGCTGGGACATTACCGACCACGGCAGCGGAGATTTCGCCAAAATGGGTCTGACGCTTTTCACCATCCGCAACGGCAGCCAGAAAGACCGGGAGAAATATCCCAAGCCCTATGCGGAAAAGCTTTTGATCAGCCGGGAAAACCAGACCTGCCCCCTGCATTTCCACTGGTATAAGATGGAGGACATCATCAACCGTGCCGGCGGCGTGATGATGATGCAGCTGTACAACTCCCTGCCTGACGGCCAGCTGGACCGGGAGGGCGACGTGACCTACGTGTCCGACGGCGTCCGGTATACCGTGCCCGCCGGCAGCATTGTGGAGTTCAAAACCGGCGAGAGCATCACCATTCCCCAGGGCCTGTACCACTCTTTCTGGGCCAAGGAAGGCTGCGGCACCACGCTCATCGGCGAGGTCAGCATGTGCAACGACGACGAGACGGACAACCGCTTTTATGAGAATCTGGGCCGCTTCCCCGAAATTGAAGAGGACGAGGAGCCGCTGCGCTATCTGTGCAACGAGTATCCCGCGGCGAAGTAACGCGCCGCGTGCGGTGCGCGCCGGTATTTGTTAAAGGAGGACAAACCATGCCAGATGTAACCGCTCTGGGCGAGCTTTTGATTGATTTTAATTTTGAGGGATCCAACGACGATGGCTATCCTGTTTTGTCCGCCCATCCCGGCGGCGCCATCGGAAATTTCCTGGCTGCGCTGGCCAAGCGCGGCGTATCCACGGCCTATATTGCCAAGGTCGGAGACGACGCTTTCGGCCACATGCTGAAGAAAACCGTTGTGGACGCCGGGATTGACGCGACCGGAATTGTGATTGATCCGGACTGGTTCACAACGCTGGCGTTTGTGACGCTGGATGAGACGGGAGACAGGGAGTTTTCCTTTGCCCGCAAGCCCGGCGCGGACACGCAGCTGCGTTATGACCAGGTGCCTCTGGAGCTGATCCGCAATGCGAAGGTTTTCCATATCGGCACGCTGTCCCTGACCGGGGAACCCAGCCGGAGCGCTACATACAAGGCTGTCGCCTATGCCAAAAGCTGCGGCTGCCTGATCAGCCTGGATCCGAACCTGCGGCCGCCGCTGTGGTCCGGCCCGGAAGAGGCAAAGACGCAGATGTGCTGGGCTCTGGAGCAGGCGGATATTGTGAAAATCAGCGAGGATGAGGTGGAGTTCCTGTTCGGCATGACGCCGGAGGCAGGCGCCGCCCATATCCTGGAGAAATTCGGCGTCCGGCTTGTTTTTGTGACGCTGGGGAAAAACGGCTGTCTGTTTATGAACAGGCGCGCCAGCGGCCGCGTGGCCAACTACAACAGCGTCAGGACCATTGACACCTGCGGCGCCGGCGACATTTTCGGCGGCAGCGCGCTGTACGGCGTACTGCAGAGCGGCAGGGCGCCGGAGGAGCTGGAGGAAGACGAGCTGCGCCGGATCACTTCGTTTGCCTGCGCGGCGGCCAGCCTGTCCACGACGAAGCACGGCGGCATTTCCAGCGTTCCGGAGACGGATGATGTTTTAAAACTGATGGCGGAGTAACCGCGGCGCAGCGCGAGAATCCGGGCCGCGCCGGTCCGCCCTTTCTGCGCACACAACCGGCTGCAGCCGGCTGTGTGCGTTTGTTCCCTTTCCGCTGCCCCGCGCCGGAACTGTGATTCCGGCAGAATGGCTGCATATCTGCGGCAACAGGAGTGGATTGATTGAAAAAAACAGATTTTACGCCGAAGGAGCTTCTGCGCCGCTTCTTCATGATCGACAGCTGCTACTGGCTGAGCGTTGCGGGATTCAATGCGCTGTCCATCGCCTATGTGCGCACGCTGGGCGTGACTGTCCTTCAGGTCAGCGTCATGGCGGCGGTTTTCCGTGTGGCAGCCGTTCTGGGCCAGTTTTTCTGGAGCGCCCTGTGTGACAGACGGCAGAAAAACCGGGAATACGCCCTGATTATGCTGACTTTGGTGGTGGGCGCGTACATCTTCCTGTATTCCAGCAGGGTGTGGCCGGCCATTCTCATCAGCTATACGCTGGTGGGCTTTATCCAGCTGCCGCTGAATACGAATATGGATACCTGGATTATCCGCTCCTTCAACGGGGAGGCGGCCGCGCTGCCCCGCGTGCGCAGTGTCGGTTCATTTTTCTACGCGGTGGCCATTACCGGCATCGCGCTTGTGATCGATGCGACAGGGTATATCATCCTTCCGGTCACGCTGCTGGTATTCTACGTGGTTCTGGGCTTCCTGATTCTCAACACTGTCCCGCCGAAGCAGCAGATGGGTCCTGCGCGCCAGAGAATCAGCCTGAAAAACATCGCCACGCTGATGAAAATTCCGGGCTACGGCTTCTGCATGATCATTATGTTTGTGTTCTGCTTCGGTTTCATGTCGCTCTGGAGCCTGATTACGCTGGTGTTTGAATCGGTCGGCGGTACTGCGGCGGATCTGAGTTATTACAGCGGCATCATGACGCTGGCCGAGGCGCCGGCCATGTACCTGGTGGCTGCGCTGGCCTTTAAAATCCGGCAGGAGAAGCAGCTGCTGCTGGGTGTGTTTCTGGCGCTTGTGCAGACGGCCATGCTGCTGTTTGCAAAAACGCCCATGCTGATGATTCTCTCCGGCATTGCGGCCGGCGTCAGCTATGGCTTCTTTTATGCGCCCGTGCGCAGTATGGTCCAGCAGATGGTGCCGCAGGCGCTGGCCACCACGGCCCACGGCTTTATGGACGCGGTCTGCTTCAGCGCGGCGGCCTGTCTCGGCAGCCTGTTCGCCGGCAGCGTGATCGATTTGCTGGGCATGCACGCGTTTGTCCTGGGGTGCATGGCCTTTGAGATCCTGAGCCTGGTCCTGCTGGTCATTTACACGGTTACGGAACCCCGCCGCGCCCGGCGCCGCGCCGCGGTGCTGGCGGCGTGCTGATCACCTGTGCCGGGCCGCAGGTCAATCCGGAGGGAAATATGGCAGAAAAAACCTATACGCGCAGAGCGCTGCTGATCCGTTTCAATATGATTGACAGCCTGTACTGGGTGGCGCTGTCCGGTTTTATGGCGCTGGCGGTGGTCTATGCCCGGTCCAAGGGCATTACGGCCACCCAGGTGGGTCTGATGATTGCCGGATACCGGGTGGCATCCTTTGCCGGGCAGCTGTTCTGGGGCACGCTGACTGACCGCAGTCAGGAAAACCGCCGTTTTGTCCTGCTGATGTTCGTGCTGCTGGCGCTGTCCTTCCTGGCGCTGTATTTTTCAAACAGCTGGCTTGCGATCTTCATCAGCTATACGGCGGTTGGATTTCTTCAGCTGCCGCTGAACACAAATATGGACACATGGATTATCCGGTCCTTCGGCGGCGACAGCGCCATGCTGCCCAAGGTGCGCGGCATCAGCTGCATCGCCTATGCAGCCATGCTGCTGGCCTATTCCCTGCTGATCGACCGGGTGGGATACTGGCTGATGCCCGCCATGCTGGGCGTGTTCGGCATTCTGATGCTGCTGCTTGTTGTGGACACGAACCCGCGTACGGCGCTGACCGGCCGCACGCAGCACGGCTTCAGCGTCCGGGACGCGGCGCAGCTGTTCAAAATCCCGGGCTTCGGCTTTGCCCAGCTGATTCTGTTCGCGCTGTGCACCGGCGTTCTGACGCTGTGGATCATGGTGACGCTTGTGCTGGAGCGGGTGGGCGGAACGGCCGCGGATGTCAGCTATCACACGTTTCTGATGGTTCTGGTGGAGTCGCCGGGGCTGATCATTGCCGGAAAGCTGGCGTTCCGGATCCGGGATGAGCACCGGCTGATGATTGCGATTTTGTTTGCGCTGGCGGAAACGGGCCTGATTCTGCTGGCCAAAACGCCGCTGGCCGCTGTGCTGACCGGCGTTCTGGGCGGCATCAGCTACAGCTTTTTCTTTGCGTCCATGCGCTCCATTGTGCAGAAGCTGGTGCCGGCGGAGCTGGCCACCACGGCCCACGGCGTGAATGACGCCATCTGTCTGAGCTGTGCCGGCTGCATCGGCAGTCTTGGCGGCGGCGTTCTGATTGATGCGGTGGGCGTTCCGGTGTTTCTGGTGATCTGTCTGTGCTGCGAGGCGGTGAGTTTTCTGCTGCTTCTGCTTTATATGCATACTGCGCCCGCCCGGGAGCGCCGGCGCGCCGCGCAGGAGAAGTCAATGGCAACTCAGGAGTAAATGATGAACAGTTTATTTTCCACCGAGCACCTTGTCCGCCCGGAACTGCGCAAAGGCCCGCTTCCGGGCGCGCGGACGGCCTACAGTATTTTTCTGAGAATTGCCCTGCCCAGCATGGCCGAGATGATCCTTGTGAGCCTTGTGGGCATGGTGGATACGATTATGGTGGCCTCCCTCGGTACGGTGGCCATCTCCGCCGTCGGACTCACCGGCCAGCCGCGGATGATTGCCCTGTGCGTGTTTTTCGGGCTCAACGCCGGCCTGACGGCCGTGGTGGCCAGACGCAAGGGGGAGGGACGGCAGAAGGATGCCGGGCGCACGCTGCGTGTCATGCTGCTGATCATTCTGGCGCTGTCTGTTCTGCTGTCCTTTCTGTGCTGGCGGTTTTCCGACAGCATGATGCGCCTGTCCGGCGCGAAGGAGGACACGCTGCGGCCGGCCAGTACATATTTCCGCATCATTATGCTGGCTTTGCCGCTGAACGCACTGACCATGGCCATTTCCGCGGCGCTGCGCGGCATCGGCAAGACAAAAATCACCATGTACATCAACGGCACGTCCAACGTGGTGAATGTGATCTTCAATTATTTCCTGATCGGCGGCCGCTGCGGCTTCCCGGAACTGGGAATTTCCGGCGCGGCCATCGCCAGCGTGATCGGCATATTTGTCGGCTTTCTGATTGCGGTTTTTGCCCTGATCGGGAAAAGCAGCTATTTTTCCATGCGGTTTACCGGCGCGGACTTCCGCTTCCCGCGGGAGATCCTGAAGCCTGTGATGATGGTCAGCTCAAACGCCCTTCTGGAGCAGCTCTGCCTGCGCGTGGGCTTTCTGGCCTTTTCCCGCCTGGTGGCGGATCTGGGAACGGAGGCCTATGCCGCCCACCAGATCTGCATACAGTGCCTGAACCTGACCTTCAACATGGCCGACGGACTGGGCGCGGCCGGCACAAGTCTTGTGGGGCAGAAGCTGGGCGAGGGGCGGCCGGATCTGTCCATCCTGTACGGCAAGGTTTCCCAGCGGATATCCCTGTTTTTCGCACTGATCACGGCGGTGGCCATGGCGCTCCTGCGCAAGCAGATCGTGGCAATTTTCAGTACGGATCCGCTGGTTGTCCCTCTGGCGGAGACCGTGATGCTGCTTGTGGCGGCGTTCCAGCCCTTCCAGATGTCGGCGGTTACGGTTACGGGCTGCCTGCGCGGCAGCGGCGATACAAAGTTTGTGGCCAAGGTCATGATGCTCTGTGTCACGGTAGTCCGGCCGGGGCTGTGCGCGCTGGCCATTTATGTGTTCAATCTGGGCCTTTACGGCGCGTGGCTTGCCATGCTTGGCGATATCATCCTGCGCCTTGTGTTGGTATATCTGCGCTTTTCCAGCGGAAAATGGGCGCTGATCAAGCTGTGATGTGCAGACGGCAGAAAATGCGCATAAAAGAGCGCCGCAGTCCGGCCGGACTGCGGCGCTCCTGTTTTTTTGATGTGGGTGGTCTGTTGTGAAAGTATGGAAGCCGGACGCGGTTATGCGCCCCGGGCGATTGCTTCCAGCTCTTCACCGGTGAGCAGCAGCGCTCTGGGCAGATGGTAGGCGGCTTTCCAGAGTGAGCCCTTGGCGCTGTCCTTCACGGTGTTGTCTGCGTTCAGACTGGAGAACCACTCGCCGTATACGTGATCCACAAAATATTTCTGGGTAAATTCATGGTGTGACAGAAAGCGCTGGAACCATTCGTGGCTGTTCAGCGCATTGGCGGCCATGGACAGAGAGACCAGCGGTTCGCAGTTGGCCCACCAGACCTTGTCGTCCCAGCGGGCGCCGGTTTCCTTGTGCCATGCGGCCTGGTACGGTTCGCCGCCCATGGCGTTCATGAAGCTGTAAAAGCCGCCGCGCACATGGTCAACGCCTTTTTCCCAGTCCCAATCCAGCACCTCTGCGGCGCGGCTGATGAGCGTCTCCTCACCGGCCAGACGGGCATAGTCCATCACGAACCACATGGTTTCCGCCGTGTGGCCGGGATTGCAGATGGTCCCGGTTTCAACGGGCAGCACTTCGCCTGCGGGCGTCAGATTTTCAAACAGAACTTTATAGTCGTCTCTGGCGTAGGTATATAAAATGGTTTTGGAACAGCTGGTGCCCGCCTCAAAGACTTCGTCGCCGAGCAGATCATGGAGAACAGTGGCCATAAAGGGCACGCCCATGGGATAGCCGAAAAAGCGCGGGTCGTATACGGAGTGGAATATATCCTCACACTTGGGGTCGCAGGTGTTCCTGACCCAGATGGGCCACATCTCCTTCACAAGCGGCAGGTCTGTTTCGTCTCCGGAGGCCAGAATGTATTCGCCCAGCGCCTGAAGGATAAAAAAGTCTGTCCAGATGGAGATGGTTCCCCGGCGTATGACCTGGCCGGTGCGGTCCAGCTGGTAGTTGAAGCGGCCGCCGCCGGCATAGGCCTTGCTGCGGTCGATGACAAAATCGCGGCCGATTCTGGCCAGCTCCAGCCATTTTTTGTCCCCGGTTTTCCGGTACAGACGGGAAAACATCCAGATCTGGCGGCCTTGAAACCAGATGTACTTCTCATCGTCATACAGGTTCCACCGGCGGTCAAAGCAGTGCAGATAGCCGCCGTACTCAGTGTCGGCGGTACGCGCTTCCCAGGGGGGAAGAACGTTGTTGAAGAGATGATCCTTATAAAACGCGGCCAGCCTGCCGGCCAGTGCCCGGTCTTCGCTTGTCAGCGGAGTGTGCGTCATGGATATTTCCTCCTTAATGTTTCCTGTCAAAGGGATGTAGGCATTTCCATTATACACGGTTCTGTGCATTTGCAAAGGGGATTCCGCAGAAAATATGCGTCAAAGAGCGCCGCAGTCCGGCCGGACTGCGGCGCTCCTGTTTTTGATGTGGGTGGTCTGTCATGCGTGCGATGAGTAGCCTTTGCCGTCCTTCGGCATGGTCAGCCGGTAGCTGTGTTCAATCATGTCGTACAGCACGTCTTCCGGCACATCCGAACCCGGCTTTACGGAATTCCAGTGGAGCTTGTTCATGTGATAGGCCGGCGTCACACCGCGGTAAAGCTGCCGCAGCAGATCGGCCCGCAGCGGCTCGCATTTCAGATTGATGCACAGGCCGCCGCGCATGAAAATAAAGGCAAAGCCCTTTCGGTTGAGCCGGTGCCGGATCACGGTCCAGCCGCCATCCTCCGGCGCTTCGCTGCCGAAGGGGTGGTCCTCGAAAGCGTCCGGATAGGTCAGGCAGCGTTCCAGCAGTTCCTTGTAAGTCACAGCGTCTCCTTTCCCGGCGCATCTGCCGCCGGCTCCGGCTGAAAAGCATCTGCAGCGCCGGCGTTTACACGGCAAAAGCCCGGCAGCGGGCAGTCCGCCCGGCCGCAGATCAGGTCTTCCTTTTCCGGGCGGGACAGCATTTTGATGCGGCTTTCCAGACGGGCGGCCTCACGCCTGTCCGGCGCGGCCCAGACCGCCTCAATCCGCAGCGGCGGCCGGGCATGGGTATATTTCGCGCCGCGTCCGCCCTTCCCGCAGTGTTCCAGGAAACGGCGGGCGGGATCGGTGGTGATGCCGGTGTATAATGTGCCGCCGGTACAGCGCAGAATGTATACATAGTACATGACAGACCTCCGTCACTGGTGCGTGCAGAAGCTGTCCGAGGTGTCCGCCACCAGAGCGCAGCAGGCTTCCACAGCGCAGGCGGAAAAATACTGCTCTTCCAGAGGGATCCATTTTTCCCGGAACGCCTGGAGCAAGGCGGGACTGCGCTTCTCCAGCCGGCGCAGCTGCGTCGAAGGATCGGCCGTGAGCATGATTTTCAGGTCGTAGGCGTCCCGCAGGGCGGGATGCAGGGCATAGGTCCCCTCCACCACCGTCAGCGGCCGGTATGCGACGGTTCTTTCCGGCCCCAGCGTCAGGCTTGCACAGCAGAAGGGCCGGTAAATGACGTCCCTGCCCTGGCGGAGCGGTTCCAGAACCTCCTGCGCGAACCGCTCGCGATCTACGTTCCCGCCGGGTTCGGCATACCGGGCAGGCGTGCGCTGCTCCGGCCGCAGGAAGAAATCGTCCATATGAAACACGGCGGCGCCGGTTTCCTGCGCAAGGCGCGCGGCGAAGGTGGATTTTCCGGCGGCGCACCGCCCGTCCACGGCGATGCGCGCCTGCGGGTGCGCGCCGATATAATCCAGCACCGCGGCCAGCGCGGCGTCAAGCCCGTATACGGTCATCACCGGCGCAGGAATTCCGCGGCTTTGGTGCGGCAGGCCACAGACCACAGGATGGACGCGATCACAATGCTGGCGCCGCCCTGCACGCAGTTGCCCACCAGGTCGGCGACGGCCACGCCGGCGCCGTAAATCAGGCATTCGTAGGCGAAATAGCCGGCCACCATCACGCATTCCGCGGCCAGTGCCGCCAGAATTGTCCGCACGATGCCGGTTTTTGCAGCGCGGCCGGCAACTGCGCTGACGACCACGGCCATCAGAGCCTTGATGATCAGCGTTGCGGGCATGTAAACGGCATAGCCGGAAAACAGATCCGCCAGCATGGAACCGATGCCCGCCGCGCAGGCGCCGTAAACCGGGCCGAGCGTAAAGCCGGCCAGCAGCACCAGACAGTCGCCGATATTGGCATAGCCCGCTCCGGCGAGGGGGAAAACAAACACGATTGTGGCAATGCAGATCAGCGCGGCAAAGGCCGACGCCTTGATCATCTTCTGCAGTTTCAATGGACACGCCTCCCATATCTTTTTACATGCGCACAGTATAGCACAAATCACGCGGATTTGGCAGAAAAAGTGCGGCTGCAATCTGTTTTTCTTTGTGCGGGGCGGAAGCCGGCGGCGGAAACAGGCGTGCCGGGACATACGTTTTCGTTGCTGTGCCGCGGCAGCGGTGGTAAAATGAATGCAGAACAAAACTGACCGGCGCCGCCGGCGCCGAAGGAGCCAAGACATGAGAGAGATTTCCTGTGAAGAGATTTCGGCAGCAGCGGAGATGCTGTGCATCCGCGCCGCCTCGTTTCTGACGCCGGATCTGGCCATGCAGCTGGAATGCGCGTCGGAGTCGGAGCCCAACCCCGCCGGGCGCGGCGCGCTGGAGGATATTGTGGAGAACTTCACTGCCGCAGGCCTGCACGGACTGCCGGTTTGCCGGAGGGCGGACGTCCCCGTTGTGTTTGCCCGGATTGGCCAGGAGGTGCATATAACCGGCGGAAGCTTTGCCGCCGCAGTGGACGCGGGCGTGCGCAGGGGATATGCCGGCGCGGGTCTGTGCGCAGGCGCGGCTTATGCGCCGCTTTGCCGGGAAAGTGCAAGAGAAAACGTGCCGGCAGTACTGCATACGGAGCTGGTGCCGGGAGACGGTTTGCAGCTGACGGTGGCGCTCACGTGCGCAGACTGTGAGAATGCCTGCGCCGTGCGCATGTTCCCGCCCGGCACATCCCGGGGGCAGGTGGAGGACTGGATTGTGCAGACGGCGGCGGAGGCGGGCGCGCGTCCGTGCCCGCCGGTTGTTGTGGGCGTCGGCGCCGGCGGGAACTTTGAGCAGGCGGCGCTGCTGGCCCGGCGCGCGCTGATCCGGCCGGTGGACCGCCGCAGTGCAGAGCCGTTTTATGCGGCGATGGAGAGAAGAACTCTGGCAAAAATCAACCGCCTCGGCATCGGACCGCGGGGCCGCGGCGGCCGGACCACGGCTGTGGCCGTGAATGTGGAGACTGCCCCGGCCGGGGCGGTGGGCCTGCCCTGCGCGGTCTGCATCGGCTGTCACGCCACGCGGCACGCAGACTGCGCGCTGTAATCCGCCGCCGGGCCGGAATGCCCTTGTTTATTGTGCTGAATTTACAATATATTCAAATTTGAGCCTTCTCTTATTGTGCATATTGTGCTATACTGAAACCAGTGTACGGGAGATGTATCCCGTGCCGGAATCAGAAAGGAGCTGAAGCCGGATGAGGTTTACCTTTAACGAAAAGAAGGTCCAGACCTCCGAAAATCTGCGGGAATACGCAGAGAAGAAAATTGGGAAGCTGGAAAGGCTGTTCAAGACGGAGGCAGACGCGGTGGTCACGTTCTCAATTGAGCGCGGCCGGCACATCGCGGAAGTGACCGTTCGAAACAACGGCATGTTCTACCGGGTGACGGAGAGCACGGGAGATATGTACGCCTCAATTGATTCGGCTGTCGCTTCGATAGAGCGGCAGATCCGCAAGAACAAAACCCGTCTTGAGAAGCGGCTGCGCGAGGGCGCGTTTGAGCGCGAGTACAGGCCGGCGGATGCCATCCTCACGCCGGAGGATGAGGAAGAGCCGGATTACAGGATTGTGCGGACAAAGCGCTTTGCCATGAAGCCCATGACGCCGGAAGAGGCCGTGCTGCAGATGAATCTTCTGAATCACGAATTTTTTGCCTTTAAGAATCAGGACGCGGATAACGCGTTCAGCGTGGTCTATAAACGTAAAAACGGCGGCTATGGTCTGATCGAAAGCGATGAGTCCTGAATCAGGCTGAACGGCGGCGGGACGAGCCGTCCCGCCGGAACAGAGACCCGGCGCACGCATTTGCGTGCGCCGGTTTTTTGCGTCCGGGAGCAGAAAGCCCTTTTAACTGAATGCGTTGGCTTTGGGATTTTGGAAAACCGTTTGTCAAATGAACAGCCATTGATCCCGTTTAAAATTCAAATGGAATATCCTGCTCTTATTTGTTATAATCAGAGCAGAAAATGAATTCTTTTTTTAGCGCCAGGGAGGGAAAATGATGAATGGAAAAACAGTAAGAGTCGGCGCCTGTCTGCTGGTCGGCGACATTGACAGGATGGTACGGTTTTATAGGGACATTCTTGGATTCAATACGGATTGGGATCATGGCGATTTTGCCGAGTTTGAAACGGCAAGCGGAAAAACGACGCTGTTTATGTATAGTCGGGAGGCGTTTGCCAAAGCAATTGGACAAACGTATGAACCGCCAAAAGGAATCAATCAAACTTTTGAAATTGCTTTATGGCTGCCCAGGTATGCGGATGTCGATGCAGAGTATGCGCGTCTTTCAAAACTGAATGTTATGTTTCCCTGCGGCGCGCCGGTTACTTTTGATTTTGGCATCCGCAATTTCTATGTATCAGATCCCGAAGGAAATCTTCTGGAAATCGGAAGTATGAATGAAAAGTAAAAAATTCCGGTCTCATAAAATCAAAATAAATGGAGATTAAAACGGGGATTGGGACGGGCAGAAATCCGCGTTGAAATCTGAATTCTGACATGCTATACTGTCGCAGGGAGACAGTGATTCTGCCGCCCAGATTAACCAAAGGAAGACTCGGCAATGAATTATACCTATTTTTCACCCACAGGAAACGGCTGGCGCAACCTGGCCGCAGACGAATATTTTCTCAATACGCTTGGCCCGGATGATTTCATGCTGTATTTCTACATCAATTCAAATGCAGTGATCATCGGACAGAACCAGAATGCCTGGCGCGAGTGCAATACACAGGCCATGGACAGGGACGGCGTACAGCTGGTGCGCAGGATTTCCGGCGGCGGCGCCGTTTATCATGACGAGGGGAACCTGAATTTCTCCTTTATTGCCGGAAAGGCGCGGTATGACGTACACCGGCAGGCAGAGATGATCCTGAGCGCCGTGCGCTCTTTCGGCATCCCCTGCGAGCTGTCCGGCCGCAACGACCTGACGGCGGCCGGCCGCAAGTTTTCGGGCAACGCATTCTGCCAGCGCGGAGGCAATATGCAGCACCATGGCACGCTTCTGGTCAGCGCGGATCTGAGCGTGATGAAAAATTATCTGAACGTGTCGGCCGACAAGCTGAAGAGCAAGGGCGTGAAGAGCGTTGCCTCCCGCGTGTGCAACCTGACCGAGTTCTGCCCGGAGCTGACGGTGGAGAAAATGGCGGCCGCGGTGACGGAAGCCTGCGCCCGGACCATGGGCCCCATGACGCCGTACGTCTTTACGCCGGAGGCGGAGGCAGAGGTGGACGCGCTTTATGCCAAGCACTCCTCCTGGGATTGGCGCATGGGCCGCAGCCCGGAATTTGACTTCTCGGTGGAAGGGCGCTTCAACTGGGGCGGCATTCAGCTGGGACTGTCGGTGACCCGCGGCACAGTGGCGGACGTGGCGCTTTATACCGACGCGCTGGATACGGCGCTGCCGGCGAAGGCCGCGGCGGTGCTGAAGGGTGCACGGTTCGATCCGGCGCGGATTGCGCAGCTGCTGCGCCTGAGCGGCGACAGCTGTCTGGCCGACATTGCCGGCCTTGTGGAGGATTGAAAAAACTCACATCTGCATGCGGTGTCGATTCTGTGGGATCGGCACCGTTTTTGTGCAAAAACAGGGGAAATATCGAAAAACAGCGGCGTTTTCGTGCGCTGCGTGCTTGACAAAAAGGTATGCCTTTGTTATCATCAAAAGAAGCAACGCAAAGCCACGCAAAACCAACACCGGTTTTGCCGGGCAAGCGACTCTGTTTTGGGGATGACAAGATGCTGGCAATTGAACGGAAAAACGAAATCCTCGCCAAGCTGCGCAAGGAACAGCGTGTGCTGGTCAGCGAGCTGAGCGCGCATTACGGCGTGACGGAGGAGACCATCCGCCGGGATCTGGATAAGCTGGAGCGGGAAGGCCTGGCGACGAAAACATACGGCGGCGCGATTCTGGGCAGCAGCACCAAGGTGGATCTGTCCTATACCATCCGCAACAAGACGAATGTGGACGCCAAGCGCCGCATTGCGGAGATTATGGCCGGGATCATTCAGGACGGCGACCATATTATGCTGGACGACAGCTCCACGTCCCTGTACATCGCAAAACAGATCCGGGAAAAACGCAACATCACCGTGATCACCAATTCCATTGAAATTATCATGGAGCTGGCGGATGTGGACGGGTGGAATATTATGTCAACCGGAGGGCGGCTGAAGCCGGACTCTCTGGCGCTGGTGGGCAACCAGGCGGAGCAGATGATCCGCAAGTATCATGTGGACATGGCTGTGATTTCCTGCAAGGGTATTGACATGCAGCAGGGGATTACGGATTCCAGCGAGTTCCATTCCCTGACGAAGCAGGCCATGATGGCGTCCGCACGGCGGACGATTCTGGCGCTGGACAGCTCCAAATTTGACAAGGTTTCCTTTATTCAGATTGCCGGACTGGACGATGTGGACTGCGTCGTGACCGACCGGGAGCCGCCGCAGGAATGGAAGGATTATTTTGATGCGCTGGGCCTGGAATGCAGGTACTGACGGGTATTATAACTGAGACTGTTCCGGCGGCAGACGTGTGTCTGCCGCCGGTTTTTGTGCGCTTTCCGGCAGATTCTGCTGGCATCAGAGCGCACAGAATATCATGCACGGGCGCGTGCGGCGCAGTAGAATAGGCGCATACGGAAGGCGGTGTGGAATATGGATTGGATCACGGGCATCCAGCGGGCGCTGGATTATACGGAGGAGCATCTGACCGACGACATTGATTATGAGACGGTGGCCGAACAGGCCTGCGCGTCAGCGTTTCATTTTCAGAGAATGTTTACCATGCTCTGCGGGTTTACACTTGGAGACTATATCCGGATGCGCCGGCTGACCCGGGCGGCGGAGGATCTCATCCGGACCGGCGATAAGGTGATCGATATCGCGCTCCGATACGGATACGACACGCCGGAGAGCTTTTCCCGCGCATTTGTCCGCTTCCATGGAATTGCGCCCACGGCCGCGCGCCGGGGCGGCGGCGTCAAGTCCTTTTCCAGACTGTCCGTAAAACTGATTTTGTCAGGAGGAAGCACCATGGATTACAGAATTGAAAAAAGAGATGCGTTCAGGGTTGTCTGCAGGAAAAAGCAGGTGACAAAACCCCAGGGAGATACCGCCGCGGCGGACATTTCCGCCTTCTGGAATGCGTGCGGCAGAGATCATACGATCGAGGAGATCTGCAGGCACGGGCGGTTTGACCGTTTTGGCGGCATCCTCGGCATCTGCTTTTCCGGGGAGATGGCCGACTCAGGCTTCCCGTACGGCATCGGCGCGGAATACAACGGCCTGCCCCTGGAGGGCGAAGCGCTGGATCTTGTGGAGATCCCCGCGTATACCTATGCGGTTTTCACCTGCAGAGGGAAGATGCCCGAAGCGTTCAAAAAGACCTATCAGCAGATCTGCACGGAGTTTTTCCCCCAGAGCTGCTATGAGTACGGCAGCGGTGTGGAGCTGGAGGTTTACCCGTCGGCAGAGATCCAGGATCCCAATTATACATGCGAAATCTGGATTGCCGTCAGAGAAAAGAAATAATCTGCCGCGCAGAAAAAACGCTTCACAGCCGGTCATCCGGCTGTGAAGCGTTTTGTTTTTTGTGTCTTCGGCCTCCCCGGCGCCGGGCGGCCGCAGCCTATACGGTGGGCAGCCAGTTGGAGACGGCGGGATGGTTCCACTGCCCGAAAATTTTGCAGATGTAATTGGCCAGCGGATCCCGGACTGCGGCGGCCTGGTCCATCATCCGCTTTTTCAGGTCGGTCACGCGCCCGGCATAGGCGGGATCCTCAATGACATTGTGCAGCTCCCAGGGATCGGCGTTCAGGTCGTACACCTCGTCGAAGTCGCCGGCAGAGAGGATGTATTTCATGCCGTCGGCCGTGATCAGGCCCCGCTGGCTGTAAAGGAAGCGCAGCCCGTGGAATTCCAGATAAATCTGATCCCGGCCGGTATACTGCCCGCCGCACAGAAGGGCCTTCAGGGAACGCGCGTCCACGGTTTCCGGAATGGGCATGTCCAGCATGTCCATGGCGGTGGGGAGAATGTCCATGTTGTAGACCAGCTCCTTTGTCCGGACGCCGCTGCGGATGCCCGGTCCTGCGGCGATCATGGGGACATGCATGGCCTCCTCGTACAGAAAGCCCTTGTCAATGCTGCCGCCGTGTGCGCCGGTCATGTCGCCGTGGTCAGACTCAAAGAAAACCAGCGTGTCGTCACGCAGTCCCAGGTCGTCCAGCGCCGAGAGAATCCGGCCGATCTGGCTGTCGATGAAGCTGCTGAAGTCCAGATACAGGCCGATGATTTCCCGCCACTGGGGCCATGTCTCCGGCGCGCAGGCGTAGAAGTCCAGCTCCCGGCGGATAATGGCCGCCTTCCCGCGCAAATCGTCGTCCATGTTTTCCCAGGGGACAATCCGGCTGCGGTCATTGCGGCCCACATAGCTGCGCGGCGGCAGATGCGGCCCGTGCGGGCCCCAGAACTGGCAGGTCATGAAAAACGGCCGGCCGGTTTTCGCCTGGGCCGTCAGCGCGTCAATGGTGCGCTGGGCCAGGTAATACTCCGGCGTGGATTCCTCCGGGCCGTCCCAGACGCCGGCGCCCAGAGTCTGGTTCCAGTTGTTGTAATAGACCGGGTCGGAAATCCGGCGGGAATAGCCGTTTTTCTCCAGATAGTCCAGAAAATCGGGCGAAGAGGAAAAATTGCCGTAGTTGCGGCTGTTCATCCCCTGAAAGCCCAGATCGACCGGGCCGGCGTGGGTGCACACATGCCACTTGCCCTCATACAGGCAGTCATAGCCGCGGCGCAGAAACGCGTTGTGCAGAAGTTCCTGCGGCCGTTCCAGGTCATAGGTTACAGGCTGATACATGTCGCAGTTTGTGCACATGCGGTGGTGGAAGGCGTGCTGCCCGGTAAAGATTGATGCCCGGGCGGGTGAGCACAGGGGACATGTGGTGTAGGCATTTTCAAACAGCGTGCCCCGCCGGGCCAGCGCGTCCAGCGCCGGCGTTTCCGCGTGGTTGGGCATGCGGAGGCAGCCGGGAGTGTCAAAGCGCATCTGATCGACACCGATCACAAGAACGTTCATGAGAAGCCCTCCTCTGTGCGGCGCAGCCGCAGCTTGTTGCTGAAAACAATTATAAGGCCGCCGGTTGGAAAAAGGAAGCTTTTTCTGTGCGGCCCGGCAGGGAGAACACACTTGCTAAACTGCCGCAGGATGCCTATAATATAGGGTATCATGGAGAGAATCTGAGAATCTGCACGAAATGGAGGGCGTTTCGCATGCGCGTCGCCGAATTCAGCGACTCCTTCCTGCCCATTGTGGACGGCGTGGGAACTGTGGTTTATCATTATGTGACGCAAATGGCCCAGAAGGGCCATCAGACATATGCCGTGGCGCCCATGGACGCCATGGGCTTCCGGGGCGGGTATCCGTTCGAAATTCTGGACTATAAAAGCTTTCCGGTGCCGGGCATGAAAAATTACCGGATGGGCACGCCCGCGCTGGACGCGCATTTCAAGCGCCGTCTGCGGGTGGTGGACCTGGATATTGTCCATGTGCACAGCCCGTTTATTGCCGGACGTGTGGGCCTGCGCTGCGCGCGCCGCCGTCATATCCCCATTGTGGGTACGTTTCACTCAAAATACTACGACGATTTTCTGCAGAAAACCGGCTCCAAAGCCATCGCCCGGGCCGGCGCGAAGTATGTGGCCGATTTTTACAGCGGCTGTGACGAGGTCTGGGCGGTAACAAAATCTTCCGCTGAGACCTTCCGGGAGTATGGCTATAAAAAAGAGATTTTTGTCATGCCCAACGGGACGGATGTCCGTCCGCTGCCGGCTTCTGCGGTGGAGGCGGCCAGCCGCCACTTTGAGCTGGGACCGGAGCCTGTGCTTCTGTTTGTGGGGCAGATGAACTGGAAAAAGAACATCCGTCTGACGCTTGAGGTGGCTGCCCGCCTGCAGGAGGCGGGACGCAGCTTTCAGCTGGTTCTGGCCGGGCAGGGGCCGCACAAGGACGAAATCCTGATGACCGCGCGCCAGCTGGGGCTCACAAACCGGTTGATTTATGTGGGCCATGTGTCCGATCCGGAGCTGCTGGACGGGCTTTACGCCCGGGCGGCGCTGTTCTGTTTCCCGTCCATTTATGACAACGGCCCCCTGGTGGTGCGGGAGGCGGCGGCGATGGGTACGCCCAGCGTCACCGTGCGCGGCAGCAGCGCGGCTGAGGGCATTGAGGACGGCGTAAACGGATATCTGTGTGAAAATGACGTGGAGGACATGCTCCGGGTGGTGGACGCCGCCCTGGCTGATCCGGAGAGCCTGGCCGCCGTCGGCAGGAAGGCGCGGGAGACCATCCCCGTGCCCTGGAGCCGGCTGGTGGACACGGTGCTGGAGCGGTACCAGCGGCTGATCGATGCGCGCAACGCAAATCCCGTCACCGGCCACCGCCTGTTCAACGGCTGGTAACCGGGAGGCATGCAATGACGCAACGGCGGATTGTTGATTCACCTCTGGGGCCGCTGACGCTGGAGGCGCAGGACGGCGCGCTGACCGCCCTGCGGCTGGGCGCCTGCGGCGTGCCGGAAGGAGAGGACAGTGCCCTGCTGCTGGAGGCGCAGGCGCAGCTGGCGGCGTATTTTGCCGGCAGTGACGCGCCGTTCAGCCTGCCGCTGCGGCCGGCGGGCACGGCGTTTCAGCTGGCGGTCTGGCGGGCGCTGACCCGGGTTCCCCGCGGACAGATACAGACCTACGGCTGGCTGGCCGAGGCGGCCGGACGTCCCGGCGCGTGCCGCGCAGCCGGTACCGCGGCCGGGAAAAACCCTCTGCCGATCCTGATCCCCTGCCACAGGATTCTGCGGGCAGACGGCGGATTGGGCGGCTTTTCCCTGGGACTGCATGTCAAACAATATCTGTTGGAGCTTGAACATGGACGAAAATGAGGTTCTGCGCGCCGCCGGACAGCGGACGGCGCCTTTTTATGTTTATGACTGCGTGGATTCCACCAATACCGTGGCCAAAACGCTGGCCCGGCAGGGCGCTGTGTCCGGCACGGCCGTCACAGCCGGCTGCCAGACGGCCGGCCGGGGGCGGCTGGGGCGCAGCTTCTCCTCCCCGGCGGGGCAGGGCGTGTATCTCAGCGTGATTTACCGGCCGCAGCTGCCGGCGGAGCGCCTGCCGGTGTTTACGGCCTGGGTAGCCGTGGCTGTGTGCCGGGCGGTGGAGCGGCTGTGCGGGGCGCGCGCGGAAATCAAATGGACGAACGACGTTCTTCTGCGCGGCCGGAAGCTGTGCGGGATCCTGACGGAGAGCAGTATGGGCTCGGGCGGCGCGGAGTTTATCGTGGTGGGCGCGGGCGTCAACCTTAACCGCAGGAAAGAGGATTTTCCGCCGGAGCTGCAGGAAACGGCAACCAGCCTGCTGCTCGAAACGGGGCAGGAAATCCGGCCGGAGACGGCGGCCGGCATTCTGGCTGCAGAGCTGGACGCGGTCTATGCCGGCTTTCTGGCAGCCGGCGGCGGTGTGCCGGAGGCGTACGTCCGCCGCTGCACCACGCTGGGCAGGACCGTCACCTACACGGCGGACGGGGAAGTCCGCACGGGCCGGGCCGAGGCCATCGGGCCCGGCGGTCAGCTGATTGTCCGGCGGGAAACCGGCGGAACCGACACGCTGGGCTGGGGCGAAGTTTCCGTCCGCCCTGTTTAAGACCGCGCACAGACGCGCGCCGGTGAAAAATTTATGCAAAACGAATAAAAAACGAATTCTGCTCTTGCAAAATCATGGGAAATATGGCAATCTATATCTACATATTCCGCTGAGCGAAGGCAAGGACAGTTTTAGGGGCCGCCGTGATCCAAAAACCAGGAAGTTTTCCGGACCGGCGGCCTTTTTATCGCTGCGCCGCAGCCGGCTGCCGCGGTGAGAGGAGAGAGTTTTTTGGAAAGAGAAAAGTTCGGTTCCCGTATCGGATTTATTCTGATCTCGGCCGGCTGCGCCATTGGACTTGGAAATGTCTGGCGCTTCCCCTACATTGTGGGGCAGTACGGCGGCGCCGCCTTCATCCTGATCTACCTGTTTTTCCTGGTGATTTTCGGCCTGCCGATTATGACCATGGAATTTTCAGTCGGACGGGCAAGCCGCAGGAGCATTGCGGATTCCTTCCGTGTGCTGGAGCCGAAAGGGACAAAATGGCACGCATTCGGCTGGATCGGCATGGCGGGCAACTATCTGCTGATGATGTTCTACACCACGGTCACCGGCTGGATGTTCGCGTACTTCTTCAAGATGATCCGCGGCGATTTCTCCGGCCTTGAGCCGGAGGCGGTCAGCGCACAGTTCGGAGAACTGACGGCCAATCCCTGGGTCATGGTGGGCTTTATGCTGCTGGCGACGCTGCTTGGCTTCGGCATCTGCTCACTGGGGCTGAAAAAGGGCGTTGAGCGCGTGACAAAGATCATGATGCTGGCGCTGCTGGCCATCATCATGCTGCTGGCTGTCCGGGCGGTCACACTGCCTGGTGCAGCAGAGGGACTGAAGTACTATCTGGTGCCGGATTTTGGCCGCATGGTCGAAAACGGGCTGGGGGATGCGCTCTTTGCTGCTCTGGGCCAGGCGTTTTTCACCCTGTCCATCGGCATGGGCTCCATGGCCATTTTCGGCAGCTACATCGACAAGGACCGCCGCCTTTTCGGCGAGTCTGTGTCCATTGCCGCGCTGGACACCTTCGTGGCATTTATAGCGGGCCTGATCATCATTCCGTCCTGCTTCGCGTACCATCTGGATCCGGGCGGCGGCCCGGGCCTGATTTTCCAGACGCTGCCCAATATTTTCAATTCCATGCCTTTGGGCCGGCTCTGGGGCGCGCTGTTTTTCCTGTTTATGATCTTTGCGGCCATGTCCACAGTGGTGGCGGTGTTTGAAAACATCCTTTCATTCGGCATGGATCTGAAAGGCTGGAGCCGGAAAAAGGCATGCCTGATCAATTTGGCGGCGGTGGCCGTCCTGTCCCTGCCCTGCGCGCTGGGCTTCAATGTGCTGTCCGGATTTGCACCGCTGGGCGCGGGCAGCGTGGTCCTTGATCTGGAGGACTTCATCATCAGCAACAACATCCTGCCGCTGGGCTCCGTGGTCTACGTGCTGTTCTGCTGCCTGCGGAAAAAGGGCTGGGGCTGGGAGAATTTCCTGGAAGAGGCCAACACCGGCCGCGGATTGAAATTCTCCGGCAAGCTGCATTTCTACTGCCAGTACATCCTGCCGGCCATCATTCTGGCTGTATGGCTCCAGGGATACATCAGCAAGTTCTTCATTAAATAAGGCGGTACAGCTGCGGCGCTGAACGGCGCATAAACGGCGCATATAAGCATTGACTTTTTTGTGAACATATGGTTAAATATTTATGAACACCGCACCGCAACTGCCTGTTTTTGCGCGCCCGGTGAAATTTCTGACCGCGGCAGCTGCTGCGGGGGTTCTGGGGGAGTTTAAAAAATGGATAATCAGCATCAGGTCGAAAGAAGAAACATTGCGTTGTGCATCATCCTCTCGATCATTACCTGCGGAATTTACGGCTGGTATTGGCTTTACAAGCTGACCGAGGATGTCAATGCACTGTCCGGCGATCAGAATGCCACGTCCGGCGGCATGGTCATTCTGTTTTCCATTCTTACATGCAATATTTACCAGTGGTTCTGGCTGTATAAGCAGGGCGACCGGATTGACCGCATCAAGACTTCCCGCGGTCTGCCGGCCAGCAACTCTGCCATTCTGTATTTGATTCTCGGCATTTTCGGCCTGTCTGTGGTATCCTGGGCCATCATGCAGAACGAAATCAACGATTTTGCATAATTGCCGAAAGGTTCATTCCGGATCCGGAGCTGCATTCAGCGGCTCCGGGTCTTCTGCTTTAGGGAGGTGAACGGAAAATGCGCGTACGGATCGCCGGCTTTTTTTCTGCACGCCGCCGGCAGCTGAAAACAGCGGCGGCGGTTCTGGGCATCGGCCTGTGCTATTATTTTTTCACTCAGCTGACCGGCTTTTATATCCCGTGCGTTTTCCGTCTGGTGACAGGGCTTGCGTGCCCCGGCTGCGGGATCAGCCACTTTTTTGTGGATCTGCTGCACCTTGATTTTGCGCACGCCGTCCAGCAGAATCTGGCGGCGGCGGTGCTGCTCCCGGTCTGGGTGGCCGTGGGCGCTGTGCATGTTCTGTTCCGGCCCCGTTGGCTGCACAGTCACAGCCGGTTCATGGCGGTGCTGTCCTGGGGCAGCCTGGCGCTGCTGATGGTCTTCGGCGTGCTGCGCAATCTTCCGGGCTTTTCGTTTCTCCTGCCGCTGTATCTGCGCTGAACGGCGGCGTGTGCATTTGCCGGGCCGGGGCATATTGCTCCGTGCCCGGTATTTTTGCGCCCTTAAGAAAAAATTAAGATTTGCCCTGCGGCCGGAAGCTGATTTTTCTGTGCAGAATGATCAACATTTTTTTGCGGGTTTATCCCGTCCGGGGCAGCAGCACAGGGACGTGCGTTCTGCCTGCAATTTTTGGTCAAATCAACGGAATGCGGGCGGTTTTTGGAAGAACAGATCGAATTTACGTCAAAATGACCACAAAAACAGAGCGGGAAAAACTGAAACTTTTTTGCGCGGAACAGCGAAGGGAACACGTAAAGACCCATAATTTACAGATATTGTTTGTGCAAATAAATCTGTAAATATCATCCAATTCGACTTGATTTTTGAATAAACGCCGCTAAAATAGACGTGCATTTAAGCAGGGCGCTTTTTTGCGCCATCTTGTTTGGAAGGCGTTTGATTCATGGATCTTCTGCAATTAATTACGAATTTGAACATTATGATTGTCGTCGTTATGACGGCGGCCTATCTCTACCAGGGCGTCTACATGCTGATCGGTCTGATCCGCCGGAAGATGCGGCCGCTGCCGGAGGCAGGACGCCTGCACCGCTTCGCAGCGCTGATCTGCGCCAGAAACGAGCAGAGCGTCATCGGAGAGCTGGTGGACAGCCTGAAGGCGCAGAATTATCCGGCAGAGCTGTTGGATATTTACGTTCTGGCGGACAACTGCACGGATGACACTGCCGGGGCGGCAGCCGCGGCCGGCGCCATTGTCTACCGGCGGGAAAACAAGGAGCTTGTGGGCAAGGGCTATGCGCTGGATGAGCTTCTGAAGCATATCGCCGCGGACAGGGGCGAGAACGCATATGATGCCTATTTTATCTTTGATGCGGACAATATCGTCGACCCCGACTTCGTCCGGGAGATGAACAAGACTTATGACCGCGGCTATCAGGTGGCCACCTGTTACCGCAACAGCAAAAACTTCGGCGACAACTGGATCAGCGCCAGCTACTCCATCTGGTTTCTGCGGGAGGCCAGGTTCCTGAACGCGCCCAGAATGCTGACCGGCAACAGCTGCGCCGTGTCCGGCACCGGCTTTATGGTGTCCGGCAGCGTGATCCGGGAAAACGGCGGCTGGCCCTTCCATCTGCTGACGGAGGACATCCAGTTCAGCGTGGACTGTGTACTGAAAGGCCGCAGAATCGGCTACTGCGACAGCGCCGTGGTCTATGACGAGCAGCCGACGACGTTCCGCCAGTCCTGGAATCAGCGGCTGCGCTGGAGCAAGGGCTTTTTCCAGGTGGACCGGCACTATCTGCTGCCGCTTCTGAAGGGTTCTGTCAGCCGGGGCAGTCTGCGCATGTCCTGCTATGACATGTTCATGACTGTGGCGCCGTGTATTTTCCTGACGCTGGGTGCGGCGGTTGTGAATCTGCTGCTTCTGCTTCTTGTGTGTACGCAGCCGTTCATCGTCGCCAGGATGATTGAGGCGGAGACGGGCAGATATCTTTTCTTCTGTGTGGTCAACACATACCTGGGGATGGCTGCATACGGCCTGCTGACGGTGTGCAGCGAGTGGAAGCGCATTCATGCCACCGCCGGCGAAAAGCTGCGCTACGTTGCGGCTTTCCCTGTTTTCATGGCCACATACATCCCGATTACGCTGGTTGCCTTGTTCCGGAACGTGACATGGACGCCCATTACACATTATTCGTCCCGGCAGCTGGGCAAAGCTGCCCGGAGCAGACAGGCAAAAGCATAGACCGGCCCTGAAACGCCCGGTTCTGGAATCCCCTGCGCACCTGTGCGCAGGGGATCTTTTTGCATGGCCTGCCCAAATCCGTTTCCAAACGGCAGGAGATTGTGGTATAATCAGACTGCAGAAAGTGCGCCGGCGTATCCGGCGCAGCGGACGACAAGGCGGACGGAGATCGGTATGAAGGAAGTCACAATTTATACGGACGGCGCGTGCAGCGGCAACCCCGGCGCCGGCGGCTGGGCCGCCATTCTGATTTACAACGGCCGGGAGAAGGAGATCTCCGGCGGCGCACCGTCCACCACCAACAACAGAATGGAGCTGACGGCGGTGATCAGCGCTCTGGAGCTTCTGAAGGAGCCCTGCCGTGTGACGCTGTACTCCGACTCGCAGTATATTACCGACGCGGTGAACAAGCGCTGGCTGGCCGGCTGGGCGGCCAGAGGATGGAAGCGCAAGGGCGGCGAGGTGAAGAATCCGGAGCTTTGGCAGCGGCTGGTCCCGCTGCTGCACCGGCATGAGGTGGAGTTTATCTGGGTCAAGGGCCACGATGAAAACGCATACAACAACCGCTGTGATGCGCTGGCCGTGGCGGAAAGCCGGAAATTCAAATAAAAATATCCCGCCGGACGGCCGGCGGGGAAAGACGGAGGGACAGAAGATATGCTCAGAATCGGTTGTCATTTGTCGGCGTCCGGCGGTTTTATGGCCATGGGCCGGGCAGCGGCGTCCATCGGCGCCGGCTGTTTTCAGTTTTTTACGCGCAATCCGCGGGGCGGGGCGGCCAAGGCTGTGGATCCGCAGGATGCGGCTGATTTCCGGGCCTTCGCAGCGCAGAACGACATCTGCTGTCTGCTGGCCCACGCACCGTATACGCTCAACGCCTGCGCGGCTGATCCGAAAATTCTGAATTTTGCCCGCACCACCATGGCGGACGATCTGCAGCGGATGGAATATGTGCCGGGCAGCCTGTACAATTTCCACCCCGGCAGCCATGTGGGCCAGGGTACGGAGGCGGGAATCGAATTGATCGCGGAGACGCTGAATCTTGTGCTGCGGCCGGAGCAGAGCACGACGGTGCTGCTGGAGACCATGGCCGGCAAAGGCAGCGAGGTGGGCGGCCGCTTCGAGGAGTTGCGGGCTGTGATCGACCGGGTGGAGCTGGACAGCCATGTGGGCGTCTGCCTGGATACCTGCCATGTCAGCGACGGCGGATATGACATTGTCCATGATCTGGACGGCGTACTGGAGGAGTTTGACCGGGTTGTGGGTCTGGAGCGGCTGAGGGCGATCCATGTCAACGACAGCAAAAATCCCTTCGGCAGTCACAAGGACCGGCATGAGCTGATCGGCCAGGGCTCCATCGGCCTGGAGGCGTTTGAGCGGCTGATCAATCATCCCGCTCTGCGCGGCCTGCCGTTTTATCTGGAGACGCCCAATGACCTGGCCGGTTACGGACAGGAGATCGCACTGCTCAGGAGCCTGTATCATCAGGCGGACTGATGCGGAAAACTGAAAAACAGCCGGAGGAACGCGGATGCGTTTCTCCGGCTGCTGTGTTTCGGAAGACCCGGTGCGGCCCGGGAAAGAGCAGGGCTCAGTCGAAAAGCGGGTACAGCTCCGCAGCGGTGGGAATGGAGGCGGCGGAACCCGGCCGGCTGACGGTGATGGCTGCCGCGGCGGCAGCGCAGTCCACGGCCGCGCCGAACGTCCTGCCCCGGCACAGGGCGGCGCAGAGCGCGCCGATGAAGCAGTCGCCGGCGGCGGTGGTGTCCACGGCCCGGACAGGACGGGCGGGACGAAACACCGGCGCGCCGTTTTCCAGGCAGACACAGCCCTGGCTGCCGAGCGTAATGATAACGCGGCCGGCGCCCATCTCCTGCAGCCTGGCTGCCGCAGCAGCGCAGCCCGCGCGGGTGTCCGTGGGAATGCCGGTGATGGCGGCGGCCTCATGCTCATTGGGAATCAGGAAGTCCGCGTACTGCCATGCCTGCGCCGGAAGCGGCCGGACAGGCGCGGGATTCAGAATCACCTGCGCGCCGGCGGCCCGGGCCAGCTCCATGGCCCGCAGCACCGCGTCCGTCGGAATCTCCAGCTGCAGAAGCACGTAATCCGCCCACCGGAACAGCGCCGCATGCTCATCCAGCGCTTCCGGCGTCACTGTGGCGTTGGCTCCGGCGCTGAGGATGATGCTGTTTTCGCCGCCGCAGACGGTGATGACGGCCGCGCCGGTAGAGACGCCCGAAACAGTCCGGCCGGTGAAGTCCACGCCGCAGCGCCGCAGGTTGTCAATGGCCGGGGCGCCGTAGGCGTCGTCTCCCACATGGCCGTAGAAGCGGACGTTTCCGCCCAGCTTTGCCGCGGCAATGGCCTGATTCGCGCCCTTCCCGCCGAAGGCGGCGGAGAAACCGCTGCCCTCCACCGTCTCGCCCGGATGGGGCAGTCGGCCGGTATATATGGTGAGGTCGGCGTTGATGCTGCCCACAACAAGGATATTTTTCATTCAAAACACGTCCCGCCTGTGATTTTTCTGTAGAGATCCGTGGCCAGCGCGTCCCTGTTGACGGCGCTCACATAACGGATCAGCCGCCGCCCCGGCGGAAAGGCATAATATCCGTCATACTCCGGCACGGGGCACGGCCGCAGCTCTGAACGCAGAAAACGGCCGCCGTCGTTCAGCAGCCAGGCTGCGGCAGTTACATCCCAGATCACCCGGGAGACGGCCTCCCGGTCCAGGCGGCCGCGTTCAGCACCGCAGACACGGTTCAGCAGGAATTCGCACAGCGGTCCGCGGCCCTGCAGATAGAAGCGCATTTCCGCAACCGGGAGAACAAATCCGCTGGCCACCCCCAGACACGGGGTCAGCACCAGAGGCGCGGCGGAATTGAACACGACCCGCGCCGCGGCGACGTCCTGCCGGAGGTTGAATTCGCGCGTGTCGGGACTGTCGAAGCTGTGCCCGCCCAGCCAGACGACCACAATCCGCTCCGCAATGGAGGGATCCAGCAGAAGCGCCGAGGCGACGTTTGTGATGGCCCCGATGGCCACAACGTAAAGGGGATCTGCGGCGCTGTGTGCGCCTGCCCGGCGGACAAGATCCGCCGCCGCGCCGGAGCGGACGGGCGTTGATTCGTCCGGCAGAAACTGCGTGCTGCCCCGGTAAAGGCTGCTTTCCAGATCCGTGCGGCCGGTCAGTTCCAGCAGCCGCCGGATTTCCTGAAAGCTGGCTTCCATACCCTCGCCCGGGCTGCTGACAGAGCTGTTCAGAAACGGCGCGGCATAAATGGCCCTGACATCCGCTTTTTCGCCGGAGGCCAGCAGATAGGCGATGGCGAACTGGTCGTCCACCTCATTGAAGGCGTCGGAATCAATGACCGTGTCCACGCGGCCCTGGGGAACGGAGAGATTCTGCAGGTACCGGTTTGCATCCAAGGAACATTCCTCCTTCATACTCAGTCAATCCGTGCAGGGCAGCCGGATCGGGCTGCCGCTGGAGCGTATACAGTCGGTTACAGCACCGGCCACGGCGAATACAGACGGCAGCCTGTCCGCCGTGCGAAGGCTCCGGCCGCTTCTCTGGCATGGGCCAGAACGGCCTGCTGATCCACGCGGACCGCCTGTCCGGCGCGGATGATCCATTCTCCGTTCACCATAACGTCCCGGACGCTTTTGGAACGTGCGGCGTAGACCAGATTCGTGAACGGGTCAAACGGCGGCTGGCATTCCGGCAGGTCCGCCGTGTGAACCACGAGATCCGCCCGCATACCCGGCGCAAGAGCGCCGATCTCGCCGGCCATGCCCAGAACGGCTGCGCCGCCCAATGTGGCCATCTCAAATGCGCGGTACGACCGCAGGGGAAGCTGCGTCCGCCGCGCCTCGCGGTGAATGGTGGCCGCGAGATATACAAGCTGGAAGACGTCCAAAGCGTCCGACCAGGTGCCGGAGTCGGTTCCCAGTGCCAGAGGGACGCCGGCGGCGTCCAGTTCCGGGAATCTGCCCGCGCTGGATGCGCCCAGACCGTATTTCAGGGAAGCGGCGGGACAGTGAATCACGCCGGCGCCCGTCCGGGCCAGACAGGCCACGTCCGCGTCCGTGAGATGAATCATGTGGACAAGGGCCGTTGCCGGGTCCAGAACGCCCAGAGCGTCCAGATGCTCCACCGGCGTCTGACCGTATTTTCCCGCATACTGCGCGGTCTCCTCGGGATAGACGCACTGGTGCATGAAGAGCACGTCGCCGGTCCGCCGGGCCAGTTCCTTGGCCCCGGTGACAAGGCCGTCCGAGCAGTCGCCCATACCGCACAGCTGTACGCCGGCCCGCACCCGCAGGCCGCTCGCCTTGCCGTAGCGGCTGAGATTGTCCTCCATTCTGTACAGGAGCTGATCCGTTTTTCCGGACAGGAAGCTGAGCTCCGACGGGAAATTGTCGCCGCCGATGCTTCCGATGATGCCCCGGATGCCGACCCGGTTGACCGGCTCGATCACCGCGTCCATGGAAAAGGCGCTGCCGGTGTCGGAAAAGGCGGTGGTGCCGTTCAGAGCCATCTCCAGCGTGGCCAGCTCCACGCTGGCGCGCTCCTCCGCGTCGGTGACTGCGGGGTAGGCCAGCGCCTCAAACCGCGTCCACGTGTCGTGGACGGTGAAGGAATCCGGCTCCCAGCCTCTGGTGATGTGCAGGCACAGGTGCTCATGGGCATCCACAAGCCCGGGGTGGACGACGCCGCCCCGGCAGTCGTGCACTGTCCCGTCATACCGGGCAAGGATATCCGCTGTTTTTCCCACCGCGGCGATCCGCCCGTCTCTGACGGCCACCGCGCCGTCTCTGAAAATCTGCCGTGCGCTGTCCATGGTCAGTACATAGCCGTTTGTCAGAATCAGATCTGCCTTTTCCTTCATGTTCATGGTGAAAACTCCTTTGATCTGCGGTAAAATAATCCATAGCAGGACAGTGCGCGCGGCGCACTGCAGCCCGGTCAGCAGCTGCCGCCGGCGGCTGCCTCCGTAATCTCCTGCCGGAGTTTTTTGGTCAGCTTTGCAAAAACAAGCCCGTAGGACCGGTCGCACAGGCTGCGCAGGACATCGTCGGGAACGGCGCCGTCCAGAAAAACGGAGTTCCAGCAGCGCTTGTCCGAATAAAAACCGGGAATGATGTCCGCATATTCCGCCCGAAGCGCGTCTGCCAGCAGCGGCTCGCATTTAAGCAGGAGAAGCTCCCTGCAGTCGTAGCCTTTATGTTCCGGGCCGGGCCGGCATGTGGCGGCAAACATTTTTCCGCCCACCAGATAGCGGTGCCAGCCCCATTCGGGCTTGTAGTCCCTGACGGCGCCGGGTTTGGCGCACAGCCAGGCATCCAGCCATTCGTATCTGTTCATCGTTCTGAGCCCTCCCGAAGGTATGATTGTGCATGCCGCCGCGCCGGCCCGGACAGGCGGAAGCGCCTGCCGTTCAGCCTGCGGGGATAATTTTAATATAGCGTGCAGATACACAAAACGCAAGTTTGATGTTTGATCACGCAATCCGAAATGTTTTGACGCCTGCGCGGCATGCGCCGCACAAAGCGCAGGGAGAGGACGCTTTCAGACGGCGGATTCTCCCGCCCTGCCGGCGCACGGAAGGGTGAAAAACTGTAAAATTGACACATATGCCTGAAATACTGGTCTATCTTTGGCAGATCATCTTTGCTACAATGACAAACAAGAGGTGAGCGGATATGCTGCGTATGGAAATAGCTCTTTTTCTGGTGCTGGCTTTTGTGACGGCGTTTTATTTCTCTGCCGAACGGAAGCAGACGCAGCTGCACAGGACGTTTTCCGTCTTGCTGGTCGTTGTGCTGATTCATCTGGTGCTGGACGGCGTCACGGTTTATACCGTGCATCATCTGGAAACCGTACCGAGGTTTTTGAACGATGCGGTTCACAGGCTGTTTTTGGGCACCATGGTGCTGGTGATCTATCTGTTTTACCAGTATATCGCCATTCTGGTGCAGGAGGAGACCGGGAAACCCCGGCGGCTGGACTGGCCCGCCAGAATCTTTCTTGCGGTATCGGAGCTGGGCAATTTCCTGCTGCCGATCTCCTACACGGTGACCCCGGAGGGGAATTACTCCTCCGGATTATACATGCTGGTGCCCTATTTGGGCGTTGCCTTCTATCTGCTGCTGTGCGCCGGCCTTCTGGCTGTGAACTGGAGACAGATCGATCAAAAAAGAAAGCGTGCCATCGGTTCGGCGCTGCTCATTGAGGTTACTGTCTGCGCCATGCAGGGACTGAACCACACCTGGCTCATCAGCGGCATGGGCATTACCCTGATGACGCTGTCGTTCTATCTGA
>JAEDDG010000021.1 GCA_016293865.1 Oscillospiraceae bacterium | reverse complement strand
GAGATGCAGTTTGACGCGGCCGTGTCCCCTGTGGTCGGCCAGCTGAAGTTCCCCGGCTCCAAGGTTGCCGGCTATGCCAACACCTTCATTTTCCCCTGCATTGAAGCGGGCAATATCGGCTACAAGATTGCCCAGCGCCTGGGCGGATACGAGGCTTATGGCCCGATCCTGCAGGGCCTGAATGCGCCCATCAATGACCTCAGCCGCGGCTGCAATGCGGACGAGGTTTACAAGATGGCCATCATCACCGCTGCGCTCGCATAAGGGCGGCGCCTGTTTTTGAGCTGACAGCACAGGCGGGAGAGAGATTCTCCCGCCTGCGGTGCTGAATATCCTGCAGGCGGCGCAGCGGGCTGCATGCGCGCCGGCGCAGGAAGGCCGGAATAAAAAAAGGGGAGAGGCAGCTGCCTCTCCCCCGGTCAGACCGGTTACAGAATGATGTTGAGCACCAGCGTCAGAACGACAAACGCGCAGGCGACCCATTTTGTCGCTTTGGCCAGCTTGGCGTCCAGCGTTTTGGCTTTGTTTTTAACCAGGAAGGTGTCCGCCGCGCCGGAGATTGCACCGGACAGGCCGGACCGCTTGCCGGACTGGAGAAGAACGACCAGCGTCAGGAACAGGCAGGTCAGAAGCTGCAGGACAGTGATGATGATAACAAGAGTGGACAAAATGATCATTCCTTTCAGATATTCAGAACACGGCAGAAGCGCCGGTTTATTCGCGTGTTCTTTATGCTATCATATCTGACGGCGGTTTGCAAGGATTTTTTTGCTTTAAATAGACTGAAACTGAAGTTTTCCGGTTTTTTTGAAAAAAACCGGCGCGTTTGCGCCGCCGGATTTTTTCAAAGCATCCGAAAAGGGAGCGTTTGACCTTGTACTTTGACACACATGCACACTATGATTCCGCCGCATTTGACGGCGACCGGGACGCGCTGCTGTCGGCCATGCCCGGCCATGGCGTGGAACTGATTGTCAATCCGGGCGCGGATCTGGCTTCATCCGCGGCGGCGGTGGAGCTGGCGGAGAAATATCCCTTCCTTTACGCGGCGGTCGGAATCCATCCGGAGGCGGCCGGAGAGGCGGCGCCGGAGGGACTGGATGCGCTGCGGGCGCTGGCTGCCGGCAGCCGGCGCGTTGTGGCCGTCGGCGAGATCGGGCTTGACTACCATTATATGGATGCCGCGCCGAAGGATGTGCAGCGCCGGGCGTTTGTCAGCCAGCTGGAACTGGCCCGGGAGCTGAAGCTGCCGGTGATTGTCCATGAGCGGGACGCCTGTGCCGACTGCCTGGAGATCATCCGTGATTACGGCGACCTGCGCGGTGTGGTCCACTGCTTTTCCGGCAGCTGGGAGACGGCGAAGGCTGTGCTGGATCTGGGGTGGTATCTCTCCTTCACCGGCGTGATCACGTTTAAGAATGCACGGCGCGCGCCGGAGGTTCTGGCAAAAATGCCGAAGGACCGCCTGATGCTGGAGACGGACGCGCCGTATATGGCGCCCGTGCCGGTCCGCGGCCGGCGCAATGATTCCGCCAACCTGCGCTATATTGCAGGCCGGGCGGCAGAGCTTACGGGGATGACGGAGCAGGAGCTGTGCGCCCTGACGGCGGCCAACGGCCGGCGCTTTTTCGGGCTGTAACGGCCGGAAATGGCGCAGCGGCACATATTTTTATAGAGTTTTTACATTTTGTTTATACTTTATCCGCACCAAGCCGTTATATTTAGGACACGAACCATTAAAGGAGGAACAGCAATTGATAGAAGTGCGCGATCTGGTGAAGCGTTACGGGGAAAACCTTGCGGTGGACCATATGAGCTTCACAATTGAGGCGGGCAAGGTTTACGGTTTCCTCGGCCCGAACGGCGCCGGTAAATCCACCACCATGAATATCATGACCGGATATCTGGGCCCCACAGAGGGGACGGTATGCATCAACGGCCACAATATTATGGACGAGCCGGAGACGGCGAAAAAATCCATCGGCTATCTTCCCGAGCATCCGCCGCTTTATATGGACATGAAGGTCAGTGAATACATTGCCTTTGCTGCCGAGCTGAAGCATGTGCCCAAAGCCCGGCGGAAGGAGGAGATTGAGCGCGTGATTGCCCGCTGCGGTCTGGACAAGGTCCGCGGCCGGCTGATCGGCAATCTCTCCAAGGGCTACAAGCAGCGCGTGGGTCTGGCACAGGCCATTATCGGTTCGCCGGAGGTGGTCATTCTTGACGAACCCACCGTTGGCCTGGATCCGAACCAGATCATTGAAATCCGTGACCTGATCCGCACGCTGGGCAGGGAACATACCGTAATTCTCAGCTCGCACATTCTGTCTGAAGTACAGGAGATCTGCGACGAGGTACTGATCATTCACCAGGGCAGGCTGATTGCGCAGGGAACGCCGGCGCAGCTTGAAAACAAGCTGGGCGCGCCGTCGCTGGAGATTACGGTCCGCTCCGCCAGTGAAAACGCCGTCAAGGCGATGCTGTTCGCCGTTGATCAGGTCAAGGACGTCAGCTGCACGGTCAGGGACGGTGAAATCACCGCCGCCATCAAGACTGTGGAGGGTGCGGATATCCGCGAACAGGTGTTCAACGCCTGCGTGCAGAACGCCATCCCGCTTCTGATGATGCGTCCCATCGAATTCTCTCTGGAGCAGATCTTCCTGAAGATCATCCGGGACAGTGCGCAGGGCGCGGAGAAAAAGCGCAAAATCAAAAAAGTGATCCGTGTGCCGGTGGCCGGCAGTGCCGCGCCGGAGACGGAGAGCGCCGTCGGACCTGCGGCGGATTCCGGAACGGAGGTGCAGGAATAAATGCTTGCAGTTTATAAGCGGGAGTTCCGCTCCTATTTTCAGTCGATGATCGGCTATGTGTTTCTCAGCTGTGTGCTGGCGTTTATCGGGATTTATTTCCTTTCGTTCAACCTGCTGGGCGGCTATCCCTTTTATTCCTATGTGATGGCCAGCGGCGCGTCCACCATTTTTATGTTCATGGTTCCCATTCTGACCATGAAGAGCTTTGCGGAGGAGCGCAAGGCAAAAACGGATCAGATGCTGCTGACGGCGCCTGTTTCCGTAACGCAGATTGTGCTGGGCAAATACTTCTCCATGATGAGCATTGTGGCCATTGCGCTTCTGATCTGCAGCCTCTGCCCGCTGGTGATTGCCACCACCGGCAACAGCTATCTGGCGACGGACTACGCCACGATTTTTGCGTTTTTCTGCATGGCGGGGCTTTATGTGTCGATCGGCATGTTCATTTCGTCCTGCACGGAAAATCAGATCATTTCTGCTGTCCTCAGCTTTATTGTCCTGATTGTGCTCTATCTCTGGGATACGATCGTGGGTTATATCCCGGAAACGGAATTTGCATCCATGGTTGGGTTCCTGATCCTTACGCTGATTCTGTCCGCAATGATCTACGCCATTTCCAAAAACGGTTTGCTGACGCTGATTATCGGCGGGGCAGGGATCGCAGTGGATGTGATCTGGTATCTTGTTCAGCCCTCCGCCTTTGCGGGCCTGATCAATAAGGTTCTGTCCATCTTCTCCTGCAATGAGATTGTCGATAATTTCGCATATTACAGCGTATTTGATTTCGGCGGGCTGTTCTACTATATCTCGGTTTCAGCGCTCTTTGTCTTCCTCACCTGCCAGATGATTCAGAAAAGACGCTGGAGTTAAGGAGGAAGTGCAGAATGAATAAAGATCTGAACACTGAAAAAGCCGGCCAGGCCGCTGTATCCGGCCAGGAGGGCAAGCGTACCGCGCGCAGACGCGGACTGTCCGGCGACCATTATGGCCGCGGCACCGTGTCGGTGACCATGATCCTGATTGTGATCGCCGCTGTGATTATTCTGAACCTGATTGTCGGCCAGCTGCCGGCCAACGTGCTTGAAGCGGATCTTTCTCCCGGGAAGCTCTACGAGGTCTCTGACACCACGAAGGAATTCCTGAAAGGGCTGGAGGATGACATTGAGCTGATCCTGATGGAGCAGGAGGGCAGTGTGGACGACCGCATTTACAAATTTGTCCAGAATTATGCCGAGCTGTCCGATAAAATCACCGTCCGGCAGATTGACCCGGTATCCACGCCCTCTGCGCTGGAGGAATACAACAGCAAGGCGTCCAGCCTGGTGGTCCATGACGCCACCACCGGAGAGAGTTACAGCGTTCCGTTTGTCGGCACATCCGACGCGCTGATTCTCTACACGTACGACGAATCAAGCCAAAAGTATAAGGAAAGCTCCTTTGACGCAGACGGCCAGGTGACATCCGCCATCAATAATCTGGTGACCGAGGCCACCGAGACGGTCTATTTCATGACCGGTCATGACGAGCAGTCTGTACCCAGCAGCCTGATGTCTTACATCAGCAAGCTGAATGTCAACTACGGGGAAAAGTCGCTGGATCTGCTGAAAGACGGTCTGCCGGAGGACTGCTCCATGATCGTCTGCTTTGACCCGGGCTATGACCTGGCGAATGACGAGTATGATCTGCTGGTGGATTATCTGGCCGGCGGCGGCAACGTACTGATCGTCACCGAGGAGACTGACCTTGCAAACTTCAATAAGCTGATGGAGATCTACGGCATCCAGATGCAGCAGGGATATCTGGGCGACCAGATGCAGTACTATTCCCAGTATTATAATCTGTATCAGTACTACTGCTTCGTACCCAACGTCTCCACGGAGCTGGATATCACAAAGGATATTTCCACGGATATCATGATGCTTTACGCACACGGCATGCTCCTCACCGATCCGGCCCGGGAAACCATCATCAACAACCGCTTCCTGTGGACGTCCAGCTACGGCTTCCTGGAGAATGACGAGTCGAACCTGCGCTCCTATGCGGTCGGCATTCAGGCCTATGAGGATGTTGAGCAGGAGGACGGAACCACAAAGCGTGCAGACCTGACGGTGATCTCCTGCGTTTCCATGTTTGACGATTACATCATTTCCACCTTCCCCAACAGAGGAAACGCAAAGGTGTTTGAAAACGCCATTGCCAAGGCGCTGGGCTCGGTCAGCAGCATCGGAATTCCGGCGAAGAGCATGACCTATTCCATGAACACCATGTCCAATATCGGCCTGTGGAGCCTGCTGTTCATCGGCGTAATCCCGGTGGGAATCTTTGTGGGCGGCCTGTGCTATTGGATGAAGCGGAGGAAAAAGTAAGATGAAAAAGCAGCTCAGGACTCTGATCCTTCTGGTTGCTGCCGTTGCGGTTCTGGCGGGCGCGTACTTTGCCATCCGCGGCATTCAGGCCCGCAGGCAGGCCGAGGAGGAGCAGGCGGCGCAGGATGATGTACAGTACCTCTATGAACCGGACACCATTGCGACGCTGGTGCTGACCAATTCTTCCGGGACCTATGCCTATGATTACAGCGATTTCAAGGGAACCTGGACGTATCACGACGATGCGGCATATGAGCTGGACAAGGAGTCGCTGGACAAATTTGCCAATGAACTGATGCAGTCCAGAATTCTGCGGACGCTTGAAATCACGGACGGGCTGGATGCCTACGGGCTGGAAAATCCGGCCTATGTGATGGAGCTGACGGATGCCGAAGGCAGCGCCTGTACGCTTTATTTCGGCAGCCAGTCCGGAGACGGAGAAAACTATTATGTGATGCGCAACGACGACGGCGTGATCTACAACGTGTCCACGAATCTTTACCTGTATCTGGACAATACCGTTCTGAACTATGTCATCTATGATCAGCCGGGGACGACGGACATCAGCGCAATTGAGGCCATTCAGCTGACGTACGGCGGGCACACATGCACGCTCAATAAGATTACGGAGATTGAAACCAAGACCATTACCGGCATGGACGGAAAACCCCAGGAAGAGAAGACAGAGGTCTATTCCTGGCAGGTGGAGACAGATGTGCCCGGTTATGCCGGCATGAATGATGCCATTCAGGAGAGTGTGGATGCGGTCGTTGAGCTGATAACAAAAAAAGGCGTCAAGTTCACCGGCTGTGTGGACTTCGATGCGGACGAAGCCGCGATGAAATCCTACGGACTGGACGGCAGCTTTGCGCTTCAGGTCAATGTGGCGGCAGATGCACAGCCGGCTGAGGGCGAGAGCGAGCCGCCGGTCAGCTGGGCGATGACCATCGGCAGCGACAACCTCACATACAACGACAGGGGCGATATCCTGACCGGCTGGTACTATGCAAACCTGGACGGCGCGCTGCCTGTTGTTCAGATGAACTACACCGGCGTTTCCGTACTGACCGCGCTCTTTGACGCGCTGGCCGGCGAAGCGGCGGAATAATCAGATCGGGCCTGTAAAAAACGGCTCTGTCCCATCCGGGACAGAGCCGTTTGATTTTTATGCACAGGGCCGATGCGGTCAGACGTTGAAGCGGAAAAGAACCACGTCGCCGTCGTTCATGACATATTCCTTGCCCTCGGAGCGTACAAGGCCTTTTTCCTTGGCTGCGGTCATGCTGCCGCATGCTTTCAGATCGTCAAAAGCCACAACTTCCGCACGGATAAAGCCGCGCTCGAAATCCGTATGGATTTTACCGGCGGCCTGCGGCGCCTTGGTGCCCTTTTTGATGGTCCATGCCCGGCATTCATCTGCGCCGGCGGTCAGGAAGGAGATCAGGCCCAGAAGCGCATAGGAGCATTTGATCAGCCGGTCGAGACCGGACTGCTCGAGTCCCATTTCCTCGAGGAACAGCAGCCTGTCCTCATTGTCCAGCTCCGAAATCTCCTGCTCGGCTCTGGCGCAGATGGGCAGGACCTGCGCGCCCTCCGCAGCCGCGATCTCCTCCACCTGCTGCAGGTAAGCGTTGCTTTCAAGCCCGTTGTTGAAGGCGTTTTCATCCACGTTGGCGGCATAGATCACCGGCTTGAGGCTCAACAGCTCGCTGGTGGCGATCAGCGCCCGGTCCTCCGGTGAGCAGTCGAAGCTGCGGGCGGATTTCCCCTGGTCCAGGTGCTTCAGCAGAGCGGAGAAAAGCTCGGCCTCGTGCAGGAATTTCCTGTCGCCCTTTGCGGCCTTGGAGGCCTTGTCAATCCGGCGCTCCACCATCTCCATATCCGCCATGATCAGCTCCAGATCGATGGTCTCAATGTCCCGCCTGGGATCTGCTCCGCCGTCCACATGAATGATGTTGTCGTCGTCAAAGCAGCGCACAACATGGATGATGGCGTCTGTCATGCGGATGTTGGATAAGAATTTATTGCCCAGTCCCTCGCCCCTGGAAGCGCCCTTGACCAGACCGGCGATGTCCACGAACTCGATGACGGCCGGCGTGTATTTTTTGGGATTATACATCTGCGCAAGGTAATCCAGCCGCGGATCGGGCACGGTAACCATGCCCACGTTGGGCTCAATGGTACAGAAGGGATAGTTGGCAATTTCCGCCCCGGCATTTGTAATGGCGTTGAACAGCGTGGATTTGCCGACGTTGGGCAGCCCCACGATACCGAGTTTCATATATTGGTCAGTCCTTTCGGATGTGTTCTTGAATCCTCATTATAACCTGCCGGCAGCAAAAAGGCAATTGGAGAAGCGAAAATATGCGGAATTTCACGGATTGCTGCCGAAAGCAGAAAAAAGCGGCGTACAGGGATTGTCCTGTACGCCGCTTACCGGTCAGAATCAGGGATAATAGAGGACGATGCAGCGATCGGTCTGCGCGTTGCGGTCAACGGAAAAGTCATAGGCGTCCGTGTCCATCAGCTGCTGGGCCAGATCGGAGGCGACGGTGATCAGATATGCCGTGCCGCCGTCGATCTCCACAGGTTCCATGTCAGATTCCTGGACGTCGAAGGGGAGCGTGCCGTAGATGATGATCAGTGTGGAGCAGTCAAATTCCTCTGCCGTGTGCGCATATTTTGGCCCGTTCACCATTTCAGCGGCGTCGTCCGCGGCCGCGCCGGCGCTGTCCTGCATGGTTGTTTCGGCAAGACTGTCGTCACAGTCCTCCGGACATGCATCGGCGTCGTCCTCTTCAAAGACGCTCTCCGGACTGCGGGTGCTGTCCATCACGGCGAAGTCGTTGGCGGAGGAGGCGGCCAGGGGTAAAATGCGGGGAAGCGATATGAAAGCCAGAGCCAGACATGCGGCGGCCGCCGCAAATCCGGCGATCAGTCTGATCACCCGGCGCCTGCTGCGGCCGGGTTTTGCTGTATGGGCGGCAGAAATCTGCGTCATAATGCCGGCGGCAAGGGTTTCCGGCGGATCCGCCGGTTCGGGGACACACAGCGCATCCAGAGACTGCAGCGCGTCCGCAAGTGCAGCACAGTCCGGGCAGAGAGCCAGATGCGCATCCAGTTCCGCCTGCTGTTCTTCCGTCAGCTCGCCGTCGATCCCGGCACTGATCATTTCCAGGTACTTTGTGCAGTCAGCCACGCGTCTTGACCCCCTTTCCGTTTACTTGACGATCAAGGGGCTCAAATGTTCCGTTTTTTACGAGAATTTCAGCCAGCTTAATTCTGGCCCTGGCCAGCCGGGACTTTACGGTACCCTCGTTGAGATCCAGCGCCTGCGCAATTTCTGTGTAGCTCATGCCGCTGATTTCCCGCAGAAGCAGCATGTTTCTGTGTTCCGGCGAAAGACGGTCGATGGCGTCACGGACGGCCTGACGCAGTTCGCTGCGCTCGGCTTCGTTTTCCGGCAGCTGGCGCAGGTCGGGGATTTCAAGGTCGGTTTCTTCGCCGCTTTCGTCCAGATATGTAATGGACGAAACATTTTCCCGCTTCTTTTTCCGGCTCAGGTCAATGCACATGTTGTAGGTCAGCCGGTACAGCCAGAAGCCGAGACGGCTTTCCCCACGGAAAGAGGCAAGGCCGGAATAAGCCTTGATGAATACCTCCTGAGAAATATCCAGCGCATCCTCTTCGTTGCCCGTCATGCGCAGAGCCAGGTTATATACGCTTTTCTGATTGTCCAGAACCAGCGGTTCAAATGCGGACTGATCGCCGTCCAGAACCCTGCCGATCAATCTCAGTTCTTCGTCCTTAGTCAATGACGTATCCTCCAGTGTCGCGCCGATCTTTCAGCACAGATCGGCCAATATACCCTCCGTTACCTTATATATATCTTCCATCGTGGAAACAGACATGATTTTTTCCTTATAATATCCGGCGTGCGGCACGCCGCGCAGGTACCAGGCGTAATGCTTGCGCGCCTCCAGGCAGGCGATCCGCTCGCCTTTCATGGCGCTGGCCAGCTCAAACTGATGCACGGCGGTTTCAACCCGCTGACGCAGCGGCGGCAGCGGCGGTACGGCCTGACCGTCAAGCGCTGCGGCTGCCTGCGTGAACAGCCACGGATTTCCGAAGGCGCCGCGGCCGATCATCACCGCGTCTGCGCCGGTAACAGCCAGAATCCGGACGGCGTCGCCGGCGGTGAACACGTCGCCGTTGGCAATCACGGGAATGTCCACAGCCTCCCTGACGGCGCGGATGGCGTTCCAGTCCGCCGTGCCGGAGTACATCTGCACCCGCGTCCGCCCGTGCACGGTTACGGCGGACGCGCCGGCCGCCTGCGCCATGCGGGCAAATTCAGGCGCGTTGACGCTGCCGCTGTCCCAGCCCTTGCGGATTTTCACAGTGACCGGCACGCGGACACTGCGCACAACCGTCTCAATAATCTCCTGCGCGAGCTCCGGCCGGCGCATCAGTGCGGAGCCGTCACCTGAACGGACAACTTTGCCCACAGGACAGCCCATATTGATATCGATGATCTGCGCCCCGGAAATCTCCTGCGCTTTGGCTGCCGCCTCGCCCATACAGACCGGATCGCTGCCGAAAATCTGCGCGGCGAAAGGGGCCTCGCCGCTTCCGGGGAGAAGAAGCGCCCGGGATTTTGCGTCCTGATAGCACAGCGCTTTGGCGCTGACCATTTCAGTACAGGTCAGTCCCGCGCCGCAGGACCGGCAGACTGTGCGGAAAGCCGCGTCGGTTACACCGGCCATGGGCGCCAGCACAAGACGGGAATTTATTTCAACGTTTCCGATGCGCATCATGGATTTTTAAGCTCCGCCACGAATAATTTTGCCGTTTTATGCGACGGCAGATTCATTGTATGCGTATGGATGGGGGTTGTCAACATGAATAAGGTTACAGCTTAGTGACGCTTCAATTAAAATTCTGCGTTTTATACAAAAAAATTATGCGAATTTTTACGAAAAGTCCAGCACACCTATTGACAAAGCACACTTTATTTGGTATTTTATTAAGGCGCGTGTGGGCGGACTGCGCCCATACGGCATATGCGATGATGCGGGAGATTGCAGGTTTTACCTGGTCACTTCCGCGGAGTATGTCCGGCGCCGGCTCTTTTGCCGGCGCGTAATCGGGCGGCTGAGAAACTGCTGGGCATGGCGTATATCGTCTGACCTGGAGAGAACCGGCCGGAACGTTTTGTGTTCGCCGGTTTGCTTTTCAGGCAGGAATGATACGCACGGTAAAGTGTTCAGAATTTTTCTCATCCGTACGAACAAAAGGCGGTGCCCAATGCCGCTGCAAAATTCGTATCAGGAGGAAAAAGCAACAATGGCAGCAAAGAAAATGATCCGCATCAGACTGAAGGCCTATGATCATCAGCTCATCGATCAGACAGCCGAGAAAATCGTCGAGACCGCCAAGCGCACTGACGCGAAGGTCTCCGGCCCCATCCCGCTTCCCACGAAGAAGGAAGTCGTCACCATCCTGCGCGCCGTCCATAAATATAAGGACAGCCGTGAGCAGTTTGAGCGCCGCACCCACAAGAGACTGATCGACATCATGAGCCCCACCCAGAAGACGGTGGAGGCCCTGATGAGCCTGGAAGTCCCCGCAGGTGTGGAAATCGAGATCAAGCTGTAAAGCAGGACAATGTGCCGCGGCCGCTTGCCGCGGTGCGCCAAACCAGTCGGTACCCAAAAGCCCGTGACTTGCGTGAGCGGGCGGGTCAAGTCAGCAGCCTCCGGCCGTTATGAGCCATGCGAGCTGACCAATAACCTAAACAGGAGGAAATAGAATGAAAAAAGCGATCATCGGAAAAAAGGTCGGCATGACGCAGATCTTCGATGAAAACGGCAAAGTCGTTCCGGTAACTGTTATTGAAGCCGGCCCCTGCGTCGTTGTGCAGAAGAAGACCAGCGAAAAGGACGGCTACGCAGCAGTGCAGCTCGGCTTTGAGGATGTGAAGGAAAAGAAACTCACAAAGCCCGAGATCGGCCACCTGAAGAAGGCAGAGGTCCCCTTCAAAAAGTACCTCAAGGAGTTCAAACTGGAGAATGCGGATGCAGTGAACGTCGGCGATGTGATCAAGGCTGATGTGTTCGCGGCAGGCGACAAGATCGATGTCACCGGCATCTCCAAGGGCAAGGGCTACGCCGGCGTCGTCAAGCGCTGGGGCGCAGGCCGCACACCCACAACCCACGGCGGCGGCCCGGTTCACCGTCATGCAGGTTCCATGGGTTCCGGTACCGATCCCTCCAGAATTTTCAAGGGCAAGATCGGCGCTGGCCACATGGGTGCAGAGCAGATTACCGTCCAGAATCTGGACGTTGTGAAGGTCGATGCTGAGCTGAACATGATCGCCGTCAGAGGCGCCATCCCCGGCCCCAAGGGCGGAATCGTGTATCTGAAGAACACCGTCAAGAACAACAAGGTGAAGAACACCGCTGCTCAGGGCGTCAGCGTCAACCCGCAGAAGGCTTCCGCCCGCGTCAATCCGCAGAAGGCTTCCGCAAGAAACCACTAAGAAAGGAGAGAGTTAGATGCCTACAGTAAAAGTGTTGAACATGGCCGGCAAGGAAGTCGGTGAGGTAGAACTCTCCGAAGCGATTTTTGGCATTGAGCCCAATGAGCAGGCTGTGCATATTGCAGTGAAAAACCATCTGGCCAACATGCGCCAGGGCACGCAGAGCGCGCTGACCCGCGCCGAAGTTTCCGGCGGCGGCAAGAAGCCCCTGCGTCAGAAGGGCACCGGCAACGCCCGTCAGGGTTCCACCCGTGCGCCTCATTTCACCCACGGCGGCATCGCGTTTGCACCCAAGCCCCGTGATTACAGCTATACCATCAACAAGAAAGTCAAGAGACTGGCTCTGAAGTCTGCGCTCTCCCAGAAGGCCATTGACGGCGCGATTTACGTCATCGATGCACTGGAAATGGACGAGATCAAGACGAAGAAGTTTGCCGAGTTCCTCAAGGCAATCGGCGTTGAAGGCAAGGCCATGGTTGTGACCTCTGCGGTCGACGAGAACATCGTGCTGAGCGCCCGCAACATCCCCGGCGTACAGACCACCATCGCCACCATCCTGAGCACCTATGACGTGATGAACGTCAAGTCGTTCATTGTCGACAAGGCGGCTCTTGCAAAGATTGAGGAGGTGTACGCATAATGAAATCGATTTACGATGTTGTTATCCGTCCCATCATCACTGAGCAGTCCATGGAGCAGGGCGACATCAAAAAGTATGCCTTTGAAGTCGCTCCCGATGCCACCAAGATTGATATCAAAAAGGCCGTTGAAGGAATTTTCGGCGTAAAAGTCGAGAAGGTCACGACCATCAATTACGACGGCAAGGTCAAGCGGATGGGCCGCTATCCCGAAGGCAGCCGCAAGTCCTGGAAAAAGGCTGTTGTAAAGCTGACGAAGGACTCCAAGACCATCGAGTTCTTTGAAGGCATGGCATAAGGGAGGAAAGACAGATGATCAAAACATATAAACCGACAACTCCGTCCCGGAGAAACATGTCTGTTTCCGGTTTTGACGGCGTTGATAAGAAGGCCAAGCCGGAGCGCAGCCTGACCGAGGTGCTGAAAAAGCACTCCGGCCGCAACAATTACGGCCGGATCACCGTCCGCCACAAGGGCGGCGGAAACCGCAGAAAATACCGCATCATTGACTTCAAGCGCGACAAGATGGACATGGAAGCCACCGTGCTGCGCATTGAGTACGACCCCAACCGCAGCGCCTATATTGCTCTTGTCGAGTATACGGACGGCGAGCGCCGCTATATTCTGGCGCCTGTCGGCCTGAAGGCCGGCGACAAGGTCGTTTCCTCCGCCGCGGCTGACATCAAGCCCGGCAACACCCTGCCCTTCTCCGCCATCCCCGTGGGCACTGTGATCCACAATATTGAGCTTTATCCCGGCAAGGGCGCGCAGCTTGTGCGCAGCGCCGGCGTCGCAGCTCAGCTGATGGCCAAGGAGAACAACATGGCGCAGGTTCGTCTCCCCTCCGGCGAGTACCGCCTGATCCGCCTCAACTGCATGGCCACCATCGGCCAGGTCGGCAATGTTGACTACGCCAACATCTCCATCGGCAAGGCCGGCCGCAAGCGCCACATGGGCATCCGTCCCACGGTCCGCGGTTCTGTCATGAACCCCTGCGACCACCCCCACGGCGGCGGCGAAGGCAAGTCTCCTGTCGGCCGTCCCGGCCCTGTGACTCCCTGGGGCAAGCCCGCTCTTGGTTACAAGACCCGCAAGACCAAGAACCGCACGGATAAGTTCATTGTTAAGCGCCGCGGCGCAAAGTAATCGAAGGAGGCTAATGATAATATGAGCAGAAGTATTAAAAAAGGCCCCTTTGTGGCGCCTGAGCTCTTAAAGAGGGTCGAAGAGATGAACAAGACCGGCGACAAGCAGGTTGTCAAGACCTGGAGCCGCGCGTCCACCATCTTCCCGGCCTTTGTGGGCCACACCATTGCCGTTCATGACGGCAAGCGCCATGTGCCGGTTTACGTCACCGAGGACATGGTTGGTCATAAACTGGGCGAATTTGCACCGACCCGCACTTTCCGCGGCCACGCCGGCGCAAAAGCGACGAAATAAGGAGGCAGACTGAACATGGAAGCAAGAGCGCAGCTCAATTATGCACGCATTTCTCCCCGTAAAGTCAAGATCGTCTGCGACCTTATCCGCGGCAAGGACACCAAAACCGCCGCCGCAATCCTTATGCAGACTCCGAAGGCTGCCAGCGAACTGATGATCAAGGTCCTCAAGAGCGCTGTGGCCAACGCAGAAAACAATTTCGAGATGGATCCTGAGAACCTGTACGTTGCAGCTGCTTACGCCGATCCCGGCCCGATCATCAAGAGATTCATGCCCCGGGCCCACGGCAGAGCCTACCGCATCAACAAGAGAACTTCTCACATCACCATCGTCGTCAAGGATAAGGAATAAGGGAGGCAGATTATGGGACAGAAAGTTAATCCCCACGGCCTGCGCGTAGGCGTTATCAAGGACTGGGATTCCCGTTGGTATGCCCGCGACGACAAGGTGGGCGATCTGATTGTTGAAGATTACAACATCCGCAAATATCTGAAGGGCATGCTGTATTCCGCAGGCATCCCGAAGATCGAGATCGAGCGCGACAACGCGAAGGTCAAGATTTATATCCACTGCTCCAGACCCGGCGTCGTGATCGGCAAGGGCGGCACGGAGATCGAGCGCATCCGCAAGGATGTGGAGAAGCGCATCGGCAAGCCCGTCGTTCTCTCCATCGTCGAGGTCAAAACGCCTGATACGAACGCACAGCTGGTTGCTGAGAACATTGCCCAGCAGCTGGAAAAGAGAATCGGCTTCAGAAGAGCAATGAAAAACGCCATGGGCCGTGCAATGCGCATGGGCGTCAGAGGCATCAAGGTCATGTGCGGCGGCCGTCTGGGCGGCGCCGAAATCGCCAGAAGCGAGACCTATCACGAGGGCACAATCCCCCTGCAGACCCTGAGAGCAGACATCGAGTACGGCTTTGCCGAGGCCAATACCACCTACGGCAGAATCGGCGTCAAAGTCTGGATCTACAAGGGCGAAATCCTCAACCAGACGCTGCGCACCACCCCCAGAACCATGGATACCACCCGTCCTCCGAGAGAGCGCCGCGACCGCAATGACAACAGACGCGGCGGTTACAACAGAGACCGTCAGGGCGGGTACAACAGAGACAACCGCCAGGGCGGCTACAACAGAGACCGTCAGGGCGGCAGTGCTCCCAGAGAAGGAGGTAACCGCTGATGCTTATCCCGAAAAGAGTCAAATACCGCAGAGTCCAGAGAGGCCGTATGACCGGCAAGGCCACGAGAGGCAACAAGGTCACTTACGGTGAATGGGGTATCGCAGCTGCTGAGCCCTCCTGGATCACCTCCAATCAGATCGAGGCAGCCCGTGTGGCCATGACCCGCTACACCAAGCGCGGCGGCCAGGTCTGGATCAAGATTTTCCCTGATAAGCCCGTAACGCAGAAGCCTGCTGAGACCCGTATGGGTTCCGGTAAAGGTTCTCCCGAGTACTGGGTTGCAGTAGTAAAGCCCGGCAGAGTGATGTTTGAGATTGCCGGCGTTCCCGAGGAAACAGCGCGCGAAGCCCTTCGTCTTGCCGGCCACAAGCTGCCCTGCAAGACCAAGATCGTAAAGCGCGAGACCGAGACAGGTGGTGAACACGATGAAGGCAAATGAGGTACGTAAGATGAGCTCCGAGGAGCTTGAGAAGAAGCTGGCCGATCTGAAAAAGGATCTCTTCTTCCTCCGCATGCAGCATGCCACCAATCAGCTTGACAATCCGACCGTGATCGCTCAGGTCAAGCGTGATATTGCCCGAGTCAAGACCATAATCCGCGAAAAGCAGCTCGAGCAGTGAGGAGGTAAGATAAATGAGTGAAGTCAGAACATCTTCCAGAAAGACCAGGGTCGGCAAAGTCGTGTCCGACAAGATGGACAAGACCGTGGTAATCGCTGTGGCGGACCGCGTTCAGCACCCGCTTTATAAGAAAATTGTCAAAAGAACCTACAAGCTCAAAGCTCATGACGAAAATAACGCCTGCGGCATCGGCGATACCGTCCGCGTTATGGAGACCCGTCCCCTGTCCAAGGACAAGAGATGGAGAGTTGTTGAGATCGTAGAGAAGGCAAAGTAAGGAGGCGCCAATATGATACAGCAGGAAACCTTCCTGAAGGTCGCCGACAATACCGGCGCCAAGGAAATCAAATGCATCCGCGTCCTGGGCGGCTCCAAGAGAAAATACGGCAACATCGGCGATGTGATCGTCGCTTCCGTCCGTAAAGCCGCGCCCGGCGGTACTGTTAAAAAGGGCGAAGTCGTCCGCGCTGTCATCGTCCGCTCTGCAAAGGGCGTCCGCCGTGCAGACGGCACCTATGTCCGTTTTGACGAGAATGCTGCTGTCCTCATCAGAGAGGACAAGAATCCCCGCGGTACCCGTATCTTTGGGCCCGTGGCGAGAGAGCTGCGCGACAAGGATTATATGAAGATCCTGTCCCTCGCTCCCGAAGTCATATAGGGAGGACGCAAGAATGAATATCAGAAAAGACGATAAAGTAGTTGTCCTGTCCGGCAAGGACAAGGGCAAGGAAGGCAAAGTGCTCAAGGCTGATCCCAAGAGCGGCAAAGTCGTGGTTGAAGGCGTGAACGTCGCTTCCCGCCACTTCAAGCCCCGCAAGCAGGGTCAGGAAGGCGGTATCATCAAGCAGGAGACCCCGATCTATGCCTGCAAGGTGATGCGTGTCTGCCCCAAGTGCGGCAAAGCCACCAGATGCGCGCACAAGATTCTTGACGACGGCAAAAAAGTCCGTGTGTGCAAGAAGTGCGGCGCTGAGATTTAAGAGGGAGGAGAGTAAAAATGGCAAGACTTAAGACATTGTACACCGAGGAAGCCGCTCCCGCCCTCATGCAGAAATTCGGCTACAAGAGCCCCATGCAGATTCCGAAGCTGGATAAGATCGTTGTCAACGTCGGCGCAGGCGACGCCCGCGACAACGCCAAGGCGCTGGACGCCGTGGTGCGGGATATCACCGCGATCACCGGCCAGAAGGCCGTGATTACCAAGGCCAGAAAATCTGTTGCAAACTTTAAGCTCCGTGAAGGCATGTCCGTCGGCGTGAAGGTCACCCTGCGTCAGGACAAGATGTGGGAGTTCCTCGACAGACTGTTCAATATCGCACTGCCCCGCGTGCGTGACTTCCGCGGCATTTCCGCCAATTCCTTTGACGGCCGCGGCAACTATGCTCTGGGCCTGAAGGAACAGCTGATTTTCCCGGAAATCGACTACGATAAGATCGAGAAAATCCGCGGTATGGACATCGTCATCTGCACCACCGCGCAGACGGACGAGGAAGCAAGAGAGCTGCTGAGACTTCTCGGCGCCCCCTTCATCCAGGCATAAGGAGGAGAAGAAATGGCAAAGAAATCGATGATCCTGAAGCAGCAGGCAACGCCCAAGTTCTCCAGCCGCAGATACAACCGCTGCAAGATCTGCGGCAGACCGCACGCTTACCTGAGAGATTACGGCGTATGCCGTATCTGCTTCCGCGAACTGGCTTACAAGGGCCAGATCCCCGGCGTCAAGAAGGCTTCCTGGTAAGCCCGGGGAAGGGAAATGTTATGTCAGGGCGGGAGTCCGCTCCTGCCCAAAGCATAGAAAGGATGGCGAAAGGTCGCTTTCAATCGATTGCTTCCATTCTATTGATTGCGATACCTCGCCACGGAAACAGCATTATGCTGTAACTCTAATTTAGGAGGTTAAATTCATGCAGATCACAGATCCCATTGCTGATATGCTCACACGTATCAGAAACGCAAATTCCGCTAAGCATGCCACAGTTGACATTCCTGCTTCCAAGATGAAGAAGGCCATCGCTGAAATCCTTCAGAACGAGGGCTATATCCGCGGTTACCAGATGGTGAACGACGGTGCGCAGGGAATTATCCGCGTGACACTCAAGTACAACGGCAATGACAAGGTTATCACCGGTCTGCGCCGCGTTTCCAAGCCCGGCCTGCGCGTTTATGCCGGTGCTGACGATCTGCCCTGGGTTCTGAAGGGCCTGGGCATTGCAATCATTTCTACGTCCAAGGGCGTCATGACTGACAAAAAGGCCCGCGAGGCTCATGTCGGCGGCGAAGTCCTTGCGTTCGTGTGGTAAGGGAGGAAGAGAATATGTCTAGAATCGGAAGAGCTCCCATTACCATTCCTGCAGGCGTTGAGGTCACTCTGGGTGAGCACAATGCCGTGACCGTCAAGGGGCCCAAGGGCACTCTGACGAAAACATTCCATCCGGCCATGACCATCACCAAGGACGGCAGCGTCCTGAAAGTGACACGGCCCGACGATGAAAAAGAAAACCGCAGCCTCCATGGCCTGACAAGAACACTGCTCCACAACATGATCGTTGGCGTGAGCGAAGGCTTCAAGAAGGAACTGGACGTCAACGGCGTCGGTTACAGAGCCGCAAAGGAAGGCAACAAGCTTGTGATGAACCTCGGTTATTCTCATCCTGTGGTGGTTGAGGAGTCCAATGGCATTACCATTGACGTGCCCAACCCCAACAGAGTGGTAATCAACGGCGCAGACAAGCAGGCCGTCGGCCAGTTTGCAGCGGAAGTTCGCAACAAGAGACCGCCGGAACCCTATAAGGGCAAGGGCATCAAGTATGTTGACGAAGTGATCCGCCGCAAAGAAGGCAAGACAGGTAAATAAGGGAGGCGTGCCTAAATGATTAAAAGACCCGATACAAAAGCACAGCGCCAGAAGAGACACGTCAGAGTCAGAGCGAAGATTTCGGGTACGCCCGAGTGCCCCAGACTCTGTGTTTTCCGCAGCGAGATGCATATTTACGCGCAGGTCATCGATGATGTGAACCGCGTAACCCTCTGCGCCGCTTCTTCTGTTGAGAAGGGCTTCGAGGGCGTGGGCAGCAACAAAGAGGCTGCCAGAAAAGTCGGCCAGATGGTGGCCGAGCGCGCGAAAGCCAAGGGGATCAACGCTGTCGTGTTCGACCGCGGCGGCTATGTGTACCACGGCCGTGTGCAGGCACTGGCTGAAGGCGCCCGTGAGGGCGGCCTGGAATTTTAACGGGGAGGAGGAAACATTATGCCTTACAATAACAACAGAAGAGACAGACGTGAAGAAGCTCAGTCTGAATTTACAGAAAAGGTTGTTTCCCTTAACCGCGTTTCCAAGACCGTTAAGGGCGGCCGCGTGATGAAGTTCTCCGCACTGATCGTGATCGGCGACGGCAAGGGCCGTGTCGGTTATGGTCTCGGCAAGGCGGGCGAAGTGTCCGAAGCAATCCGCAAGGGCATCGAGGACGCCAAGAAGAATCTGATCACCATTACCACCGTGGGAACCACCATCCCGCATGAAGTGATCGGCGAGTTCGGCGCTGGCCGTGTTCTGCTCAAGCCCGCACCGGCCGGTACTGGCGTTATCGCCGGCGGCGCAGTCCGTGCCGTCGTAGAAGCTGCCGGTATCTCTGACATCAGAACAAAATGCCTGCGCTCCAATAACCCGCAGAACGTTGTTGCGGCTACCATGGAAGGCCTGAAGTCCCTGCGTGACGCGGCCCAGGTTGCTGCCATCCGCGGCAAGAGCGTTGAAGACATTATTGGTTAAGGAGGGGCTGACATGGCAAATTTGAGAATTGAGCTTGTCAAGAGCCTGAACGGCCGTCACGACAAGCACATTGCAACTGCAAAATCCCTTGGCCTGACCAAGATCGGCGACGCCAGGGTACAGCCCGATAACCCGCAGACCAGAGGCAAGATCGCCCAGATCGGCTACCTTGTCAAGGTCACTGAAGAGTAAGGAGGTACAGGCAGATGAAATTGAACGAACTTTCCCCTGCTGCCGGCTCCACACATGCGGCAAAGCGTAAGGGCAGAGGCCCCGGTACAGGAAACGGCAAGACCGGCGGCCGCGGCCATAAGGGTCAGAAAGCCCGCAGCGGCGGCGGCGTGCGTGTCGGTTTTGAAGGCGGCCAGATGCCCCTTGCACGCCGGATCCCGAAGAGAGGCTTCAACAACATTTTTGCAAAGCCTTTGGAGACGCTGAACGTGTCCGCGCTGGAATGCTTCGACGATGGCGCTGTTGTTGACGCAGCTGCGCTGCTCGAAAAGGGCATCCTCTCCAAGTGCGAATACGGCGTAAAGATCCTCGGCAACGGCAATATTTCCAAAAAGATCACTGTAAAGGTTTCTGCGTTCTCCAAGACGGCTAAAGAAAAGATTGAGGCGGCCGGCGGAAAGGCAGAGGTGATCTAAGTGCTTCAGACAATACGAAATGCATGGAAGGTCGAAGAGATCAGGAAGAAAATAGTATTCACGCTTTTCGTTCTGCTTCTGTATCGTCTGGGCAACGCTGTTCCGGTGCCGTTCATCAACACGTCGGAGCTGGCGCTCTATTTCACCTCAATGAGCAACACCATCCTGGGTTTGTACAATGTCATGAGCGGCAGCGCATTCTCCCAGGCGACCATTTTTGCACTGAGCATTCAGCCGTACATCAACGCTTCCATTATTATTCAGCTGCTGTGCGTGGCAATTCCCGCGCTGGAGCGGCTGAGTAAGGAAGGCGGAGAAGAAGGCAAAAAGAAAATCGCGAGCATTACCCGTTACTCCACCGTGGGTATCGCTCTGCTGCAGGGCTTTGCCTACTACATGCTCATGAAGAACCGGAACATCCTGGCCGAAGGCGGCGAGGGCTTCTGGCCCGCCCTGGTCATCATCATGTCCTTTGTGGCAGGTTCCGCGCTGATCATGTGGATGGCCGAACAGATCACTGAGTTCGGTATCGGCAACGGCATTTCCATCATCCTGTTTGCAAGCATCGTATCCCGCGGCCCCAACGCCCTGATGAGCATGATCAGTGCGATCCAGGAAAACCCCTCCAAGTGGTGGGTGTTCGTCCTGCTGCTGATCGGTGCGCTGGCAATGATCGTTCTGATCGTTGTGGTTACAAACTCCGAGCGCAGAATCCCCGTCCAGTATGCAAAGCGGGTTGTGGGCCGGAAGGTGTACGGCGGCCAGTCGACGCACCTGCCGATCCAGGTGAATATGTCCGGCGTTCTGCCGATCATCTTCGCACAGTCCATCGCTTCCGTCCCTGCGACAATCTGCGCATTTGTTCCGAACTGGCAGGACAGCTGGGTCATGCGTAACTTTGACTCCAGCACTGTCCCCTACTGCATCATTTATTTCCTGTTGATCGTGTTCTTCAGCTACTTCTACTCCACGATCCAGTTCAACCCGATCGAGGTTGCCAACAACCTCAAGAAGAACGGCGGCTACATCCCCGGCTTCCGGCCCGGCAAGCCCACCAGCGAGTTCATTTCCCGCGTACTGAACAAGATCACGCTGTTCGGCGCCATGTATCTGGCCATCGTCGCCATCGTTCCTCTGATCGTCGGTATGTGCAGTCCCACAGCTGCAAACTGGGGCTTCTCCATCGGCGGCACCTCCATCATCATCGTTGTTGGTGTTGCGCTTGAGACAGTCAAGGCGCTGGAGTCTCAGCTGCTGATGCGGCACTACAAGGGATTCCTCGAATAAAACGGAGGGCAGCAGAATGAAGCTTACGCTTTTGGGTGCTCCCGGCGCCGGAAAAGGGACTCAGGCAGAGATTCTCAGCCGGCATCTTGGAATTCCGACCATTTCCACCGGCAACATCCTGCGGGCGGCCGTGCAGAACGGCACGCCCGTGGGGCTGCAGGCGAAAGCCTATATGGACAAAGGCGCTCTTGTTCCTGATGAAGTTATTATCGGCATTGTCAGAGAGCGCCTGGCGGAAGATGACTGCAAAAACGGTTATATTCTGGACGGTATGCCCAGAACACTCGCCCAGGCCGAAGGTCTTGAGAAGGCCGGTATCGAACTGGATACCGCGCTGTCAATCGAGATTGAGGATTCTGTGATCGAGAAGAGAATGACCGGACGCAGAACATGTACCGCCTGCGGCGCGACCTACCACATTGAGGCTAACCCACCGAAAGTGGAAGGCATCTGCGACAAGTGCGGCGCGGCCCTGACCATCCGGAAGGACGACACCGCAGAGACTGTCAGAAACCGCCTGAAGGTCTATCATTCCGAAACTGAGCCGCTCAAGGACTTTTATCAGGCCCGGGGCAAGCTCATCACGGTCGACAATCAGCCCTCCATTGAGCTGACGACCAAAGTCATTTTCAAGGCTCTGGGGGTCAATTAATGGTCAAACTCAAGACCCTCATGGAAATCGAAACGATGCGCCAGGCGGGAGAAATTGCCGCGGCAGCCCGTGCTTTGGCAGGGGAAATGGTGACCCCTGGCGTAACAACCCGTGAGATTGACAGAGCAGTTCACGCATTCATTCTTTCCAGACACGCAACGCCCACGTTCCTGCATTACTGCGGGTATCCGGCCAGCGTCTGCGTCTCAGTCAACGACGAAGTGATTCACGGCATTCCCGGAAAACGGAGGCTTGTGGAGGGCGACGTTGTCAGCATTGATGTAGGCGCCACATATCACGGCTTTGTGGGCGACTGCGCTGCCACCTTTATTGCTGGAGCAGGCACTGAGGAGGCGCAGCGGCTGGTACAGGTGACACGGCAGAGCTTTTTCGAGGGCATTGCCTGCGCTGTACCGGGCCGCAGAGTCGGTGATATCGGCGCCGCCATCCAGCAGTATGTGGAGGCAAACGGCTTTTCAGTAGTCAGGGATTATGTCGGACACGGCGTAGGCGCCGTGATGCACGAGGACCCGGAGGTTCCCAATTACGCAACCGAAAGGCCCGGCCCCCGGCTGTATCCGGGGATGACGCTGGCCATTGAACCTATGGTCAATGCCGGCGGCTGGCAGATCCGGGTTCTGAAAGACGGCTGGACGGTGAAAACCGCAGACGGCAGCCTTTCAGCACATTACGAAAACTCGGTGCTGATTACCGATGGAAAGCCGGAAATTCTTACCGCAGTTGGAGGAAAAGTGTTATGAACGGCACAAAATCCTTTGGTGTGGGAGAGAGATGCGCCGCTGCGCGCGGCGCAGTTCGGAGAAAAGGAGGTATGTAAGTTTGGCTAAAGACGACGTAATCGAATTGGAAGGAACAGTAGTTGAGTCCCTGCCAAATACGATGTTTCAGGTCGATATAGGCAACGGGCACACAATACTGGCGCATATTTCCGGAAAGCTCCGGATGAATTTTATCAGGATTCTCCCGGGTGACAAGGTCACGGTGCAGATGTCCCCATATGACCTGACGCGCGGAAGAATCACATGGCGCAGCAAGTAAGGAGGAAACGCCTTAACTGCTCGATGAAAACACAGGAGGTTATTTCAAATGAAAGTCAGACCGTCTGTTAAGCCCATGTGTGAAAAATGCAAGATTATCAAGCGCAAGGGCAAAGTTATGGTGATTTGCGAAAATCCCAAACATAAGCAGAGACAGGGCTGATCGTCAGACGATCGGCACTTCAGGCCCGTGTCCGCCGCAGCGGCAGGACACTGCGGCCATTCGTTAGAAAAAACGAAAGGAATGATTGACAAGTATGGCACGTATTTCCGGCGTTGACCTGCCCAGAGATAAGAGAATCGAGATCGGCCTTACTTATGTGTATGGCATAGGCAAGACCAGTGCGAAGAAGATTCTTGAGCAGACCGGTATCAATCCCGATACCAGAGTCAAGGATCTGACCGAGGACGAAGAGGCAAAGCTGCGTGAGTGCATCGACAAGAACTATGTTGTCGAAGGCGATCTGCGCCGCGCCCTGGCGCTTGATGTCAAGCGTCTGATGGAGATCGGCAGCTATCGCGGCACCCGCCACAGAAAAGGACTGCCTGTCCGCGGCCAGAGAAGCAAGACCAATGCGCGTACCCGCAAAGGTCCCAAGAAGACCATGGCCAATAAGAAGAAGTAAAGGAGGGATATGTAATGGCAGCACCGAAAGGAAAAAAAGTCAGAACCAGACGCCGCGAGCGTAAGAACATTGAAAAGGGCGCAGTGCATATCCGTTCGTCCTTCAACAACACGATGGTAACCATCACCGACCCCAACGGCAATGCGATTTCCTGGGCGTCTTCCGGCGGTATGGGCTTCCGCGGCAGCAAGAAGTCCACGCCGTTCGCCGCGTCCACTGCAGCTGAGACGGCTGCGAAGGCCGCGATGGAGCATGGCCTGAAGACTGTTGAAGTTTTCGTCAAGGGCCCCGGCTCCGGAAGAGAAGCCGCTATCCGCGCACTGCAGACCGCAGGCCTCGAAGTAACCATGATCAAGGATGTTACTCCGATCCCGCACAACGGCTGCCGTCCGCCGAAAAGACGCAGAGTTTAAGGAGGGTACGGAACATGGCAAGATATACCGACGCTGTTTGCCGCCTTTGCCGCAGAGAGGGCCAGAAGCTCTTTTTGAAGGGTGACAGATGCTACACTGATAAGTGCGCGATTACCCGCAGATCTTATGCGCCCGGCATGCATGGACAGGGCCGGAGCAAGGTCTCCGAGTATGGCACGCAGCTGCGTGAGAAGCAGAAAGCCAAGAGATATTACGGCGTACTGGAGACCCAGTTCAGAAACTATTTTGAGCTGGCCAGCAAGAAAAAGGGTAAGGCCGGTGAAAACCTGCTGTCCCTGCTGGAGACCCGTCTGGACAATGTCGTTTACAGACTGGGCTTCGCCATGAGCCGCGCTGAAGCAAGACAGCTCGTGATCCACGGCCACTTCACCGTCAACGGCCGGAAGGTCAATGTGCCTTCTTTCCTGGTGAAGCCGGGCATGGTCATTGCTGTTAAGGAAGCCAGCCGCAGCCTGGAGAAGTTCAAATCCTCCGTGGAAGCCAACTCCTTCCGTCAGCCGCCGAAGTGGCTTGAATATGACGCGGCAAATATGACTGCAAAAGTCGTTGCCGAGCCGGCAAGAGAAGACATTGATCTCCCCATCGAGGAGCAGCTGATCGTCGAGCTCTATTCCAAGTAAAACCTTGACCCTCATATTGGTAAGCTGAATGAAACGGCGCGCAGGCGCCAAAGGAAAAAGGAGGGTAAAAGTTATGATAGAAATAGAAAAACCGCGAATCGAATGCATTGAGACCCCCGGCGATGACTCATATGGCAAATATGTTGTTGAGCCTTTGGAGCGCGGTTACGGCACGACATTGGGCAACTCCCTTCGCAGAATTCTCCTCTCATCCCTCCCAGGAACGGCTGTTACTTCCATAAAGATAGCCGGTATCCAGCATGAGTTTTCTACGATTCCCGGCGTCAAGGAAGACGTGACGGAAATCGTGCTTAACGTCAAGAGAATTATTGCAAGGCTGCATTCTCAGGGAGCAAAGACAGTCTATATTGAGGCCATGGGCGAATGTGAAGTCACGGCCGGCGACATCAAGTGTGACGCAGAGGTTGAGATCCTCAATCCCGAGCTGCATATCGCGACGCTGGGTCCGGACGCTTCCCTCTCCATGGAACTGACGCTGAATCACGGCAGAGGCTATGTATCTGCTGAGCGGAACAAGCTGCCCCAGCCGGTGATCGGTGTGATTCCTGTGGACTCAATTTACACGCCGGTTCTGAAGGTCAACTATACGGTTGAAAATACCCGCGTTGGCAATATGACTGACTTTGACAAGCTGACTATTGAGGTCTGGACTGACAAGACCATCACCGCCAGAGACGCACTGTCCCTGGGCGCAAAGATCCTCTGCGACCATTTTGCACTGTTTACCGACCTGTCTGAGACAATCGGCGCGAAGCCCACGGTGGTGGAGAAGGCCGAGACCCAGCGGGACAAAGTGCTTGAGATGACCATTGAGGAGCTGGATCTCTCGGTCCGCAGCTTCAACTGCCTGAAGAGAGCGAACATCAATACCGTCGAGGATCTGATCTCCAAGACGGAGGATGAGATGATCAAGGTGCGCAACCTTGGCCACAAGTCGCTGGAAGAGGTAGAACACAAACTCGCTATGATGGGCCTGTCACTGGCCAGCGAGGATAACAACTGATCCTGATCAGAAGGAGGTAAACGAAATGCCCGGAACCCGTAAGCTTGGCAAGACTACCGATCAGCGTATGGCAATGCTCAGACAGCAGGTCACCGATTTCCTGGATAAGGGAAGAATGGAGACCACTGCGACCAGAGCCAAGGAGCTGGCTCCTCTTGCTGAGAAAATGATAACGCTCGGTAAAGACAACACGCTCGCATCCCGCCGTCAGGCTCTGTCCTTCATCACCAGAGAAGACGTGGTGACCAAGGTGTTCAAGGAACTGGCACCCAAGTATGCTGAGCGCAACGGCGGCTATACCCGCATCACCAAGATCGGTCCCCGCCGCGGCGACGCTGCCGAGATGGCCATTGTCGAATTGGTGTAAGCACCGCTCGAACAAACAGATTGAAAAAAGGGCATATCTGAAAGTTCTCTTTCAGATATGCCCTTTCTCTGTGTCCGGCCGGAAAGCCGGCGCACGCTGCTACTTTTCGACGGCCTTGACCATATCGTCAAGCCAGCTGCCTTCAAACAGTTCGATCATGCCGGCGTCGCACGCGGCGGCCAGCTTGGGATCAATGGGCAGGCGGCACACGGTGGAAATGCCGTGGGAAGCGGCAATTTCGTCAATATGGCTTTCACCGAAGATGCTGTGCTTTTTGCCGCAGTCCGGACACTGGAAGTAAGACATGTTCTCCACAATGCCCATGATGGGAACGTCCATCATATCAGCCATCCTGACCGCTTTTTCAACGATCATAGAGACAAGCTCCTGCGGAGAGGTCACGATAATGATGCCGTCAACCGGCAGTGACTGGAATACAGTCAGAGGCACATCGCCTGTTCCGGGTGGCATGTCGATGAACATATAATCCTGATGACCCCAGCAGACGTCAGTCCAGAACTGCTTGACAGTTCCCGCGATGACAGGGCCGCGCCAGACGACGGGATCCGTCTCGTTTTCAAGCAGCAGATTGATGCTCATGATGGCTGTGCCCAGTTTGGACGTGCAGGGGAGAAGACCGAATTCACTGCCCTTGACGCGCTCCTGAATGCCGAAGGCCTTGGGAATGGAGGGGCCGGTGAGATCCGCGTCCATAATGGCGGACTTGTAGCCGGCGCGCTGCATGGAAACAGCCATCAGGCTTGTCACAAGGGACTTGCCCACGCCGCCCTTGCCGCTGACAACAGCGATCATTTTGCCGACCTTTGAAAACTGGTTTGCCGGCTCTTTCATATTCTCCGGCTGCTGACCGCCTTCCTTGCTGGCGCAGGCTGCGCTGCAGGTGCTGCAGTCATGGGTGCATTCTTCGCTCATTTTCACTACTCCTAATCAGACTGATTTATTGGCCTGTCCGGCTGCGCAGGCGCCGCGGCAGACAGGGTGACCGCGGCTGCAATACGTAAAAAGACAGGCGGTCCCGGAAAAACATTGTGATTATTATATCATCTTGCAGGACGTTGTCAACGTGGCAGAACTGAGTGTCTGGCGCAGAATTGACGGCAGAGAGAGGACCCGGCGCACAGGAAGCTGTACGCCGGGTCGTGCATTTTACTGGGCAGAGAACATGTCTTTGCCTACGCCGCACAGGGGGCACACAAAATCATCAGGAAGATCTTCCCATTTGGTGCCCGGCGCGATGCCGTTGTCGGGATCGCCCAGCGCTTCGTCATACGTGTAACCGCAGACATCGCAAACGTACTTCATATGGTTCATACTCCTTTCAGAAAATGGGATCTGGATTACTGCAAAGGCTCAAAATCCTCGGCGCCGTGTTTGCACAGCGGGCAGACAAAGTCGGCCGGGAGTTCATCGCCCTCGTATACATAGCCGCAGATTTTGCACACATAGCCCTTTTTCTTTTCGCCTGTGGGAATGGGCTTGGGCTTGATGTGATCAAAGTAGTAGGCGTAGGTGACGCTGCGTTCGTCAGAGAGCACCTTCGCTTCCGTCACCTCGGCGATAAAGAGCGTGTGGGTGCCGCAGTCCTGCGCGGAAATGACCTTGCCGGAGATAAAAGCGTTTGTATACTTGGGAATGTAGCGCAGGCCATTGGCGCTGCGCGCGTCGCAGCTGCACTCCGCAAATTTGTCGGCATCCCGGCCGCTCTGGAAGCCGAATCGCTTGAAGACCTTGAAGGGGACCGATTCAGTCAGCACGGACAGATTGAATACGCCGGTCTTTTTGATCATATCGTGGGTGAGGTTTGCCTTGTTGACGGTAATGGAAATCCGCTTGGGCGTGTCAGTGACCTGGGATGCAGTGTTGATGATGCAGCCGTTGTCCTTGCTGCCGTCGCGTGCGGTCAGGACGAACAGACCGTAAGACAGCGTAAACATGGCGGACGGCTCGACTGTGGCGGGAGCGGCATCCGCACTGCCGGGAGCGGACGGCGCAAAGTCGGCGGCGATCGCATTGACAAGCGCGTCAATGTCGCTTTCCTGTTCCGGCTTCAGAGCGGACCGGATAGAGACAGTTTCGTCCAGAATGGTCATGTTTTTCAGCGGTGCAAAGATTTCACGCATCAGCTTGCCGCTGGTCGGCGCCCAGGAGCCGTTCTCCACAAAGGCGACTGTGCGGTTCTGGATGTTGTGGGCGGCCAGATCGTGCAGCAGTGCCTCCATCGTGACAAAGATCCCTGCGTTGTAGGTGGTGGAAGCGAAAAGCAGATGGCTGAACCGGAAGGCGGCGGACACAATTTCAGATGCGGGCGTGACGGAAACGTCATACATAACGGTTTTAATCCCGCGGTCGCGCAGCCTGGAGGAGATGACCTCCGCCGTATTTTCCGTGTGTCCGTAAACGGAAGCGTAGGCGATCATGACGCCCTGCTCTTCCGGCGTGTAGGTGGCCCATTTTACATATTTGTCGATATAATCGCCGATACCGCTGCGCCAGACAAAACCATGCAGCGGGCAGATCCGCTCAATTTCCAGCTTGGAGGCCTTGGTCAGCAGCGCCTGCACCTGCGTGCCGTACTTGCCGACGATATTGGTGTAATACCGGCGTGCTTCGCCGACATATTCGCCCCAGAAATCCACCTCGTCGGCAAAGATTGCGCCGTTGAGCGCGCCGAAAACGCCGAATGCGTCAGCGGAGAAAAGGGTCTTGTCCGCCGCGTCGTAAGTGACCATCACTTCCGGCCAGTGAACCATGGGCGCCATGACAAAATGCAGCTCGTGGCGGCCGGTGCTGAGCACGCTGGATTCGTTGACAAGCAGCGTGCGGGATTCCACATCAATGTCAAAGAACTGGCGGATCATATCCTGAGTTTTCTTGTTGCAGACGATGGTAACCTCGGGATACCGGTACAGGAGATCCGCGATGGTGGCGGAGTGGTCCGGCTCCATATGCTGAACAATCAGATAGTCCAGCTTGCGGCCGTTCAGAACGTGCGCGACGTTTTCAAAGAAAATGCGGCTGACAGCTTTATCCACCGTGTCAAACAAGACCGTTGTATCATCCAGCAGAAGATAAGAGTTGTAAGACACACCGTCGGGGACGGAATACACGCCCTCGAACATGGCAAGCCGTCTGTCGTTGGCGCCGACCCAGGTCAGATCATCTGTGATTTTCTTTACGCAGTACATAGTCGATGTTCCTCTCCTTCTTACAAAAAGTTCTGATTTTGATGTTCTGATTATAACACAATGTGCAGATGATTTCAGTTGTAAATCCAACAAAGTGTTGAATTTTTTATGAATTGACGCGGCCGGCCGCGTCAGTGAGGCGGGAAATCCGGTCAGCCAGCGCATCGTCTGCTTCACCGGGGAGAAGCCGCCATGTCCAGTTGCCTTCAGTGGTGCCGGGCGTGTTCATGCGGCAGTCGGCGCCCAGATCCAGCCAGTCCTGCATCTGGGCGATGAAGAGCCTGGCTCTGGACCCGAGTCCCGCCGCAATCAGCACCTGACTCAGCGGCTGTGTATCGTCCGCGCCGCAGTAGCGCCGGGCCTTCTGCGCACAATCCGGCTCGTCCAGCGCCCAGCCGCGCACCGGCGGATTGTCGTGGGTACCGGTATAACAGATGCAGTTTTCACTGTACAGATGCGGGAGATACGGGTTATTCTTCCCGGAAAAAGCAAATTCCAGCACTTTCATTCCGGGCAGTCCTGTTTTTTCCAGAAGTGTGCGGACGGCCGGCGTCAGTACGCCCAGATCTTCAGCGACGATTTCAAGTTCAGGGACCTGACTGAATACGGCAGACGTAAAATCCAGCCCGGGGCCCTTGACCCACCGGCCGTCTCTGGCGGTCCTGTGCCCGTACGGCACGCGCCAGTAGCCCACAAAACCACGGAAATGATCAATGCGCAGAATGTCGTACAGCCGCGCGGCGCTTTTCAGCCGCTGGATCCACCAGCTGTAGCCGCTGCGGCGCATATGCGCCCAGTTGTACAGCGGGTTGCCCCAGAGCTGGCCGTCTCTGCTGAAGTAATCCGGCGGCACGCCGGCAACGCCCGTGGGACGGCCGCAGCTGTCCAGCTGGTAATTCTCCGGGTGCGCCCAGACGTCGGCGGAATCCATGGCGGTGTAAATGGGCACATCGCCCATCAGGCGGATGCCACGGACGCCGGCATAGCGCTTCAATGCATCCCACTGGCGGAAAAACAGCATCTGGACGGTTTCGAAAAACAGAATATCTTCGCTCAGACGTTTTCTGTACCGGGCAAGTGCGTCCGGCGCACGGTTGACCAGTGCGCGGTTGGGCCATTTCATCCAGGGGCACATGCCGTAATGCCGCTTGAGCGCCATAAACAGCGCGTAATCCGGCAGCCAGTGCGCGTTTTCTGCCCGGAAGGCGTCAAGCGCATCCGGCTCCCGCGCCAGCACCCGGCGGCAGGCAATGCGGAGAACGTCCGGTCTCCGCGCATAAACAGCGCCGTAGTCCACGGCACGGGGATTGCCGCCCCAGCCGCCGCCGATTTCTTCATCCGTTAAAAGGCCGTCATTTTTCAGCAGATCAGGATCTATAAAATACGGGTTGCCGGCAAAGGCGGAAACGGACTGATAGGGCGAGTCCGCGTAGCCGGTGGGGCCTGCAGGCAGCATCTGCCATACACGCTGTCCGGCACGGTGCAGAAAGTCGATGAAATCATAGGCGGCCCGGCCCAGCGTGCCGATTCCGTACGGCGCGGGAAGGGCGGAAATGGGCAGCAGGATTCCGGCACAGCGCTGCATAAAATCGCATCTCCCTCTGTCAAAAGGCGTTTTTTTCATTATAATGCGCGCGGGGCAAGCGCACAAGCGGCAAATTCAAGACTTCGGCAGTTTGACCAGTGACAAACGTGGAAATTTGAGGTAAAATGGCAGACGCTGTGTGTTCTGGCAGCACAGCGCGAGTTTTGAGGAAAAGGATGAACTTCCATGAAGAAAACAAGCATCAAAAACCCGCTTCTTCTGCTGCTGACGGCGACCATCTGGGGTACAGCGTTTGTGGCGCAGTCAGTGGGCATGGATTATGTCGGCCCGTTTACGTTCAGCGCAGTGCGCAGCCTGATCGGCGGGCTGGTTCTGATTCCTGTAATCTGGCTGGTTGGCCGGCTGGAGGAGGGACAGGACAGGCGGGAGAAGACGCCTGCGGACCGGAAGAACCTGATTCTGGGCGGAATTGCCTGCGGCGTGGTGCTGTTTATCGCGTCGAATCTGCAGCAGTTCGGCATTCAGTATACCACGGTGGGCAAAGCCGGATTTATCACAGCGTTTTATATTGTGCTCGTGCCTGTCATGGGCATTTTTATCCGGCGGCGCTGCCCGGCGCTTGTTTGGGTCGGCGTGGCGCTGGCGCTTGCTGGATTGTGGCTTCTGTGCATGGGCGGCGATGCCATGACGGTGGGAACCGGAGATATGCTTGTGTTTTTCGGTGCGGTCATGTTTGCCGTGCACATCCTGGTGATTGATCATTTTTCACCGCTGGCGGACGGCGTGAAGCTCTCCTGCATTCAGTTTTTTGTCTGCGGGATTCTGTCCGGCGTGTGCATGTTTTTCTTTGAACAGCCGGATGCTGCGGCGATTCTGGCGGCGAAGGGCAGCATCCTCTATGCCGGCGTGATGTCCTGCGGCGTGGCTTACACCCTGCAGATTGTGGGGCAGAAGGGCATGAATCCCACGGCAGCTTCGCTGATTCTCAGTCTGGAGTCTGTAATCTCCGTGCTGGCCGGCTGGGTTCTGCTGCATCAGAAGCTCAGCGTCCGGGAGCTTCTGGGATGCGTGCTGGTGTTCGCAGCGGTGATCCTTGTGCAGGTGATCATGGGCCGGCAGGAGAAAACGGCATAGAAACCGGATGGACAAATGAATCAAAAAGAGCTGGCGGGTTGTCCCGTCAGCTCTTTTTTGTGAATAACAGATGCATGCGCTTCAGCGCGTCTGTTTGGGCCGCGCGGCCGCCTTCATCGGGAGACCTGTGTCATAGTCGTACTGCCGCTGCTCGCCGGGTTCCGGCTCACGCTGCCGGGTCCAGCCGGTGTAGCTCCAGGTGGCCGGGCGCGCGTCGGAGCGCCAGGGCCGGCGTTCCCAGTACCAGCCGCGGAAAGGATCCCGCGTCCGGTTCATATGATCCAGAAGCCTGTCGTGCAGCGCGTCGCGCACCGCCGCAGTCTCCGGCGCGCTGATCAGATTGTCCATCTCATCCGGATCGCTGTACAGGTCGTACAGCTCGTCCGTGCTGAGAAGATTGACCGTCAGCTTGTACCGGCCGTCAAAAATACTGCGCATGGGCTGGAAACCGCCGAAGCCGTCATGGTCAATTTCGTACCGCCCGAATTCGATGTAAACCGCGTCGTTTACCGGCGCGCTGCTGCCCGCCGCCGTGGACAGAAGGCTTTTTCCAGGCAGCGTGACCGGAATGTCCAGCCCCATGCTGTCCAGAATGGTGGGGACAAGGTCAATGTGAGAGACAGGGTGCGGGTAAACCAGGCCGGCTGCACCGCCGCCGGAGATGATCAGCGGGATGCGGGCAACCTCGTCATAAGCCACCGGACCCTTTCCGGAGATCCGGTGGGCGCCCAGCGCGTCCCCGTGGTCAGAGGTGAAGAGAATCAGCGCGTCCGGCGACACAGACCGGATTTTGCTGACCACCCGGCCGATTTCGCCGTCGATAAAGCTGTTGCAGCGGTACATGGCCAGCGTCTGCGCATCCACATACCGGCTGCCGGTCTGTGCAAAATACGCAGCCCAGGCCTGCTGATGCGGCGGCTTCCGGGATATGTCGTCGTCCATGTTCCGGCGGTGCGCAATGGTGTAATCCCTGTACATGGAGGCGTAAGGCTCCGGGCAGAGATATGGGTCATGGGGCTCGTCATAAGAGACGGTCAGGAAATATTCCTCGCTGCCGAAGCGCTCAAGAAAATCCAGCGCCCGGTCAGAGACCCTGCGGCCGAAGGTCAGGGACGCGGGAATGCCGCCGTCCGCGTCCATGCTGGCTGTCCTGCGGGAACGGACGCGGTCCGCATCCGAAAGCTCATTCAGGTAGTTGTGCATATCGTACCAGTATTCCGGGTCCCATCCCGGTGGGCAGACGCCGTTTCCGAAATAATCGCCGCCGTCCAGATGCCATTTGCCCACATAGCCGCAGTGGATGCCGGCGGCGCTGAGCCGCTGGCCGACGGTTTTGATGTCGTCATACTGGGAAACGCAGTTGGTCCAGCCGCCGGTGGTGTGCGGATACTCGCCGGTAAAAATGGCGCTGCGGGCCGGCCCGCAGACCGGCTGGCAGGTATATGCCCGGTCATAGCGCACGCCGTCCCGCGCCAGCGCATCCAGATTCGGCGTATACATGTCCGGGTAGCCGGCGCAGCCCAGCATGTCAAAGCGCGTGGTGTCCGTCATGATCAGAATGACCTGACGATTTGACATAAAAAATCCCCTCCAGTCCGGAAACCGGCCGAAAAAACAGCTGATTTGTTTCTGATTCCAATATACCCGGCACGGCAACAAAAGTCAAATGCGCATTTTGCCTCCGCCCCTTTGACAAGAGGAACGCAGACATGTATAATTAAATTGGTTTTTTGTGCAAAATCTTGTTTGAGCTATTTTGGAGATGAACTTTTGAACGCATTTAAAAAGCTTTTTTCCGGCAGCCGCGGCAGTTTTCTGAAGAATACGGCGGCTCTTTATGTTCTGCAGTTTTCGTCCTACTTCTTCAGTTTTCTGACGGTTCCTTATCTGACCCGTGTGCTGGACGTGGAGATTTACGGCATGCTGGGCGTTGCAGCCACATTGATGGTCTATTTCCAGCTGTTTCTGGATTTCGGCTTTCTGCTGTATGCCACGGCGGCCATTTCAATCAGGCGGGAGGATAAGGCGTATATTTCGCGCCTGTTCACGGCCATTACGTTGGCCAAGCTGGTGTTTGCGGTCATCGCCTTTGCCGTGCTGTACGGGATGTGCAGCCTGATTGAGAATTACAGAGGCGACTTCAGACTGTATGCCTTTTATCTGCTGTACACCTGTATCAACGCGTTTATACCGGATTATGTCTACCGTGGGCTGGAGCAGATGAAGGTGATCACGATCCGGACCGTCTGCATCAAGTTCTTTTTTACTGTGATGATTTTCCTTTTTGTCCGTCAGCAGACGGACTATTTCCTGGTGCCGATTCTGACGGCGATCGGAAATGCCGGCGCCCTGATCGGCGTGTACATCCACATGCGCAGGAAGCTGGGCATATGGTTCGCCCGCGTCAGACCTGCGGAAATTCTGGACGTGGTCAAAAAGTCCAGCGTGTTCTTTTACTCCCGCATTGCAGACGCGGTTTATACCGCCAGCAACACGCTGATTCTGGATTTTATCGATCCGACGGGTATTACCGTGGGCTATTACACGTCTGTGGATAAAATTGTCAACACGGCAAAAAGCGGATTTTCCCCCATTTCGGACAGCATGTACCCCTATATGGTCAAAAACCGGGACTTCAAGCTGGTGAAAAAGACGCTGAAGCTGCTGATGCCCATCATTCTGGCCGGCTGCGCAGTGGTGTTTGTCTTTGCAGAGACGTTCTGCACCGTGCTGTTCGGACCGAATTATGCCGGCGCTGCGCCGGTGCTGCGCGCAGTGATCCCCATTATTCTGCTGACGCTGCCGAACTACATTCTGGGCTTCCCGACGCTGGGGGCCATGGGTCTTGCAAAGCATGCAAATCTGTCCATCGTATTTGCGACGGCGGTGCATGTGGTGATCCTTGTGGTTATGTATTTTACCATTGGTTTTTCCATGATCAGTCTGGCGCTGCTGACAAGCTTTACGACATTTTTGATTTTCATGTACCGGCTTGTGGTGGTCGTAAAAAACAGGCGGCTGCTTCAGGTCGGGCCTGAGCAGGCGCAGTAACAGAGGCCGGAGAAGCTCCGGCAGATGAGAGAGGTTTGAAAACCGGAGGTGCGCGGATTGGAAAATGAACAGAAACGTCCTGCCATTCCCGGATGGGAAGCAATAGAGCAGATTGGCGCGGGGCCGTATGGCCAGGTCTGGCGCGCGCGCAGCACGGAAGAGACCGCCGATGTGCGCATGGTGAAAATCATTGCGGTGCCGCCGGATATGAGCGAGGTCAACCGTGCCATTGCCGGCGGCGTGCGCCCGTCTGCACTGAAGGATTATTTCCTGCGTTTCAGGGATGATCTGCAGTGGGAGCTGACGCTGCTTTCCAGCATTGACAGCGTGAACCTGGTGCGGCCGGACAGGTTTGTGGTCGAAGAAAGCATGGATGTGCCGGGGTGGACCGGCTACTGTGTGATGCCCTGTTATACGCCGCTGCCTGCCCGCGTGGCCTTCAGTCCGTTGACGGAGGAGGAGCTTCTGGATCTGGCGGCGGGGCTCTGTGCAGGCCTGACAGAGCTGGAAAAGCTGGGTATGGTTCACGGCGACATCACGCCGGACAATGTGCTGATCACTGAGGCAGGAGATTTTGCCTTGGCTGATTACGGTGTGCGGCGGAGTCTGGAGCGGGTCGGCCGGCGTATTTTTGACGCGCCCAGCGCGGATTTTGACGCGCCTGAGGTGGTTACGGACAGACTGTACAGCCCGCAGTCGGACATTTACTCACTGGGGCTGCTGCTGGCCTGGGCTGCCAACGGCGGCGCACTGCCTGTGGGCGGTGATTTTTCCGGGATTCAGGCGGAGCACCCTGCAGTTTTCGCGCTGATCCGGCGCGCTGCAGCCGGCGATGCAGGCCGGCGTTACGCCTCTGCGGCAGAAATGGCGGAGGATGTGCGCAGCATTTTATCCACCGGAGAAGTCCGGCCGGACTTCAGACCGGCGGCGCCCGTGCAGGAGCAAGCGGCTGTTGTGCCGGAAGAGGAGCCGGACGCGGACAGCGGAGCGTGTGACGCTGAAGGACGGCCGGAACCGGAGCGTGAAACGCAGGCCGCTGCAGCCCTGGAAGAGGGCGCGGAGCAGGAACTGGCCGCTCCCCTGACAGAGGAGAGCACAGTGCCGGCCGACGTTCAGGATTCTGCGGCGGACGATGTTCAGCCGGCCGAACCGGACGGTGTGTGTGCCGGCACGGCAGAGACCGGGACAGAGACGGATTCCGGCGCGGCGGAGTCGCCCGCAACGGAGCCGGATGCGGATGCGGACCGGGAAGACGGGGCAGAGCAGGAAGCTGTGCTGCCGGAAACGCCGGAGATGCCGGAAGATCCCGGCATGGAGTCTGCACCTGTCTGCGAAGCTGACGAGAAGAGCCCGTCAGACGGGGAAGAAGAAAAAATGCCGGCGGAGGATACCGTGCAGGAACCGGCGCAGACTGATGCGGAGAAGGCGGACGGTGAGATTTCCGCTGCTGAGAATACAGCCGGGCTGCAGGCGGCAGAAGCGCCCGCAGCCGCTGATGCGGAGGAAGAGCCTGTGCAGGCTGCGGAAATGCCGGAAAGTCCGGCTGACGGCCAGACCGGCGTTCTGCCGGATGAAGCTGCCGGAAATGCGGCCGATGGGGCACAGGATGCGGCGGGAACGCCGCTTGAGCAGATTGCCGCTGCGGCGGCCCGGGCGGCGATGCTGATGCTGTTCCCCAGGGATGAGACGCCGCCGTCCGGAGACCAGAAGCCGGAGACCGCCGAAGAGCCGGAGATCACCGAAGAACCGGAGACTGCCGAAGAACCGGAGACCGCCGAAGAGC
>JAEDDG010000020.1 GCA_016293865.1 Oscillospiraceae bacterium | reverse complement strand
TCGCAAACTATCTGACCGATCAGGGTGTGCCGACTCCCCGAATGTCGGAGCAAATACGCAAGGAGGCAGACGGGCAGGAATACAAGCGGCAGGTCAAGGCGGCATGGGCGATTGTGACGGTACAGGGCATTCTGGACAACGATTTCTATATTGGAACTCTTCGCCAAGGCAAGTACACCCGTGCCAAGATCAACGGCAAGGATATCAAGCGGGATGACGGTGAGCATATCGTCATTGAAAACCATCATCAGGCGATCATTGACTACCGCACCTTTGCCACCACTATGGCGCTGCGGGAAAAACGCACTCGTTCCAACTATCGTGGAGTCAAAATCAACGATAATGTGTATTCCGGTTTTCTGGAATGCGGCGACTGCGGAAGCCCCATGTTCTCCATGAGCAGAAGCGATCTGAAGCCTGCCTACACTTGCGGTACCTATCACCGCCGTGGTCTGAAAGGCTGCACCAGCCACCATATCCGTGTGGACAGACTGGACGATCTGCTGAAAAGCTATGTGCAAAAGCTGATGGAAAACTCTGCCGCCATGATTGAACAGCTCAACCGTGACCTTGCCCGTGAGAATGACGACATTGCCGAAACTGAGCAGTCCGCCGATCATCTGGCAGAGGTGCTGGACGAGCTGATGGAGGAAATGAAAGTCACCAAGCGGCAGCGCATCCGTGAGATTATGAAAAAGCCGGAGAAGGAAGCCGAGATCGAAGCGACCTATGACGAACTGGAGGAAGAACTGCAGAAGAAGATCGACGGGCTGAACCACCAGATCGACCTGCTCTCCGATAAGCGCAACACCGTCATCAAGGTCAACCGTGCGGCCAAGACAGCACTGGAGGTGTTTGCCGATATTCTGGCAAAAGAAAAGCTCGACCGCAACGATCTGGAACTGATCATTGACCGGGTGCTGGTCTTTGAAGATCATCTGGAAATCAAGCTGCAGAGGGACATTGACTCCCTGCTTCGGTGCGGAACGCTGGAGGAAGCAGCAAATTTTAATTCGGACATCGAAAATATCGTAACTACCGTCATTCAGTCCGCAAAGAATCATGCAGACAAGGTTTTCGATGTCAATGTTGTCTATGACGGCGACCCGTTGGAGATCTATACGGAAAAGGACGGCGAAGTGATCTTTAAAAAGTATTCGCCGATGGGGGAACTGTCGGACTTTGCCGCGCAGATTGCGGAGACGCTTTATAAGTCCACCGGATGCGGCACGGCCATTGCGGACCGGGATGCAATCATTGCCGTGAACGGTGTTTCCCGGCGTGAAATGCTGGAGAAGCCCATCAGCAGTGAGCTGGAGAGCCTGATGGAACAGAGAAAGGTTTACCAGCGCACGGCAGGTGAGAAATCCGTTGCCGTCACCGAGGGCAGCGACAGATACACCGTGGCGGTGGCGGCGCCCGTCCTGACAGAGGGAGACGTGATGGGCTGCGTTGTGTTTTTCACCGAAGGCGGCGTGCCGCTGAGCGATGTGGAGTATAAGCTGGCGCAGACTGTGGCGGCCTTTCTGGGAAAGCAGATGGAAAACTGACGGACAGCGGGCGGCGGACCGGTTCTGCCGCCCGCGGCGCTTTTACACCTGGCCGGGGTCAGCCGGACTGCGCGGACAGCGCCGCGCCGGGAAACTGCACGGCCGGCAGGGCTTATTCATTCGCTGCCTCTTCGCGGTAGCGCAGCGGCGTAAGACCGACAGTGCGTTTGAATACATAGTTGAAGTATTTCGGGTTGTTGTATCCGGCCAGATCACTGATTTCAAAGACTTTTTTGCTGGTGGTGCGCAGAAGATGCTTTGCAAGCTTGATGCGCTCCGTATTCAGATAGGTGACAAAGCTGACATTCTCCTCCTTATGAAAGAGCTGGCAGAAATAATTGTTGGAAAGACCGATGTGCGAACTGACCATTTCAATGGAGAGGTCCGGGTTTCCGATGTTCTTCTGAATATAGCTCTTTGCGAGACTGATCAGCTGGTTTTTGCTTTTGGCGTGCTGCTGGAACAGAAACTGGATGAGTTTTTCGCCGATGGACAGCAGAATGGCGTGCATTTCGCCGGCAGAATCCGCCTTGAAGATGCGGGATATGGTCTGCGGATAATTCAGCTTCTGCCAGAGATATGTTCCATTCCAGCAGCAGAGCTCCGACATGTGCGACAGAAATTCCAGAGCGAACTTGCGCAGCGCCTCCAGATCTGTGTCCGTCCCGGAATCCTGAAACCATGTGTCAAGCGCCGCGCGGAAATCATCCAGCCGGAACGACTGGATGCAGCTGGAGAGCGTGTCGATCAGCTGCGGAGACGCCGGCGGCCGCGGCTCGGCCAGCTTGTCCAGATTGCGGTAATTGATGATATTCGGACTGGCGGGGTCGGAAAACTGGAGGGACAGCGCAGCCTGCATGGCGGAATGACTGATTTTTCCAAGAGAATCGACGGTTGAACCGATGCCGGCAGAAAATTCTGTCTGGAAATAAAAGCGCGTTTCCTTCAGCAGCTTGTCCAGCAGTTCCTCCAGCCGTTCATCTCCGTGGGGGAATGCCCAGTTGACAACGCAGTCAAGCTGACGGCCGGTTCCGAAAAAGGTGAATGCATAAAAACCGCTGGCTTTCAGGGCGTCGTCGCATAATTTCTGAAATGCGGTGGGAAATGCGGCGCCGCGCAGGTCGCCGGCAAAGCGTGCGTCGAGATTGATGCGCACGGCGGCAAAGTACGGCGCCGGAAACGACAGGGAGAGCAGCCGCATCTGCTCGCACAGCTGTGCCTCGCCGATATCAGAAGGTGACTCAAACAGCTGCGCCATGCTGCGCTCCTGAATGACCGTGAGGTTTTTGGCGATCAGCTCGTTCATTGCCTTTTCTGTGTGGTGGCGTCTGGCCATTTGCTGCAGAGAGGACACCGCCTTTTCCAGGCTCGCGTTGATTTCCTCCGGAATGATGGGCTTTGACAGAAGCTCAATGGCGCCGAGCGCAACAGACTCGCGCACATTTTTGAAGTCGCCAAAGCCGGTGATGACGATGATTCGGAGGTCGGCGTTTTCGCGGATGAATTCCTTTGCCAGGTCAAGGCCGGAGATGATGGGAATGCTGATGTCGGTGATGACGATATCCGGCCGGTAGAGATGGTACAGCTCGCGGGCGGTTTCACTGTCTCCGGCTTCACAGACAAGGCGAAGCTGGAGTTTTTCCCAGGAGATCACCTCCCGCAGGTAACCGCGGACCGGGAAATCGTCGTCAATGAGCATAACGTCAAACATGGCTACGCCTCCTCTTTGTAAGGCAGCAGAATGGACGCCCGGGTGTACCGGCCAACCTCGCTCTCGATCCGGACGCCAAAGGTACTGCCGAATTTATTCTTGATTCGCCGGTCCACGTTGTACAGGCCGAAATGTGCCTGATCGCCGCGGGGCGGATAGGTATGTATGGCGGTCAGAAGCTTTTCCAGATCCTCCGGCAGGATTCCGATTCCGTCGTCCTCCACGGTGATGCATATTGTCTGTGCCGCACGGTCTGTCCGGGCCGACACAGTGATGCAGCCGTCGTCCATATAGTTGGAAAAGCCGTGAATGACGGCGTTTTCAACAAACGGCTGTAAGGACAGATGGAGAATCCGGACGCTGCGCAGGGAGTCCGGGACATTGTCGCAGAAAACATAGTCCTTGCCGCGCCCGAGATTCTGTACCTGCAGGTAGTGCCGGATCATATTCAGTTCGTCCTCCAGCGGCACCATGTCGTTTCCGCTGGACAGGGCCAGCTTGAAGAAACTGCCCAGGGACAGCAGAAGACGTTCGGCCTTCCCGGGGTCATCCTGCCGGATGCACCAGGCGATGGAGGTGAGTGTGTTGTAAAGCAGGTGCGGATTGATCTGGGACTGCATCAGACGCAGCTCAAGGTCGCGCTTTTCGACGGCATCGCGTTCCTGCGTGTGGAAAAAATCCTGTACCTGTTCAAGCATGTCGTTGATACGGTTGCCCAGATAGGCGATTTCGTCGTGCTGATCAGAATGGAAGCGGGCGTCGAGGTCTCCGTCATAAACTTTTCGAACAACCTGTTTCAGTTCAACAAGAGAGTGGGTCAGGCCCCTGGAGCAGAGCCATATGACGACGATTGCCGCTGCCAGTGCGCAGATGCACAGCAGCACTGTTTGCTTCAGATAGTGTATGGCCACACTGCCGTCCTCCATGCTCGCCTGGTCGAGGGGAGCGACCATATACAGTGAGCCGGAAAAGACACGGTGGATGAGCGCTGCTCTGCCGTCCGGCAGTGTGACTGGCTGTGTGCCGCTGTCGGAGAGAAGCGTGCCGAGACCGTCTGCGGAAGTCCCCGCCGCGGAGAGAACGAAGCCGTCCGGCCGGACAAGCATGGCGTCGGATGAGACCATCTCACAGATTGACATGATTTTCGGCTCGTTCAGGCCGATGATCATAACGCCGGTCTTCTCAAGCGTCACGCCGTCATAAATAAAGCGCATGCCGACAATGCTGCGCGTGGGAACAGAGCGGAACGGCTGTACCGTGCAGTCAATCCAAGTGGTCGGGACATAGCTGTCCAGTGTGTCAACGCCGTTTTCCAGCAGAAAGGTACAGCATTCTTCGAAATCCCGGTACGGCAGCGTGATGCCCGTGTTGGAGGAGAGCGTATATCCGTTTTTCATACAGACACTCAGAAACGTTACGGGGGCGGCGCTGCGCGAGGCGCTGATGGAAATCAGACTGTTGACGGAGGAGAGCAGTGACATCGTACAGCTGTCCACCGTTTCCTGCGGCGGCAGTGTCTCAGCCGACAGCGTGCGCAGGGATGACAGGCGGGAGACCTGGGTCATCATATCCTGCGCGGCGTTGATATCCGCATCCAGCTGGGCGCAGACGTTTTCCAGACTGCGCCGGTACAGCTTCAGCGCCAGCTGCGAGAAGGCAGAGTCTGCAAGCTGCCATGAAAAAAGACCGAGAAACAGGGACAGGCATACGATGACGGCAGTCATGACAAGCATGATTTTTTTGGACAGAGAAAGGTTGCGAAAACGGCGGCGCTTACGCATGGTGTCCTCCTTTTCCGGTCAGAACGTTAAATAAATCCTGCAATTGTATTTTATCGGGTGCTGTCAGAAAAATCAAATTTTCCTGTACAACACCTGAAAATTTCAGAATTAATCGTAGTACATCAGAATTTTATTTTACAGATGGTGTCGGGCTCGGACGGATGATCAAAAAAATAATGATTTAATCCAAATATTACAGCACTTTAACCAATATTATTGACTTGGATGATTCCAACCAAGTATAGTTTAGATACACAAGGGAATGCATTCCGGGGAACGCAGATCATTATTCAGAACCAAATATAAGGAGGTAAAAAGATGAGGAGAATCCTGGCATTGCTTCTTGCGCTTGCATGTGTCATCGCACTGATGGCCGGCTGCGCTCCGGCAGATGAGGGAAAACAGCCGGATGGAAGCACCGACAAATCCGGCGACACGGCGGAAACAAACAGCGGCGAAACAAATGAAACAAATGAAGGCACTGAGGAGACAGACGACGATTATGTTGTTTTTCCCGCAAACTACCTGTTCAACAGCACACAGTCCGGCGTAACCGACACAACCTATAATGGCGGCCAGAACGGACAAAACCTGATTCTGGAAACACTTTTTGCAAAAGATACAGACACGATGGAATATGTGCCCCGGCTGGCAAAGGAACTGGATATTTCGGACGACGGGCTTGTCTACACGGTGACGCTGAATGATGCGACATTCCATGACGGATCAAAGGTCACGGCGGACGACGTTGTATTTTCCTACAACTATGCGGCAAAGGCAAGCTCGAACAGCAGTTTCCTGAGCACAGTTGTCGGCTATGATGAGGTGGCAGCAGGAACGGCGGATTCCGTTTCCGGCATCCAGGCGCTGGATGAAAAGACTGTGCAGTTCACATTGAGCACGTCGGACGCGACATTCATGCGTCCGCTCAGCCACAGCCATTTCAGCATCCTGCCGCAGGCGGCCTTTGAGGGTATGGATTGGGCGGATATCCGCACCTGCGATTTCTGGTCGCACCCCATTGGCAGCGGTCCGTATTATATTTCTGAGACGCATTATCCCGACTACATTGAACTCAGCCGTTATGACGGCTACTATGGCGAGCCGGCCGGCGTGGAAAAAGTGATTCTGAGATACTACACAGACATGGAATCGGTCAATGCGGCGATTGCCGCCGGTGAAGTGCACTGGTGCCGGGATACCGGATATGAGGATGCAATCAACATTTCCAATCAGAATTCTGATGTTGAGGTTATTTTGTCTGACTCGCTCTATTGCCGCTACCTGACTGTTAACGCAACAGGACGGGCGGAGGACGGCCAGTACCATCCGGGCATGACCAACGCCAGAGTCCGGCAGGCGCTGAATATGCTGATTGACAAACAGGCCATCTGCAACCTTTATGGCGAGAGCGCAACGCCGCTTTCGACGATGGTGAACCCCAATGTGGCGGATTACAACAGCGACATCCCGCTCTTTGAGCGCAATGTTGAAAAAGCCGTGGAAATCCTGGAGGAAGAGAACTTCGACTTCACCATGCCTGTACGGCTCTATACCTATTATACAGACCAGGTGGCTGTGGATGTTCTTGACATCATCGTCCAGAACTTCGCCGACGGCGGCGTGGAGGCAGAGTACTATATTGACGGCAGCAATGGGGCTTACATCTTCTCCGCCGGCAACTTTGACCTGATGTACGGCGCATACTCGGTTCCCTTTGCTTCTGACCTCTATGATCTGTATCATGACGACAGATATGTGAGCGAAGACATGAAACCGACCCTGAAAGAGCGTTACACCGACCTTCAGTACCAGTGGAAAACCACGCTGGATCCGGTGCAGCAGAAAGCCATTGTTGATCAGCTCCAGTACAACGGGATGGAAGATATGCTGTGCATCCCGCTGTATACCATGAGTTCGGTGACCGTGATCAATTCCGGCCATTTCCAGGGCTTCCCCGCACACAGTACAGACTGGATGAGCATGTATGACCCGCATACGGAGCGGTGGCAGATTCTTCCCTGAGCGGAAGGCATAGCAGGAGCAGAGGAGGCAACGTGATCCGCAGCGCGTTGCCTCCGCATTTTGGAGGTGAACGGATGTTCCAATATTTTCTGAAACGGCTGCTGGCGCTGCTGCCGAAGGTTCTGATTATCACACTTCTTGTGTTTTTTGGCCTTGAAATGATTCCGGGGGACGCGGTGACGCGCGCTTTCCCGCCGGATCAGCTGCGCTCCCTGACAGAAGCGCAGATTGAGGCGCTTCGGGAGAGCCGCGGCCTGAACGACCCGGCGCCGGTGCGCTATGTGCGGTGGCTGGGGGATCTTTTGCGGGGAGATATGGGATACAGCACAGTCAGCGGGAATGCCATCAGCGATGTGCTGAAAACGCGGCTCCCGGCGACAGTCGAGCTGTGCGGCCTGGCTCTTCTGATTTCGTCCGTGCTGGGTATTCTGCTGGGCTGTACGTCCGCCCGCCATAAGAATTCGCTGATCGATTATTTCAACACGACCTTGGGAATCCTTGGCACATCGGTGCCGGACTTTTTTTATGGAATGTGCTTCATCATGCTCTTTGCCCTGAGGCTGAAATGGCTGCCGACCGGCGGCCGGTCAGGCGTGGGCGATACGGGGCTGTGGGGCAATCTGCAATACCTGATTATGCCGGCGTTCTGCCTGGCCATCGGGTTGATTGCATATTTGATGCGTGTGACCCGCAACTCCATGCTGGATGTGATGAGCCGGGACTATGTGAAAACAGCCCGGGCAAAGGGCGAATCGGAGCGCGTGATTTTTTACAAGCACTGCTTCCGCAACGGCTGTACGCCCGTGCTGATTCTGCTGATCAGCCGGTTCTCCTTCCTGGTTGCCGGAACAACGGTGATCGAAACCGTGTTCAATTACCCCGGTATGGGGCTTCTGCTGATTACGGCGATTACCGGCAAGGACATGTCCGTCGCGATGATGATTCTGCTCCTTGTCTCTCTGATGGTTCTTTTCACGAGCTTTCTGACTGATATGATCACGGCGCTGATGGATCCGCGTGTACGCTTTGGAAAGGAGGACGGCACATGAGCGGAAAGAAAAGCAAAAACTCTCTGGCCAAACGCAGCATGCAGAAGCTGGCGCACAACAAGCTGGCGCTTTTCGGTCTGTTCCTTTTTGTCCTTGTGGTGCTGTCGTCCCTGATGGCTCCGCTGCTCACGTCCTGCGATCCCCACTACATAGATACGACGCAGCGTTATCTTCCGCCGTCTGCGGAGCATCCGTTGGGGACGGACCAGAACGGACGTGACAATTTTGCACGGCTTTTGTACGGCGGACGGATTTCCATTCTGATCGGCGTTGTGAGCTCGCTGTGTGCAAACGGCCTCGGTGTGCTTGTGGGCTGTATCTCCGGCTACGGAGGCAGAAAAACAGACAGGGTGCTGCTTTACATCACAGAGATTTTTTCCTGTGTTCCGAGCACAATTCTGATCCTTGTGATTATGGCGTTTGCCGGTCAGAACATATTTGTCATGATTCTTGTTTTTACAATAACCGGCTGGACCGGCACGATGCGCATGGTGCGCAGCCGCGTCCTGTCCCTGAAGGCAGAGCCGTTTGTGGAAAGCTGCCGGGCCAACGGTGTTTCCAGTCTGTCGATCATGTTCAGCCATCTCCTTCCGAACACACTTGGCGTCGTGATCATTAATTTCACAACATCAGTGGCCAATTTTGTCCTGAACGAGGCGGGGCTGAGCTTTCTCGGCATCGGCGCGCCGAAGGGCGTTCCAACCTGGGGCAATATGCTGAACGCGGCGCGCAGCCTGAACGTGATGCAGAACTATCCGCTTTTATGGATTGCGCCGGGCGTTGCAATTTCCCTTCTTGTCCTTGGTATCAACTTTTTCGGAGACGGCCTGCGCGACGTTTTCGATGTAAAGCAGGATTAGGAGGCGCCATGGATACGAAGAATATAATTCTGCAGATAGAGAATCTGCAGACTCAGTTTCAGGTTGGGCGGAAAACGGTCTACGCAGTGAACGATGTGAGTCTGGAGGTCCGGCGCGGCCATACGCTGGGTATCGTGGGTGAATCCGGCTGCGGCAAATCGGTCACGGCGCATTCGATTCTGCAGCTCCTTCCGTCCAACGGCCGGATTGCCGGCGGCCATGTCCGGTTTGCGCCGCAGCCCGGCGGCCAGGTGCTTGAACTTGAAAAAATGAGCCGCACCGGCAGGGAAATCCGCGCCGTGCGCGGCCAGCAGATTTCCATGGTCTTTCAGGATCCCATGTCTTCGCTGAATCCTGTTTACACAATCGGAAGTCAGATTATGGAAAACCTGCGGCTCCATGAGAAAATCAGCAGGGCCGACGGCAAAGAGCGGATCATCGAGCTGCTGCGCCAGTTGGGCATTCCGGAGCCGGAGCAGCGTTACGACGAATACCCGCACCAGTTTTCCGGCGGCATGAAGCAGCGCGTGATGATTGCAATTGCGATGATCTGCAATCCCAGCCTTCTGATTGCGGACGAGCCGACAACGGCGCTGGACGTGACGATCCAGGCGCAGATTCTGCGTCTGATGCGGCGGCTCCGCAGCGAGCACGGCACGTCGATTATCCTGATCACGCACAATATGGGCATTGTCGCTGAGGCGTGCGATGAGGTGGCCGTTATGTACATGGGACGTGTGGTGGAGTCCGGAACGGTGCAGCAGATTTTCTCTGCCCCGCGCCACCCGTATACACGGGCGCTGCTTCGCTCCGTTCCGCGGCTGGATATGCCGGCAGGTACCGAGCTTGCGTCGATACCGGGAAATACGCCTGATGCGTCCATGCGTTTTGACCACTGTGAATTCGAGCCGCGCTGTGCCTGCGCGTGCGATGCATGCCGCCGGGGCTTCCCGGAAATGTATGCGTGCGAGCCGGGGCATCTGGTGCGCTGCTTTGTGAGAGAGGGGGAGAGCTGTGTCTGAGGCAAACCGTCAGCTTGAAATCAGCGGACTGAAGGCGTATTTTCCCGTGACAAAAGGTGCATTCCGGCGTGTTGTGGGCAAAGTGCACGCCGTGGACGATGTCAGTCTTTATGTGGACAGCGGCGAGACGCTGGGCATTGTGGGCGAATCCGGCTGCGGCAAGACGACGCTGGGCAAATGCATTGTGCGTCTGTGCAAGCCGGCCGGCGGCGAGATCCGGCTGCGCGGTGCGGACGGAAAGATGCAGAATCTTCTGACATTGGACAGAAAAAGCGGATTTGAAGCGCGCCGCCGGATCCAGATGGTGTTTCAGGATCCTTACGCCGCTCTGAATCCCATGAAAAATATTTTTTCCGCATTTGATGAGCCGCTGCGGATTCACGGCTTCGGCAGCCGGGCGCGCCGCCGGAGCATTGCGGAACAGATGATGGAAACGGTCAATCTGCAGCCGGAATACCTGTACCGCTATCCGCATGAATTCTCCGGCGGCCAGCGGCAGCGAATCTGCATCGCAAAGGCTCTGGCTCTGAATCCGGAGCTGATCGTCTGTGACGAGCCGGTATCGGCGCTGGATGTGTCCATTCAGGCGCAGATTATGAACCTGATGCGCAGTCTTCAGAAGCAATTCGGCCTGACATATATCTTTATTGCCCACGACCTGAGCGTTGTGCAGTACATGAGCACGCGGATTGCCGTCATGTACCTGGGAAAAATCCTTGAAATCGGTCCTGCGGAGAAATTTAGCGAAAGGTGCCTGCATCCATATACAAAGGCGCTGATGGAGGCGGTTCCGGTCCCGGAGCCCGGCGTATGTGCGGATAAGGAGGTCCTGCTGGGCGATGTGCCGTCGCCGGTTCATCCGCCGTCAGGCTGCCGGTTTCATCCGCGCTGCCCGCACTGTACGGAGCGCTGCCGCACACAGGAACCGGCTCTGGCGGAGCAGGCGGACGGCGGAGGGCATTTTGTCGCCTGCCATCTGTTTACGCCGTGACCGGCGAAAAAACAGGCGCGCGGCTGCGGCTGCCGGTGCCGCCTGAAATGGAGGAGCAATGATCATGAATAAAAATGTTGCGCGCATCACGCAGCTTGTGACAGCGGTGGACGGCGAGACGCCGGAATTTCTCGGCGCGGTCTGCCCGCCGACCTTTGAGACAACTGTGTTCAAGTACAGGGATTTTGAAATGGTCGAGGCGGTGTCCATGGGAAAAATCCATCCTTACGGCTATGCCCGCACGAGCGGAACGCCCACGGGCGACGCGTTGAATCGTTTGTTGGCCGCCATGGAAAACGGTGAGTCCGCACTGACGCTGGCATCCGGATCGGCCGCGATTTTTACCGCCATGATTTCCTGCCTGAAGGCGGGGGATCACGTCATCATGGACCGCAATGCCTACGGCCGCGCGCTGGGCTTTCTGAAAAATGAGTTTGCGCGCTTCGGCGTGACGCATACGCTTGTGACGATGAAAAACACAGACGAGGTGGAGGCGGCCATCCGGCCGGAAACGGCGCTGATCTATATGGAGAGCCCCAACTCCTGGATGTTCGAAGTGCAGGATATCCGTGCAATTACGGCGCTGGCCCGGAAGCACGGAATCAGAACGATCATTGACAACACGTACTCTACGCCGGTTTACCAGAACCCCATAGACATGGGCGTGGACGTCGTGCTTCACTCGGCGACAAAATATCTGGGCGGCCACAGCGCGACAATCGCGGGCGTGATTGTATCCACGAGGGATTTTATCAGCCATCTTGCGCCGGTGGAGGCAAAGCTCCCTGCACATGAGGCGTCAAAACTCCTGCTGAACCTGCGTACGCTGCCGCTGCGTATGGAGCGCCATTATGAAAACGCGAAAAAAGTTTCTGCTTTTCTGGAAAAGCACAGCAAAGTACAGCAGGTCTTTTACCCGGGCAGTCCGAACCATCCCCAGCGCGCGCTGATTGAACAGCAGATGTACGGCGCATCCGGCACGCTTTCGTTTGTACTGGACTGCGACCGGGAGGGAACACGGCGGTTTTTCAACGCGCTTCGCACCGTCAACATCGGAGGCACATGGGGAACTTACGAATGCACAATTCAGACGACGGACACCACGCCGGATTTCGTCATGAACACGGAGTATACAACGCTGCTGCCGCACCAGTGCCGCCTGTCGGTGGGGCTGGAAAGCGCAGATGAAATACTGGAGGATCTTGATCAGGCACTGAGCCGGATTTAGCAGGAAATATTTGCTCAATACAGGACGGCCGCCCCGCATCGCTCTGATACGGGGCGGCTGCCTTTGGGCTGAAGAAGCGGGCCGAGGCGGTTCCGCTGCCCGGCTTGCATGTGCGGTCTGCCCGTGATAAAATAACCCCGGCTGCACGCGGAGCGCGTGCTGCGGAAATGGAAAGCGGGAGAGAACATGATCATTTATCTGATCCGGCACGGAGAAACGGACTGGAATGCACAGCGGCGGATTCAGGGGCGGGAGGACATTCCGCTCAACGCGGCCGGCCGGGCGCAGGCATCGCGCTGCGGCGCAGCCCTGCGCGGCTGCGGAATCGGCGCCGTGGCGGTGAGCCCCCTGCAGCGGGCGGCGGAAACCGGGCGCATCATTGCCGAGGCGGTGGGCGGCGTGCCGGTTTGTACAGATGAAGACCTTGTTGAACGTGATTTTGGTTCATGGTCCGGCAAGGTGTTTGCGGATATTTATAACCCGGATACGCCGGCGGTTGGCGCGGAGCCGCTGGAGGAAGTCGGCCTGCGGATGCTGGCGGCGCTGGGCCGCTGCGCGGAGAAGCGGATGGACTCTGCGGCGGCGGTGTCCCACGGCGGCGCCATCAATGCCGTTTTGTACCGGCTGTCCGGCGGTGCGTTCGGCAGCGGGATTACAAGGCTGAAAAACACGTGCATCTCCGTGCTGTCCGGGGATGCCGGCGGGATCCGCGTCCTGGCGTACAATCTCTCGCCGGAGGAATTTGAAGCGCAGTATAAGAACTGATCAGCAGAGGCAGATCAGAACTGCCCGGTTTCCGTGCCAATGCGGAAACCGGGCAGTTTTGCGTATCGGACTGCTTCTGCCTGCGCCTGTTCGGCCGGTACGCATGGGAAAAGTTCACAAATAATACTGTTCAAACGGACATAAATACTGATAAAATGACCGCAGATTGAATTGACGCAGAATGCCGGCGCAGGATATAATCAATGCAGCAGGAACCATGATCATGCAGGCGCGTTGTATGTGAAAGGAGCAGTTATGAAGAAGGCGACACGTTTTCTCGCGGTACTGCTGGCAGTTGTTCTGCTGTGCGGGCTGCTTCCCGTGCCGGTACTGGCGGCGGGCGGAGAATATATCCCAGTGGCGTCGTATGACATCGGCGAGTGGTCGGCCATACCGGATGTGTGGAAAACATCGTTCACACATGGCAGTGACCCGAAAATTGTAAATGACGGGTATCTGCATTTCAGCGAGGACAGCTACAGCGTCAGCTCTGTGGCCAACACTTCTGCGCTGGAAGGGATGAACCAGTATACGATCTCCTTTGAAGCAAAGATCGACAGCTTTACTGCAGGCCCCGGCTCCTCCGGCAGTGACTATTCGACGCTGGCAATGCAGCTTCTGTACGCGGACAGGCGCCTGATGTTTGCCATTGAAGAGGGCGGCGTCAGGGCATCCTCTGCCGGCGCGGCCTGGGGAACGACGCTGAACTATCCTGACGGCTTTGACAAAAACGCCTGGCATACCTGGTCCGTCAAAGTCAGCCTGAATGACAACACCGCGGTTGTTTCCGCGGACGGAGAGGTTCTCGGCACTGCGTACCTGCAGGGAGTCAGCCTGACGGCGCGCGGCATCAAGTTCTACTGCCGCGGCGGAAACGGGTATACAGCAGATGCGTTTTTAACGAATCTGAAGATTGTCGACGATGAGACCGGCCAGACCGCGCTGCAGGAAAACTTCAGTGCGCTTTCCGCCGCCTGGGCCAGAAGCGGCGCCGGTGCTGCGGCGGTCAACAGCAGCTATCTGCAGCTGAGCGACAGCGCATACGGAATCTGCGGAATGATGAACGGCACGGTTCTGGACGGCCTGGAGCAGTACCGCATCAGCTTCGATGCGAGAATTGAGCAGTTTACGGCGGGGCCCGGTCCTTCCGGCAGTGATTACAACACACTGGGCATTCAGGCCCTTTACAGTGACCGGCGGATGATGCTGGCGATTGAGAAAAGCGGAATCCGGGCCTCGTCAGCTGATGTGACCTGGGGAACGACAATTCCTTACCCGGATGGCTTCAATCCGGCTGAGTGGCATACCTATGCCATCGTAGTCAACAGAGCAACCGGCACGGTGACGGTTTCGACCGACGGCGTCCAGTTGGGAACTGCGGCCCTGCAGGGCCGTGGTGAAGCGGTTTCCGGCCTGAAATTCTACTGCCGCGGCAGAGAAGGACAGAGCGTCGGCGTTGCGGATCTGAAGAATATCGCAGTCAGCCGGTATTCCAATGCCGGCCTGCCGAAATGGAGCGACGGCGTGAAGGCTTCGGTCACGGCCGCTTCTGCAGATGGCTTTACAGTCTCCTGGCCGGCAGCGGACGGCGCAGAGAGCTATAATGTCTATCTGGACGGCAAACTGGCGGCATCCGGTGTGACCGGTACGGAATACATGTTCAGCGGACTGGAGCACTACTATACCGAGGACGAGTATACGGCTGAAATTGAGGCCGTCAACGACGCCGGCACTTCCGTTGACAGACTGAAAGTTGGCGGAAACACCGCCTACGACTGGGGCAGCGGAGAGCTGGATAAACGGATTGTGCATCTGAATTCCCGCAGGGGCGGCGATACGGAGTATACGGAATCCTGTATCCCCGGTATTCTTGTGACGAGTAAAAACACAAAGATTTTTTACGGCGAGCACCGGCTCGGCCGCGGCGGCGACCGCGACGCCATTGATATTGTGGCTTACCGCAGCACGGACAACGGCGACACCCTCAGCGCGCCCATGCTGCTGGCCGAGCACACAGAGACTGCGCAGACCTGCAACAATCCGGTGATGGTGGAGGATCAGACCGGCCGGATTCATCTGCTGTACTGTGTGAACTATGGGGAGTGCAGCATCTGCGGTACGGCGGCGACATCTGCCTGCACGCATGGCGCCGGCGTTTTCCACCGGTACAGCGATGACGATGGTGTGACATGGAGCGCGCCGGAAAACATCAGCGATTCCACGGGAGATGACCACAATGCGTTTGCGCTGGGACCCGGCCATGGAATCTGCCTGCAGGACGGCACGCTTGTGATCGCCGCCTGGACAGTTCTCAAGTCGGCAAACGTCCCGCTCAACAGCCACCGGCCCAGCGTTGTGACCACCATTTATTCAACAGACAACGGCGCGACCTGGCAGCGCGGCGAGAACATTCCCAATCCGAACGGGCTGGCCACACCAAGCGAGACCACGCTGGTACAGCTGGATGACGGCCGGGTGATGGCGAACAGCCGCATTGATTACGGCTCCAAATACAGAGCGGTGTCTTACAGCGATACCGGTTTTTCCGGCTGGAGCGACATGGTCAAGGATTATGAGCTGCCGGATGCCACATGTACTGCCGGCCTGGCCAAATATGATTTCGGCGGTGTCAGCGCAGTGCTTCTGGCCAACTGTGCCAATGCGGAAAGTACAGCACGGATTAAGCTGACGGTCAGCGCGACCTATGACGGCGGCGAAACCTGGCCGGTTTCAAGAATGCTGACGCCGGGTGTTTCAGGGATGTGCGACATCAATGTGGATCAGAACGGGTATATCTATGTGCTCTGTGCCGATCAGTATTATGACGGTGTGAACGGAATCAGCATCATGCTGTACCGGCTGACCTATGACTGGCTGACGGCTGAGGCGGCGTCGACCATGCGCAGTCTGACTGTGACGGAAAAGGGAGACGCAGAGAATCTGATTGCGTTCAGCGCCGATACAGGCGTTTATACCATTGATGCGGAGCCCGGCGATACGCTGACCATTACACCGACCGCGCTGATTCCTGAGTCTGCGGTGATTACCGTCAATGGCGTGGAAACTGCCAGCGGAACGGGTGTGGACTGGACCGTCTCCGATGCGCAGCCTTCGGCGGAGATTTCCATTACTGACGGTACATATACAAAAACCTACAAAGTGCTGGTGAAAATACCGGAGCAGCTGGTGCTCCATTACGACGGCGAGGACATCGGCAGCGACGGGACTGTGAAGGATCTGACCTTGTACCGCAATGACGGTGCGGCGACAGACGTGAGCCTGAATGAAACTGACTTCCGCTTCGGCAGCGGCAGCCTGAAAATGGCGGAAAGCGGCGGCAGCTGCGTGATCGCTTACCCGCAGGGCATTGCCATGGCGAAGGATGACTTTACTGTCAGCATGTGGGTCAGAAGTACATATGGCGCCGCGGAGCAGGTTCTGTTCTGGTACGGCGGCGTGGGCGGCGGCAACGACCAGCTCTGGCTGCGGCAGCAGAATGGCGGCACGCTTCGGCTTCTTGCGACTGCAGACGGGAAAAATTCGGAAATTCTTGCCGAAAATGTGCTGGAATCTGACAAATGGCAGTTTGTTGCCGTCACGCGCACGGGCAGTGAGCTGACTCTGTATGTGGACGGCGTTTCTGTCGGTACGGCAGAGATGGCGTCGGCTGCACTGTCCTGCGCCAACAACCAGCTGCGCCTGTTCCAGAAGCAGGACGGCACGTACAGCTTCACAGGCAGTGCAGATGAAATCCGGCTGTTCAATTATGCGCTGAATCCGGATGAAATCCGGGCGCTGATGACAGATAACGCCATTCCGGATAAGGTTACTTTAAGCTTTGACGTGCAGGGCCTCGGCACGGCGCCCGCTGCCCAGACGATCCGCTGGAGCACTGCGCCTGCAGAGCCTGATGTGCCTGAGGCGGCTGGCTATATCTTCGGCGGCTGGTATCAGGACCCGGTGTGCACCCGGCCGTATGATTTCACGGAAGTGCTGAAAGAAAGCGGCACGGCCTATGCCTGCTGGATCCGGTGCGATCACAGCGGCAGCAGCGCGCGTCCGACCTGTTCCCAGGCGGCAGTCTGCACGGTGTGCGGCGGGGAGATTCCGGCCACGGGGCACGACTTCCGGATGCTTGAGCGGGTGGAACCCACGGAGACGGAAGACGGACGGCTTGTTTATGTGTGCTTCCAGTGCGGGAGTTATTACGCGCATGTGCTGCCTGCCGGCGGCAGCTGTGTGTCCGAGCAGTTTACGGACGTGGACCGCAGCGCCTGGTATCATTCTGCGGTGGATTTCGTGGTGGAGACGGGCCTGATGGACGGCGTACGCAGCGACGCCTTTGAGCCTGCCGGGACAGTTACGCGCGCGATGATCACAGTGATTCTGTACAGGCTGTCGGGCGCCACATGGACGGGAAAGGCCTCGGACTTCTCTGATGTGCCGGAGAATATCTGGTATGCCCAGGCAGTTGCCTGGGCGGAGAACTGCGGTGTTGCTGAAGGCGTCGGCGGCGGCCGTTTCGCGCCGAATGAACCGGTTACGAGAGAGCAGCTGGCCGCCATGCTGTACCGGTATGCGCGCCTGAATGGGTACGATGTGAGCGGCGCAGCGGAGCTGGACGGCTTTACAGACGCCGGAGACGTGTCCGCCTGGGCGAAAGCGGCAGTGCGGTGGGCTGTGGAAAACGGATTGCTGGAGGGCAGCACCGGAAACCGTCTCCTGCCCGGAGACGGCGCACAGCGCGCGGAGGCGGCAGCGCTGATCCAGCGCTTTGCAGAGACATTCATTCTGCATGACTGAAAAGCAGGGCCGGGGTTACCCGGCCCTGTCTGTATGGAAAAAGCCGCAGGCGGTGCTGCCTGCGGCTTTGCTGCGCATGTTTACTTTTTGAACCGATTTCCGGTGTTGGCATAAATCAGCGTGAAGGCCGTCACAGCGAAAAAGAGACCCAGACCGACCCAGAGGGGGATTAAGCTGCTGAACAATTCACTGGTGGCCACAACAGCGAAGCAGCCGGCATAGGCGAACATGACTTTGCCCATAAACCGGCACAGGGCACGCTCATTATACCTGTCCTTCTCCGCCTGAGAGTAGGTATTGTAGCCGGAAATCAGAAAGCTGCCTTTTCCTCGTATGAAAAACAGTCCAAGCAGGATAAAGATGATGATAATAACAAGATGAACGATCAGCACAGACCAACACCCCCGCGGCCGGATCAAACCAGCCGGATCAGATTATTCATTTTCTCTGACGTCAAATTCAATGGTGATTCTGGTGCCGGCGCCCGGCTGGCTTTCAAGCCGGATGCGTCCGCCGTAAAGTGAAACGATGTGCTTGACAATGGCCAGCCCCAAACCGGTTCCGCCGGTTTTTTTGCTGCGGCTTTTGTCGACCCTGTAAAACCGCTCAAACACGCGGCTTTGATGTTCCGCCGGAATGCCGATGCCGGTATCTTCAACGCAGATGGATACGCACGAATCGCGCTGACCGGCTGAGATGGTCACGCTGCCGCCGGGCCTGTTATATTTTATGGCGTTTTCTATGAGATTTGTCAGCAGAATCCGCAGGCGCGAGCGCTCGACGGGCGCGCTGCATTCACTGCCCCTGATGCTCAGGGTAATACCGGCGGCCTCAGCCGCATCCGATTCGTTGATGACAATTTCACGCGCCAATTCGAGCACAGGCGTGCTGCACGCGAGAACGGGCTGGCTGGATTCCTGCAGCTCCGACAGGTGCAGGATGTCATTGATGAGTGTGATCATCCGGTCGGCTTCCACGCTGATCATGGTGATAAAGCGCTGCCGGTCCTCTTCATCAGTTACAACGCCGCTGGCCAGAATATCGGCAAAGCCCTTGATGGTTGTCAGGGGAGTGCGCAGCTCATGGGATACGTTGGCTGCGAATTCCGAGCGGAGCTGGGACAGGTTGTCTTCCTTGTGCGGTTTGTTCTGCATGGCTTAATCCACCTTATAGCCGCAGCCGTGTACAGTGACAATATACGGGCTGCCGTCTGAAGCCTCGCCCAGCTTTGCACGCAGGGATTTGATATGCATGTCAACCGTGCGCGTTTTGCCAACATAGCTGTAGTCCCACACAGCGGAAAGAATTTCCTCGCGGCTGAGCACATGACCGCGGTTTTTGATCAGCAGGCACAGAAGGTCAAATTCCTTGTGCGTCAGATCCAGCGTTCTGCCGTGGCAGGTAACAGTCCGGGATTCCGGACAAATCACAAGATCACGGTATTCAAACTCCGCGCGGCAGTCCCGGCTGCGCCGCAAAACGGCGTTGACACGGGCCTGCAGCTCCATAATGCCGAAAGGCTTGACCACATAGTCGTCGCCGCCTGCCATCAGGCCGCGGACGCGGTCAGCCTCAGATGTACGGGCGGTCAGCAGAATGACCGGCGTTTCCATAGTCGCGCGGGTGGAGCGCAGCCGGTCCAGAATGGCATAGCCGTCCATTTTCGGCAGCATAATATCTATGATAAAAATTGAAGGGACGATTTCAGGTATAACGTCGAAATAATCCTCGCCGGTTTCAAAAGCGGATACGTTAAAACCAACAGATTTGAAGTAGAACGACAGCATCTCGCGGATGTTCATATCGTCCTCAATGACGACCATTGATTGCTGCAAGTTTTTCCTCCTCTCAGGGGCAAATCCGCATAAAACTCAGGATGCAATTTACCGCTTTTTGTTTATTATAACCGACCAATGCAATTTTTTCAATAACTATGCAGTGGAGAATCCGGAAAGACACAGAAATTCGCAGTGTACGGAAAACAGGCCGGGACAGCGGACAGGACTCTGCAGCCCCGGAGAAGGGTACCATGGCGGATCAGAAATCAGTTTATGCATGCCGCTTCCTGGCTTCCGGCTGTTTGATTGATTTATATTACCATGTCCCGCTATTTGTTTCAATGACTGACGGGATCGTCAGAACTGCAGCCGCCGGCATTCTGGAAATCCGGGACGTCCGGTACTGCGCATTGACGAAAACGGGGGGAAATGCTATAATAACATGATTCATTATACACTGGGAGAATAGGTTATGTGGATTGCCGATCAATGGACGGATTTTGAGGTGCTGGACTGTTCCGGCGGGGAAAAGCTGGAGCGATGGGGAAAATATACGCTGGTGCGTCCTGATCCGCAGGTGATCTGGACAACGCCGCGGACACATCCCGCCTGGCGCACCCGAAGCGCGAGCTATACCCGTTCCTCCACCGGCGGCGGCAGCTGGGACAAGGGATCGCTCCCGGCAAGCTGGAAGATCGGCTACGGCGATCTGTCGTTCAACATCAAGCCGATGAATTTCAAGCACACGGGACTATTCCCGGAGCAGGCGGCCAACTGGGATTACCTGCGCCGGAAAATTGCCGGCGCAGGCCGGCCGGTCAGCGTGCTGAATCTGTTTGCCTATACCGGCGGCGCCACTGTGGCGGCCGCAAAGGCAGGCGCCAGCGTCTGCCATGTGGACGCTGCAAAGGGCATGGTTGCCTGGGCCAGAGAAAATGCGGCGTCCAGCGGGCTTGCTGGTGCGCCCATCCGCTGGATTGTGGACGATTGTGCGAAATTTGTGGAGCGGGAGATTCGCCGCGGCAGGAAATATGATGTGATTATCATGGATCCGCCCAGCTATGGGCGCGGTCCCTCCGGCGAAATCTGGAAGCTGGAGACGAATCTGTTTGATTTTGTGGAGCTGTGTGCGGGCGTTTTGTCTGATGACCCGCTGGCGGTGATCATCAATTCCTACACAACGGGCCTTTCACCCTCGACGCTGACCTATATTGCCGGCAGCGTTTTCGGCCGCCGGTTCGGCGGACATGCGCAGAGTGATGAGCTGGGCCTGCCGGTTGCATCCAGCGGTCTGGCGCTGCCCTGCGGCGCCGCATGCAGATGGGAGAGATAAGAGATTGTCAAGTGCAATTAAAACGCAGGACCTTGTTTATTTTTATCGCGGCGCCGAGGGAGAGACGCCTCAGACCGTGCTCAAGGGGATCAATCTTGAGATTGAGGAAGGAAGCTTTGTCGCCGTCCTCGGCCATAACGGATCCGGGAAATCAACATTGGCAAAGCTGATGAACGCTGTGCTTCTGCCGGAAGGCGGCAGCGTCTATGCATATGGAATGGATACGGCGGACGAGACGCTGATGCTGGAAATCCGCCGGCAGGTGGGGATGGTGTTCCAGAACCCGGACAATCAGATCGTCTCGAATGTGGTTGAAGAGGATGTGGCCTTTGCTCCGGAAAACCTGGGCATCCCGCCGGAGGAAATCCGCAAGCGTGTGGACGGCGCGCTGAAGGCGGTTGGAATGTACGAATTCCGGAAGCATGCGCCGCACCTTCTCTCCGGCGGACAGAAGCAGCGTATTGCCATTGCAGGCGTTCTGGCCATGCTGCCGAAATGCATTGTGTTCGATGAGCCGACCGCCATGCTGGATCCGCAGGGACGCAGCGACGTGCTGCGCATTATCAAAAAGATCAACCGGGAGCAGGGCGTCACGGTTGTGCTCATCACCCATCATATGAACGAAACCATTGATGCCGACCGGCTGATCGTCATGAGCGACGGCGCTGTGGTGATGGATGGAGCGCCCAGAGAAGTATTCACGCATGTGGAGGAGCTGGACGCGCTTGGACTTGCCGTTCCGGAGACAACACAGCTTTTATACGCGCTGAATCAGAAGGGGTTTGATCTGCCCCTGAGCGCGATTGCAGTGGACGAATGCGCGGACGCAATCTGCGGCGCGCTGAATCAGCGGGCGTTATCCCGGAGGACGGGAAACGCACCAAAATCAGAGGACTGAAAGAATGGAACCTGTCATCAGGACTGAAAATCTCTCACATGTTTACAGCGCCGGAACGCCTTTCCAGCTGACGGCGCTGAATGAAGTGAATTTTGAAGCACACGAGGGTGAATTTCTGGCGATTATCGGCCATACCGGAAGCGGAAAATCCACCCTGATCCAGCATCTCAACGCGCTGATCAAGCCCACGTCCGGAGCGGTTTATCTGGATGGGCAGGACATCAACGCCACAAAGGAATCCGTGCGCGCCGCACGCTTTCAGGTGGGGCTTGTGTTCCAGTACCCGGAGTACCAGCTGTTTGAAGAGACGGTTTATAAGGACATCGCCTTCGGCCCGGGAAACATGAAGCTCAGCACGGCCGAGATTGACGAGCGCGTGCGTGAGGCGGCGGACTTTTCCGGCCTGAGCGAGGAGCTCCTGGAGAAATCGCCCTTTGAGCTTTCCGGCGGACAGAAGCGCCGCGCCGCCATTGCCGGCGTGATTGCCATGCGGCCCCGGGTTCTGATCCTAGATGAGCCGATGGCGGGACTGGATCCCGGCGGATGCCGGGAGATTATGGCGAACATCCGCCGCTATCACAGGGAAAAGAATGCGACGGTGATCATGGTCACCCATGACATGTCCCAGGCGGCCCGCACTGCCGACCGCCTGGTCGTGATGCACAAGGGCACCATCGCCATGACGGGCACGCCGGCCCAGGTCTTTTCCAGAAGCGAAGCGCTGACGGGGATGGGGCTCGACCTGCCGGATGTGACCAAGATCGCTCTGCGCCTGCGGGAACGCGGGCTTGATGTTGATCCTTCGTCTTACACAATCCAGCAGCTCAGAGATGAGATCCTGCGCCTGAAAGGCGGTGAGGCCCGTGCTTAAAGACATTACGCTGGGCCAGTATTTTCCCGGCGACACGCCGGTTCACCGGCTGGATCCGCGCACAAAGCTGATTCTGACAGTGGTTTACATTGCGGCGCTTTTCACGGCGAAGGGAGTTGTCTCCTATGTGCTGATGTTTGCCGCGCTGGCCGGCAGCGTGTGGCTGGCCAAAATCCAGCTGAAGGCGCTTTTCAAGGGGCTGAAGCCGGTTCTCATTATCATTGTGCTGACAGCGCTGCTGAACCTGTTTCTCACAGACGGCGATCCGATTTTCCAGTGGAAGTTTATCAAAATCACTGTGCAGGGCGTGCGGACGGCAATTTTCATGGTGATCAGAATTGTGATGCTCATTGCCGGTACGCTGCTTTTGACGTATACAACATCGCCCATCGCGCTGACGGACGGTCTGGAGACGCTGATGCGGCCTTTGAAAAAGATCAGGGTGCCTGTGCATGAGCTGGCGATGATGATGAGCATCGCCCTGCGGTTTATCCCGGCGCTGATTGAGGAAACCGATAAAATCATGAGCGCCCAGAAAGCCCGGGGCGCCGAGTTTGACACGGGCAATCTGATTCAGAAGGCGAAGGCCATGCTGCCGCTTCTGGTGCCGCTTTTTATCAGCGCGTTCCGCCGGGCGGACGAGCTGGCGACTGCGATGGAATGCCGCTGCTATCACGGCGATGAGGGACGTACGCGCATGAAGCAGCTGGTTATGGCCAGGCGGGATTACATTGCCTTTGCTGCCGGCGCCGCTGTGCTGGCAGCTGTGATCACGCTGGCCGTTTTCGGCCTGTGAGGAGGGCGCTTATGCGGAATATTGCTCTGCGTCTGAAATATGTGGGAACGGCTTATCATGGCTGGCAGGTACAGAAAACGGAAGTGACCGTGGCGGAAACGCTGGAAAACGCGCTGTCCAGGCTTTGCGGCCATCCGGTTAAGGTGACAGGCTGCGGACGGACGGACGCCGGCGTTCATGCCAGAAGCTACTGCGCCAATTTCCGGACGACCTGCAGCATCCCGACCCAGCGCTTTCCGCTGGCGGTGAACGCGCAGCTGCCCAGTGATATTGCCGTGGTGGACGCTGTGGATGCGCCGGAGGATTTCAACGCCATTTTGTCCTGCATCAAAAAGGAATACACATACAGCATCTACAATTCCCGCATCAAGGATCCGTTTTATAATGACCGGGCGTACTTTTATCCGTCGCCGTTGAATATCCCTGTTATGGCGCGGGCAGCGTCCATGTTCGTGGGAACACATGATTTTGCCGCGGTGCGTTCGGTCGGCACAGAGACGAAAACGACGGTCCGTACGGTCTTTTATTACGAAGTGGCGCAGAACGGACCGACCATTGATCTGCGCGTATGCGCGGACGGTTTTTTGTACAATATGGCCCGCGCAATGGCCGGCACGCTGATCTATGCGTCTGAGGGCAAGCTCAGGCCGGAGGAAATCCCGCAGCTTCTTGAAAAACGGGACCGGCGCCTGACAGGGCCGACGGTTCCACCCCAGGGGCTGTATCTGACCCGGGTGTGGTATGACGGCGCGGTGGGCGCCATGATGGCGAAATAAAGGTATCCGATATGGAAATGGACGCAAGGAAAAAAAGAAAGCGGCTCAAAACAGCAGCCTGGATTGCGGCGCTGCTGGTCATCGTGCTGGTGGCCGCCGTGGTGGCTCTGTGCCGGAACGATCTCTCTCCTTCCGGTATCCGCAGCCGTATGCGCCAGCTTTTCGGGCGCGTGACCCTGGCGCAGGAATACAGCTTTGACGGCGGAGAGGGCTGCATTGTGCGCGTGCTGGACGACAGCGTGGCGGTGGTCAATTCCACCGGCCTCATGGCCTACAACGCAGAAGGCAGCATGCAGTACAGCCGCAGCCTGGAGATGGCCGAGCCTGCGGTCTCCTCCGCCGGCGCATATGCTGTAATGTATGACATCGGGGGAACCTCTCTGGCCGCTTTTTCGTCACAGGAAGTGACGGCAGCTGTCCCAACTGACGGCAGGATCATTTATGCCGCAGTGAACAGCGACGGCTGGTTTGTGGTTTGTATGGCGGAAAGTACATATACCTCGTCTGCAACGGTGTACAACCCGGAAGGCACGGCGGTTTATAAATGGTATTCGGCCGACGGCTATGCTGCTGCGGCGGCGGTGGCGCCGCGCGGAGAGGCGCTGGCGGTGGCTGTTTATGATGCCGGCGGGACGACGGTGGTGTGTCTGAATCTGGACAGCACGGACGAGGTTTCGCGCACGTCCCTTCCGGATACTGCGGTGCTTGACCTGTGGTGGAGCGGCAGCGATACGCTGGCAGCATTGACAGACAGCGGTACAGCCATCCTGGCAAAAACCGGCGGCGTTACGGCTGAAATTCCGATGGAGACTGAGCGCCTTTTGGGGTATGCCCGGCTGGACGGCTGTACGGCGCTGGTGGGCAGCGCATATGAGGGCAGCGACAGCAGCATCCTCTGGACGGTTTCCGACAGCGGCTCAATTCTGGGAAAAACGGAGATTTCCGGCCAGATTGGTGCAATTTCTGCCGAGGGCAGCTGTATTGCAGTATTGTGCGGCGATACGGTTTTGGTGTATAATAACCACATGCGGCAATATGCGGTTTATACCGGCGCTTCCGGCGCCGATGCGATCCAGATGCTGAAAGACGGAACTGTTCTGGCGTCAGGCGGGTATTATGCCTGGCTTCTGGACAGCGCAGACAGGCAGCAAACCAACTGAGCGATACTTTGACTTTCGAATGATGAAAAAAGGAGAAGCTTATGCGTATTTTGATTGATCTCTTCATTGTTCTGATTATTGGGCTGACCGCATGGCGCGGATGGAAAAAAGGCGTGATCGTCGGTCTCTGCGGCCTTTTGGCGCTGGCTGTCTCTGTTTATGGCGCGAATGTTGTGGCAACCGCTTACTATACGGAATACACGCAGATTCTGGATCCGTTTATCAGCGGCTATGTGGACACCAGCACTGCGCTTGTGACAAAGGACGTTCAGGAAGATGCGGCGCAGGACGGGGAAGATGAGACAATGCCGTATGTCCTTTTGTCGGAAGAAGAGAAGAGCGATGTATACAGCGTGACATATGCGGTGATGCGGCAGTGCGGCGTGGCAAATCGCGCGGCGGAGAAGATTGCCGTTGAGTTTTCTGGGCAATATACATCTGTAAACAGCGAGCTTGTCAACGCAATGGGCGAATATCTGACTGGACGGATTACCTATATGGTTCTGTTTGCAGCCGTTTTTGTCCTGTTTATCACGCTGTTCACGATTATTGAGAATGTGCTGAATCTGACGTTTGCCATGCCCGGAATTGAAAAAGTGAACAGGGGCCTGGGCGCTGCGGCAGGTGCAATCCGGGCCATCGGCCTGCTGCTTGTCGTTTGCTGCGTCTGCCGGTACCTGGGTCTGTTTTTGGGGAATGACAGGATCGGTGCAACCTGGATTTTTGAAAAAATGATCAATTCCAATCTGATCGCAAACATGCTGGGCGTGTAATGCGTCCGGCATCCGAACTGAATAAGGAGTAACTATGCAGCCAACACTTTGCGCACGGTGCAAAAAGAATGTAGCCGTGATTTTCGTCACTAGAATTGAAAATGGCGTATCCACAAACGAAGGGCTTTGCCTGAAATGCGCCAAGGAACTGAATATCACGCCCGTTGATGACATTATGAAAAAAATGGGCATTTCAGATGAGGATCTGGACAGCCTGTCGAACGAGATGATGGAGGCGCTTGGCGGCGCGGAAGATCTGATGCCGGTGGACGATACAGACGCTGATGAGGAGGATGGGAAGACTGCGACATTCCCGTTTCTGAACAAGCTTTTCAGTACCCAGGGCGGGCAGAATCCTGCGCCGGCGCCGGAAGAGCAGCCGCGTTCGGGACGGGCGGAGGCCGGCCGTGACCGGGAGGCCAAAAAGCATAAATTCCTGGACAATTACTGCATTAACCTGACAAAACGGGCGCAGGAAGGGAAGCTGGACCGCATGATCGGCCGCGAGACGGAGACGGAGCGTGTCATTCAGATTCTCAACCGCCGCCAGAAGAATAATCCGTGCCTGATCGGTGAGCCCGGTGTCGGCAAAACCGCTATTGCAGAGGGCCTTGCGCAGCGCATCGCCGCCGGACAGGTGCCCTATAAGCTGAAAAACAAAGAAGTTTACCTGCTGGATCTGACCAGCCTTGTGGCCGGTACGCAGTTCCGCGGCCAGTTTGAAAGCCGTATGAAGGGACTGATCGAGGAGATCCGCAAGCAGGGCAACATTATCCTTGTGATTGACGAGGTTCACAACCTGGTGGGCGCCGGAGATGCCGAAGGCAGCATGAATGCAGCAAACATCCTCAAGCCGGCGTTGTCCAGAGGCGAGATCCAGGTGATCGGCGCCACCACCTTCAACGAATACCGCAAGCACATTGAAAAGGATTCTGCGCTTGAACGCCGTTTCCAGCCGGTGACTGTGAATGAGCCTTCCATTGAGGATTCCGTGGCCATTATCAAGGGCATTGCCGGTTATTATGAGCAGTTTCACGGCGTAAGGATTTCGGAACAGATTGCGCGCCAGGCGGTGCTGCTCAGCGAGCGGTATATTACCGATCGCTTTTTGCCGGATAAGGCCATCGACCTGATTGACGAGGCATGTTCGGACGTCAATCTGAAGAATAAAAACCTGGAGCGTATGGCGGAGCTTGAAAAGGAAAGGGACGATCTCACAAAGGAGCGGGAACTGCTTTTGTCCACCAGCGAGCAGACCGGCGACTATGAGCGCCTGGCAGAACTGCGCAGCCAGGAAATCCGGATTTCAGATGAGCTGAACGTGCTGAAGGCTGCCGGTGTGCCGGAGCTGGGGCTGGACAATCTGGCCCGGGTCATTGAGCTGTGGACGCACATTCCGGCCAGCAGCATCCGGGAGGATGAGCACAAGCGTCTCAGTGAGCTTGATCAGCGCCTGAAGAAGCATATCATCGGACAGGATGAGGCGATAGACGTTGTATGTGCGGCCATTAAGCGCAACCGTGTGGGGATTTCGCCCAAACACAAGCCTGTCTCCTTTATCTTTGTGGGCTCAACGGGCGTCGGAAAAACGGAACTTGTCCGGCAGCTGGCCGCGGATCTTTTTAACGAGCCGGAGGCCCTGATCCGTCTGGATATGTCTGAGTTTATGGAGAAGCATGCGGTCAGCCGTATCGTCGGTTCGCCTCCCGGCTACGTGGGCTATGACGAAGCCGGTCAGTTGACAGAGAAAATCCGCAGAAAGCCGTACAGCGTCGTTTTGTTTGATGAAATTGAAAAAGCACATCCGGATGTCATGAACATTCTTCTGCAGATCTTGGACGACGGCCGGATTACCGATGCGCACGGCCGGACGGTCAATTTCGAAAACACAGTGATTATCATGACCACCAATGCCGGCAGTGATAAGAAAGACGGTGCTGTGGGCTTCAACCGCTCCATAAACGAACAGAGCAGGGAACGTGCGATGAAAGCGCTGAATGATTTCCTCCGTCCGGAGTTCATCAACCGCGTGGATGAGATCGTCTGTTTCAACCGTCTGACTGAGGAGGACTTCGGCCGGATCTGCCGGATTATGCTGGACGAACTGAAGGACAATCTTCAGGAAAAGGGCATTCAGCTGACTTACGACGACACAGTTGTCAGGTATCTGACGGATAAGTCCTATTCGCTGGCCTACGGCGCGCGGAATCTGCGCCGTTCGATTCAGAAGGATGTGGAAGATAAGATCGCCGCGGAGATCATTGACAATTATGCACATCCTGTGTCCCGTGTCGGCGTCACTGCCGCAGAGGGAAAAATACAGGTGCTGGCAGTATAAAGAAGAATAAAAAGACAGCCCCCGGACCGCTTGATGGTCCGGGGGCTGCTGCGTGAACCGGCTTTTCCGGGTGTCAGATGCTTATATGGTTACAATGGCTTTGAAAAGATCGCCGTCGACCTGAAGCTCAAACGTGCCGCCCTGCAGCTCTGTGAGGCTGCGGGCGATGGACAGGCCAAGTCCGCTCCCCTCCGTATGCCTGGACTGATCGCCCCGCACAAAGCGTTCCATCAGCTCCTCAGAGGTGATGTTGAGCGCGTCAGCCGAAATGTTCTTGAAGGCAATGCCTGTTTTGGCGCCGTCAGCAGTTACGTCAATGTAAGCGCGCGTGCCGGGCATGGCGTATTTGCAGATGTTCTGCAGGAGGTTGTCGAAAACACGCCACAGCAGCCGGCCGTCAGCCTCAACGGTCCGGTCCGCATTTCCGGTGGTCAGAACGGGTGTAATCCGCGCTTTTTCAAATCTGTCGGCATATTCAGCAACAGACTGGGAGAGCAGTTCTGTGACATTCAGCTGCGTCTTGTTCACATTGATGACGCCGGATGAGGCTTTGGAAGCCTCCACCAGGTCTTCCGTCAGCTTTTTGAGCTTGGCAGACTGCCGGTCGAGCACATCGATGTACGCGCAGGCGTCCGGGTCTGTAATGCCTGTTTTTTTCAGAAGATCCACATAGGAGACGATGGAGGTCAGGGGCGTTTTCAGATCGTGGCTGACGTTTGTGATCAGCTCTGTCTTGAATCGTTCGCTGCGCAGCCGGGCGTCCACGGCCTTGGACATGCCCACATTGACCCGGTTGATGTCATCGGCGATGTCCCTGAAATCCCAGAGCAGGTTCTCTGTCTCAACGGTATAGGATAGGTCTCCGTCAGCCAGGGCATGCACAGCATTTTTAATCCGCCGCAGCTGGAGTGAAAGAAGAACCAGCACGGCAAATACAGCCATGTCCACAAGACAGATCAGCATAAAGGCCAGCGGCGCGCCGTTGACGGTGATGATCAGGCAGATCAGGTTCAGGAGCATAAACAGGAGATAGGTCACAACGGTTTTCCACACAACGGGGAGGGATTTGAAGAACCTGAGGATCAGCCGGATAATCAGTGCGCAGAAGCGGTAGATCACTGTGTTTTTCCACATGCCGCCGGCTTTGATCCGTGCCGACAGTGTGATGCACAGACCTAAAAACAGCGGAACGCAGATGGCCAGATCCAGCGCAACGGTCAGAAGAGAGACCGCGACGGACTGGTAATACAGATATTCGGAGGTCAGGCTGAGCAGCAGAAGAACGAGCAGGACAGTCAGCAGAAGATAGAGGTCCAGCGGGCACCGGTTCAGACCCTGCAGCGTCGGCCGGGGCTTGCCGGCGACATGGCCGGCCGAATAGATCAGGAAAGAGAACAGCACAATGTCTGCCAGAACCATCAGAAGAAAGAACCAGATCAGCGCCCGGCAGCTGTCCTGCAAAAAGTTAAAAAGCAGGTAGGAGGCATAGTAGGAGCTGCCGGCAGGAACGGGAATCTGTACGCAGCCATCAATCGTATAGGCAATCTGCGCTTTGCCGTCCTGGTCAAGGCTGCTGCTGTAAACGGTATAGTCTGAAAAGACAACGGTGGAGTTTGCGTTTGTTGTATCAGCCACGACGGCGCCGGAGCTGTTGCGCACGACGTAGGTAAACGCCTCGGAAGGCGACCAGTTGTTCAGGTTCTCCGGCGACTCAACGGAGAGTATGCTGGAAAGCTCCATCAGATTGTTGGCGACCTGCACCTGGCACAGATCGGATTCGGCAAATCCCGGCGGGTTTTCATCATACAGGCCGAGATCCACGCATTTCGCAATGGCGATGACGCAGGTGGCTGACAGGAAGATGAAAAGGCAGCACAGGCAGAAAGCCAGAATTTTTGCCCAGTTTTTTTCAGAAAATCTTACCTTTTCCATCATTTCCCCTCCAGTTTATAGCCCTGTCCCCAGACGACCTTCAGATAGCGGGGATTGCTGGGGTCAATCTCCAGCTTTTCCCGCAGATGGCGGATGTGGACGGCGATTGTGTTTTCCGCGCCCATGGGCGCGTCGTGCCAGATTGTGCGGTAAATGTCCCGCGAGGAATAAACCTTGCCCGGGTTTTCCATCAGCAGCTTCAGTACGTCATATTCCGTGGGAGTCAGCTGAACAGGTTCGCCGTTCAGTGTGACCTGCTTTGCATTGTCGTCCATGGAAATATCGCCGACAGTCAGCGCGTCCGGCGTTTTTTTCATGCCGCCCAAATGCGCATAACGCCGCAGCTGCGCCTTGACACGCGCAATGACTTCCAGCGGATTGAAGGGCTTTGTGATATAATCATCCGCGCCGACAGTCAGACCGAGAATTTTGTCCGTGTCCTCGCTTTTGGCTGTCAGAAGAATGACCGGCACGTTGCTGAGTTCGCGGATTTTGGCAGTGGCTGACATGCCGTCCATCATGGGCATCATGATATCCATCAGAACGAGATGCACCTGCTGCGTTTCAATATATGCAACGGCCTCCCGGCCGTTTTCAGCCTCCAGCACGTTGTAGCCTTCACCGGTGAGGTAGATCCTCAGCGCATTGCGAATGTCGCGCTCATCGTCGCAGACCAGAATATTGTACATATTTTCCGCCTCCGTAAAAGACTTTATCAGAAATTCATTTAAGATGAAACGGGGTAAGTGTTTAAGATTTCTTAAAGTCCATTATAAAGCGTGCAGAGGCGGCTTTCAATGCCGGCTTTCGGCTGCTGACCTGCAAAAAAAGGGCCGGATACGTTGGACGTATCCGGCCGGCGGGAATGTGTTCAGTTCAGGGCGGCGGACAGGCGTCCGGCAATGGCGTCAATGAATTCCTCGCTGGTCACGGCGGCGGCCTTGAAGCCGGGGGCCACCAGACCGACAAGGTCCTTTGTCATGACGCCGCTTTCCAGCGTGTCAAGGCTGGCCTGTTCCAGCTTTTCTCCGAAGCTGACCAGGGAGGGGAGACCGTCCAGCTCGCCGCGCTTTTTCAGTGCGCCGCTCCAGGCAAAGATGGTGGCCATGGGGTTTGTGCTTGTTTTTTCACCCTTCAGATATTTGTAGTAATGACGGGTCACGGTGCCGTGGGCCGCTTCGTACTCGTATTTGCCGTCCGGAGAAACCAGGACGGAAGTCATCATGGCCAGGGAGCCAAAGGCGGTGGAAACCATGTCGCTCATCACGTCGCCGTCATAGTTTTTGCAGGCCCAGATGTAGCCGCCTTCAGAGCGGATCACACGGGCGACAGCGTCGTCGATCAGGGTGTAGAAATATGTGATGCCCAGTTTTTCAAACTGTGCCTTGTAGCGCTCAAATTCCTGTTCAAAGATGGCCTTGAACTCGCCGTCATAGACCTTTGAAATGGTGTCCTTGGTGGAAAACCACAGGTCCTGTTTTGTATCCACGGCATACTGGAAGCAGGCGCGGGCAAAGGAACGGATGCTCTTTTCCTTGTTGTGCTGGCCCTGCCAGACTGCGGGACCGTCCACCTTCTGGATGTCCAGCGTGGTTTCCCGGCCGCTGACGCCCTTGAAGGTCATGGTGCATGTGCCGGGCTCATCGGTGCGCAGATCCACGGCCTTGTATACATCGCCGTAGGCATGGCGGGCGATGGTAATGGGCTTTTTCCAGTTTTTGACCACCGGATGGATGGCGTCAATCACAATGGGCGTGCGGAAAACCGTGCCGTCCATGATGGAGCGGATGGTGCCGTTGGGACTTTTCCACATCTCGGTGAGCTGCGGATACTCCTCCATGCGCTGCCTGTTGGGGGTAATGGTGGCGCATTTGACGGCAACACCGAGCCTGCACGCGGCGTTGGCTGCATCCACTGTCACCTGGTCCTTTGTCTCGTTTCTGTGCAGCAGACCCAGATCATAGTATTCGGTTTTCAGGTCCACAAACGGCAGAATCAGCTTGTCCTTGATCATCTGCCAGAGGATGCGGGTCATTTCATCGCCGTCCATCTCCACAAGCGGCGTTGTCATCTGAATTTTTTCCATTTTGCTTTTCCTCCAGTCAGTCGGCGCCATAGCCGGCGGCGTAATAATTCATCAGACAGCCTTCGGTGAGGATGCGCTTTTCATCCTCGGACAGATCGCGGCAATAGAGGCGGATGTCCTGCACGCCGGATTCCGTGATCACTTTTCCGTCAAAGGCCTCCTGTCCGGCGAGCAGGCCGGCGCGTACGCCCGGCACATAAATCCAGTCGCCGTCTGTGTAATCAAAGGCTGTATCCCGGTCAATGGTAAAGGGGATGACGCCCCAGTTGATGCAGTTGGAGCGGTAGCGCTTTGTTGCATATTCATAGCAGATATTGGCAAAACCGCCGAGAACTTTCTGACAGGATGCGGCCTGTTCCCGCGCAGAGCCGTCTCCGGGCTTGCGGGCGAAGATGCAGGAGCCGACGGTTGTTCTGTCCGCACTGCCGTCGACGGCGCCCAGCGCGGCTGCAACCGCGGCGTCAGTCCGGCCGGCGCGGCGTTCGGTTTCCATTTCGCGCACGGCCTTGCTGCGGCCCACGTATTCCGGAACGCGGCGGGACAGGGCAAATTCGGACAGGGCGATGGGATTTGACCGGTAGCTGGACGTCTCGCCGGAAGGAATCAGTTCGTCCGTGGTTGTAACCTCATCGTCAATGACAGCGCAGAGCCGGACGAGAAGGTCATCTTCCAGCCGGGGCATTTTCGGCCAGTCGGTGATGTTCGGACCCAGCCGCAGCTCCACAGAGGGATCTGCCTTGCCGAAGCCGAAATAGCAGCGCTTTTCGTACATCTCGTCGCTGTATGTATACGTATGGGGAGCAACGGTGTAATCAATGTCAGTGGCTGCGGTGAGCACGCCGCCGTTTGCGGCGGTGGCGGCAATTGAACGGGCGTCCATCAGAGCGACGGCGGCAATCTGGCCGTTTGCGGGCTTGGAACCCTCGCGGTTGGCAAAATTGCGGGTGGCGTGACGGATGGAGAGCGTGTTGTGTGCGGGTGTATCTCCTGCACCGAAACAGGGACCGCAGAAACAGGGCTTGAGCACAGCGCCTGCTTCCAGCAGAGCCTGCGCCGTGCCGTCCCGGACAATGGCAAGATTGATGGGCGTGGATGAGGGATAGACAGACAGGTCAAAGTAGCCGTTGCCGACGCTTTTGCCGTCCAGAATGGCCGCGGCTTCCACGATGTTTTCATACATACCGCCGGCACAGCCCACAATGACGCCCTGGTCGCACTGAACCTTGCCTTCCTGATTGATGCTGCGGCACAGGTCCAGTGTGACTTTGCCGCCAAGAGAGCGGTTGCAGTCCGCTTCAACGGCCTTGAAAATTCCCTCAGGATCCTTCTGCAGCTCATGAATGGTGAACGCTTTGGAGGGATGGAAGGGCAGAGCAATCATGGATTCCATCTGATCCAGATGAATGGTGACCATGCTGTCGTAATATGCGCCGTCTTCCGGAGAGAGCGGCGCGAAGGCATCGGGCCGGCCGACATTCTGATAAAAATCACGAACCGTGCTGTCCGTGATCCAGATGGAACTCAGACAGCTGGTTTCTGTGGTCATCACGTCCACGCCGATGCGGAAGTCCATGCTCAGACTGGCGATGCCGGGGCCGGCGAACTCCAGAACCTTGTTTTTGACAAAGCCGTCCGGGAACGTGGCGCCCACCAGGGCGATGGCGACGTCGTGCGGACCGATGCCGTGCGGCACCGTTCCGTCAACCCAGACGAGAACCACCTCAGGCTCGTCAATATCCCATGTGTTTTTGAGAAGCTGCTTGGCCAGCTCGCCGCCGCCCTCGCCGACCGCCATGGTTCCGTAGCAGCCGTAGCGGGTGTGAGAGTCGGAGCCGAGAATCATTTTGCCGCAGCCGGAGAGCTTTTCACGCGCGAACTGATGGATGACCGCCTGGTTGGCAGGCACATAGATGCCGCCGTATTTTTTTGCAGCGGAAAGGCCGAAGGCGTGATCGTCCTCATTGATGGTGCCGCCGACGGCGCACAGGCTGTTGTGGCAGTTGGTCAGCGCGTAGGGAATGGGAAACTCCTTCATGCCGGAGGCACGCGCCGTCTGGATGATGCCGACATAAGTGATGTCGTGTGAGATCATGGCGTCAAAGCCGATGCGCATTTTTCCGTCGTTGCTCCTGCGCTTTTCGTGGGCGCGGAGAATGGAGTAGGCCATCGTCTTCTCACGCGCGGCCGGATCTTTCCCGGACGCTGCCGTCGGGATGCCGCCGCGCAGATATACGCCGGAATTCTGTTTTTCAATCATTGCCATTTTCAGTCCGCCTCCGTTTGTTGAATTGCTTCCATTTCTTCCAGATGCTTCTGGGCCTTGCAGACATGCTCCACCATGGCTTTTTCGGCAGCAGCCGGATCATGTGCTGCGATGGCCTCGAACACACGGCGGTGCTCGGCAGTGGAGGATTTTGCCCGGCTTTTGTCCATCAGCGAAGTTTTGCGGAACTTCTGGATTTTCTTGTGAAGAGGAACCAGTGTGTCGTAAAACACGGTGCTGCCGCTGTATTTATAGATTTTCTGATGGAATTCACTGTCCATGGCTTTGATTTTTTCAGCATCGCGTTTTTTCGCGTAAAACTCCTGCAGCTCAACAATTTCCTGCAGCTCCTGCAGCTGTGCGTCCGTGATGCAGCGGGCACAAGCGGAGGCAGCCAGCCCTTCGATGCGTTTGCGGATATTGTAAATATTCTCGGCATCCTCCGGGGTGATGCTCAAAACCAGCATTCCCTTGCCGCATTCCTCGATAATGTGTTCCTGCTCCAGCCGGCGCAGCGCTTCGCGCACCGGCGTGCGGCTGACTCCCAGCTCCTGGCAGAGCTTCAGCTCCGTCAGAATCTCGCCGCGCTGGTATTTTCCGGTGAGGATATCGCTCTCCAGCCGCTCAAAAACCTGATCGGCCAGGGAGACGGATTTGTGAATGATCATATGGCGTTCTCCCTTCGTAAATTACAGGCGTCTGAACCGGCCACCGGACAGCTGCTCAATCTTTTCTTCAAGCTCATGGGTGGACAGGGATGTCTGCCGGCCGCCTTCGTATTCCTGATCGATCCATTCCTTCAGGGACAGAACCAGCGGATCGCGCTTGTTCAGCGCCTCGTTGGCGGAGAGATTATAGTTTTCGTTGATCCAGTAGGCGATCCCGGCAAGGCCAGACGTCTTGCCGATCATTACGGATGCCGGACGGTTCAGTATCTTTTTCGTGTCGAAAATGTTGTAGATTTCCTCATCTTTCAGAAGTCCGTCCGCGTGGATGCCTGCCCGTGTGACATTGAAGTTGCGGCCTACAAAAGGCGTCATGGGCGGGATATTGTAACCGATCTTTTTCTTGAAATATTCTGCAATTTCAGTGATGACGGTGGGATCCATGCCGTCCAGCGAACCGCGCAGCGATGCATATTCCATAATCATGGCTTCCAGCGGGATATTGCCGGTGCGCTCGCCGATGCCCAGCAGGGAGCAGTTGACCGCAGAGGCGCCGTACAGCCAGGCAGTTGTGGCGTTGGTCACGGCCTTGTAGAAGTCGTTGTGGCCGTGCCATTCCAGCATGTCGCTGGGCACGTCGGAATAATGCTGCAGGCCGTAGATGATGCCGGGCACGCTGCGGGGCAGCGCGACCTCGGGATAGGGAACACCGTAACCCATGGTGTCGCAGGCGCGGATTTTCACGGGAATGCCCGCCTCGGCGGACATTTTCATCAGCTCGTTGACAAAAGGAACCACAAAACCGTAAAAATCGGCCCGGGTGATGTCTTCAAAGTGACAGCGGGGAACAACGCCGGCCTCAAAGGCCATGGCAACCGTGGCAAGGTACTGGTCCATAACCTGACTGCGCGTCATCTGAAGCTTTTTGAAAATGTGATAGTCGCTGCAGGAGACAAGAATGCCGGTTTCACGGATGCCCAGATCCTTGACAAGCTTAAAGTCATTTTTTGTGGCGCGGATCCAGGTGGTGATCTCTGGGAATTTCAGCCCGAGACTCATGCAGCGCTCCAGCGCCTCACGGTCTTTCTTGCTGTAAACGAAAAACTCCGTCTGACGGATGATGCCGAAGGGACCGCCCAGTCTGGACATGAGCTTGTAAAGATCAACGATCTGATCGACTGTATAAGGCTCAACGGACTGCTGACCGTCGCGGAAGGTAGTGTCTGTGATCCAGATCTCCTCCGGCATGCCGATGGGGACACGGCGGTGGTTGAATGCAACCCGCGGTATTTCCTCATAGTTGTAGATGTCCCGGTAAAGATTGGGTTCCTCCACATCCTGCAGAGAGTATCTGTAGCTCTTTTGTTCAAGCAGGTTCGTTTTGTTTGAGATTTCCAGCATGAAAAACCACTCGCTTTCGGGTATTAATGTATACAATTATACTGTCACGAAAAGAAAACGTCAATTTCAATATCCAACAAATTTTAAAACTGTATGCGGGCCGGAGCGGGCGTAACGCTGAAAACCGGGCGCTGGCTTTTGGACAGAGAAAAAATTTGACAAAAAGAATGATAAAAAATATTGACAATCAGCCCAAGAATGTGCTATTATCTTTTAGCCGTGTGATTGAGTTGGACGCGCGGGTGTAGCACAACGGCTAGTGCACCAGCCTTCCAAGCTGGGGACGTGGGTTCGATTCCCATCACCCGCTCCAGCAGAGAGAAGGGGCGGTTTAGTTGATATGCGCCAATAGCTCAGCTGGATAGAGCAACTGCCTTCTAAGCAGTAGGTCGGGGGT
>JAEDDG010000019.1 GCA_016293865.1 Oscillospiraceae bacterium | reverse complement strand
TGTCCAGCCGTATCTGCCGGCGTCCGCCGGCCGGCAGCGGCAGTGCGCTTCCGGTCCCTTTCCTGTCCTCCGGCGTCTGCTGCAGTTCGCCGTACTGCGCGGCGCCCCGTCTTTCTGCCGGCGTCTCAGGGTCCTGCAGGCGCTCTTTTTCCGGTGCAGGCTGCTCTGCATCGGCCTTCTCCTGCGCAGCCGGCAGTCCGGCAGCGGCAGTTTCCGGCTCTTCCCCGGCCGGCTGCGGCGCTGCGCGTCTCTCCGGCGTTTCCGGCACGGCCATCCCGCCTTTGAAGCCGCCGTCAGGGACCTGCGCCGGTGTGCCGGCCGCATCCGCAGTCCGGATTGACGCGCAAAGCCAGTCCGGCGCCGCGGCGTCCCCATATTCCGCAGCGGCTTCCAGCAGCTCCGGCGCGGTCAGTCCCTCCAGCGCCGCCTGTCCCGTGGCAAACAGCGGCCGCTCATCTTCATACGCCCCGGCCGCTACAATACAGGCGGCAAAAATCAGTCTCTCCGCTGCCGCGTCTCCGCCCAGCTTCTCATGCAGGCCGGCCGCCTCCCGCCTCGCGTCCAGAAGGCGCATGGCCTGCAGGGGACGGAGCTCAGCCTCCGTCCCCGCAAGGACCATCCTGATCTGACCATCCATCAGGCGGTCTCCACGCGCTTTGCCGCAACAATGGTGATCTTTTCAGCCACCATCTCGCCCAACTCGCCGCTCTCCGCAATATCCGACCACTGGCAGCCCGTATAGACGACACGTCTGTCCGGCTTCACAATGACCAGTGAAAAATCATTGATGGAATAGAAGTCAATTCCGTCGGAAACAGCCTCATCTGTGGCGTAAAGGCGCGTCAGTTCAATGGTATATGTCTTTGAACCCTCCAGAGTCGCCACAGGCTCGCTCTCGCCGAAGGCCTCAATGTTCCGGGACGTACGGCCCGACCGCGCCTTATAGCTCTGAACGACCGCAATTTTTCTGCCGCCGGCTTCAAGGTAAATGTCACTGCTTGTGGGAAATCCAACTGCACCCATATTCTCCGCCTCCTTATACCGTGATATTGGCCGTAATCCTGATCTGATTCAGGCCATGCGCCACCGTGAACTCGAAGGTGACCAGACATACTGTCGGATCATCCGCATCCGCTTCCACCGTAACGTTCCCGTAGCTTTCGATAATCTGCGCGGCAAGCTTCTTTTCCAGCTCAATGATGACCTGTGTACGGATTGCGCCGCGTGTCTGCGCCGTGTTTTTGGTGCGGGTGAAATTCGCCCGCAGCTTATCGCGCACGTCAGGGATCACATCGTCAATAATCCGCACCGTCGTCAGTTCCCGGTAGGTGTAGTAAGGCTCGCCGGCGCTGTCCTGTGTTTTGGATGTAATGCCGCGCACCGCGGATACCGTCGATCCCACGCATTCCACCGGCGTCACGCCGCCGCGTACCAGCGTATTGATTTCGCCGTCCGTGAAATCCATGGATACGCCGCCCAGCCCGTAAAGCTCCGCGCCGTTCAGCGGGATCGCCGGATCCTTTTCGGAGACAATAGCGCCGGCCAGTGCCGCTGCCAGGCTGCCGGTAACAGCCGTCTTCCCGTCCGCCGTCAGGGCCGCCGGAGCAGCCACAACGATCCGCTCGCAGTTGATGGTCTGGGCTGCGGACACCATGGCCGCAGCCGTTTCCGCGCCGCTTTCCACAACGCCGATCTTGTGCGCGCAGCGCTGCCCGGCTGTCATAATCGCCGTTTTCAGAGCCGTATGCACGGCGGCATCCGCCGAATCGCACACGATCAACTCCACATCCGCCCGGGCTGTCAGCAGCTGAAAAGCGCCCGTATAATCCGCAGCCGCGGGCACAGTGGAATCCTGCGCCGCCTGAAGCGGCACGGCGCGGATCTCCGCCACGCCGTTGAGCAGCATCAGCCTGACCAGTTCCGTAATGGGACTGGCCGCGCCGAAAGCGGTCTGCGCCTGCGTGTCCGCCGTGATTTCGTATACTGTGCCGCTGTCGCCTTTTTCTGCAAGGGCTGCCAGCCCCACCACTCCGCCGGCCTGGCCGGAATACTGTGTCCCGGACACCTCATAGGACGTATAAACGCCCGGCCGTTCAAAAACCGTGCTCAAGATTTCAACACTCCCTTTACATAAAAGTCAGTAAACATGCCGTCTTCCTCCGCCTGGGCGTACAGGAAAACCGTCGCACTCATCGCTGCCGGGCAAAAATACATGCCGGCCGTTTCATCGAACCGCGTCTCGCCGCAGGAGATTTCCCGCACGCGGATGCCGCCCGGCAGCGCCGGTATCCGCGCCGCCAGCGTCCCGAAAATATCCGCGCAGGTCTGCGCGCTGCTCTCCGCAGTCCGCGGCGCCCAGATGTCCAGCTCCAGCGTCAGGTCTGCCCGCTTGGCGTACAGCTCCCGGCTGGCGCCGGTTTCGTCTGTTTTTATGCCCAGATAATCCGCCTGGCCGCAGGTCATCGCCGCCCCCGTTTTCAGCCCGACAGTCACAATGGGTTCCCTATGCCGCCTGGCCGCGCCGGGAATATAGGCTGCCGCCGCACGGATGCCCAGCGTTTCCAGCCAGCTGCAGACTGCGCTGACAATGCTTTCAAGCTCACTCATAATTCTCCTCCCGTACCTTGACCACTGCCTCCCAGTGCGAGACGCTGCCCTCCACCACATACGGTTCGGCCCGCACAAAATCATAGCTCTTTCCGTCCACAATCAGATACGCGTCTTTCGCAGCATCCAGTCCCGCCTGCGGCGGGCAGAAGCAATAGTAGCGGGCTTTGTTGCGCTCGCCCAGGGGAGTGACTGCGCTCCAGGTCTTGTCGCTGCGGTTCGTCAGGATCGGATTGATGAAAACCCGCATTTCCTCGCTGATTCCGCCGTGCACAAGCGCAGCCTCCACCCCATATGCGTCGATCAGCGCGGCAAACGTGGTCATCCGTCCACCCCCCTGAACTCAAACGCGCTGTCTGTCAGATACGGCGCCAGAATGCGCTCCGCCTGCCTGCGCAGGATTTCAGCGCCGGCAGCGGCGTCGGCTGCGCTGCGCCGCTGAACGCGCACGTCTCCGGCAGAGTAGGCGCTGACTCCCGTCCCAGCTGACGCCGCTGCAAGAAGGCTCAGCGTCCACAGTGTGCCGGCGGAGACAAGCTCCGCCGCGCACACCTGCAGCTCTGCGCCGTTTTTCAGGCGGCTCCCGATCTGGACGCAGGCGGCTCTGGCCATCATTTCGGCCTCGGCCTGCCCGCATCCGGCCAGTTTCACCGTCTGCTGAACAATCTCAGCCACATATGCTTCTTCCATCAGATGGTCAGCACCTTGGCCGCGTCGGTGTACAGCTTTGCGAATCCGGAAATGCTGGTGATGGCCGCGCGCTCCAGCTGCCGGTCGATCAGCCGGTCGTATTCCACGCTGACGTCAGCGGACTGGATCATCTCCAGCGCATAATTCTTGTCCAGACCGATAATCCTGCCGGCAGGAGCGGCGGCCGTTTTGATCAGCCGCGCGCCGATGGGACTGGTCAGTTCGCCCGTTCCCTGGAAGTTCAGCCCGGTCAGCGGATTCTGGAACTCCGGCAGCTTCAGCATGGACAGCATAACGGCAGGCGGCACAATCAGCGTATTCAGGTTGTACGGATCAAACTGCGCCCAGAAATCCAGCAGCTCGCTGTATGTCAGCGTGCCGGCGGTGCCGCCGATGGGCGACGTGCCGACGGCATACGCGCCGGCTTCGTTTGCGTTTCCGTCGCCGTCGATGAGCACGCTGATGGCGTCGTCCAGATGCATGCGCATAATCTGGCTGCCGATCTGGCGCAGCATCACAGAGAACAGATCCAGTCTCTGGAAGCGGATGGCTTCATAGCTGGCCACCAGCATGCGTCCGCGCTTGTGCAGATGGACGAGGTTTTCCCTGGCCTTGATCTCGGTCTGGGGAATGACCGCGCCTTCCTCCACCCGCCGCAGGCTTTTGTCCGCGTCCGTCGGCACGGAATAAATGCTGCGGTAATCCATGGCGTCAATCGTCGTCACCGCAGCGGTGATTGCCGGCAGGATGTTTTCATCCTCCATGCCGGCGCGCACGCTCCGGGCCACATATTCCGGGAAAAGGACAGCGCTGTCTGTGGTGCGGAAAAACTTCTCCACAATATCACTGCCGGCGCCTTTGACCTTGATGTCAAAGCGCTTCAGCTGTCTCTGGTAGGCGTCCAGACCCTCCAGCGGCGTATTCTTGTAGTTTTCACTGGGGTCGGCTTTTTCCAGAATCTGCGTAAAGGTCATGCCTGCCTGGTTGTACATTCCCTTTTCCAGCTTGATGTTTTCAAAATGATAGGCCATTTGCTCTCCTCCTTAAAGCATAAATCCGACTTTGCTGCTGTTCGTGTCCACTTCGAGAACCAGATACTCGCCGCCGCTCTCAGCGGTATCGGCCGTTACGCCGCCGGAAGCGCAGACAAGCTGCGTCCATCCCACGGCGGGCGGCGTACCGGTGTAGGCCAGTTCTGCGTAACCGGCGGTCTGGACCAGCGCGTGACCGTCTGTGCTGACGCCCGCAGCCACGCCCATAAAGCGTTCACCTGCGCTGCATGCGCCCACGGTGCCGCTGCCTGTGAGCTTCACCGGCGTTCCGGCAGTCAGGCCGGACGCGCACTGAAAAGTCACATATTCCTCTCTGATGCCTTTAAAAGAAACGCTCATTGTTTTTTCCTCCTGTATTCCTAAATTAAGTATTCATTGCCCGTGAAGGCGGTTTTTTCCTTTTTTCTGCCCAGCTGGCAAACCACGGGAAGCAGCTCGTCCGCCCGGGCGGAAAACGCCCGGATGAATGCTTCCACAGTTTCGCCGTCCATGCCGGCAGCCGCTTTTTCCAGAAGCGTCCGTTCAAAGCCCATATCGCTCAGAACGCCCAGCCGCACCATTTCCCGGCGCCGGTCCTGCAGATGCCGCGCACCCAATGCCGCCAGCTTCTCAAGCTCGGCCAGTTCCTGCGCGGCCCGGCTGCCGCCTGCTGCTTCCACGCAGGCTTTCAGCGTGTCTTTCCCGGCAGGCTGTCCGAAGCCTTTCAGCACGCCGGCGTTTTTCTGGGCCGGGACGGCCACAAACGACCATTCATAAGCGTCTTTCGGCTCCTCCAGGCTCGTATAGCACGTGCGTCCGTCATAAACTGCGCCGCGCACATGACCGCACCGGGCGCTGGACGTCTCCTCTCCGCAGATGCTGCATACGGCCTTCCCCATGCTGCATCCCACGCTGATCTCCCGTTTGATGCCGCCTTCAATGTCGGCAATCAGCGGTCTGTTTTCTTCATTCCTCAAAATATAGGCGGACGCCTTCAGGTACGCGTACGGCTCACCGGATATGCTCGCGCGGCTGTCGTCTGTCACAACCTCCGTGCGGAAAATCCGTCCCACCTGGCCTTCTGCCGTCCAGTTGTGGTCAAATATTCCCGTCTTTCCCACAAAAAGCGGCGCCAGACCTTCCAGCGCATCCGTGCTGAAGCGCTCGTTGTCCCTGTCTATGTCGTTGTCGCACAGAAGCATGTCAAATACATAGACCTCCTCTGCCGTCAGCGGCTTTTTGGCAAATCGGTTGATGGCTTCAAGATCCCCGGCGGAAACCTCATGCGCCCCCGCCGCTGCAGCCGCTGCCTCTTTGGCAATCTTCACAGTCTGTTCCTCCTCCACTTTCAGGCGCACAGTGCGTTTTTCCTGCCTGCGCCCGGTAATAATCGGCCTGTGCCAGGTAAAGCGCGGCACGGGCCTGGGATTCCTCATCCCGGATGCTGAATTCATCCCAGATCACCTCGTGGCCGCAGCTGTACCCGTTCAGGGCTAGCCACAGCCGGCAGATCCGGTCAATCACCGGCGTCAGCGTTCGCCGGATGGCCGCGATTTCCGCCGCCATGACATCTGCCTGTTCTGCGCTCATCCGCTCTGTCGTGGACCAGCTGAGTCCCAGCATAAACGGCGGAATACCCGTACGGGCCACAATCTGCTCCAGGATCTGACGGACCGGCACTTCACTGTCCAGCACCTGGTTGTCCGCGCCGATGACCCGGATATCCACATCGCCCACCGCCACAAAATCCCGCACAGTTCCGCTTTTGCCGGACTGCATGGCGCCGGACCATTCCCTGGCAATCTGCTGTGCGCGCTCCTGCGCCGTCACCCTGTCCAGCGCATCTCCCTGCGGCTTGTACACCACGGCAAAACGCACGTTGCCCGCCCGATCCCAGTTCACACCCAATGTGTTGTAGATCTTCAGCAGAATATCTGCCAGAAACGGCATGCTGCGCAGAAGCGACACGCCGTACGGGCTGTCGGCCTCCGGATTGAACGGCGTAAACAGCAGCAGATTCTGGTACGGCAGCGGTCTGACCATGCCGCCGTCTGCCGGCGCGCAGATTTCAAACTCCAGCGGGCTTTCTCCCTCGCGGATTTCAATATCCGCCACGTCGCCGCACAGCAGCGCCCGGAAAACGCCGCCCGGCGTCACCACCATCTCGCCGACGGCGCGGCCGCAGGTGATCAGCGAATCCAGGTAGCTGTCCAGAAACGCATGTACGCCCCTTTGTCCGCGTCCCGCATCCACCGTTTTCAGAAACGCATTCAGCTGTCTCTGGGCTGCCGCATCGGCGCAGTGCACCGTGAAGCCGCCGGTCAGCCGGATCAGCTTGACAATGGCCGCGTCAATCAGCGGCACCGCCTCCCGGATTGTGCGGTAAAGCCGGACTTCCCCGCTTTTCAGCGGCACATAGCCCGCCATAATTCCGAAGGGATGCGTCTCGGCCGTGCGCAGCTGTACCCGGGCATCCGGCTTTTCCGTGCTGCGTCCCGTTCGTTTAAAAAGTCTCATTTCTTCCTACCTTTCTGCAAATGTTGCGGCGAACCCACCCGTATCCTCCGCCACAGACATGGCGAAATACCGGATCTCATCCATGGCGTGGTCATGCTCTTTTCTGGGTTTATCCCCCGTGTCCCAGACGTACAGGGAAAACTCCCGGATTGCATCGGCGCATGCGCTGCAGATCACAAGCCGGCCGCTTTTCAGCAGATCCGCCGTCGTCCGTATCCCGGTCAGCACATCGTTGTCGGCCTTCTGCACGCGATAGCCCGCCCGGCGCAGCGCCTCAATAAAGCTGGCGGCTGACGGATCCACCACAACCCGCGTGATGGTGCGGCCGCCGGCCAGCGCCGTCAGATCCTGGACATAGTCTGCGTCCGTTTTCTGGAACCCGGCCTCTCTGGAGCTGAAATAAAACTCCTGCAGCCGGTACCAGACTGCGCCGCTGCGTCCCCACAGACCGAACGAGGCCGGGTTGGCCGTCCCGTAGTCGCAGGAAATCCGGAACTCCTCAAAATCTGTCTGCGGCGCTTCACGGATCATGCGCGCATCGAAAAAGTCATAAACCCTCCCTTCGGCCGCCACCCATTTCCCCTGAATAAAGCGCTGATAGAAGACGCCTGTGAACATGCTCTCGTACCGCCGCCGGACCTGCGGCGAAAGCGACGGGTTGTCCGCCATGGTAAAATGAAGATACAGTGCGCTGCGCGCCTGTGCCCGGCAGATCCACTCTCTGTAAAACCAGTGCTCCGGACCCTCCGGATTGCAGTTGAACCAGAACCGGCTTCCCGTTACCGAGCAGCGGGCGCAGGCCTGCTGTACAAAGCTGCGGACCTGCAGCGCCACCTCGTCAAACAGGACGCCCGCAAAGGTCACGCCCTGAATCAGCGCGGCGGAGCCTTCGTCCCGACCGCCGAACAGATGGAAGGTGTTCTCCCTGCCGCACCACTGCACCGTCACCGTATTTGCAGAGATCTTTTCACGGCAGTCAAATCCCAGTTCCCGCAGTACCGGCAGCACCGGATGAATGAGGTTGCGCCGCAGGGACGCGATGGTTTTGCCGCACAGGCCGAACTGCTGTCCGCTGAAGCTGCACATGGCCCACATGACAAAGGAAATCGTCATAAAAAGCGTCTTCCCGCTGCGCACCGCGCCGTCGCAGATGATGGCGTCACAGCCGCAGTCCGCGCTGCCCGGACACCACCAGGTCAGGACTCTGCGCTGTTTGGGCGAAATCCGGCGGATGTTCACAGCGCATCACTGCCGCCCGGCGCACTTCCGGCCTGTGCCAGCACAGCCAGGAACCGTTCCGCCTCCGTTTCTCCGCCGTCCCCCAGCGTCTCCAGCAGCAGGCGGATCACCGCCAGCCTGTCCACCAGCCTGATCTCAATGCCGCCGTTGGCGCCGCGTTTGACTTCGCTGAGCAGCGTCAGATCCAGGCTGTCCGTATCCGCCTGAACCGTCTCTGCGTCCGCCAGCGCCAGCTTCACCGCATCGTTGGCGCGGCCGAATGCCAGCTGCTCCAGTTTTTTCAGCACGCTTTCGCGGCTGATCTTTCTTTTCATTGCAATCCTCCTTTCACCAATAGGCGTCAGGAGCCCCTTTTTTGCACGTTTGTGTGCAAAAAACAAAAAGACGCAGAAAAAAATTTTCTGCGTCTTTTCAGTCAGCCCGGCGAATGCGAAAAACCCGGATAAAAATGGAACCGCTGTCCGTGGAGTCGGACAGCGGTTCCGCGCGGGAGAGTCAGCCAACAATATAGGATCGGAAAATGATCAATCTTCAGTCAATACGCCGGGGACATTATCCCTTCACGCTTCCGGCGGTCAACCCGCCGATAATCTGTTTCTGGAAAATTGCGTACAGGATCAGAATCGGAGCGATGAAAATGACACAGGCAGCACAGGTTACGCCCCAGTCAATTTTGAAACCGGACACAACCCGGAATGCCAGCATGCCCATGGAAATGGTATTTTTGGCCTTGTCTGAAATAAACATCAGGCCGTACATATAGTCGCTCCAGTAATCGATGAACAGGAAAATACCGGCAGTGACAAACGCCGGCCGAACCAGCGGAAGAATCACCTGCGCAAACGTCCGCCACGGAGAAGCGCCGTCAATATATGCCGCCTCCTCCAGCTGATGCGGGATTGTTTTGAAAAATGACACCATAATCATGACACAGAACGGGATGGCGCGCGCAGCAAAAGTCAGCACCATGATTGTGCGCGTGTCAAACAGGCCAAGGAAACGCGCCATAATAAACATGGGTGTCAAACCGACCATACACGGGATCAGATAGGAAATCATATACATGCTGTTCAGCGTTCCGCTGCAGCGCAGGTTTCTTCTCGCAATGGCATAAGAGACCATTGCGCTCAGTGCCAGCGCCACAAACATGGCTCCGCCCACAATAATGATGGTATTCAGGAAATTGGAACCGAAATTACCTCTTGTCCACGCCTCGGAGAAATTATAGGCAACAGTGGAGAAAAAGCTCTTCGGAAGCGCCCATATGTCGTCATAAAACTCCTGATTTGTTTTTGTGGACGTCAAAAACAGCATAACAAAGGGGATAATGATGATCAGCGACCAGATAATCATCATCAGCCGTACAAAAAACGTACCGATGTTCAGTTTTTTCATAGCCGTTCCCCCTTACAGTTCGTAGGTTTCGCGCTTCATCAGCTTTGAAATCAGCACCGCCATGACCATTGTGACCACCAGCATGATGACGCCCACTGCAGATGCAAGGCCGTAATCCAACTCGGTTGTCATCTTCTCAAACATATACGATGAAATAATCTCAGAAGCATGGTCAGGTCCGCCGCGGGTTACAATGTAAATCACGTTGAAGCCGAGCATCAGGGCCGACTGCAGATAGAAAAGCATGGAAGTACGCACAACGTCCCAGATCAGCGGAATTGTAATGGAAAAGGCCTGTCTGACCTCAGATGCGCCGTCAATCATTGCAGCTTCATAAATATCTTTCGGAACATTTGAGACAGCCGCCATAAAATAGACAAGGTAGAAACCGAACTGCCGCCAGACGACGATAATGATCACTGAGATCATGACCACCTTGCTGTCCGCCAGCCACTGCACAGGCTCCAGTCCAATCGCCTGCAGCATCGTATTCAGAACGCCGAATGACGGGTTATACATCGTCATCCACATAATGGCAATAATCAGCATGGGAACCGTAGACGGGAAGAAAAACAGAATCCGGTAAAAATTGCGTTCACGGATCCGTTTGTTTTTCACAAGTGCAATGGCTGAAATCATTGCCAGAGGAAAACACACCACAACTGTCCCTACATAAAGCAGGATGAAATTCACGATGGACTTCCAGAAAGCCGCGTCGTTGAATAGCTTTTTATAATTATACAGGCCGACAAAATCAAATTTCAGGGAGTATCCGCCAAAATTCGTCAGGCTGAAAAACAGGCCCGCGATGCACGGCAGCAGGAACAGGATGATAAAAAACGCTGTCGGGACGCCTGCCATCGTCAAATCAAATATTTTATCCGATTTTGTCTTTAACCGGTTATGCTTCATAGGATTACCTCCGGACTCTGGTCATACAGAGCGCAGGGGAGATGGCAGATGCCGCCATCTCCCCAAGCCGTTGCATTTATTTTTCTCTTATCAACCAGCAAATGAATATTTCGTAACGCCTTCGTCCTCAGCTACGCTCTTAAACAGATCATAGCCGCGCTGCATGAACTCGTCACCATCAATGTCGCCGCCCATCAGGCCAATAATCATATTGCCGATTTCCGGGTTCAGCGCAGTATACCATGCGCCGGCGGGCGTGTTGATGGTCTTCATATTCTCGCCCTTAGCAGCTGCATCCTTAACGGAAGGTGCCAACAGATCGCCGTAATCATCGGCAAAACCGGGGATTTTGAAAACGTTGGTATGAACAGCCGTGCAGCCGCGCAGCGCTTCGGGATCCGAGAACAGGAAGCGGTAGAATTCACAGACCAGATCCATATTCTCAGTCGTTGCGCTGATCATGCTGGCCAGGCTGTCAATCCGCATGTATTCCTCGCCTGCTTCATCGCCGAAGGAATACGGCAGGTACGCCAGTTCCCAATCCTCAGTCCAGGCGTCGGCCATCTCAGCTTCAAGCCAGGAGCCGCAGGGCAGAAGCGCAAAGTCATGGTTGATGAAGGACATCTGGGTTTCGGCATTGCCAAGACCGTTGGTGTTTGTGTTATAATAGCCGTTATCACGCAGCCACAGCATCTTATCGACAACAGCCTGCATTCCCTCGCCCTTGAAAGCTTCATAGTCAAGATTCTGGAGCGCAGCATATGTATCATAGTCGGTAGATGCGACCATGGGCCACCACCAGTAGTTTGTGGGATATTCGTGAGACATCAGGCCGCAGGCACCCAGAACATCCATGCCCAGAGCGTCGCATTCCTCAGCCAGCTTCTGAAGGCTTGCCCAATCGGTCGGAATGGTCAGATTGTTTTCTGCGAAGAAGTTGGCGTCATACCACAGGCCGTCCATATACAGCATGTCGTGCATGACATAATGCTTGCCGTCAACCTCACCGATGCTGAACAGACCGTCATCCATCAGATCGCCGATCGTTGCAGTACCATCCAGAGTGGGCACATCGAAAACGTCGTCAATGGGCGCTGCAATACCCTGGCTGATCGCATCGTAGTACGGAAGGTCGCCCGCATTGCAGTTGAAGATATCCGGCGCATTGTCTGCCAGAATCTCAGTACGCAGAACATCTGCTGCACCCTGCGTGTAATTGAGTTCCACCGTAAGTCCGGGATAATACTCCATCATGCGTTTGACGACAGGTTCATAGTAGTTGCCGCCGCCGCCGATGGTCAGAAGGATGCGAAGGGTTCTGCCGTCATACTTGTCGCTGCCCGCTTCGGTTGCCCAGTCATAGTCGGCGACATTGAAGTCCTCCGCTGATGTCTTTTTGCTTCCGCCGCAGCCGGAAAGCATGCCAACCAGCATAAGAACAGCTACAAGCAGGGAAAGAATGCGCGTAAAGCTTGACTTTTTCATCATTCTGCCTCCATATTAGATTTTACAGGATTATTTTCTTGTCCCTATTGATGAATATATCGTTTTAACACCTCTTCATCAATCCTTTTTCTTTGGGAGAATTTCAAAATTTTTTGTTACACCGATACGCAATATTGACATTTGTTTTTTATTTTTTAAACTGATATATGGGTAAATATGTCTATTTTCATACATATGAGGAGATTTCGCCATGCTGCAGAAACTGAATATTTTTTTTGAACAACTCAGCATACGGAAGAAGACATATTTAATTATCCTTCTTTCCGTCACACTGCTCCTGGTTTTCTTCAGCATCATCTTTAATGTGATGGTTGCCGATCTCCAAAAAGCCGTCGTCAGCAAAAACACACAGGCGCTTTCTCTGATCTGTACGGACCTGGACAATTACAACAGCACGCTGCAGGCCGTCTCCTCACATATTCTGCGCAACGATTACGTCAAAAAATATATTTCCAGCAGTTCAACTCCTTCTGACAAAAGCGCCCTGCAGTCGCAGATGTCCCGCAACGCATATAACAACACCTATTTCAACATACCGCTGACCTCGGGGATTTCCGGGTTCATGATTGCACGCAGCGAATCTGACTTTGTCTATGTCAACTCTTCATCAGCACTTACAAGGGACGCATATGAGCAGCTCGCCGCATATACCTTTCAGAAGTTCAATCCCGTCTCCGGAAATTCTTATGTGGCTCTGCCGTCCGAATTGTTTGACGAACTGAATTTTCTTTGCTTCGCTCTGCCGGTCTCGGATATTGACAGTTCCACGCTGCGCACCGGCGGATACCTGATCCTGTTTGTCAGCCAATACAACGTTATGAAAACACTTGCAAAATATTACGAGGACGATTTTACAATTCTGATCACAGACAAGCAGGACAATGTCATTTTCAACACCGGCAATGAAGACACACCGCCTGTCTATCCGGAGGAATCCGATATTTCCGGCACTACCATCCGTGCTGCCGACGGCTCCAAAACCCTTGTCCTGTGCAACCGTCTCAACAATATGAACTGGTCAGTTTTCCTGCAGACCCCTCTATCTTCCGTCACCTCTCAATTGACTGAATACCGGCTTCTATTCTTTTTTGTCGTGCTTCTGATCGTCTGCATATCCTTCCTCATGGTCACTGTGTTTTCCCGCTCCATTACGCGGCGGCTGACCGAGATGACAGACGTCATCAACAACATCCGGAAAGGCGACATCGACTGCCGCTATCCCGTGGTTTATCACGATGAAATCAGCCTGATCGGCAGCGAATTCAACCGCATGGTGGACCAGATTCAAAACTACCATCTGAATGCCGCCATGCAGGAACTTAAGCAGCGCGAGGCTGAGCTGCACGCGCTGCAGAGCAACATCAACCCGCATTTCCTCTACAACTCCCTGGACTGCATCCGCTCCTCCGCGCTCGTGAACAACGACGTCAGAACAGCCCATCAGATCCAGATTCTGGCCAACATGTTCCGCTACACGGTCAGCACTGGCACGGCCCGCAGCGAAACAGTCACCATCGAGGCCGAAATGGACCACGTCTACGACTATCTGTCCATGCTCAGCTTCAGATTTGAGGACCGTTATTTTGTGGACATCAACATCAGCAACCGGATTCTGCCCCTTTACACGCTGAAGCTGATCCTGCAGCCGGTCATCGAAAACGCCTTCCACCACGGCGTGCGGAACATGGCGTCCGGCGGACAGGTCCGGATCTGCGGTGATCTAGACGAGGCGGATAACTGCGTGCGTTTCACCATTGAAGACAACGGCGTCGGCATCCGTCAGGAGCGGCTTCAGAAGCTGCAGACGCTGCTGAGCGGCAGCCCGCTTTCCGTGCGGGACGGTCCGTTTATGGGCCTTGTCAACATCAACGACAGAATTCACATTGCTTACGGAAGGGAATACGGTCTTTCCGTTGAAAGTACTTACGGCAGCGGAACGCGGGTGACCATCCGCATTCCGATTATCACAGGACAGGGGGACGGTTCAGAATGCTGAAAGTCATACTGATTGATGACGAGCAAAATGTTCTGGTCGGGCTGCGGCACCTCATTGACTGGAACGAGCAGGGATTTGATCTGTGCGGCACATTCCAGAATCCCCGCCAGGCGCTGGAGTGCATCGAAACGCAGCGGCCGGAGCTGATCATCACGGACATTGAAATGCCGGAAATCTCCGGCCTCGACCTGATCGCCACGCTGCGCGAGCTGTCGCCCGGCAGCGTATGCGTCATTTTGTCCGCCTACGACGATTTCAAATACGCACAGGAGGCCGTCCGGCTGGGTGTGTTCCGCTATCTGCTGAAGCCCCTGTCCGCAGAAAGCCTTGTGGATCTTTTAAGAGATGTCAAAAAACGCTTCCCCGCGGAAAACCCGGTCGCTGCCGAGCTGTCCATGGTCCGCAGCTTTGTCATCCGGGAGATTCTGCTCAGCGGCGCGGAGCTCTCCCACACCGGCACGCTGCCGTATTACCGGACCCTGTTTGAAAACGCACGGCTGCAGCTTCTGCTCGTGAGCATCCCGTCCAGTTCCGGCATATCCGACGCGGATTTTACGGCCCTGCTCCGCACACGCTTCCATCCAGGCAGCATCTTCATCGCCGGCGACTTTTTCACGCTGCTTCTGGATGCCGCCGCACAGGAGATCTCCGTCGGCACGGCCAGGCGCCTTCTGGCGGATTACCCCTGCTCCTTCCGGCTCTCCGCTCCCTTCTTCGGTCTTTCCTCCGGCCATGTACAGTACCAGCAGATGGCACAGGCGCTGCAGGATGAAATTTTCTGGGGCGGGATGCATACCGACCCGGATTCGCCGGCGCCTGACACCGACAAACTTGCCGATGCTGTCAAGGAGGTGCTGCTGCCTTCCGTATGGGATCCGGCCAGCGAAGCGCTGAACAGCGCCTTTTCCCGGCTTTTCACACAGCTGCAGGCCTGCGCAGGCGCGCTGTCAAAACCCGACGTCATTCACATCTACGCCGGAATTGTTACAGCCGCAGACGAAATTTACCAGAACATCTGCGAGCGCCGGCGCGGCAAACGCGCGGACTTCGTACGCCTGTCCGCTCTTCAGACGCTGGCGGAAATGCACGCCTTCGCGCAGTCCGAAACCCGCAGCATTCTGGAAGACACGCGCGCCTATCTGAGCCAGAGCAACCCGAATCTGATCCGGAAGGTCAAGGATTATATCCAGGCGCATTACGCCGAGGCAGATTTCCGCCTGTCAGACGTGGCTGACGCGCTGTACATCAATTACAGTTATCTGAGCCATCTGTTCAAGCTCGAAACCGGGACAACGCTTTACAGCTTTCTGCTGGACCTGCGCATGAACCAGGCAAAGCTTCTGCTGGCCAATCCCGAGCTGTCGATTACCGACATCAGCCGCAGCGTCGGCTACACAAACACAAAGACCTTCTACAGCACCTTCAAAAAATATTACAAGGAATCGCCCAGAAGCTATCAGCAGCGGCATCTGCGCCGCAAATAATCACAGGGAGGAAAACACATTGTCCAACGAAAACCGTTCATCCGCAAAGCAGGCGGCGCGCAGCCAGCTGCTGCACAAGCTGACCCAGCTGATTGATCTGCTGTGGCTGAGCATCATTTTTTTCGTGACCTGCATTCCCGTCATCACAATCGGCCCGGCAGTCACAGCGCTCTACTACACAGTTGTCAAGGTCATCCGCCGGGAGCGCGGAAAGCTTGCCGAATCATACTTTTCCAGCTTCCGCTCCAACTTCCGCCAGGGACTGATCCTGTGGCTGATCTGCCTTGCATACCTGTCCATCGGCCTTGTGGATGTCTTCCTTCTGCATATTTTCACCGGAAGCGGCAGCGGCGGCGCTGCCGGCGTTCTGCAGGCTGTCAGCTGGCTGTATCTGCTGCCGCTGATCCTGTTTCTGCCCTGGCTTTTCGCCTATCTGTCCCGCTTTACCGACACCATCGGGAAAACCCTGAAAAACACCGCCTACCTGGCGCTGCGCAACCTGGGCACGACGATCGGTCTGGCCGTTCTTCTGGCCGCAGGAATCCTTCTCGGCCGGCTGCTTCCAGTCCTCATTCCGATCCTCCCGGGTCCCGTCTGCATTCTGATGTCCAGACCCATCGAAAAGGTCTTCCGGACAATTACACAGCAGCAGCCCACCGAACGCGGAACCGACGACTGGTACAACGAATAGCCCTGCAAAAAGCAGTAAAAAGCATCCGTATTTCTACGGATGCTTTTTTGATCTGTTCCGGTTTGGATTATTGCGCAGTCAGCTTGAAGATGCTGTTTGTGGACGTCTCAAAGCTGTCACCGATGCACTCAGCCTGCCAGTTGCTGTAGTCCTCTTCGCGCTTCTCGCTCTCTGCCATGGTGTCGCAGTAACGGGTATCGCTCTTGCCTGCAAAGTACATGATGTGATAGCCGTACTCCGTCTTGACAATCGCGGTGTCCCCGTCTTTCCGGCTGGCATCAAAAATCCAGTCGTTGACCTCGGCCACCATCTGGCCCTTGTAGACATTCTCGTACAGGCCGCCCTCGGGGCTGTCGTCCGAGTACTGCGTGGCCATCTCTCCGAAGTTCTCTTCTGTCGGGTTCTCTTTCCACAGCATGTAGTACATGTCGGCCTCTTCCTTCGCGGTTGCGTCGGCCTCTTCCTTCGCCTGCTGGTATACCTCATCCGTCTCATAATCGCTCTCATTGATGGTTTCCGGGCTGATCAGGATATGACGGAAATTCACCAGGTGATAATCGTTGTTGTCTCTGGACAGGAACTGCACCACATATGCGCCGTTGTCCGTCTCGATCACATCGCAGTCGCCTGTATCGCGGGACGCGTCGGTCAGCCAGCCCTTGAGCGTATCAGACAGGCTGGAGCCGCTGAGCGTCGTGGTGGTCGAGGAACCGGAATCATAGCTTTCCTTCTTCTCGTCCGTTGCAAACTCATAGGCGACTTTCTTGAAGTCCTCGCCGGCCTTCAGCTGTTCCAGGAAAGCGTTTGCCTCTTCCACGGCCTTGTCGTCGTAATCCTCGTTTTTGAACAGGAACCAGTCATAGGAAAAGATGTCAAACTCGTCCGCATTGTCGGCATAATACGCCGACAGTTCATCCGCGGTATAGGAATAGCCGTTGTAAACGCTCATTCCGTAAGAGGTGGCATAGACATAATACTCCACGCACTCTCTGTAAATCTTCTCGGACATGCCCCTGCAGTAGTTCTTGACAAGGAATTCATCGATATCGCCGTTTGTATACTGCGCCGCGGCAGACTGCGCGGAAGACATGTATGTTTCAATCTGCTTCTGCGCATCCTCATCCATCTCATAGCCGGCTTCCTCGGCTGCGTGGTGGACCGCCACAGTTCTCTGCATCAGGCTCAGCGCTTCCGGCTGGAGCACATCGGAACCCGGCATCATGCTGGCGTCCATGCTGCTGCCGTAATAATTGGCCAGCATGCTGTAATACTGCTGGTATACCGCGCCGTAATAGAAGGAATACTCGCAGGTGGTAAATTTCTCATTGCCGATCTTCACGCTGTTGAACCGGTTATACGCCACAGAAGAACTCAAAAGGATCACGGCCAGAATAAAAATCACAAGCACAATGGAAATCACCGCAACTGTGATTCTGTACTTGCGCTTTTCCTTCTGCTGCCCGGTCAGGGGCGCATTGGCCGCGGCGTCAGGGGCATTTTTTGCCTCCATACGCATTTTTTTGTTTTTAGATGCGCTCATTTGTTTCATTCCTTTACAAAGGTTGTTTCTGCCGGCATACACGCGGCAAAAATAAAATGCACCAGCTTCCCCGCTGCGGGAAGGCCGGATTTTTCGCGCACAATTCCCCGTCTCCTGGGTTCCGGCAGCCTGCTGCGAAGCCCAACGGTGGGCGGGAATACGTGCAACGAGAACATTATAGCTGAAAAGGCCTGCCGTTGCAAGCACCGGCAGGCTGAAATTCACCATAATTTAAGATTTCTTTCACGCTTTTCATCCGTCCGGACAAATGATCGGCGCAGGCAGAGCGCGCTTCGGCCGCCGGCGAACCGGGCCCGTGCAGAGAAATACCCCGCTCGTGCCGTGTAGACCCTTTTATAACCTGCACGAAAATGCAGGTGGGTCGCGCTCTTCCGGTTTCGCTGCTTCCAACTTCCTCACGCTGACGCGTTTTTGGGAGGCCTGCAATCCGCCGGGAGAAGGGAGCGTCCCTTATAATAAATGTGGGTTTAAAAAAGCCTATCACGCACACAGCAGGGTATATGACGGCCGCCATACGGCGTTCCGCTTCTGTTTCTATGATAGCATCTGTCTCTGCATTCTGCAATGGGAAAAAAAGGCGGTTTTTATTCTTCTTCGCCGGCCGTCTCCCCGTCCTCTTCGCCCTCTTCGTTTTCTTCGGCAAACAGGCGCTCCATAAAAATATCGTAGGCGCGCTCAGCAGCCTCATCGTCAGGCACATACAGGTCCGCGCCCATATCCGGCGAGCTGTCGCACTTGAGAATCACAATGCCGTAGTCCGGATCGTCCTCGTCCAGGTCCGTGGGCAAAAACGCCATATAATAGGCATCGTCCATCTCTATTGTATCCAGATGCTCCAGCTCATAGTCGTTGCCTTCCGGATCGGTTATGGTTACGATATCGCCGCCGTACTCGTCACTCATTTCACGACCTCCGTTTCAGTTAGTACTGTTATACTATCTCAAACAGCCGCTGAATTCAAGTATTATGAGTTAAAATCCTCAAGCAGCCGCAGAATCTCATCGTAGGAGGAGACGGTGATTCCGTTTTCCAGCAGTTCCCTGTCCGATTCACGCAGGCTGCCGGCGCTGATCTCTGTCACAAGAAGCGGATTATCCTCATGGCCCTGCAGATAAATGGCCACACTGTTTCCGGACAGGCGCAGAATATATGTCTCCTTTTGTTCCGCGTACGCGGCGGATACGGCCGTCTGCGGCAATTCACTGCCGGCCGCCTGCACCTGCTGCGCGTCCCGTTCGCCGGCGGAAACGGCCGCAGCAGAAACCGCCATGGCCAGCGCCGCGCATATGCCGGCGATTCCTGCAGTCATTCTTACATGCTTCATTGTTTTCACCTCTCTTCCCGCAGAAAAATACAGCTGCCCTCATTATGGCCATTTGATTTGCCTGTTATTCCCACGATGTCAATTTCTGGAACATTTTTTAAATTTTTACGTCTGACAGTTATTATTGACAATCCATGCTATAATGATTATAAGTGTTAATATATGCAATTTGAGTTGTCTTAAAGAGGTGTGACCTTTGGAAAAATCGAACGATCACGCAAAGCTGAAGCGCGGATTAAAGCGCGGCTCTCTGTTTGTGGCGAATACCGTCGGCGACGTTCTGATGATTGCCCTGCGCATCCTGATTACAGTGCTGCTGATTTTTGTGACCACCGCCGTCATCTTCATGTGCATCTTTGTGGCCTATATCAAGACCAACTACACGACGGAACTGAATCTGGAGCTCAGCGAATTCAATATCAATCAGACATCGATTATTTATTATACCGATCCCGTCACCGGCAAATACGAAGAGCTTACGCCTCTGCAGAGCACCGAGAACCGTGTCTGGATTGACTATGAGGATATCCCGGAGCAGGTGGAGCACGCGGTCGTCGCCATTGAGGACAAACGCTTTTATGAGCACCACGGCGTGGACTGGTACCGTACCGCCTCCGCGTTCCTGCACATGTTCCTGAGCATGAGCAACACCTACGGCGGCTCCACTCTGACGCAGCAGGTCATCAAAAACTACACCGGCAACGACGACGTCACCGTTCAGCGCAAGCTGCTGGAAATTTTCCAGGCGCTGCAGCTGGAGAAGAATTATACAAAAGAAGAAATTGTGGAGTGGTATCTGAACATCGTCTATTTCGGCCATGGGTGCTACGGCATCAACGCCGCGGCAGATTATTACTTCGGCAAGCCGCCTGCGCAGCTCACCCTGGCGGAAACTGCCAGCATCGTCGGCATTACCAACAACCCCTCCATGTACAGCCCTTACGCCGATGAGGAGAGCAATAAGGAACGCCAGGAAATCATTCTCGCCGAAATGCTCAGTCAGGGATACATCAGCGAATCGGAATACGGCCAGGCTGTGGCCCAGCATCTGGAATTTGTCAACCATTACGGCAACACCGGCGGTTCCGCCAACACGCAGGGCGGCGTTTACACCTGGTTTGAGGACGCCGTGATTGAAGATGCCATCGCAGCGATTATGGAGATCAAGGACTGCTCCTATAAAATCGCACAGGATCTTCTGATCACCGGCGGTTATTCCATCTATTCCACAATCAATCCCAGCATTCAGAAAATTGTCGATGAATACTACGCCGACACCGAAAACTTTACGAACGGCTACGGCAGCCTGCTCAACTCCGCCATTGTGATCACAGATCCCGGCACGGGCAACATTGTGGCCATGTGCGGCGGCGTCGGCCAGAAGACGGAAAGCCGCATTTTCAGCTGCGCAACTGATGCTGAACGGTCTCCCGGCTCCTCCATCAAGCCCATCGGCGTCTACGCGCCGGCAATGGATGCCGGTCTGATCACACCGGACACCAAGATTGAAGATACCGAGGAAGCCAAGCTCAACGGTACGGACTGGATGCCGAACAACTCCGGCGGCGGCCATAAGGGCATCGTAACCATCCGGCAGGGCGTCATCAGCTCGCTGAACACTGTGGCCGCGCAGGTGGTGGATATGCTCACGCCCCAGCGCAGCTATGATTTCATGGTCAATTCCCTGCATTTTTCCACCCTAGTTCCGTCGGACGCGGACTATTCCCCCATGGCGCTCGGCTCGCTGTCAAACGGCGTCACCGTCGAGGAGATGGCGGCTGCCTACAGCATTTTCCCCAATATGGGTCTGTACGTCTCTGCCAGGACCTTTACGCATATTGTGGATGCCAGCGGCCAGACCATCTATGAGAATACGCCTGTGACGAACGTGGCCATCAGCGACACCACCGCCTACTGGATGACGGACATTCTGACCCAGGCCGCTTCCTACGGCACCGGCTATGAAGCCAGCTTCAGCGGCATGCCGGTCGCCGGCAAAACCGGCACCACCAGCGACGACTGGGACCGCTGGTTCTGCGGCTACACGCCGTATTATGTGGCTGCCGTATGGACCGGCTACAACTCCCCGAGTCCGATTTCCTGGAGCGGCAACCCCTCCGCGCAGACCTGGCACAACATCATGTCGCAGGTCCATGCGGATCTGGAGTACAAGAGCTTTGACACGCCGGCCAGCACATACCAGCGTCCCGTTCCCGGTGTTGAGGCCATTTCCTACACCATCAACTATACCGCACAGGACGGCAAGGTTCTGGAAACCGAAACCAAGGAAAGCGTTCACGGCCGCGAAGTCAAAGTCACAGCCAAGGAATTTGCAGGCTACACGCTGGTGGGCGACGCCACGCAGACCATTACCATTGACGAAAAGAAGGACAACATCATCACCTTCATTTACGCCCCCGACCAGCCGGTCACACCGCCGGACAATCCGAATCCGCCGGACAATCCCGACAATCCCGACAATCCCGATCAGCCCGACAATCCCGATCCGCCGGACAATCCCGATCCGCCTGTCACACCGGGCACATAAAAACACACAGCCGGAGAGACTGAACCAGTCTCTCCGGCTTTTTTATCCCGGTTTTTATTGCGTCCGTCCGCCTGCCATGGAGGCATCCGCCCGGACTTTTCGTCTATGCGGGCGGCGCCCGCACTGCGCTCCGCTCCCTCTGGCAACGCCAAAAACAGGGCGGGGACGGGACTGAAGTCCCATCCCCGCCTGATTATTTTCTTTCTCAGAGCCGCATGCAAGGGTCACTGCTTCGCCTTGCGCGCATACGCCTTTTTGAAAATCCGGTGGCGGAAATTGATCACCATCATCAGAGCGAAGAGAACCACCACAACGCCCAGTGTAATCAGCGCGTTTGTCACGCTCTGCGGCGCAAAGCTCATCAGAAGCATCATCGGGAACCCGAACACCATGGCCCAGGGCTGGTGATAGACCAGGTTGGATGCCGCCATGGTCTCAAACCGCGGGTCAATCTCACGCAGGAGAATGACGCCCGTGCTGGCCGTGCCCGTCTGCATGCCGTACAGAGACAGGAATGCCTCATGCCGGAAATCCTTGTAGATGTGCTTGCAGAGGTAATCCAGATAGATATATGTGACCACAGCCCCCAGCACACACAGCAGAATCAGCGGAACGATGAACTCCACATGCGCAAACGCGGAGAGGTTGATGGCCGCGATGGAGGCCACCACCATAATGTCGAACATAAAGCCGGAAATCCGGTTCATCATAAAGTTGTTGCAGTACTCGCGCCTGATGATTTTCTTCTTCTGCAGTGCCTTCAGGACAGCCTTCAGCAACAGCGCAAACAGCGTGCCGATCAGGAAGTTGAATCCCCAGATCAGCGGCTGTACCGTGTTGACACCGAAATTGCCCAGCACGCCTGTTTCTATGATGCAGTTGATGCCGTACATAAACAGGTACGCCAGCGTATACGCAAAAAACACAAGAGCAAGCTGAACCGTAAACTTGTCCATGGACTCGGACAGCGGGATTTCATTGCCGCCGGTGATTTTGTCCGCCGTCAGTTCGTCGTCGTGCACATCGCTGCCCAGCTCGTTTTTCAAAAGGCCCTTGCGCCGCATCCGGTTCAGGTAAATGATTCCGCCAATGCTGGCCGCCACAAAGCCCATGGCCGCCACTGTCAGGCCGAAACTGGTTCCATACTCGAAGCCAAACAGATTTTCATAGTTCTTGCCCCAGTTGTAGGCCTGTCCGGGTCCCTGCCCGTAGCCCATCGGGAGCAGCAGACCGGAGGCAAAAAAGCCGCCCAGAATCTTGTAAAGCCCCAGCGAAAGTCCAAGCCCCACTGCCGCCTGCAGGAGATACCCGCCGACAACCGTGGCGCCGCTGTCAAAGCCGCCCGGCTGCCCCTTGCGCTCAACCTGTTTCTCGGAGCTGCGCAGGGCCATGGCCACAAATCCCAAACCAAGACCGTGATATGTCAGCATTTCCAGCGTTGCAGACTCCAGAAGCGCAGTACCGGTCAGTTCTTTGACCGCAAAATTGATCACCAGGATAATGAAGCCGCCCACCACGGCGCTGGGGATCATCAGGCGCCGGATAAACTTGACCGTGTTGCGCAGGATATTGGCCAGCATCATGGCCGAAAACAGAATTGTAATCGTCACCACAAAGGACCATACGCCAGTATCCCACAGGTTCATGCCAGTAATCATTGAACTTCCGCCTTTCTTTTCTGGTTTCCCGGATTACCTGTCCGGAACAATCTCAAAGCGCGGCGGCTCTTCCAGAAGCTCCGGGTTGGACAGATATTCCTTGACTCTGGAAAACGCCTGCGCAAAATAATGTCCGGAGCAGATCCGTTCATCCATGACAACGCCAAGGGGAATGCACCGGTCATAGACAATTTCACCGCGGCAGCGGCGGGGCACCTCGCGCATGTTGCCCATGGTGATGGCCACGCTGGTGGTGCCGAATTCATAGATATGGTGATAGATATGATTCGTGCGGATGCTGGCAAGGTTGGAAATCAGGAAGCTTGCATGGAAGGGGCTGGCCTTTACCAGAGCCTTCGGCAGAAGGCCGTGCCTGTCCATAAAGCGCAGGATCGCCATGACAAAGCCCAGCACAAAAGGAATGTGCGTCAGGATCTTCATGACCTTATCCAGGCTGTTTGCATTGTCATCCTTGCGGTTTTCGGTAATATAAGTGTCCATTTTTTTCTGAACGTCAAAAATGGTGTCCTCGAAATCCAGGTAAACCTTGCTCATGGTGTCTTCATCCGTCCCCGGGCGGAGGACAACCATGGATACGGTAAAATCATTGTGGGCATAGATCTTCTTGTTGCCGACAAAGCGGTTGAGAAACGGGAATTCCGCCGCCGTGCGCAGGTACGCAGCAATGATCAGCGCCAGATGGCTGATCTGCACACCCTGTTTGCGCTTTTCATTCATGTACTTTTTCATGGGCTCCACCGGAATATCCAGCGTGATCATATTCATTGCGTCGTATCTGTGCGTCAGAAAATGCGGGATCAGGTAATACATGGATTCAATATTTTTGACACGTCTGCCGTCCACTCTCATATGCTTTTCCCCCTCTTCTCTTTAAGCTGCATACAGCATCCCCACCAGCCTGCGGAGCACGCCGGCCGGCAGAAGCCTGACAAGCAGCATCACCATTTTATAGCCGATCCCGGCCGTATAAAACGGTTTGATGTGTTTTTTCAGCGCAACCCGGCAAATCAGCGCGCCGATCCGCTCCGGCGCCATTCCGCCGCGTTCATCCTTTTCCATTTTTCCCACGCTGCGCCTGATGGCCCCGCCGTATACGCTGTCGCCGTCATCCGCCTTGCACCGCGCATCTGTAAAGCCGGTGCGGACGTCGCCCGGCATCACCGCACACATGGTAATGCCGAACGGCCTGACTTCATTGGCCGCCGCCATGGTATAGGCGTTGATGGCCGCCTTGGACACGGAGTACCACGTCTGAAACGGAATGGGCGTAATGGCCGCAATAGAGCTCAGATTCACAATCCGGCCGCCGCCGGCTGCGCGCATATGCGGCAGCACAGCCTGCGTTGTATTGGCCATGCCGAACAGATTGACCTCCATCTGGCGGTGCGCCTGCCCGGCAGTGGTGAATTCCGCCGCGCCGGAAATGCCGAATCCGGCGTTGTTGACCAGAATGTCAATTCTCCCTTCGCGCTGCATCACCTGATCCACAGCCGTCCGGATGCTCTGCGGATCCGTCACATCCGCGTAAATATGCGCAACGCCCGGCGGCGGACTCTCGCGGCGGCTGAACTCATAAACCGTACAGCCCGCATTCCGCAGCGCTGCCGCCGCGCAGTATCCGATGCCGCTGCTGCCGCCGGTCACAATGGCGACCCTGCTCATTTTCCGGCCCCCAGGACATCGCGGATGATGTCCGCCGCCTCGTCAATGAGCGCCTCCGTATGCGTGGCCATATAGCTCGTCCGGAGCAGGCATTCCGTCGGCGCGGTCGCAGGCGGCAGAACAGGATTCACATACACGCCGGCCTCATAAAGGGCCTTGGCCTTTTCCAGCGTGTTGATTGCATCATATGTATAAATCGGTACGATGGGCGTTGTGGATTCACGCACCGGCAGCCCGCGGGCCTTCAGACCGCTGCGGGCGTAGGCCGCCAGCTCCGTCAGCCGTGCAACAATCTCCGGATGCTTCTCGATGTACCGCAGCGCCGTGAGCGCAACGGCACAGCTGGCCGGCGTGATGGACGCCGAGAAAATGAACGGCCGTGAATTGTGGCGCACAAAATCAACAATTTTGGCTGAGCCGGCCATGTAGCCGCCCAGACTGGCCAGAGACTTGGAGAAAGTCCCCATATAAATATCAACCTGGTCTTCCAGACCGTAGTAGCTGGCTGTGCCGCGTCCGCCCTCTCCGATCACGCCGAGGCCGTGGGCGTCGTCCACCATAACGCGGGCGCCGTATTTTCTGGCAAGCCGGACAATTTCCGGCAGGTTCGCAATATCTCCGCCCATGCTGAACACGCCGTCTGTGACAATCAGGCAGCCGGAGGTCTCCGGCACCTTCTGCAGCTTCTTTTCAAGGTCCTCCATGTCGCTGTGGCGGTAGCGCAGCATGGTGCCGTAGCTGAGCTTGCAGCCGTCATAAATGCTGGCGTGGTTTTCCCGGTCACAGATCACATAGTCCGTGCGTCCCACAAGGGCGCTGATGATGCCCAGATTGGACTGGAACCCGGTGGAAAATGTGGTGACCGCCTCCTTGCGCAGGAAACGGGCCAGCTCTTCCTCCAGCTCCAGATGCATTTCCAGCGTCCCGTTCAGAAACCGGGAGCCCGAACAGCCGGAACCGTATTTTTCAAAGGCATGAATGCCGGCCTCAATAATCTCCGGATTTGTGGTCAGCCCCAGATAATTGTTGGAACCAAGCATAATCCGGCGCTTGCCTTCCATGACCACTTCAACATCCTGCCTTGACTGCAGGGCATGGAAATACGGATAGATTCCCAACGCTCTGTATTTGTCCGCAACCTCATATTCATAGCACTTCTTGAAAATATCCATGGAAACAATCACTCCCGCTCCAACAGTTTTATCAAAATATTTATATAAATATTTTGATGTAAGTATACTGCCGCCAGCGGGAGTTGTCAATACTTATGCCAGCAATGCGACAAACGCCGGCACCGCTTTGATTAAATTATAAATATTCAGACCGATAATCAGCAGGCCCACAACGGCCAGAAGCGGCCGGACGGGCACTTTTTTGCAGATATAGGCCGCCAGCGGCGCAGCAATCACGCCGCCCAGCGCCACGCCCAGGATGATCGGCCAGAAGCTGCCCATATCATTGACCAGCGCCACAAAGGTCGTGGTTTCCGCAACAGTCACCACAAATTCCGCCGTATTGACCGTACCGATGGACTTTTTCACATCCTGATCGCTGGCCAGCAGCGTAGAGGTCACAACAGGACCCCATCCGCCGCCGCCGGTGGCATCCAGAAAGCCGCCGGCAAAGCCCAGGGGATAAATCTTCCATCCCAGATGTCTGGGTTTTCTGGGGCCTGTGCGGAACACTTTCAGGAAAATGATCACGCCCATCACGATCAGGTACAGGTCAATGACCGGCTCCAGCACATCGCCGATGCTGGACAAAAACCAGGCGCCCAGCGCGCCGCCGATGACGCCCGGGATAATCAGGCGCCAGAGCATATCGTGCATGACGTTTTTCAGCTTCAGATGGCTGATGCCCGACACAAGCGTCGTAAACATCTCCGCGCAGTGTACCACGGCGCTGGCCATGGCGGCGGGCAGCCTGGCAACGCTTTTCAGAAAAGTCCGGCAGCTGACGCCGTAGGCCATCCCCAGCGTGCCGTCTATGCACTGGGCAAAAAAGCCGATGACAACATACAAAAGAAACATGGACAGGGAAACGTTCCCGATCATCATATTCTGTTCTCCTCCAAACGGGCCCGGATCGCGCCGACCAGCGTTTCCACACACTCCTCCTCGCTCCAGACGTCGGTATCCAGGATCAGATCCGGATTCTCCGGCGCCTCATACGGCGAATCAATGCCGGTGAACGATTTGATATTGCCGTCAAGCGCCTTCTGGTAGAGCTTTTTGGGGTCGCGCTTCTTACAGGTTTCCAGACTGGCCTTGACATACACTTCCATAAAACTGCCGCCGGCAATCTGCCGCGCCTGTTCCCTGCTTTTTGCGAAAGGCGAGATCAGCGTCACCAGTGTGACCAGGCCTGCGTCCCTGAAAAGGTTTGCGGTTTCCGCCACACGGCGGATGTTTTCCTCCCGGTCGCGGTCAGAAAAGCCCAGATCGCTGCACAGGCCGCGGCGCAGCTTGTCGCCGTCCAGCACATAGGCCTGAATGCCGCCGCTGACCAGCCGGCGCTCCGTCTCCTGCGCGATGGTTGTTTTCCCCGCGCCGGAAAGGCCGGTCATCCAGACCACAAAGCCCCTGCGTCCCGTCATCCGCGCCCGCTCGGCATCGGTCATCGCGTCGCCGGACCAGCGGATATTCCGGGTGTTAAAGTCATATTCATCCAGCCGCTCGGTGATGATTCCGCCGCCGGCAATTTCGTAGCCGTCCACAATAACAAACCGGGCCGTGGACTCCACGGAGCCGGCCAGATCAAACGCAATGGGCCGCTCCAGATGCAGGATACACTCGGCCACTTCGTTTTTCTCCACGTAATTGCGCAGCTGGCAGCTGAGATTGGAAGCGTTGACAATCCGCTCAATTTTCTCCAGGCGCATCTCCACCTTCGCCGTGCCGCACTTCAGATAATAGCGGCGCTCGGTGGAAAGGGGCTGCTTGCCCAGCCAGAACAGGTTCGTGCGCATGCGCACGCCCACACACGGAGGCTGCTCCTGCGCCCGGCATGCGATTTCACCGCGGCGGACAAAAATCTGTTCCGTCATGGTAAAGCCGCCGGCCTGGCCCGCCGCAAAGCAGTCGGGCGTCGGCGCATTGAAAACCTCCAGCGTTTTGACGGTGGTGCGCTTTCCGGAAGGATAGAAAACGATCTCATCGCCCGCACAGATCCTGCCGGACTCCAGCGTTCCGGCAATGATGCGGCGGCTGTCGTTATTCTCCGTGAACTTATACACGCCCTGCACCGGCAGGCGCAGCGGCAGCCGCTCAGGCTCGGGGATGGGCACAAACGCATCCATCTGCTCAATCATCAGCGGGCCGGTATACCAGGGCATCCGGGCGGAACGGACGGCGATGTTGTCGCCCTCCATACCGCTGACGGGGATAAAAGCAGACGGCGTAATCTCAATTTTGCGCAGGAATTTTCTGTATTCCGTCTCGATATCCTGAAAAACCTGCTGGCTGTAATCCACAAGATCCATCTTGTTCACGATCACGGCCACCTGCTTGATGCCGAGCATGGACAGGAAATAGCCGTGTCTGCGGGTATTCTCCTCCACACCGTTGGACGCGTCAATCACCAGCAGCGCAGCCTCCGCGCGGGAAGCGCCGGTGACCATGTTTTTCAGAAACTCAATGTGGCCGGGCGCATCGATAATGATATAGCGTCTTTTTTCCGTTTTGAAAAAGCAGCGGGCCGTGTCAATGGTAATGCCCTGCTCCTGCTCGTTTTTCAGGGCGTCCAGCAAAAATGCATATTCAAAAGGCTTCGAATTGCGCCGGCAGTTTTCGCGCACCATCTCCAGCTTGCCCTCCGGCAGTCCGCCGGCGTCCGCCAGCAGGCGGCCGATCACGGTACTCTTTCCGTGGTCCACATGGCCCACCGTAACAATACTGAGACTCTCTTCCCGATCAATCATAACAGCGCGTCCTCACTTATGCTCGATTACATATAGCCGTTGCGCCGGAGCGTCTCCAGCCCGCCGCCGTCTTCCTTATCCTGGGCGCGGCCGCTGCGCTCGGCAATGGAGCTCAGCGCGCCTGTGCGCAGCTCCTCAATAATTTCCTTCGGGTTCCGGGACTCGGAACGGATCGGTCCCGTACACGGCGCGCATCCCAGGCTGCGGTAGCGATAGCCGTCGCCCTGATTGTAATACAGGGACACCGTCGGAATATGCTCTCTTTCGATATACTCCCAGATGTTCAGCTCCGTCCAGTCCAGCAGCGGATGAATGCGCACATGGGTGCCGGGTGCAAAATCCGTTTTGAACTGGTTCCAGAATTCCGGCGGCTGATCGTCCAGATCCCAGTCATTGTTCTTATCGCGCGGGGAGAAGTAGCGCTCCTTGCTGCGTGAGCCCTCCTCGTCGCTGCGGGCGCCGACAATCACGCCGGTATAGGCGCTCTGATCCGTGTCCCGCTCATATTTCCCGGTCTGCAGATTCAGCTTCCAGCGGGGCCAGGTGCCGTTGAGCGTATGGGTCAGGGCCTCCGTTTTCAGCAGGCGGCAGCATTCAACCCGGGAGACCTTCCCGTCCGGAAATGTCTCTTTTTCATCCAGCGCCTGACGGTTTTCGCCGTAGATCATATACAGGCCGTATTCCATGGCCAGCCGGTCACGGTACTCTATCATCTCTGGGATTTTGAAGTGCGTGTCAATATGCACAAGGGGAAACGGCACATGGCCGTAAAACGCCTTGCGCGCCAGCCACAGCAAAACCGTACTGTCCTTGCCGATGGACCAGAGCATACACAGCTTATCAAACGCCGCGTATGCCTCCCGCAGGATGTGCACGCTTTTGCTTTCCAGCTTGTCGAGATGATCCATGGTTCTGTCTGCCTCCGTGTTCCCGTTTATTCTTCAGTCATTGCATAGCCGTACCGCTCAAAATAAAAGCCGAGATGGCTGTTGATCTTGCTTCTGAGCCGCGGGCCGATGGTAAATTTGTTTTTCACATACCCCTTCTGGGCGTCAATGTATTTTCTGAATTCCGGCAGCGCCGCGTCATAGCCGTCCAGCTGCAGCTGGTCATAAATCCGGCGCAGGCAGCCCTCAGGGTCCTTTTCCAAATCCGTATAGGCGATTTCAGCCATACAGCCGGGGCCGAACGCGCCGGAATCCTGCATGGCGAAAAGCTTTTTGTACATGCGTTCAAAAAGCCCCGTAATCACCGTCTCCAGCAGATCGTCCATATCCGCATCCGGCAGCTCAGCCAGGCGGATCAGTTCCATCTGCTTTTTGAACATATTGATTGTCGACATGATGGTCACATACGGATCCCGATGGATGTTGACAAATTTGGCATCCGGAAAAAGCTTCTGCAGCGCCGCCGGATGGCAGGTGTGGTCCGGGCTTTTCAGCAAAAGCCGCCGGCCGTGCTTCCGCAGGCTGATTTTCTTCAGCACATACATTGTGCTGCGGGCCCACTGGCGCTGCGCACGCGCCGGCTGATCCTCCACAAACGCCTCGTGCAGATACTTCTCGTAATTGCGCGGGAAGGCGATCATATGGATGATCGAATGGGTGGAAATGAGGTTCAGGGCAAAAACGTCCTCCATGGGCAGGTCCAGCCCGTACTTCATGTTGTCCATGGGCCGGGCGTCAACCAGCACCTTCTTCTGAACCCGGCTGGTCAGCCAGCCCAGAAGATAGCTGTTGTTGAACGTGGTGGTGCTCACAGGGTCGCACCAGCCGAACTGGGGATCCCTGGACATGATATTCTGCAGGTAGGTTGTGCCGGAACGCCAGTGGCCGATGATAAAGACCGGCGCTTTCTCAATTTTATGCCGGCGGATCGGCAGCGCAAAAATCAGCGCCTCCAGCAGCGTCGGCAGCGTCAGAAGCAGAGAGGTCCCCAGCATGTATAAAAACTGAGGGATTTTTCTCTTTTCAATATGCCAGCCGTTTTCATTCAGAAGCCTGAACCAGTTGTCCAGGCGGCAGTCCAGCAGATAATGGGCATGGTAAAGCCCGGAACCGGGTCTCGTTTCTTTCATCATTCCTTGACGTTTTTCTCTACATAGTCCACAAGATCGCCGACAGACTCAATCGCTTTGAGTTCCTCCTCCGGAATTTCCGGAAGATCAAACTCTTCCTCCAGGCTCATGGTCAGCTCCACAACGTCCAGGGAGTCGGCGCCCAGATCGGCCACAAATTTGCTCTCTCTGGAAACCTCGTCCGGCTCCAGATCAAACTGCTCACAGATAATCTCCAGAATTTTATCGTATACCATAAGAATAACCTCCATTTTGCCGCCGCAGCAAACAGTGCTGCACGATAACGGCGTTTATTTTAGTGTGTCAGTGTGAACTATAATCGAACTGTACGTTAAAGAAAAATGAATCGATCCGGAAGACCGCGGCTCCGGGACTTATTCCCCCTTTTATCTCAGCCTTTCCGCCGGCAGAATGACGGCAAATTCCGTTCCGGCGTCCGGCGCGCTGCGGGCGGAAATGCTCCCGTTGTGGAGCTGGACAATCCGCCTGGCAAGGGGCAGGCCCAGGCCGCTCCCCTCATAGCGTTTGTCCGTGTTGCCTCTGTAAAACTGTTCAAACATGCGCGCCATGGTTTCCTGGTCCATGCCCACGCCGTTATCCGCCACTTTTGCCACAATATAGGCATTCTGTACCGCCAGGCTGACATGCACGCAGCCGTTTTCACCTGTGAATTTAACGGCGTTGTCCAGCAGATTGACCCACACCTGGTTCAGCAGCTCCTCGTCACCCGAAATCCGCACATCCTGCAGGTCCATAACCATTTCGATGTTTTTGGCCGTCCATCTGGGCTCCAGGCCCAGGACCGCCTGCCGGATCTGCTCATCCAGGCGGAAGACGTCGCTTTTCGTGTGGATTTCCGTGTGTTCAATGGAGCTCAGGCGCAGCATGTTGGACGTCAGCGTGATCAGCCGCTTCGCCTCGCCGGAGATCATGCGGGCATAGGCCTTCTGCTCCTCCGGCGGCAGATCGCCTTCCGCCAGAAGGTCGGCATAGCCGCCCATGATCGTCAGCGGCGTTTTCAGCTCATGGGATACATTGGAAATAAAATCCTTACGCAGATACTCATTGTTTTTCAGCTGCAGCACCATGGTATTGAAATTCCGCTGCAGTTCGCCGAATTCCTCAATCCGCTCCTTCATGTTGACCTGTACGTCGTAATTCCCGTCGGCCACCTGGCGGATGGCCCGGTTCAGCTCCAGGATGGGATTGGTTGTGGACCGGGATACAACCAGAAGCACCGCCAGAACCACGCCCGCCACCAGAATCAGCAGCAGAATGTCCTTGACGGCGTAGCCGAACAGAACGTAGCGCATGGCGCCGCGGTTGAAAATCTGCCCGTTTACAGCCAGCACCGCCAGCAGAACGGAAACCAGCGAGCTGATGCCCACCAGAATCAGCAGCAGAATCGTCAGGCGGGAGCGCACCTTTCTCACTTGTCAATCACCGCCTTATACCCAAGGCCCCGGACCGTCTGAATCTCAAAGTCCTGCACACAGCCCAGCTTTTCCCGCAGGCGCTTGATATGGGTATCCACCGTGCGCGGATCCGACTCGCTGTCATAGCCCCAGATATCGTCCATCAGCGCCTGTCTGGTGAAGATTTTCATGGGATAGGAGAGCAGCTTTTCCAGAAGCAGAAACTCCTTCTGCCGCAGCTGAATCTCATATCCCGGGCCGGTTACCATCAGGGAATCCGGATGCAGGGTGCAGCTGCCGATGGCCACATCCCGGGCCTTCTCCATATTGCAGCGGCGCAAAAGCGCCTCCACCCGCAGAATCAGCTCCTCCATATCCACCGGCTTGGTCATATAGTCGTCCGCGCCGGCGCCGAATCCCGTCCGCTTATCCTCCAGCGTATCCTTTGCCGTCACAATCAGCACCGGAATATCCACGCCGGCCTCGCGCAGTTCCCTGGTCAGCGTATAGCCATCCATATTGGGCATCATAATATCCGCAATCATCAGATTGACCGGGTTATGATCCAGCACCTCCAGCGCCTGAACGCCGTCCGCCGCTTCAAAAACAGAATACCCGGTCCGGGTCAGATAAATCCGGATCAGTTTCCGCAGACCGGCATTGTCTTCCACAACAAGAATATTCGTCATATTACTGCGCCTCCGCAGACTGCCGGATGCTGCTGATTGCATCCAGCACCGCTTCAAAGGTTCCCAGCTCCTCCTGCGTGAATTTTTCCTCCAGCAACGCCATCACGCTGTCCAGAAAGCCGCTGTGCGTATCATAGTATTTGAAGAACTTGTCGCTGACCGTCACGCGGCATTCCCGCTTGTCTCCGTCCGACACGGTTTTCCGCACATACCCTTTGGCCACCAGATTGTTCACCTTGTATGTGGCGTTGGGCTGGGATACGCCCAGCGTTTCCGCAAACTGTGTCAGCGTCGGGCTGCCGAGGAGATAGATCACATCCACGGCAAAGGCCTCTGTGGCGCTCAGGCTGCCGTCCTTTTCCCGGATGCGTCCAAAAAGCTCCCGGTAGTGCATCAGCCTGAGCCGCTTGTAAAACTTTACGAAACTGTCTCGCAGCATTTCGTCCGCTCCATTTCCCAAAATTACATTTAACTATTTATATAAAATTTCTTATATTATATTTCACCGGTCAGGCGGTGTCAATACGGCTTGCAAATCCTCTCTTTTTCCGTCTGCGCCGCCGGCAATGGCGCGCCGCGCTTCATTTCCTTTCCTCCACGCAAAAAGGCAGGCCTGTTTTCGAAACAGGCCTGCCGCAGACTGGCGATAAACTATGAAAAAAAGCTGCGGGTCTGAGCAGCGGGGAATGTGTGCAAGGGGTTAAGACCCCTTGCACGTTCAATCAAACAGTTTTTTGAACTTCCTGAAGTTCGAAAAAACTGCACTCAGCGTGTCGAAAAAACTTTTTCGACACGCTGAGGCAGGCCTGTTTTCGAAACAGGCCTGCCGGAAAAAGCATCATTTTGATCAGACAGTCAGCAGAAACGGCCTGTAAACGGTGAAGTACAGCAAAACCGCCGCTGCCGCAGCTGCCCCCGAATATACGGCTCTGTCGGCCGCTTTTTTATAAAACCTGACAGCAAACACCAGCGCGAACACCGTGTCAAAGATTGTCTGCGCCAGAAGCATGCGGCTGCTGATCAGAACAGCAAGGCAGCCCGCCGCTTCGGCCAGCATTGCCCCGGCAGGCAGCGCGCACAGAAAAGAGCCGAAAAGATTCTTTTTGTTCCAGAAGTACAGAATATAGCCGCCGGCGCCGCAAAAAACAGACAATACAGAGTAGATGACAAAGAGCTCCGTCTGAAATTCGCCGCTATTTGAAAACATGGGCACATAAAGGCCCAGAATATACTTCAGTCCGTAAAAACTGACCGTCATGCCGAACATATACAGAAATACGTTGAGAAAAGCTCCTTTATTCGAGGAACTGATATCCGTAATGACCACAACGCTCGCAATCCAGAAGCCGAAAAGCGTCGCCATGGACGGCAGGCTCACAAACTCTCCTCATACGGCAAAAAATCGGTCAGTCTGCAGACAATGCCGGCCAGAATGCCGGCTGAAAACATGATGAGAGATGTTCTGAAATTGTCCCTGCGTTTCATACAATACACTCCGGCCTGAATTCGTGTCTTTCCGGCACATCATACCATGCAGCGCGGCAGTCTGCAACAGGATCTGCGGCAAAATCGCGTACCCTGCCGCGCAGAAAGGAGGCCGCGCAGCATGGCACGGCCTCCCTGTTCCGAAAACGGCTTTTGCGCCTATTGTGCATCTTCATATTCTCCCGCAAACGCGGCAAGATACGGCGCCAGCTCCTCCTGCAGTGCGTAAAGCTGCTTTTCCGCGCTGTCCGTCACCACATTGCGGCGCCAGAGGCTCCGGTCCTCCCGCGGGCGCCAGCGCACCGTGCCGTCCCCGCCCGTATCAGGCACATAATACCGGTACATTCTCCCGGCCAGCTCGCTGCCGGCCGACGCGGCGACGTCCGCGTCGTCATCCTGCAGCAGCTGCGCAATGCAGGGTACGGCCGCATCCCCCAGCTCGCCCAGCGCAGCCACATCCACCGTCTCCAGTGCGCCGGAACGGTACGCCTGAACATTGTACCGGGCGATCACCGCGTCCACATTGACATAGCCGGCCGCCAGCAGAATAACCGCCGCCGATGCCGCAATCACTCTCATATAGGCAAAGCGCAGGGCGAAAAACCGCACCGTCACGCAGATAAAAGTCACCGCCAGCAGCAGCATGAAAAGGGATGTCAGGACCCGCAGGCGCGTCATGCCGAAGGAGCGGACATACAGCACCATTTTTGACAGCGCCGCGGCGATCAGAATCAGGGAAAAAACGCAGATAAACACGCACAGTGCCCGGACAGCCGGATGGGGCTTTTCCGCTTTCCGCCTGGTGAAAATCATGGCAAATGCCGCCAGGATCAAATTGATGGCGCAGATGGCCGTCATCTCAAAAAAGCCCCGGCGCGCGTATGCGGCCACCGAGAAGTTTTCAGGCAGGATTCCCGCAAATGCGCTGAAAAAGTATGCCGACTGGGACAGGAGATACAGCACATAGAAAAACGAAATAACGCCCAGAAACACGGCGGCAGCAATGCAGTCCAGCTTCTGAACCCGCTGTCCCGTGGGTGCGCTTCCCGCCCCGGCCAGTCCGCGGCGGGCGGAAAACAGCAGAGAGAACAAAAACAGGAACAGGACCGCGCCGCAGAGCAGCACGGCAAAAATCTCCCCGGCGTCTGCAAACAGCGTGTTTTTCATGACGCCCTCAAAGGCCGCGTCCGACCGCATCAGCAGCGGCACCAGCACCAGCAGCACCGGAACCGCGCAAAGCGCGCCCGCCAGCACGCCGCCCGATCTGCGCCGGCAGACTGCGTCACCCACTTTTTTATACATCAGCGCCCGCAGCATCTGCTGCATGCCGGACGCCGGGATTACCAGCGCCAGGCGCACGGTTTCCGCGAAAATCTGGTATGTGCCGCAGTCAAACCGGCCGATTCCGGCCGTCTGGGCAAATGCCGCGGCGAACAGTACCGCCATCATCACCGTCAGGCAAAACCGGATCAGTCCGTCTGCGCTGAACGTGAAGCAGACCGCGCCGGCCGCCACCGCCAGCACGCAGAACACGCTGAACGCCGTCGGACGCATGCCCTTCTTCCAGCTGTAAACGGCAATGGCCGCCAGAAGTGCCAGCACCGCAGCGCTGAATCCCAGATTCATGCCCTTGTACAGGACTGCGTCCGCCGTCAGCACGCCCAGCACGGCGAACAGCGCGGCAAAGGCAACGTCCTTCCCGTCGCTGCAGACGGCCGGCGGCGCCTTCTCCTGCTTGATCTGCGTCTTCCCGGGCTGCGGGAAATCCGGAACCTGTCCGGAAGCATTCGGATCCATTATTTTTCCTCCCCGGTATATTCCAGTATGTCGCCGGGCTGGCAGTTCAGCGCCCGGCAGATGCTGTCCAGCGTGGAAAACCGCATGGCTTTGGCTTTGCCCGTTTTCAGGATGGACAGATTCGCCTGCGTAATGCCGATCCGCTCGGCCAGCTCGCCGGAGGTCATTTTACGCCTGGCCAGCATCACATCCAGATTGACAACAATCGCCATCGCGCCCTCCTATATCGTCAGGCTGTTTTCGTTTTTGATTTCCACAGCGGCGCGCATAACGCTGCAGACCACCCGGGTAATCAGAAACATGAACAGCAGCGCCCCCGCAATCAGCAGCAGCGGGAGATAGGCCGCGCCCGCCGCGCCGACAATCACCGCAGCCGCCAGGCAGCACCAGGAAATCACGCTGATATGGCGCACGCACGCCTCCGTGAACACCTGTTCCCGGGAAATCTCCCGCAGAAGCAGCAGCATGTGCACCATTGCGGCCGCCGCCGGCACAGCGGCGGCGTACACGCATACCAGCAGCGCCCCGCTCAGCCGCTCATCCAGTCCCCGCTGCGCTGCGTACCAGTTCACGCACCAGGGCGCCGCAGCCAGAAATGCGGCAATGGCCGCCAGTACCAGCCAGGTGAAAATTTTCGTCGCCGCCACAGTCCTGTCTTTTTTATGCATGGGCGCTTCCCTCCTTTATTCTTGCTTCACTATAGCTCCGTTTTTATCGTTTGTCAATAAAAATTATCTGAATTTCAATCAAATTTTTCTGTTTTATAAAAAACAGCCGCCGGCATATGCCGACGGCCGCAGTCCGGCAGTCCTTTATCCGATAATCTTTGCGTAAACATCCATCTCCTGCATGGCCTGATTGTACTCCTCCTGAGTGATGAAGCCGGACCGGAGATTTCCCTTCTGGTTTTCGATAAACTCCCTGCGGAAATAGTCCATATCCACCGGCTGATCCGCAACGGATTCCAGCGCCTTTTCAAACTCTTCCTCTGTAATCGTGTCGCCAAGCTGCGGCACAAACCGGCCGCCGTCCGCCGTATAAATGCCCTGCGCCAGTCCCAGCACCTCATAGTAATCCGTCCCGGTGTTAAAGGCCCCGCCATAGCCGGGATTGTAAAGGAACAGGAGATAGGATTTCCCCGCCTCAAGCTTCGGGCTTTCAGTGTAGATTTCCTGATACCGGTCCACCGTCCCGCCGGGCACGCGCACGGTCACCTCGTCGGCATACGCCTTTCCGCGATAGCAGTTTTCAACGCGCAGGGTGAAATTCGTAAAATTTGCAACGGACTTCCCCGGAGACTGCACCTGGAATTCGCGCTGCCGCTCCAGTACCGTGGCCTCACAGACAACCTGGGCGGCGTGCATCAGGGAATCCAGATCCTGTTCGGCCAGCTGTCCGCTGATGTGGACGGTTTCAATGTGTCCCGCCGCGCAGCCGGAAAACAGCAGCAGAAACAGCAGACAGAAAACCAGCAGGCTCCGGAACCTTTTGTGATTTTTGCAAACGGTTTTCAATGTGT
>JAEDDG010000052.1 GCA_016293865.1 Oscillospiraceae bacterium | reverse complement strand
TGAAGGAGGACGGCTCCAACCCCGTCCGGCACCGCAACCTGCTGCCGATTACCAGCGGTATGGAATACACCGTCACCGAGACGGAGCGCGGAAAGTTCTCCCTGGGCGAGATCACCGTGGATGGGAAGCCTCTGGAGGATGACACCGAATACACGGTGCTGCTGGTGGGTTCAGATGACTTTCTGGAGCACTATTCCTTCTGCAACTGTCCCATGCCGGAGGATCTGAAAGCGAAACGCGAGGACCAGTATGTGGACAGGTACACAAATCACGACTGCATCCGGGACGCTCTTGAAAAAACAAAACAGCTTTTGGAACCAACGGAGTATGTAACCATTTTTCAGGCTGAATGAACAAGCGGCGTCAAGCCAAAAGGAGGCGGCGACTTGAAAAAACGAATGCTTACTCTGCTGCTTGCGTTTGTGCTGGCTGCTGGTCTGCTTTGCGCCGGCTCTGCCTATTTCAGCTTTGTCTCCCGTACAATTTACGAGGAGAGCACTGCCCATCTTGCAGAGATTTTCCACCAGGCGAATCAGGCTCTGCACAATCTGGTCACTGTCAACTGGAGCCGCATGCGGATGTGGGTGCCCTATTTGGAGACCGGGAAAGACGAGGCGGAAATTGCGTCCTATGTGAACCAGGCCCGGGATGAGAGCAATTTCACCGACTTCTACTTTATCTCCCGCAACGGCGATTATCTCACGCTGGAGGGACGCCGGGGCTACCTGGAGCTGCGGGAAAAGCTTTCGGACCTGATACTGGACAGGCTGCCGATAGTCGCCAACTCTGTTGTTCCGGACAATCCGGAAATCATGGTATTTGCCGTTCCAACTGCACAGGGCAGCTACCACGGCTTTGACTATGAGGCCATTGCCATCACATTCAGCAACTCCGATATGGTGGAAACTCTGAAAATCTCTGCCTTCGCCGGGCAGGCCAGCACCTTTGCGGTCCTGCCTGACGGCAGGGTTGTTGTGGATAACGGCAGCGCGGACCTGAAGAACATCCGCAACATTTTGGCTCTGCTGGAAAAATCCGACCGACTGTCCGAAGAGGAGATTGACGCCCTGCAGGCTGACTTTCTCGCGGGCAACTCCGGTGAAATGGTATTTGACGTCAACGGCAGAAGCTATTACCTGGTCTATGAGCCCGCGGATTTCCAGAGCTGGATCGTTCTTGGAATTGTACCCACCGACGTTGTCAACGCCAGCATGAACAAGCTCCAGTCCATCACCATCATTGTGGTGTCGGTCATTGTGATCAGCCTTGCAGCGACGCTGTTGCTGCTGGTGATTCAGCAAAACCGGCAAAAGCTGAAACGGAAGGACCACGAGCTTCTTGTCCGTGATGAGCTTTTCTCCAAGCTGTCCGTCAATGTGAATGACGTTTTTCTGATGGTGGATGCAAATGACTTCCGCGTGGAATATGTAAGTCCCAATATTGAGAAGCTGCTCGGCATTTCGGCGCAGCAGGTTCTCAGCGACATTCATAAGCTTGGACACCTGCTCCGCGAGGACGAATCCTTCCGCATACTGGAGCAGCTGTCGTGTTTTCAGCCCGGCGAACAATGTGAGTGGGACAGAGAATATACCCATCAGAAGACCGGCGAAAAGCTGTGGTTCCATGTGGTTGTATTCTGCACCGACATTCAGGGCGAGAAAAAATACATACTGGATTTGTCCGACCGTACCAGCGACAAGAAAATCAATCAAGAACTGGAGGATGCAGTTCGTACTGCGGAGAGTGCCAGCAGGGCAAAAACCATCTTCCTGAACAATATGTCCCACGACATCCGAACGCCCATGAACGCGATCATCGGCTTCACCAACATCGCCATGAAGCAGGAAACAGAGCCGGGGATCAGAAGCTGTCTGAAAAAGATCGGGGAAAGCTCCGAACACCTGCTGACTCTGATCAACGACGTGCTGGACATCAGCCGCATCGAGAGCGGCAAAATCAGATTTGCTCCCGCTCCCGTCGATATTACGGCAGTCACAGATACTGTGCTGAGCATTGCATATGGATTTCTGTCCAACCGGAACATCACATTCCGCACAGATCTGGCAGTACCGGAAAACCCATATGTGCTGGCTGACGCTGTGCGCATCCGTGAAGTGCTGGTGAATATTCTGGGCAATGCCGTAAAGTTTACAGCGGACGGCGGCAGCATCAGCTTTGAATCCGGCTTCCGTCCCGGCGCAGATGAGCGGCATATCGTGGTACGCTACCGCATCGCAGATACCGGCGTAGGCATGAGCGAGGAGTTTGTTGCGCATATTTTTGATGAGTTTTCTCAGGAGGACAACGGCGCACGGACGCAGTACAAAGGCACAGGGCTGGGGATGGCTATAACCAAGCGGTATGTGGATCTGATGGGCGGAACCATTTCTGTCGAGAGCAAAAAGGGAGAGGGCTCCGTCTTCACTGTGGAGCTGCCCATGGAGCTTACAGATAAAAGCAATGTTCAGATGCAGGTCCTCCCCGCCCAAAAAACAGATCTGTCAGGCATCAGGATCCTGCTGGCCGAGGACAATGACCTGAACGCGGAAATCGCCATGGTGCAGCTGGAGGAACTGGGCATTCATGTGACCAGAGTCTCGGATGGCAGAGAAGCGGTGAATGCCTTCGCGGAACGTCCGCCGGACGCCTTTGATATGATCCTGATGGACATTATGATGCCGGAGATGAACGGTTATGAGGCCACGGCGGCCATCCGTGCTGTGCAGGACCGCCCGGACGCCCGCACAATTCCCATCATCGCCATGACCGCAAATGCCTTTGCAGAGGACGTGCAGGCATCACTGGATGCAGGTATGAACGGACATTTGTCAAAACCGATCGCAATTGAAGAGATGATAAAGGTCATCGCAGAAAATCTGAAGGGTTAATACCGAAGCATATATCAAATGGAGCCGGCAGGTCATCTGCCGGCTCCATTTGACTCACTTTCAGGCACGGGCAGCGCCCCAGCCGCCTTACACGGATGTCCCGCCTCATCCCGCCGGGATCTTCCATTGCGGTCATATATTCTGCAGCGCAGAAAAAGAAAAACGGCGCAGTTCCCGGAAGGAGGAACTGCGCCGTTTCTGCACGGATTGTTTTTTACGGGGTGCTCTGATTCCGTCTGCAGGCTGCAGCAGAGTTCAGGGGAAAATCCCGCGGATTTTTCTTGTCTGTACCAGTCGCTGCAGCGCCGCCATATTCGCGGCCAGCCGCAGACTGCAGCCACGTCCGGCGGCCGTGCGCCACACCTCGTCAAAGGCCCGGCACATGGTTTTTTCCAGCATGGCGTTCACCTGCTTTTCATCCCACATCAGCGTCTGCAGATTCTGCACCCACTCATAATAGGACACAATCACGCCGCCGGCATTGGCCAGAATGTCGGGAACCACATACTTCCCCATACGGGCAAAACATGCGTCCGCCTCAACCGTCGTCGGCCCGTTAGCGCCTTCCACAATCAGCGGCGCCCGGACACGGTCTGCCAACGCCCCGGTCAGCTGGTTTTCCAGTGCTGCCGGAATCAGAAGATCCACATCGGCACAGAGCACATCCTCCACACTGCAGCGGACAGCGCCGGGTGCGTCAAAATCCTTCAAAAAGCGACGTTTTTCCGTGCAGTGTGCGTAAAGCGCTTCCGCGTCCAGTCCGTCTGCACAAAACAGTCCGCCGGACACATCTGCCGCAGCCACTATCCTGCAGCCTTCACCGGCAAGCAGCCGCGCCGCCGTACCGCCGACATTTCCCAGGCCCTGTACAGCCACGCGGGTGCCGGACAGCTGTCTGCCCAGTTTTTTGAACAGCTCCCGCGCGGCAATCAGAACGCCGCGGCCTGTGGCCTCACCTCTGCCCAGCGAACCGCCGATGCCCACCGGTTTCCCGGTGACCGCTCCGGGCGCTGCATATCCGCGGAATGCTGAGAATGTATCCATAATCCAGCCCATCATCTCCGGGTTGGACCCCACGTCCGGCGCCGGGATATCCCGTTCAGGCCCGATCAGGGGCAGTACGGACGCAGTATAGCTGCGTGTGATGCGCTCCAGTTCTGCATGGGACACACTTCCAGGATCAACCCTGACAGCACCTTTCGCGCCGCCGAAGGGAATATCAACCAGCGCGCACTTCAGGCTCATCCAACCGGCAAGCGCCTTCACTTCGTCCAGGTCCACCTGGGGATGAAAACGGATGCCTCCCTTGCAGGGGCCACGCGCCGAACTGTGCTGCACGCGATAGCCTTCAAACATACGGATGCTGCCGTCGTCCATCCGGACAGGAAAACTGACCTTCAGCTCACGCTCCGGGTAAAGCAGAGGGATATAGTCGCTCTGCGGGATCTCCAGCAGCTGCGCCGCCTGTCCCAGCACATCACACATCTGATCATACGGATTATACTGCCGTTTCATTTTAGCCCTCCTCAGGTTTTTCCGGCGGCGTCCCGCCGGTTTTCGGGCCCTACTGCACGTTCAAAATACCACACGCCTCTTTAAAAATCCACGAGGGATCAGGACGATCTTGAACGTGAAACGGCAGATTTGAATAGTTTTTTTCGTTTTCTATTGTTTTAAGCCGTCACACCGGTAAATCCGGCATTGCCGGATACCGGCCGGACTGCGGAAAACGCACCGAATTTCCGGCCAAAAGGTGCAGCGGCCTGTTTTCCCGGTCAAATGCCGGCGATTTCCAAATGCCCGTCTGTCTCGCGCAGGACAATCTTTTTGCCCGTCAGCGCGTCGTTTCTCTCCGGGAAATCGGCGCGGTAATGCGGGCCGCGGCTCTCTTCCCGGCTGAGCATGGCATGCAGGAGCACCTGCGCCGTCCGCAGGCCGTGGAAAACCTGCACATTCCTGCGCAGAGAGCTGCCGGCCTTTTCTGACAGCGGCGCATACTCCTTCTGCAGAGCCTCCAGCTGCTCAATGCCCTCGCGCAGCGCGTCGCCCGAGCGCAGGACATTGCCTCTGTACCAGAGAATCTCGCCGATTTTCTGCTGCACTTCCTCTCCGCTGACTGTTCCGCTGCCGCGATCCAGCCAATCCATCAGTGCCGCAACTGCCTGCTCATCAGAGAATTCCGGAACTGCCGCCTGGGCGCGGACATAACGGGCTGCCGCAGCAGCCGAACGCGCGCCGAACACAATGCTCGCCGCCGTGGCCAGACCGCCGTGCCGGTCCGCGCCGTGCACACCGCCGGCAGCTTCGCCGGCCGCGAAAAGGCCGGGCACTGACGTGGCGCCGTCTTTGTCAATCCGGATTCCGCCGTTGGCGCAGTGGGCGAACGGCGCAATGGAGATATTCTCTTTCCGCAGATCAACGCCCACAGAGAGCAGGAAGGGAACAAATTTCTCGCAGTAGGGGTTCTTGTCGGTGAAAACGCCCTCATCATAATGCAGCGTCACGCCGCTTTCACTATGACGGCGGATTGCGTCCGCCATAATGGAGACGTCAAAATACCAGGACTTGTCCGCGGTGGTAAACGGTCCATGCATGGCGCGGTCCTGCAGGCACTCTTCAGCGGAAACATCCGCAGGAAGCCACTGGCGCAGCACGTCTTCCCCCGCGTCATTTTCCATAGCGGTCACATGAATCAGCGAATACTCATTGAACAGCGTCTGGTACCGCGGAGCGGTCAGTCCGGGAATAAACTGCATGAATTCCATGTTGATCAGTTCCGCGCCGGCGTCCAGAGCCACGCTGTGGCCGATGCCGCAGACATCCGGCGTATTGAGGCTGTGCTTGTAAAGTCCGCAGTAGCCGCCGGTCGCCAGAATCACGCAGCCGGTATGCACGGTATACAGCTTTTCATCCCTGTCGCACAAAAGCGCGCCGGCAATCCGCCCGTCAGACTGAATCAGCCGGAGAAGATCACAGTGCTCCATCAGCGTCAGCTGATCAAGCCCTGCGAAAATTTCCCGCGCTCTGCCCCGGATCTCCGACCAGCCGCGCCAGACAGCAAGTTTACGCTGGCGCTTTGCAAAGCACGCCGGCCGGCCGGTATTTACATAGATATCAGGGAGAATGCCGATCTCCGTCAGCCGCGGCGCCTCCCGGTCAATATCGTCGATGAGCACCTTCACAAGCTCGGGATCAGCAAGACCGTCGCCGCATTCCAGGACCTCTTCCATATAGAGCGGCTTGTCCGCCTCGTTCATCGCAAGCTGGGAGCCCAGTCCCGCTGTCAGCGGATAAAAGCTCGCACCGGAGCAAAGCCCGCCCTTGACAGCCAGCACAACACGCAGACCGGCAGCTGCGCAATCATAGGCGGCGCGCAGGCCCGCCAGTCCGGCACCTACGACCAGAACATCACAAGTCAGCGCTTTTTCAACCTTGGTTTGACTCGCACGCATAATTTCTTCTCCTTTTATCTTCTGTCATTATTATTCTGCAGCACACGGCATCCGCCCTGCGCCGCAGAGTATTCCTCATTTCCGGTATGCGGTCCGGCCGCACGCCGCCGCAGCCCGCGGTCCTCCTCTGTCTCCCTGCATTTCCGCCGCAGCAGATCTATTCCCGCAGAAATGCAGCCACCGCGGCGTTGAATGCGCCGGCATTTTTCGCGGCAATAAAATGGTCCCCCGGCAGCAGCACAAGCCGCCCATCGGGCAGGCTCTCGCTGATCAGACGGGTGTGTGACTGCCTGATCATATCGCGGGTACCCGCGATTACAAGCACAGGCAGATGCAGCTCTTTCAGCGCCTGCGGACTGATGTCCGGCTCGTTGACCATCAGGCCCAGCAGTTCCGCATGCCGGCGGGCTGATGCGCTCCGGCTGGCAAACAGGGACGCAGCCCGGTATCCCAGCTCAATGGGCAGCTGCACCGTGCGCTTCACGCCGGCCGGATTCAGATTTGCACCGTTGAGCACCAGCCGGTCCACCCGCCGGGGCCAGGCCAGCGCAAATGTCAGCGCGATATTGCCGCCGTCTGAAAAGCCCAGGATATGCGCGCGTTCGATCCCCTGCGTATCCATAAAATCCCGCAGATCTTCTGCAAACTGGCGAATGGTAAACGGCGCGTCTCCCCGCGGCGAACGCCCGTGACCCCTCGTGTCAATGGCAATCACGCGGTATTCCCGGGAAAAACACGGAATCTGCTTTTCAAAATACGCGCTGCTCTCCCCATTTCCATGCAGAAGCAGCAGCGGTTTTCCGCTGCCCTTTTCAATGAAATTCAGCTGTATCACAGGATAACCGTACCTCCCGCTTTTCTGTATACAGAATAGCGGCACGGCCGTCTTTTGTCAACGCAAATCCTTTTGTACTTTTCGCCGAAAATGTGCGCCGGCTGCATCCGTTTCCAGCGTCCGGATTCCCTGATGCCGCCCGGAAAAACCGGGTTCAAACCGCCGGTATATACGGAAAACACCTTTTCTGCAGGCGCCAACAGTTAAAAAACGGTGAGGAAAACCTCACCGTTTTTTGTCTGCGGCTGCTGTCCGTTCTTCCCGTCATTATGCCTGCTGTTTTTTATAGAATGCAATGGACAACACCCAGGAAAGCGCGTAGAGCATCACCCCCGCCGCACAAAGCAGCGGCAGCACACTGCGGACCGCTCCATCCGCGGCCGCATTCCCGCCGAAAAGATTTGTCGCGCCTATACCGCCGGCCGTCACGATGCCGATCATGACATAATACGCGATCCGTCCTTTTTCCACGCCGTATCTGAACATAAACGGCAGGACAAGTGAGGATGCAACGCTGGACAGAATCAGCAGCAGTCCCATGAGCGCGCCGAAATTTTGCAGGTTCAGCATGCCTGCGGCCTGCATTCTGAGCGCCTGTGCAGTCCCCGTCACACAAAGAACCGCAAGCTGTGCGATCAGTCCCACCAGATACTTTCCGGAAACGATCTGCGCTTTGGAATACGGCAGAACACGGCAGTATTCGCTCCATTTGCTGCGCTCATCATATGCCAGCAGTGTCACCGGCAGCATCCCGGAAATCATGCACGGGAAAAACACAAAGAAAAGATTCTCCTGTCCCACGAAAGACACTGCAACAAAAACCGCAATCATCAGCAGATAAGCCCGGCAATACCTGATTGTCATATAAAAATCCTTCAACAGAAGCCCTTTCACGCGGTTTTCCCCTCCTTAACCATAAACAGAAATACTTCCTCCAGACTGACCGGACTGAGCACAGTTCCCGCCGGAACTGCGCTGCGCTGCACAATGGCCTCCACACCGTACGGCGATTCCTTTTTGCTCCGGACCGCAGCAGGATCCAGTGCCGAAAGCTGCTCCGCCGTGCAGTGGAGCATTCCGTATTCCGCCAGGAGCTGGTCCTTTTCCTCGCACAGGAGAAGCCGGCCATTGTGCAGAAAAGCCACATAGTCGCAGATTTTTTCCAGATCGCTGACAATATGGGAGGAAATCAGAATGGAGTGATCCTCATCCCTTGTGAACTCGCCGAACATCCCGATTACTTCGTCCCGGACAACCGGGTCCAGACCGTTGGTTGCTTCGTCCAGCAGCAGAAGTCTGCTGCCGTGCGACATGGCAACGGCAATACCGAGCTTCATTTTCATGCCGCGGGAAAATGCTTTGAACGGCTTATCTGCCGGCAGGGAAAATTTCTGCAGGAGGTCTGCATACATCCTGTCGTTCCAGGTCCGGAACGTGTTTTGCATCACTCTGCCCACCTGCTTCGCCGTCAGGCACTCAGGAATGCCGACATCGTCCAGAACGACACCCACCTCTTCCTTCGTCAGCCGGATATTTTCTCCGTTGTCCCTGCCGAGGAGCGTGACCGTCCCGCTGTCCTTATGAAGGATATCCAGGATCAGCTTTATTGTGGTGCTTTTGCCCGCGCCGTTTTCCCCGATCAGGCCCATAATGCATCCGCTCGGCAGCGTGAGACTGACATCATCCAGTTTGAAGCCCGTAAAGGTTTTTGTCAGATTGTGTATTTCCAGCGCATTCATTCTTGTTCCTCCAGACTGAAGCGAACCATTTCCAGGATCTCTTCCCTGCTTAAATTACAGGCGGCAGCCAGCTGAACCACCTGTTCAATGTGGTCCTCGATTTTCTTCAGATTTTCCTCACGGATCAATTCCACATTCTTCGGCGCAACATAGCAGCCTTTCGCCTGTATCGTGTAAATAAATCCCTCTTTTTCAAGCTCTTCGTATGCCCGCTTCGTTGTGATAAAGCTGATCCGCAGATCCTTGGCCAGGCCGCGGATGGACGGGAGCATCTCGTTTTCCTTCAGTGCGCCGCTGATGATCTGATTCTTGATCTGGGAATAAATCTGATCATAAATCGGCGCGCCGCTTTTGTTGTCAATCAAAATATTCAACTCACCATCTCCGCTCCTTATCTGTATATGCTGATTATATACAGATATAACAGTTCTGTCAACAGATTTC
>JAEDDG010000051.1 GCA_016293865.1 Oscillospiraceae bacterium | reverse complement strand
GCAAAAAGCGCATAAGCATCCTGCCGACGCTTATGCGCTTCAAAAATAAACAGAAATCTTCCGTTCAGTAAATAAAGTTCAATAATCATGGCAGTTTCCCTAAACACACTGTTCACAGGCCGCCTGCACATCTTCATTTTTAATTAAACACTATTTTTCATGCGCTGTCAAGCATGCAGCCGAAATCCGGCGGGACATGCAAAGCTGTGCGCTCTGCGGCCTTCAGTCGTTTTCCGCCCGCACATTGCTGACAGTGAGATTCAGCCCTTTGGTCCGCGCCGCGTCCATCAGCAGCGCGGCGATTTTATCCCGGGAGCGGTTGATATAATTGGCCAGGATGGCGTCCTTCCGCTGCTGGGGCAGCCGCCGGAGCATGCTCTTCGCCGCCTGCGTGGCTTTTCCGCCGCTGGTCAGCGCGGCAGGAAACCACACATTGTCGCCCATCTGCTCTTCCAGCATCGGAAGCAGCACGTCCGCCAGCGCGTCATAATCCACATTGCTGATGTCAAGAGTGATTTTCATAATTCTGTCCTTTCGTATACATCTGTCCGGGTTTTTACACAGTCAGGAAATACAGCACCACCAGCGCGCCCAGAACAATCCGGTAAACGCCGAAGGCAGAGAAGGAATGCCGGCGCACATAGCTCACCAGCGCCCGGATCACCAGCAGGGAGACAAGAAACGCCACAGCGCAGCCGACGGCAAGAACCGCCGCCTCCACAGACGAGACGCCCGTGCCGCCCAGCACGAACTTGGCGCCTTTCAGAAGGCTGGCGCCCAGCATGGTGGGAATGGCCAGGAAGAACGAGAACTCCGCCGCAGCCGTCCGCGAAACGCCCACAAGCATGGCGCCGAGGATGGTGGAGCCGGAGCGGGACGTGCCGGGAACGATGCTCAGCACCTGAAAACAGCCGATATAAAACGCCGTTTTGTATGTAATGTCCTCCGCACCGGCATACAAATCCCGCTGGTCCCGGCGCATACGCTCGATCACGATAAACAAAATGCCGTAGACCACCAGTGCAATCGCCACGGTGACATAGTTATACAGGTGCGCGTTGAACCAGTCGTCCAGCAGAACGCCCACAACGGCCGAGGGCAGCACGGCCACAATGACCTTCAGCCAGAGCTTCCAGGTATTCTGCTTTTCCGCGGCGGATTTCCGCCGGGAAAAGGGGTTCAGACGGCTGAAATACAGCACCACCACCGCCAGAATCGCGCCCAGCTGGATGACGACCTCAAACATTTCCCAGAACGCGTCGGATACGTCCAGGCGCACAAATTCCTGCAGAAGGATCAGGTGCCCCGTCGAACTGATGGGCAGCCACTCGGTCACGCCCTCCACGACGCCGAACAGAATCGCCTTTAAAATTTCAATCAGCATATTTTCTTGCCTTTCAGATAACATTTGAGTACCCGCCGCTTTCAGCGGGTCCGGTATAAGTATATCACGCAGGCCGGGTCAATACAACCACATGGTTAATCCGACGAATTCTTTCTTTATGATTTACACCTCATCAAGCATGTTGTATAATAAAAACACAAAAACTCTATGGGAGGTCATCGCATGTCAAAGCGCGCTTCTGATTTCCGGTACAACACCGGTGAAACACAGGTTCCATGGGCGGCCGTCGGCGAGGACTACAATGCCCACGACGTAATGGAAGTCATCAAATTCATGATGCAGGGCTCCGGCGACGCATATGAAAACGCGCTGGATGCCGTGCGCACACAGATTTTCAATCTGGACAAGCTCTCTTCCCCGCCGGGAAAGCTCTCTCTGGGTTCCCGCGTGGAACAGGCGGAAGCGGATGTGGACAGCTACCTGGGCACTTCCGGCGCGCTGTTTGTGACAAATGCCACGGCAGGCTTTGAGATTGCCTACAAATACGCAAATCTCGGACCGGGCGACGAGGTCATCGTGCCCGCCATCACGTTCATCGCCACCATCGCCTATCCTCTGGCCGTGGGCGCCAAGCTGGTTTTCGCTGACCTGGATCCGCGCACGCTGAATATGGATCCGGCGGATGTGGCCCGCAAAATCACGCCGCGGACGAAAATGATCGTCCCCGTCCATCTCGGCGGCTATCCGGTGGATATGGATCCCATCATGGAGCTGGCCAAAGCCCATGACCTGGTCGTTCTGGAGGACGGCGCCCATGCCTTCGGCGCAAAATACAAGGGCCGCCGGATCGGCACCATCGGCCATTTCACCGGCTTCAGCCTGCATGAGGTCAAAAACTGCACGTCCTTCGGCGAGGGCGGCATTCTGACCACAACTGTTGAAGAGTTCCGGCCTTATCTGAAGGAAGCCCGCTTCTTCGGCGCGGACTTTACCCGCAAAATCCCGAACTGGATCTATGACGTCGTGGCCATGCCCGGAAAATACGGTCCATTCGCTGCCGGCAACGCGTCCACAACGGAAATCCAGGCCGTGGGACTCTCCCAGCAGGTCGCCCGGTATGACCGGATCCTGGCCGAGCGCCGCTCCGTGGCGGAATATGTCACCGGCCGGCTGAGCAGCTGCTCTGCGATTCTGCCGCAGGATATGGGCGGCTATGAGGACGTGGAGCCCAGCTTCCACCTGTACCAGCTGCAGATCGACCCGGACAAGGCCGGCGGCGACATCCAGGCCCTGAAAACCAAGCTGGAGGAAAAGGGCGTCACTCAGATCCCGCACTTCGGACCCCTGTATGATTTTGATATTCTCAGGACCTTCGGATATGACGGCAAGGCCATCGCCGCCACATGCCCCGTCTGTGAGGAAGTATTCAACCACCGCTTCACGCATCTGCCTCTGTATCCGCTCTCCAAGGCTCAGGTGGACTACATGTGCGACGCCATTCTGGCCAGCGTGGAGGAGCTTCAGCAGGGAAAGTGATCTTCCCCGTACCTGTCCGGCTGTGCCAAAAATGTAAAAAACAGGAAATTCAATAAATCTCCGGGAAAAATTACCAAATATTTTGTGTGATTCGTTTCTTGATTTTGCGCGGATTTGAGACTAAAATACACCCGAACATAAGTCTTAAATGCCGAGAAAGGGACATACTGTGCCGGTTTCCCTGTTTCAGCGAGCTGCCGGCCGGTGCGAGGCAGCACAGCAGCAGGCACAGTCTCACCCCGGAGCATTCCGCTGAACAGACAGTAGGCGCGAACGGGTTCTCTCCGTTATCAGAGATGCACTGCGCGCATGCGCCGTGCGCTGAGCGGCTGTATACATAGCAGCAAAGCAGAGTGGTAACACGGAATGATTCATTTCGCCTCTGCGGTTCCGATACGGAACCGCAGAGGCTTTTCTTTTTCAACAGAACGCTCTGAAAAGAGGTTTTGAATAAAAAAGGAGTGGTGGAAAAATATGAACGGTATCATCATGATCGTCATTGCCATCGTGGTCCTGGGCGGCGCATATCTGCTGTACGGGCGCTACCTGGCAAACAAATGGGGCATTGACCCGAACGCAAAGACGCCCGCCTATGAATATGAAGACGGCGTTGACTATGTTCCGGCGGATACAAACGTGGTTTTCGGCCATCAGTTCGCCTCCATCGCCGGCGCGGCGCCGATTAACGGGCCCATTACCGCGGCTATGTTCGGCTGGCTGCCGGTGCTGCTGTGGATCCTGCTCGGCGGCGTTTTCATCGGCGCAGTTCAGGACTTCGCCGCCATGTACGCTTCCGTCAAGAACAAAGGCCGCACCATCGGCTACATCATCGAAGAGTACATCGGCAAAATCGGCAAGAAGCTCTTCCTGGCCTTCTGCTGGCTGTTCTGCATCCTTGTCATCGCAGCCTTCGGCGACGTGGTTGCCGGCACCTTCAACGGCTTTGTGACGTCCTCCACCGGCGCTGTGACACAGGTGACCACCAACGGCTCCGTTGCCATGACCTCCATGATCTTCATTGTTGAGGCTGTTGCGCTTGGCATGATTCTCCGGTACGGCAAGCTGAACAAGTGGCTGAACACCCTGATCGCCATCGTCATGCTCGTGGCCGCTGTTGCCATCGGCCTTTCCTGCCCTGTGTATATGACCCAGAGCACGTGGCATATCATCATTTTCGCTTACGTTCTTGTGGCCTGCGTGGTTCCCGTCTGGGCTCTGCTGCAGCCCCGTGACTATCTGAACAGCTACCTGCTGATCTTCATGATCCTTGCTGCTGTCATCGGCGTTTTCGTCGCCAATCCCGCCTGCAACCTCGACGCCTTTGTGGGCTTCAATGTGGACGGCCAGTATCTGTTCCCGATCCTTTTCGTCACCGTCGCCTGCGGCGCAGTGTCCGGCTTCCATTCCCTCGTCTCCTCCGGCACGGCATCCAAGCAGATCAAAAACGAAAAGGCCATGCTGCCTGTTTCCTACGGCTCCATGCTGCTTGAGTGCATGCTCGCCGTTCTGGCTCTGATCGCCGTCGCATCCTTCGGCCAGGGCGAAGCCGCTGCACAGGGTCTCAGCACCCAGCCGCAGATTTTCGCCGGCGCAATCGCCAACTTCCTGGGCGTCATCGGCCTGCCCTACAACCTGGTCTTCACGCTGATCAACCTTGCCGTCTCCGCGTTCGCGCTGACCTCTCTGGACTCTGTGGCCAGAATCGCCCGCCTGTCCTTCCAGGAGTTCTTCACTGAAGATGAAGCGGACGGAAAACAGCCCGGCATTGTCACCAAGGTTCTGACCAACAAATATTTCGCAACCATTATCACTCTGGTGCTTGCTTTCCTGCTGGCAAAGGTCGGCTACAAGGAAATCTGGCCGCTGTTCGGCTCCGCCAACCAGCTCCTGGCTGTTCTGGCTCTGCTGGCCTGCGCAGTGTTCCTGAAAAAGACCAAGCGCCAGGGCGCAATGCTCTGGATCCCGGTGGCCTTCATGGTTGCCGTCACCTTCTCCGCGCTGGGCATCATCTCCTACAAGCTGATTGTCGCGCTGACCACCACAGGTCTGAGCCTCGGCAACACGCTGCAGCTGATCTTTGCCATCCTTCTTCTGTGCCTGGGTGTCATTGTGGTCATCCAGGGTGTCAAAAAGCTGACTGAGAAGGCTCCCGCAGCTGAAAACGCTGCTCCCGGCGCCGTTTCCAAAGGCTGAGTACGGCGTACAGCGGCTGAGACAAAAATTCTGCGCCGCTGTCCCAGGCGGCTCATCATCCGGCGCGGCGCTGCTGTGAAACGCGCTGCGCGGACACATTCAAAAAAAGCCTCCGGTCATGCAAGCTGACCGGAGGCTTTTTTATTTTTACATCATACGTCAGTCACTCTGCGCCGTTTTCGGTCACACGGACTGTTCCGCTGCGCAGCACTGCAGTCCGGCCGTCCGCCGTCTGCACAAGAAGCGCGCCGGAATCGTCAATCTCTGCGGCCACGCCTTCCGCCGTCCGGCCGTCAGACTCAAACTGCACCTTTTTCCCCAGAACGGTGCTGCGCCGCCGGTATTCGGCGACAAATTCCGTCTGCCTGGCGTCAAACCGCAGAAGCCTGCGTGTGATCTCCGCCGCCAGCTTGTTTTTGACAGGGGGCGCGTCCAGAAAGCCGACAATCTCCCGCAGCTCCGCCGGCACTTCAGCCGGATGCAGATTGACGCCGATGCCGATCACCACGGCGTCCACACCGCCGGACTCAAAATCCGTAATCGCCTCCGTCAGAATACCGCAGACCTTTTTCCCGTCCAGATACAGGTCGTTGACCCACTTGATGCCGCAGCTTCTGCCGGTCAGTATTTCAATTGCCTGCGCTGTACAGACCGCCGCGTAGGCGGTAATCCGCAGGGCCTCGGTCAGCGCGGCGCCCGGCGCCATGGCCAGCGACATATAAAGGCCCGCGCCTGCCGGCGAATAAAACGCATGGCCGCTGCGGCCGCGCCCGCCGGTCTGTTCCTCCGCCGCCACCAGAAACGGGCAGCGCATGCCGCCGGCCAGCAGCCGCTTCGCCTCATTGTTTGTGGAATCCAGAGACCGGAAGACCCGCACCGGCAGCGTCTCCCCCAGGTCGGCAGCGAGCCTGTCCGCACTGAGCCGGTCGCTGTCCTTTTCCAGCCGGTACCCGCGGTTGGTGGCCGACGAGATCTCATATCCCTCCCGTTTCAGCGCATTGACCGCCTTCCACACCGCGCTGCGGGAAACGCCGAACTGCTGCGCGAGGGCCTGTCCGGACAGCGGCGCGTCGGGGCTGCGCTCAAGCGCCGCAAGAATTTCCTGCTTCAGGATCATACTGTTTTCCTCCTCTCACAGCGCAGGCAAAAGGCGGGCCAGTTCCTCCACCGTGGCGGCAATTCTCACCGCGCCCGCGTCCTCCAGCTCCCTCCGGCTCCCATAGCCGTACAGCACGCCCACCGCCGCCATGCCGTTTTCCGCCGCGCCGATCACATCGTGCGACCGGTCGCCCACCATCACGGTCTCTTCCGGCAGCAGGCCCAGCTTCTTCAGGGCATAGGCAATCACCTCGCCCTTCGTGGGGCGCTCCTCCTGCAACGTATTGCCTGCCAGCAGCTCAAAGAAGCCGTCGATCTGAAAATGCTCCAGAATGCGCGCGGCGTACTCCTCCGGCTTGGATGTGGCCACGGCCAGCCGCAGCCCCGCCGCCCGCAGTGCGCCCAGCATCCGGGGAATCCCCGGGTAAAGCTCGTTTTCAAAAATTCCCCTGTCCGCAAAATAAACGCGGTAAAGCCGCAGCGCCTCCCGGGCCTGCGTCTGGGAAAAACCATAATACTGCCGGAAAGCATCCGTCAGCGGCGGACCGATGAACCGGTACAGTTCCCGTCTGTCCCGCACCTGAATGCCAAAATGTTCCAGCGCATACATCACTGAATTTGTAATCCCCTGTCCGGGATCCGTAAGCGTCCCGTCCAGGTCGAAAAAAATCGCTTTTTTCATCCGTTCCTCCGCCGGCTGTTTGATCCTGTCTTTTCTATCATAGCATAAATTCTCCCCGCAGAAAATACCTTGACATTTCTCCTTCGCGTGTTATCATTAGTGGGAATAGTTATACTATTCTAATTTTTAGAACCGAGGGATACGGAGATGAAAATGGTCATGCCGAAGGGTAAATATGTGGGAACCGTTCGGGTCGGCGACAAGGGGCAGATTGTCATTCCCAAGGAGCTGCGCGACATGTTTGAAATCAACCCCGGCGATCAGCTGCTGATTCTGGGCGACATCAAGCGCGGCATTGCGCTGACCGGTTATGACAGCTGCCAGAGTCTTGTGGATCAGGCGCTGCCCCCGGAGCCGGACGGAAAAGAGGCGGACAAATGAACGCGATTGAAATCCGCGGTCTGACACGGCGCTTCGGCGCGCGGACTGCCGTAGACAACCTGACGGCGGACATTGCCGCCGGAACCACCTTCGCGCTTCTGGGTCTGAACGGCGCCGGAAAAACCACCACCATCCGCATGCTGGCCGGCCTTCTGACGCCGACAGCGGGCGACGCTTTTCTGGACGGGCACAGCGTGGTGCACGACACAGTCCGGGCAAAACAGGTCATCAATCTCTCGCCGCAGGAGACGGCAGTGGCTCCCAACCTGACCGTTCTGGAAAATCTTGAATTCATCGCCGGGCTGTACGGCATGCGCAGAACGCAGGCCCGGGACCGCGCCCGGCAGATGCTGGATACCTTCGGCCTTGCGGACCGGGCACGCGACCGGGCGCAGACGCTCTCCGGCGGCATGCAGCGGCGTCTGAGCATTGCCATGGCGCTGGTATCCCAGCCGAAAATTCTGTTTCTGGACGAGCCGACGCTGGGACTGGACGTTCTGGCCCGCCGGGAGCTGTGGGCTGCTGTGGAGGCGCTGAAGGGCAAGGTCACCATTATTCTGACCACCCATTATCTGGAAGAAGCCGAGGCTCTGGCGGACGAGATCGGGATCATGGCCGGCGGCCGCCTGCTTGCCGCAGGCTCCGCCCGGGCGCTGATGGAAAAAGCCGGCGCAAAAAGCTTTGAGGACGCGTTTGTGGCCCTGGCTGCAGGAAAGGAGGCGCAGTGACATGCGGATTCTTGTCTTTTCCAGGCGCAATCTGCGCGAACTGATCCGCGACAAGCTGAATCTGATTTTCGGACTCGGCTTTCCCATCATTCTGCTGCTGTTGCTGACGGCCATTCAGAGAAATATCCCCGTATCGATGTTTGAGCTGGATCAGCTGACGCCGGGCATCGCCGTTTTCGGTCTGAGCTTTATCTCCCTTTTCTCCGCTTCACTGATTGCAAAAGACAGAGGCTCTTCCTTCCTGATGCGCATGTTTACCTCTCCCATGCAGCCGGCCGAATTCATTCTGGGCTATACACTGCCGCTTCTTCCGCTGGCTGTTGCGCAGACGTGCATCTGCTACCTCTGTGCCATCTGTCTGGGGCTGACGCCCACATGGACAATTTTTGCCGCCATTCTGGCCAGCATTCCTGCGGCGCTGGTGTTTATCGGTCTCGGCCTTCTGTGCGGCACGCTGCTGACCGAGCGGCAGGTGGGCGGCATCTGCGGCGCGCTGCTGACAAACCTCAGTGCGTGGCTCTCCGGCACCTGGTTCAGTCTGGACCTTGTCGGCGGCGCATTCAAAACCATCGCCATGGCGCTGCCGTTCGCCCCGGCGGTCAACGCCGGACGGGCTGCCCTGGCCGGCGACTGGGCAGCCGTTATGCCGCCGCTCTGGCTGGTAATCGGATATGCCGCGGTCATCTGCGCGGCAGCCATTTTCTTTTTCCGCCGGAAGACAAAGGAATAACCCGTCCATTTCATACATCCAGCGCGGCCCGGAATTGTTTTCCGGGCCGCGCTCTGGTATAATGAGCAGCACGCGGCCGGCATACTGTCCGCGCCGTTCACTTCAGCCCATGGGAGGTGTCCGCCGTGCGCATTGCCATTCTCGGTTTTTCCGGAAGCGGGAAATCCACCCTGGCCGGATTTCTCTCCCGGCGGTACGGCATTCCCGTTCTCTATCTGGATTCCGTGCATTTTGAGGCAAACTGGGTGCCGCGGCCCCGTGCGCAGGCGCTGGACATGGTCTCGGCATTCATGGCGCAGCCCGACTGGGTCATAGACGGGAACTACACCGCTCTGCTGCAGGCCCAGCGGCTGGAGCTGGCCGACCAGATCATCTATATGCCGTTTCCCCGGCTCAGTTGTCTGATCCGGGTCATCCGGCGGTACCTGCGCTTCCGGAACACGGTGCGCGAAAGCGCCGCGCCCGGATGCACGGAGAAAATTGACGCGGAATTCATCTGGTGGGTCCTGTATCAGGGCCGGACCCGGGCAGTCAGACGCCATTTCGCGGAAATTGTGGGAAAGTACCGGGAGAAAACAGTGATTCTGCGCAGCCAGCGTCAGCTGCGCCGGTTTATGGACTGTCCGGTCACGCCGGACTGCAGGAGGCACGCATCAGATGAAGCTGCACTATAAGGGAACATATAATCTGAATCCGGAATCCCTGCCGTGCCGGACGCAC
>JAEDDG010000050.1 GCA_016293865.1 Oscillospiraceae bacterium | reverse complement strand
TAAACAAAGAAGTTGACGGGAATGCAGTAAACCATAAACTTGAAAAGATAGCTGCTGCCGAGAACACCGAGGACAACGGCGTTGCCCACATACCCGCTGTTCGGGATCACAAGCGAGTATTTATAGCAGTTGCGCTCCAGGGGATCCCTGGAAAACAGACGGCTGACAGACGTGGCAATCAGCGTCGTGAGCACAATGGTACCGATGCTGTAAAGAATCAGATCGGCATTGCCGGTCAGAGTTTCCCAGGTGCAGTTGGCTGCAAAGCTGCTGATGATCATGGCCGGCATGAAAATCAGCGTTTCCAGTTTGGAGAGCAGCAGCCCCGCCTCATCGTTGAAAATGTTTTTCCGCTTCAGTATGAAGCCGATCAGCATAAATAAAAACAGCTCAAGCATCTGCCCCAGCGTCAGCTTAAACACTTCCATAAATGTTCAACCTCCTGGCGCGCTGTCAGCGCCGTGTTGGATCCAGCCGCCGCGTCCCGGCGGGAAGCGGAGCGGATTGCGTTCCTGCAGCGGCAGGAAAAAAGGACAGGGACAATGGCTGTCCCTGCCCCTGAAACTTTACATGACCAGCATAAAGACAAGCGGGATGGTGACAACGGCCAGCAGATTTGAAATCAGGGCCATGCTGGCGCCGGTGGTGGTGTCGTCGCCGTTGGCAGCGGGCATCAGAATTGTGTACAGACCGAGCGGCATGGCCAGATAGCCGATGATGATCATCAGCAGGTTGTCTGCCACGTGGAAAAGCTTCAGAACGAAATAGAACAGAAGCGGAATGACAACGAGGCGGAGAATGGAGAGGACATAAACCTTTTTGATCCGGAAGAGCTTTTTCAGATCATACTCGCCGATGATGAAGCCGGTCACCAGCATGGCGATGGGCGCCATGCAGCCGCTGGCAGCGGACAGAGTGGCGGAGAGGAAGGTCGGCAGGTTGACTTCCAGAAGGCCGAGCACCATACCGACGATCAGAGAAATGAAAATCGGGTTCAGCAGGCTGCGGAAGGTGAATTTCCTGCTGCCGCGCTGCGTGAGCCAGCGGATGGCGATGGAATACAGGAACAGGTTGATGGGAATGCAGAAGATCAGGTATTTGAAAAGATTTTCGCTGCCGAGAACGCCGAGAATAATGGCGTTGCCCACAAAACCGAAGTTCGGGATCACCAGAGAATATTTATAGTAGCTGCGCTCCAGAGGCTCTTTTGAAAACAGCCGGCTGAGAGGTATTGCCAGCAGCGTGGACGCGGCGATGGTGCCGACGCTGTACAGGAGAAGATCCAGATTGCTGGACAGATTGGTCCAGTTGCAGTTCGTGACGAAGCTGTTGATGATCAGAGCGGGCATGAAAATCAGCGTCTCCAGCTTGGAGAGCAGTGCGCCCGTTTCATCGCTGAGGATTCTTTTCCGCCGCAGAATAAAGCCGATGAGCATGAACAGAAACAGTTCAAGAATCTGTCCGAGCGATAACTTAAATACTTCCATAATCCTGAAAACCTCCTGAGTGCCGTATGCAAAACACTTGAATCTTATCATGCTTTCGGTGGCGATGCAAGATCAAAAAGAGACATTTTATTCTTGTACGCCGGGCAAATCTCTGTACATAACATGGAATCTGCCCGCATATTCTTGACTTTTTCCTCAAAACTCTCTACAATGACTAAATCAGGATTATGTTTTAAGGAGAGAATTTTCAATGGCCAAAGAGAAAAAGGTCCAGCAGATTACCGACATGGAGGAAGACTTTGCCCAGTGGTACACGGATATCTGCCTGAAGGCGGAACTGGTGGATTATGCCAGCGTGAAGGGCTTTATGATCCTGCGGCCTTACGGCTATGCCATTTGGGAGAATATCCAGCGTCTGATGGATGCGAAATTCAAGGAAACCGGACATGAAAACGTCGCGATGCCGGTTCTGATCCCCGAAAGCCTTCTGAAAAAAGAGGGAGAGCTTGTCAACGGATTTGCGCCGGAGGTGGCCTGGGTCACCATGGGCGGCAGTGAGAAGCTGGAGGAACGGCTGGCCCTGCGGCCCACTTCGGAGACCATGTTCTGCGATCACTGGGCGCATGTGCTTCATTCCTACCGGGAGCTGCCCATGCTTTACAATCAGTGGTGCTCCGTTGTCCGCTGGGAGAAAACCACGCGGCCGTTTTTGCGCTCCAGAGAGTTCTGGTGGCAGGAGGGTCATACGATCCACGAGACGGCGGAAGAGGCGCAGCGGGAAACCGAGCAGCAGCTGAACTGCTATGCGGATTTTTGTGAAAACGTCCTGGCCATGCCTGTGGTGCGCGGGCGCAAAACGGACAAGGAAAAGTTTGCCGGCGCCGAGGCCACCTATACCATTGAATGCATGATGAAGGATCATAAGGCGCTTCAGTCCGCCACATCCCACTATTTCGGCGATAAATTCAGCCGCGCTTACGGCGTGACGTTTACCGGGCGCGACAATACGCTGCAGTATCCTTTCCAGACGTCCTGGGGCAGCACCACCCGGCTGATCGGCGCGGTGATTATGACCCACGGCGACAACAGCGGCCTTGTCCTGCCGCCGCAGATTGCGCCGGTGCAGATTATCGTTGTGCCTGTGGCGCAGCATAAGCCGGGCGTCGTTGAAGGCGCGCAGGTGCTGTGTGACCGGCTGAAGGCCGCCGGATTCCGCGCAAAGATCGACCTGTCCGACAACAGCTTGGGCTGGAAGTGCGCGCAGTATGAGATGAAGGGCGTGCCGCTGCGGGTGGAAATGGGCCCCCGGGATATGGAAAACGGCCAGTGCGTCATGGTGCGCCGCAACGACGGCGAAAAGACCTTTGTCCGGCTTGAAGAGCTGGAGGCTGAGGCCGGCCGCCAGCTGGAGGCGGTTCAGACCGGCCTGTACGAAACGGCGCGCAGGAATCTTGAGGAGCACACCTATGCCGCGCGCACGCTGGAAGAGGCAAAGCAGCTGCAGAAGGAAAAGGGCGGCTTCATCAAGACCATGTGGTGCGGCGACGAGGCCTGTGAGCTGAAAATGAAGGAAGAGGCGGGCATGTCCTCCCGCTGCATGCCTTTTGCACAGGAGCAGATTTCGGATGTGTGCCCCATCTGCGGGAAGCCTGCGAAAACCATGGTTGTCTGGGGCGTGGCGTACTGAGTTTCGAAAGCGCCCGGACGGAAAACACAAAAATGCAAAGCAGCGGATCACGTTCCGGAAAGCGTGATCCGCTGCTTCTTTTTTATGACGGCGCCTGTTTCAGCAGGCAGATCAGATCCGCTTTGACCCTTGTGCAGGGCAGCGGCAGGGAGAGATGTGCGATTCGTTCCGCGTGCCTGAGCCTGCTGCCCACGACGGCGCTGGCGGCGGCAGGCGATGTGTCTGCGGAGGCCTGCATATAACAGTTCAGCCCGCTCTCAGAAAGGAGAGCGGGCTGCTGACAGTGCGCAGTTCGGCGCTAATGTGTCAGATAGGAGATGCCCATCATCAGATACAGCGGACCGAACACATAGGCCATGAACATTTCATCATGGGAAGGACGGATCCGGAAAAGGCGCGTGATGATCAGAATCTCGGCCACATATGCGGCAGCGCCGATGAAATAGGCGGCTGCCCGCACAGCGGCAGGCACGTTGAAAAAGGAGACGATAAACAGAACGGCTGCCGCACCCGCGGCAATATTGCGCAGCAACAGCAGCAGGCGCCGCGGCACGGTCTTTTTTACATAGCGCTCCTCGTCGTATGTAAAGACATCTTCCAGGACTTCTTCAATCTGTTCCTCAATGATGTGGTTTTTGCTTTCTTTCTGGCATTCGTTATCCGTATGCTGGTTTTTGTGCATGATTCATCTCCTGTCGTCCGGTTTTTGGAATGCGGAATCCCCGCACTGAAAATCTTTACGCCATTTTAACATGTCCGGGACACATGCGCAAGCGGCAGACAGGCAGAAAAAATCTGTGTATGCAGACAGAATGGAAAGACCCGCCGGTCATGATTCAGGCCGGCGGGTCTGCGCAGTTCAGTTATTCAGAAAGAATTCCCCGTTTTTTTCTGCAGCAGTGCGCAGACAAGCGCCGTCAGCGTCAGGGCCGCAGTGGCGGCGATGAGAGGCCGGGGAGGATGCCGCCTGCGGGTTGTGTAAATGGTTGTGATTTCCCGCCCTGCACAGGCGGCGGAGCACAGTGTCTGCAGACATGGGCGCCGCAGCGGTGCCGCGGCGCAGATCAGCACGCCGCACAGCGCAAGCGTGCCGCAGATCTGTTCCGCTTCTTTCAGAAAATGTTTCATTTTTTCAGCCTCCGTTTTCCTGCAGTACGGCTGCGGCGCAGCCGGAGCGGGCAGGAGACAGCTGCAGTTACAGAGAGGGCACAGGCAGCGGCCGGTTCGGATCCATAACGTCATTGACGTCAAACAGATCGTCCAGCATTTCCGGATTCCAGTAGAGGCGGTAGCCGTCCAGGTTGCGGCGGCCCTGCCGCATGTATTTGTCATGGATCTGTACCCAGGCGTCGTGAGAGTCCACGTTGCAGTAATATCTGAAGCCCGCTTCCATTAGTGTGTCATATTTCGGGCCGGAATATCCTTCAACGCCGGAAATATCATCGCCGAAAGGATAAATCAGAATATCGGTATCACCGACGATGGGTTCAACCTGTTCTTCCCATTTGCGCACGTCGTTTTTAAAGGAATCCAGATCCATGCGTCCGTAATGGGGATGGCCGAAGCTGTGGCTGGCAATTTCCCAGCCGTCGTCCTTCAGACACTGGGACACGGCTTTTGCGTCTTCATGGGCCTGGTTCCAGGCCTCCTCGCCCAGAATGGACTTCCAGTCCGGGTGCGTGCGGTAGCCGAATACGCCTTCATAGCCGGTGACAGCCAGGATTCCCTTGGCGCCCCGGTAGGAAAAATCGGGGTGTTCCTCCACAAACCGGTCAAGGATGGGCACAACGTCATACTCGCCGGTGACGGTCTGTCCGTCGGCGGTGATGTATTCACAGGTGGGTTTGCCGTCGTCGCCGATGACAATTTTTGTGGCGAAACCGTCGCCGCCGGCGTCGGGAATATGGTCGTCGTTGGAGTCCGTCATATAGTCGTAGTAATTGACGTCGTCAACAGAGAGGACAAACGGCTTTTTGCCGGCGGGAAGCATAATGTCGCCTGCTGTGAATTCGCCTGTCTCCGGATCCGCATAAGCCATGTCGTGAATGCGGATCAGGACATAGCCGCGCTTGTACATCTCTTCCATCATATGTTCAAATTCATAGACTGTGGTCATGTAGAGATTGTAGCCGTCCTGGTCATAGTCACCGTCAAAGGCGCGGGAGGTGTCGGCAATCAGGGAATGGAAGAAAATGTGCGGAATGGTGGTGACGTCGCTGTAGCGGACCATGGTGCTTTTTGTGCTTTCATAGCCGGCAATGGCGTCGGTCAGCGCCTGCTGCTGCGCATAGTCCGCGCCGTAGGATTTGATGAGTTCAATGGCGCCGTCATAGTCATAGCTGGCAGCAAGACGGTCAGCCTCCGCCACCAGACGGGAGATTTTGTCGCTGTCGCTTTCCTGCGGTTCGGTGTCAGTGCCGTCGTCCGCTTCGCCGTCGCCGCTGTTTTCACCTTCATCGGTTCCGTCGCCGGCGGGCGGGGCTGCGTCGTCTCCCTGGGGTTCGCCGGGGTTCACGCCTGCGGGATTTTTCGGCACGGTTTCCGGACCGAGATCCCGGCCGCCGAAGGCCGCCACACAGGCGATGACAGTGACGGTCAGGATAACAAGGACAATCAGCGCGGTCACGAAAATCGTTGTATTGCGTTTCTGACGCCGGCGCCGGCGGCGCGCGACCTCAGCTCTGGATGCAGTAATGGTTCTCTCCATAACTTCTCTCCTCCTGAAGAACAATCTGTCCGGATACTTTGCAGAATGCACTCATTCCGCGCCTGAAGACGCAGAAGCGTAAAACAAAAAATCAGCGCCGTTGCGGCGAAAATACAGGGGCACAGTCAGTCCGTGCCGGAACCCGGCGGTCAAGCACAGTATACAGGGGAAAATAAAAAAAGACGTTACATATTGAAAACAAATCAAAAACAGAATCGAAAAATCTCCGCGCCGGTCCGGATCTTCTGTCCGACGCCGTCCGACTGAAACGACAGAATTCCGCCTGTGTTTTTATGACGCGCCATGTTCGCGTAAAGTTCCGCAAAAACCGTATTTTTACGGCATTGTGATCTATTGCAAACCGGATGGTGCGATGCTATAATCTGACGTGAACCTGAAAAAAGTGCCTCATGCGGCCGTAGATAAGGTATCTTTTTTTATTTGGAGGAATTTTAAATGATCTCATGCACAGAATTTATTCCGGCATACAGCGAACTGTTCAAGTTTATTGACCGTAAGAGCGGGCGGCAGGCCGTATACGATTACTGGGACTTCCTGTTTCAGCCGGAAAAAAGCCCTCTGAACGGCTATCTGGAAAAATATGGACTCAGAGGCTGCTGGGAGTACTGGAACGTGATTTACACGGAGGAAGCCTGTGACGGCACCCAGCTTTTCAATGAGAAAGAGGGCTGGTACCTGAGCTGCATGCATTCCTGCCCGTCGAAAGGCCGCTTCAATAAACTGGGTTATCTGAAACCCTTTGATGAATACTGCAAGCACTGCAACGGCTATGACTGGTCTTTGAACAAATACGGCTTTGTCCACATCATGGACTACCGCGGAGAGGAAAAGGCTTGCTGCCGTGAGCTGATTTACGATCCGAAGGTATTCAAGGGGAACCCGCAGGAAGTTGTGGACAAAATGTATGCCTGCGAAATGTCCGGCTGCACGGCGGAGACCACCGGCTGCCCGTTTGACTCCGCAGATGCGCTGAAGCTGACCACCTCGCCCAAGAATCTGAAATATCTGCACCGGGAGTTCCATGTGAGCATGGACCGCGGTTCGAACTATGTGCTGGAAAACTACGGAATGGACGGCCTGAGGGAATACCTGGCGCAGTTTGTGGCGGCGTTCCATGTGCCGCTGATTGCGGATATCAAAAACCGCGGTCTGAAGGCCGTGGAGGATTACCTGAACTGGCTCTACAAGACAGAAGAGGCGTCCGATGCGCTGGCCATGATCTCCGCGGACGATCTGCTGAAGGTGACTGTGCGGTACTGCCCGGCAGTCAGATATATGAAGGACAGAGGTTACACGCCCTTTGAAAGCTACGAATACTGCACGAGCATGGTGTACGAAGCGCTGGCGGAGCAGACGGGCCTCGGTTTTGAAATGAAGTCCTATGACCATGATACCGGCGCGGCGGAATTCTGCTTTTACAAAAATGAGATGTGCAGATAAGGAGCTTGGCTTATGATTTCTTGTACTGAATATATTCCGGCATACAGCGAATTGTTCAAGTTTATTGACCGCAAAAGCGGCCGGCAGGCGGTCTATGATTACTGGAAGGAAATTTTCCAGCCGGAAAAAAGTCCTCTGAATACATATCTGGATCAATACGGGCTGCGCGGCTGCTGGGAATACTGGACGGTGATCCACACAGAAGAGGCCTGCGACGCCACCATGCTTTTCAATGAAAAGGAGGGCTGGCACATCAGCTGCATGCATTCCTGCCCGTCCAAGGGGCGCTTTGACAAGCTGGGATACATGGAGCCCTTTGACGAGTACTGCCATCACTGCGACGGCTATGAATGGTCGCTGAAAAAGCACGGGTTTGTCCAGATCAACGACTTCCGCGGCGATGACCATGCCTGCTGCCGGACGCTGATTTACGATCCGGAGGTTTTTAAAGACGATCCCCAGAAAATGGTGGACAAAATGTATGCATGTGAGATGTCCGGCTGTACGGCGGAAACCACCGGATGTCCGTTCGCTTCCGCGGACGCGCTGAAGCTGACCACCTCGCCCAGAAATCTGAAATATCTGCACCGGGAGTTTCATGTGGGCATGAACCGCGGCGCGGACTATGTGGCGGAGCATTACGGTCTGGACGGCCTGAAGGAATATCTGGCGCAGTTTGTGGCAGCGTTCCATGTGCCGCTGATTGCGGATATCAAAAACCGCGGGCTGAAGGCCGTGGAGGACTATCTGAACTGGCTTTACAAGACGGAGGAAGCGTCCGACGCGCTGGCCATGATTTCCGCTGACGACGAGCTGAGGGTGAGGATCCTTTACTGCCCGGCGGTGAGATATATGCACGGCCGCGGCCTGACGCCCTTTGAGAGCTACAAGTACTGTACAAGCATGGTGTATGAGGCGCTGGCGGAGCAGACGGGCCTCGGCTTCGAGATGCAGTCCTACGACCACGACACCGGCGCTGCGGAGTTCCGCTTTTTCAAAAAGTAAACAGAGAATAGTTGATCGACAGTCTGAGACGCCCGGCTTTGCCGGGCGTCTTTTTCGGTCCGGTCAGATTGTGTCAGGCCCTTCGGCAGCGCTGTTCTCCTGGCCGGCCTGCAGCGCCGCCGGGTTCTTATAGGGCATTGCGTCCGGCGCAGCGGCAGATTCCGCACTTCTGTCCGCAGAGCGGGAATACTGCGCACCGGACAGGGAAAAAATAGCGGCAGGCGGCGCGGACGGACAGGCATGACGGCAAGTCCTGCAAAGCAGCGGCCTTCGAAGGAAATCCTGCACGGCATCAGGCGGATACTGAACTTTACATGTGATGAATCACACAAATTCCGGCAAAATAACCGTGCATTCCTGTATATTTTTGCTAAAAATGGAAGGGGGTTATTGACTTTACGGGAACGCTGTTTTATGATATAAAAAGAGATGTGTGGGGCGGCGTACAGAGCATATGTTTACAGACGGATTGCCGCCTGATCAAATCCGGATTTTTTATTTTGATAAAGGAGTTATATACGAGATGGCAGAACTGAATCTGAGCAAGTATGGCATCACCGGGACGACTGAAATTGTCCATAATCCTTCTTTTGAAGAGCTTTTCGCAGAAGAGACGAAGCCTGAGCTGGAGGGCTTTGAAAAAGGTCAGGTCAGCGAGCTGGGCGCCGTCAACGTGATGACCGGCATCTACACCGGCCGTTCCCCCAAGGATAAGTATATCGTTGTTGACGATAACTCCAAGGATACCGTGTGGTGGACTTCCGACGAATACAAAAACGACAACCACCCCATGTGCGAGTGCACCTGGAAGACGGTCAAGGATCTGGCTGTTCAGGAGCTCTGCAACAAGCGCCTTTTTGTGGTGGATGCATTCTGCGGCGCCAACAAGGACACCCGCATGGCCATCCGCTTTATCATGGAAGTTGCCTGGCAGGCACATTTTGTCAAGAACATGTTCATCATCCCCACGGAAGAGGAACTGGAAAGCTTTGAGCCGGATTTCGTCGTTTACAACGCGTCCAAGGCCAAGGTTGAAAACTACAAGGAACTGGGCCTCAACTCCGAGACCTGCGTTGCCTTCAACATTTCCAGCCGTGAGCAGGTCATCATCAACACCTGGTACGGCGGCGAGATGAAGAAGGG
>JAEDDG010000018.1 GCA_016293865.1 Oscillospiraceae bacterium | reverse complement strand
TGCCATTCAGGCGCTCTCCGCCCGCTACATCGCAGAAAACCGGGATATCCTGAAGCCCGGCGTGCATCCCGTCCCGGAAGCGCTTGATCAGGAAGTGGCCAGACGCAAGCTTGCCGCCTGCGGTCTCTCCATTGATACGCTGACAGACAGTCAGCGCGAATACCTGTCCAGCTGGACAGTATAGAGGATCCGTCTGATGAAAAAAATCATGATCGTCTTCGGCACCCGGCCGGAGGCAATAAAAATGTGCCCCCTGATCAGCGAGCTGCGCAGCAGAAAAAATCTGGACGTCTCCGTCTGCGTGACCGGCCAGCACCGGGAAATGCTGCGCAGCGTTCTGGATGTTTTCGGCGTCACGCCGGACTTTGATCTGGATATCATGCAGCATGGCCAGACACTTTATGACATCACCCAGAAGGTCATGGCCGGCATGAAATCCACTTTTGAGAAAGTCAGACCGGATATTGTCCTCGTCCACGGCGACACCACGACCACCTTCTCCGCCGCTCTGGCCGCCTTTTACAGCGGCATACCGGTTGGCCATGTGGAAGCCGGCCTGCGTACATACGACGTCTCCTCCCCCTATCCGGAGGAATTCAACCGGCAGGCAGTCGACTCCATAGCCCAGCTGCATTTCGCGCCCACCGCGCTTTCGCGCAGTCATCTGCTGAACGAGGGGAAATCTCCGGAGTCCGTCTTTGTCACCGGGAACACCGCAATCGACGCGCTGAAAACGACGGTCCGGTCTGACTACACGCATCCGGCACTGGAGAACCTCAGCGGCCGCCTGATTCTTCTGACCGCCCACCGGCGTGAAAACCTCGGCCTGCCCATGCACCATATATTCAGAGCCATCCGCCGCGTGACCGAGGAGACGCCGGACATCACCGTTCTCTACCCCATTCACATGAACCCCGCTGTCCGCGCTGTTGCTGAAGCCGAACTGTCCGGCTGCGACCGTATCCGGCTGATTGAGCCGCTGGATGTGCTGGATTTCCACAACTTCATGGCGCGCGCTTTTCTGATCTTAACTGACAGCGGCGGAATTCAGGAGGAAGCACCCTCTCTGGGAAAACCTGTTCTGGTCCTGCGCAACACAACAGAACGGCCGGAAGGCGTCGCCGCCGGCACGCTGCACCTGACCGGCACTGAAGAGGATACGGTTTACTACGCCTTTTCCAGACTGCTGCACGACAAAACAACATATGAGACAATGAGCCGCGCCAGCAATCCGTACGGAGACGGTTTTGCATCCCGCAGAATTGCCGACGTTCTGGAATTCGGTGAGATGCGCGCATAGCAGCCGGTTTATGGTTAAAACCGGCGGATTCCGATTATAACACAGGAAGAAAGACAACACGTCTTTCTTCCTGTTTCTTTTTCCCCCTGTCTCCCCTCCGGCAGAAGCCGGCTGCAGCATACGCGGACAAGGAACATTTACCATATATGAACCGTCTTTTTTAGGAAAGGAAAAGACTGGTGTATTGCCGGACTTCCACCGGCGTTTTCAGGAGAGAGGATCCTGTCAAATGAGAAATATTCTTGAATATCTGGAGCACTCTGCGCGGCTGTTTCCTGACAAGGCGGCTGTGCTCGACCAGACTGACATGCGAACCTACAGCCAGCTGATGGGCGACGCGAGATGTATCGGCACAGCGGTCAGTCAGATTGCGCCCCCGCGCGCGCCTGTTGTCGTATACATGGACAAATCGCCGCGCGCACTGACCGCATTTCTCGGCATCGTCCATGCAGGCTGTTTCTATGTCTTCATCAGTCCGGATCAGCCGGTACAGCGGCTGCGTCAGATTCTCGCCACCGCTCAGGCCGCCTGCGCCATTACAGAGCCCGGACTGTCAGACAAGCTGACGGAAGCCGGCTTTTCAGCGCCGGTTGTTTTCTTTGAAGAAGCGGTCAATACACAGCCGGACAGCGCCGTACTCAGCCGCATCCGCGCCCAGGCGCTTGACATTGATCCGCTGTACTGCAATTTCACCTCCGGCTCCTCCGGTACGCCCAAGGGCGTGCTGGTCAGCCACCGCAGCGTAATTGATTTCATGGATGTTTTCCCCGACATGTTTCATATCACGTCCGAAGATGTCATCGGCAATCAGGCGCCGTTTGACTTTGACGTGTCAGTCAAGGACATCTATTCCACGCTGAAAACCGGCGCGACCATGGTCATCATCCCCCGCAGGCTCTTCTCCGTTGTCACGGAGTTGCTGGATTACCTGTGCAGGCATCGGGTCACAACGCTGATCTGGGCCGTGACCGCCCTGTGCATGGTCGCCCAGTTCCGCGGCCTGAGCTACAGGGTTCCGAAATCGGTCAGCAAAATTCTTTTCAGCGGCGAGGTCATGCCTGAAAAATACCTGCGCATGTGGCAGGACTGTCTGCCGGATGCATCATACGTCAACCTCTACGGCCCCACTGAAATCACATGCAACTGCACATTCTTCAGGGTCCCTTGTCCGCTTCCCGCCGGTGAAAAGCTGCCCATCGGCCAGCCGTTTCCCAACGAGCATGTCTTTCTGCTGGACAGTCAGGACAGGCTCATTGACGCAGAAAACACGCCGGGCGAAATCTGCGTGTCCGGCACGGCGCTGGCACTCGGCTACCTGAATAATCCGGCGCAGACGGCGCGGGCTTTTGTGCAGAATCCGCTGAATGCAAATTATCCGGAAATCATCTACCGCACAGGCGATCTTGCATATTACGACAGTGCCGGCAATCTGTGTTTTGCCGGGCGAAAGGATTTTCAGATCAAGTACATGGGCCACAGGATCGAGCTGGAGGAGATCGAGTCTGCAATCAACAGCCTGCCGCAGGTCCGGCGCGCCTGCTGCGTATTCGACGCACAGCGCAGCCGCCTGACCGCGTTTTACGCCGGCGAAGGCACGCCCGCCCAGCTGAAAATTCAGCTGCATGACCGGCTCCCCGCGTATATGATTCCGTCCGTGTTCCGTCAGCTGCCTGAGCTGCCCGTAACGGCGAACGGAAAAATTGACCGCAGGCTTCTTTCTTCCATGGGAGGTGAAAACAGTGACCCGCGCTGATCTTTCTGAAGCCATCAGGCGCTTTGAAACGCCCTTTTATATCTTTGACAAGGACGCGGCTGTGCAGCGCGTGCGTATGCTGAAGAACACCTTTGGTCCCCGCGTGAAAATCTGTTATGCCATGAAGGCCAATCCGTTTCTGGTCAAAGTGCTTGAAGGCACGGCAGACTGCTTTGAAGTCTGCTCACCCGGTGAACTGCGGATCTGTGCGCGCGCAGGCCTGAACATGTCCGGCGTGGTGCTCTCCGGCGTATATAAGAAACCGGAAGATATTTACGGCACGCTGGAGACATACCGCGGCGAAAACCTGTTCACCGCCGAGTCGCCGGCGCAGTGGGCGCTGCTTGCCGAAGCTGCCGGCCGCCTGAACACGCCTGTCCGCATCCTGCTCCGGCTGACCGTCGGCAACCAGTTCGGCATGGACGAAGCTGATATCCGCAGAATCATTGCAGGCCGTGCGCAGTATCCTCTGGTCCGGATTGCCGGGCTGCAGCTTTTTACCGCCACGCAGAGAAAAAATCCGCAGAGAATGTGCCGCGAACTGCAGATGCTGGATCAGTTTTTGGACGAGCTGCACGCACAGTACGGCTATACTGCCCAGATTCTGGAATACGGCCCCGGTCTTCCGGTACGGTATTTCGACGACGAGCCGGATTTTGAAGCGGAGACCGCAGATGCACTCAGGCGCCAGCTGGACGCGCTCCGATACACAGGCCCCGTCATTCTTGAGCTTGGCCGGAGCATTGCCGCTCCGTGCGGTGACTATGTCACAAAAATCGTCGATATCAAAACGAACTGCGGCACGCGCTACTGCCTGGTGGACGGCGGAATTCACCAGCTGAACTATTTCGGCCAGATGATGGCCATGAAGCGGCCGCCTGTCACGCATCTCGGCGCGCGCGGCGGCAAAAGCGAAGAGTGGACCGTGTGCGGCGCTCTGTGTACAATCAACGACGTGCTGCTGAAATCGTATCCCCTCTCCAGTCCGCAGACGGGAGAGCACCTTGTGTTCGGCCGGGCCGGCGCTTACTCCATGACGGAATGCCCCGCCCTTTTCCTCAGCCGCGATCTTCCGCAGATCATCCTGTATTCCGCCGCAGACGGCTTCCGCTGCGTCCGCGGGCCTTTCCGGACAGACGCTCTCAACAGCGCTGATGAACCAGATTCTGAAAGAAAGTGTGGTATTTAAGCTATGGATAAACTCCTTGCAATTCTTGAAGAGATTGAACCCGGCAACGACTATGCCTCCGAAACACGGCTGATCGACGACGGCCTGATCAATTCCATCTCACTTTTGACGCTTGTCTCCGAGTTGGAAGACGCCTTTGACATTGAAATTCTGCCGGCCGACCTGATTCCCGCAAACTTCAATTCCGCCCGCTCCATGTGGGCAATGATCCAGCGGCTGCAGAAGGAAAGCTGATCCATGGATTATATCTCTCCGCTTTACCTTTTTGTCTTTCTGCCCGGTCTGCTGCTCCTGTATGCGCTCATTCCAAAGAAATACAGATGGTTTCTGCTTCTGCTCGCCAGTTATTGCTTCTACTTTCTGATCAGCAGACAGCTGATCGTTTTTCTTCTGGCTGCAACAGGCGCCGCTTATGCCGGCGGCCTGCTGATCGGGGCACAGGAAGCGCGCAGCAGCGCGGCGCAGGCGGCGCAACCGGAGCAGGCTGCCGCCATCCGCTCCCGCGCACTGCGGACTAAACGGCTGATTCTCTTTGCCGCCATCGCCGTACCGGCAGGACTTCTGCTGTTTCTGAAGTACTACAATTTTTTCGGCAGCAATGTGAATCTTTTGCTCAGCCATTCGCCGTCCGGCCCGCTTCCGGCACTCCGGCTCGCGCTGCCGCTCGGCATCTCCTTTTACACGCTTCAAGCCGTTTCCTATCTCGTGGACGTCAGTCAGGGAAAAATTCAGCCTGACAGGCATCCGGGCAGATTTGCACTGTACATGTCTTTCTTCCCGATCATCATGGAGGGGCCCATCTGCCGTTACAGCCAGATTGCGCCCGCGCTGTATGCCGGTCAGCCGCTGAAAGGCAAAAATATCTCCTTCGGCGCACAGCGCATTCTCTGGGGACTTTTCAAAAAGCTGGTCATCGCAGACCGGCTGAACCCCATGGTCAACGCCATTTTCAATCACCACGAACAGTACAGCGGTCTGGTGGTCGTACTGGGCGCCGTATGCTACGCCTTTCAGCTGTACGCCGATTTCTCCGGCTGCATTGACATCACCATCGGTGCCGGAGAGATGTTCGGCGTTTCCCTCCCCGAAAACTTCCGGCAGCCGTTTTTTGCCCGCACCGCCTCGGAATTCTGGCGCAGATGGCACATGACTCTTGGCGCATGGCTGAAAGACTACATTTTTTTCCCGGTTTCCCTGTCCAGGCTCGGGAAAAAGCTCACAAAGAAGGCGCGGCGCACATTCGGCCGGCGTGCAGGGCAAATCGCACAGACAGTGCTGCCGCTTGCCGCAGTCTGGCTCTGCAGCGGCCTGTGGCACGGCGCCGGGTGGAATTATATTTTTTACGGTCTTTATTATTTCGTGCTGATCCTGCTGGAAACCATTCTGCAGCCTCTCTGTGAAAAGGCGGCAGCCCGTCTCAGTCTGGATATGCACGGTCCGCTCATCCGTACGCTGCAGACGGTCAAAATGCTGCTGATCATCTTCACCGGCGAGCTGTTTTTCAGGGCAAACGGGCTGCGCGCAGGCTTCGCCATGCTCGGTTCTGTCTTCAGCGGCTTCAGCTGGTCTGTATTCACCGACGGCACATTCCTGCAGTTCGGTCTCGTGCCCGGCGATTTTGCCGTTGCCGGCGCTGCGCTTCTGATTGTTCTGCTTGTCGATATTCTGCATGAACGCGGCGTTCACATCCGCGAACAGGTGTCCGGCTGGAAGCTGCCGCTGCGCTGGTGTTTTTACTATGCGGCAATTCTGGCTGTCATACTTTTCGGCGCATACGGCACCGGCTATCTGCCGGCAGATATGATCTACGCAGGTTTCTGAGAGGTAATTCATTTTGAAAATCAAAAGATTTTTGCGTGTCACAGCATTCATTGCGGTACTGGCCGCGCTGCTTGCGCTTCTTTCCTCCGTCCTGGTGACGCGGAAAGTCATGGGCGGCGTTTACTGCGAGCCGCTGAACACGCTTGAATACATTGCAGTCGGCGACAGTGAATGTCTGGCCGGCGTGTCGCCGATGGAGCTGTGGAAGGATTTCGGCTACACAGGCTATAACTGCGGCGTTCCGGCCCAGCGGATGCAGGACGCGTATTATGAGCTGAAAAACATCCTGCGCTTCCAGACGCCGAAAGTCGTTCTTCTGGAGACGAACATGATCTTCCGGGATCTGGGATATATCCATGAGGCAAAGTCGTTTGTCAGAAGCCTGGCGTACCGGCTCTTCCCCATTACCCGGTATCACAGTCTGTGGAAAAGCTGGATCTTCCCGAAGCTGAACGATGCAGCGGAACAGTCAGGAACCACCTTCAAAGGCGTGCATTACAACACGCAGATTCAGTCGTGCGATCCGTCAAACCCCTCCAAAAAGAGTGAATACGGCTCTGAGATTCTCCCGCAGCAGCGCTATTATCTGGATCGGATCACCGCGCTCTGCAAAAAAGCAGGCATCCGGCTGATTCTGTTCACCGTTCCGACGCCGGTAAACTGGAGTCCGGACAAGCACGACTCCATTCAGCAGTACGCGCAGGAAAAATCGCTTCCCTTCTGGGACCTGAACGACAGCACGGCACAGGCCGGCATTGACTGGAGCACGGACACCTATGACGGCGGCGACCACATGAACTTTTACGGGGCAAAAAAGGTCACTGCATGGCTCGGCCGGCACATGTCCGGTTCCTGCGGCCTGTCTGACCGGCGCGGCAACGAATGGTACGCCTTCTGGAATGACGAACTGGCAGAATACCTGGACTTCACCAATCAGAGCTGAACGGCAACGCCCCGCAGAAGTCTCTTATTGCAAGGCTTATTCGGATTGAAAACGCAAAAAAGCGGCATGGCCATATGGCCATGCCGCTTTTTTGTGCCGGTCATTCGTACAGTTTTTTCTGTGCTTCGACAATTGCCTCGCCGTTTCCAACTGCAAACAGTGAGGCCAGCGCCTCATATGTACCTGCTTCGTACGCTTCCGGCGTGCAGATATAGCCGCTCGATGCGCCGTTTGAAAGCGACGCCACATATGTATCCGCATAAGGCGACGTCTGCTTCATGGCAAGTCCGTAGCGCACAAAGATTTCACAGGGTACGCCGATCATGCATATGCTGCCGATCACAACAGTCATCATCTCAAACGGCAGAAGTGTCCGGATACCGTCCATACCCTTTTCTGCAATGGTTTTCGCAACAAGCACAGTCTTGTTGGCGCCGATCAGCGTACACTCCTGCGTGCGTACAACCGGATACGGCGCTTTCTCTGCATTCAGGCGGTCAAGCTCCGCCTGCGCAGCATCGCGGATCTCAACGGCCTTTTCATACGGCGGATAATCCTTCAGTCTGGGCATAAATTCGCCGTGCAGCACACGCAGCTCAGGCGCATAGTTGATATCGGCCCGGTCTGCAGCATCCATACCGGCAGAAGCAATTGCATAGCCAACGCGCTTCGCCTCGTCAAAATTCTGGCCGGAGCGGAAAAAGCGGCTGGACTGATCGCCTGAAGTTCCGTTCTGAAAGCCCACAACCACATCCGCGCCGTAGCGCGCCTTGCAGCATTCATAGACATAGCAGGGGTAATCAGCTGTCAGAATTTTGCTTTCCGCATGCAGGAAGGTCGGATGCAGCGAATAGGAAACAAGAACGCCGCGGACCTTGCCGAAAATATCCTTCAGCAGGATTGTGGACACCGCTTCATCGTGCTCTCCCTTCGGATTGTGGCGGTTTCCGCCAACGTTCTGCGCAGGGCCGCAGATCCCCTTGGCAAATGCAATTCCCGCGCGGAACGCAGATTTCTTTGCCTCCTGCACGCCTTCCGCAATGGTTGCGTCAACCTGATCGAGGTAATCCGGATATTTCTCCGTTCTGTCGTCCCAGACCAGCAGAGGATCGCCCGCAGGGGCAGGCGCGGAGTGGGTGTGTGTGCAGGAGATCATAATGTTCTCCGCCGGAACGCCGCTGGCCGCCGCAGCTGCCGCCCTGGCCGATTTCACACGGCGCTTGGAATAATAGCACAGGTCAAGAGTGACAACGGCCGTTTCCGTTCTTCCATCGCTCAGGTAAAAGCAGTGTGCCTTCAGATCGTCATGGATGCTCTCATGCAGACGGTCAGGCACCGGATATCCCGTGAGATAGGACGGAAAATCCGGATTAATCACTTTTTCACTTACACCTGCTGTAAACATTAACAACTCCCTCTTTCATTCAGATTTTTGAATAATCCGCTTATAAAAGTCAACAGCGTCAGGCAGCGCGGCGATTGTGATGTTCTCGTTCAGACCGTGAATGCTGCTCATCTGCTGATGTGTCATATAAACCGGCGCAAACCGCACCGCGTTTTCACAGACTTCCGTATAATACTTGCAGTCCGTGCCGCCGGTCATGGGATACGGGCACACACCGATGCCGCCGAACTGCTCGTGTACGGCATCCTCCACCATTCTGAACACATCGCTCTGATAATCCACAACCGGGCACGGATAATCTTTATAAATCACTTCTGTTTCAATGCCATATTTTGAAGCAAGTTTCCGCATGATCTCAATGCTTTCATCCGTGGGCTGATGATGGATAAAGCGCATGTTCGCCGTCACATACGCCTCCTGCGGCAGCACATTCAGCCCGTCGGAGCCCTTGGCTGTTGTAAACGCACAGGTCGTTTTCAGCATGGCTGCGCCCTGCGCGCTGATGGACGGCATCATCTTTCTGACCAGACCGGAAAACAGCCACAGGTTGCAGAAAACCAGCCGCATGCCGAAGGACATATACGGCGTCATACGGCGGAACATTTCCCTTGCGGTCGGATGCAGCTGCGATACGAACGGATCATGCTTTTCCACATCGCATATAAAGCGGGCCAGGCGCGGGATCGGTGAATTCCTGACCGGTGCGCTTGCATGTCCGCCGTTTGAGCGGGCGGTAAATTTCAGATCGCCATAGCCCTTCTCCAGTACGCCCAGCAGCGCAAAAACGCCCTTGACGCCGCCGATGGGCTCATGAAGAATGGCGCCGCCCTCATCAAGCAGAAGCCGCAGATGCACGCCGTTTTCCTTCAGGTACTGCGCCGTCAGCGGCGCGCCCTCGCCGGAAAACTCCTCCGTACAGGAGCTGGCCAGATAAACGTCGCAGGCAGGCGTGTAGCCATCGGCAATCAGTTCCTCAACCGCCGTCAGGAAACAGAACAGGCTGCTCTTCGTATCCTGTGTGCCGCGTCCCCAGAGAACGCCGTTTTCAATATCTCCGGAAAACGGCTCATGCGTCCACTTCCCGTCTGCGGCCACCACGTCATGATGGCTCATCAGCATAATCGGCTCGCTCTTCCCCTGTCCCGGCCACTTGAAAAGCAGGCTTCCGTTGAACACATGCTTTTCACAGACGGCATGGATATGCGGGAACTCTTTTTCCAAAACCTGATGAAAGGCGTAAAACCTGGATTTATCCGCATCATATCTGCTGGAAACGGTTTCCGACCGGATCAGTCTGGCCAGCTGTTGCGCATAGCGGCGGGCGCGTTCGTCCTCCGTCTGCTCCAGCGTGCGCTTTGCCCCCTCCGGCGGTCTGCACAGGGCTGCGCGCACAGCGCAGACAGCCAGCAGCACCAGCACCACTGCCAGGATTCCCAAAGCAATATACAGTGCAATCATCACATACTCTCCTTATTATCTGATCTCGCCCAGAAGGCCTTTTTTATTCAGGAACCAGCCGACGGCAATGGCAAGAAGTCCCGCGGGGATGATGGAGATCGACGTATAATTCAAAACGGCAGGGACAAAAATGCAAAGGAGCGTCATCACCACAAACGGAACCACGGCAATCCGCGGGCACTTGATGTAATACTTGACACCGAACGCGCCGAACAGGGCCGCCACCACATGGTCAAACGCCGGCTCAAGAACCGGAGAACTCAGGACCGGCTGCAGCGGGACAATCATCAGCACGCCGATTGCCAGAATCAGCATGGTGACAATCGCGCTGGCCGCAATGCTCAGCGTGGATATGATCTCGTTTTCCGGCGTGCCCGCCTCGACGCCGGACAGTGCCCGGGCATTCATGGCACAGGGAATCTTCAGATTCGTCAGATTTCCGGTCAGGAAGGCAAGATAGCTGCCGCCCACGCCGAGCATGGGCGAATAAACCAGAAATTCAACAATCGCAACCGGATAATAAATAATGCCGACATTCACAATGCCGAGCAGAAACCCCTTCCACTCCGGCATCACGTGGTAAATTGCGCCTGCAATAAAGGAAAACGCCACAAGCGCCGTCAGCGAAACCGCCAGCATCACCTTGCCGAGGATATGGAGCTGCCGGTTGAACTTCTCAAAATATGCCTGCTTCTGCTGTTCGTTCACCGTACGCCCCTCCTTAAACAAGCTGATTCAGAGCAACCGCGGCGCCCATCGCCAGCAGCATGCTCAGCGCAACATCGAAATTCTCAAGCCATCTGAACTTTGGTTTCCTGCCCAGAAACACAAAGACAGCCATAATCAGTCCGGCCGCGACCGCGGTAAACAGCGGCATATACGTGCCGTGATTCACAAATTCGCCGATATAGGAGGAAATATATGCCGTGCAGAGACCGATAAACATGGCAACCATGGCAATGCTGCCAAGCCCCTGCTTCCCGCTCTCCGGCTGAGAGAGCGTTTTCGGTTTGCGGTAAACCTTTTTCAGATACTTTTTCAGGAAAAACAGCGTACAGATGCCGCCGCCGAGAATGCCGACGGTCATCACCAGAGAAACTGTCGTATACGCGCCGACGGACATCTCCGATACCTTCAGGCCGCTCAGTCCGATGGCCTCCGCAGCGATCTCCGCCACCGAGAGTTCATACTGCAGTGCACCGACAACGGAGAGCCGCAGCCAGGAAAGCGGGATTCCCAGCGTACCGGACAGCGTCACCACGCCGACAAGGATTCCTATGCTCGGCAGGATGGTAAATACTGCGCTGGTTGTGATGGTCTTTTTCAGAATTTTGGGGTCCATTCCGATGGCAATGCCGGCGCGGTAGCTGCGCACAAGAAAGACTGTGCAGAGGATCAGGATGAACAGCAGAATCGCCGCAACAATCAGGTACAGCGGCAGCGCGTTCACCTGTGACAAATAATCCATGGCTTTACCTCCCTGTATTTCTGATTACGGTAAATTCTATCATTTTTTCCTCAGATTGTCACCCACACAGGGAAATATTCTTCCGTCTTTACAAAAAGATGACAAACGCTTAGAATAAAAGCAGATGGAAACCAAAAACTTCCGTTATAAGGGGGAGACAAGATGTCAGCCGAACTTGTATATGCCGGTTTTGATGAGCTGCACGAATTCATGCGTCTGGGGTTTATTGCCGCCGGCGTTCCGGAAGCAGACGCAAAAACCTGCGCAGATGTCCTGATTGAATCCGATAAGCGCGGTATTGATTCTCATGGTGTGGGCCGCTTCAAGCCAATTTATATTGACCGTATCCGCGCCGGTATCCAAAGTCCTGTCACGCAGTTTGAAGTCCTGCGCGAAACCATTACCACCGCAGTGGTGGACGGCCATGACGGCATGGGACACGTCATCGGCGTGCGTGCAATGCGCATGGCCATGGAAAAAGCAAAAAAGTGCGGTATGGGCATGGTCGCCGTGCGTAATTCCACGCACTACGGCATTGCGGGCTACTATCCGATTATGGCCGCCGGTGAAAACATGATCTGCTTCACCGGTACAAATGCCCGTCCCTCCATCGCGCCGACCTTCGGTGTGGAAAATATGCTGGGCACCAATCCGCTGACCATCGGTTTTCCGACAGACGAAGCGTTTCCATTCATCATTGACTGCGCCACGTCGATCACGCAGCGCGGGAAGATTGAGCATTACAACAGAATCGGGAAAAAACTGCCTGCCGGCTGGGTCATTGACGAAAACGGCAACCCCGTCACAGACCCTGCCGCCGCGCTGGAGGGCTTCGGCGCCGGCACATGTGCGCTCGCGCCCCTTGGCGGCATCGGGGACGAGCTTGCAGGCTACAAAGGTTACGGCTATGCCACTGTTGTGGAAATTCTGTCCGCCGCCCTGCAGTGCGGGAATTATCTCAAGGCCCTCAGCGGCATCGGTCCCGACGGCGAAAAAATCAAGTATCATCTGGGCCACTTCTTCATCGCCATTGACATCTCTGCCTTCTGTGACCCTGAGCAGTTCAAAAAAACAGCCGGCGACATTCTGCGCCAGCTGCGTGCGAGCCGCAAGGCGGCCGGACATGACCGCATCTATACGGCCGGCGAAAAAGAGTATCTCGCGTTTCTTGAGCGCAGCGCGCACGGCGTTCCCATCAATGCCGTTGTCCGCCGCTCCCTGGAGGACGTGCGCGACCTTTACCGCATGGACTGGACCTTTTCCTGGGAAAAGTAAATTGTGCCTTACAGCGCAGAAAGCGCCGGCTAATTTCAGCCGGCGCTTTTTGATTCAGTCAGCCTGCAATTTCCAGAAGAATCTGCCAGAATGTCCGGCAGCTGGAGATGCTCAGGCGTTCTCCGGGTGAATGAATGTCCACGATATCCGGCCCGACGGAAATCATGTCCATATCCGGAATTTTTGCGCGGATCAGCCCGCACTCAAGGCCGGCATGAATCACAGCGATTTCCGCATCTTCGCCCGTAACGCGTCTGAAGGCCGCACAGTACGCGTCACGCACCGGTGACATCTTCGCATAGGTCCACCCCGGATAACGGCTGTGATGACGTACAGTGCCGCCGCAGAGCGCCGCCAGCGCGTCCAGCTGCGCCGCAGATGCGTCCAGCTGGCTGTCATAGGCGGAGCGGGATGAAAACGTATAGCACACCTGTCCGTTTTCAGTCCGGATCACGCCCAGATTTCTGGAAAACTCCACAAGGCTGGGGACATTCCTGCTCATTTCCAGCACTCCGTTTGGCGTACACGCAGCCAGCGCAGCGGCGCGGTGTGTCCAAAGGCTGCTCATTACCTGCCCCGCTGCCGCCGAAGGATTCACGGTCAGACAGAACGCACGGTCATCCCGGCCAAGCTCCGCAGCAATCCGCCGTCCCTCCCCTTCAGCCGCCGCTGTAAACGCCGCAGCATCAGCAGTGCACACAAGCGCCCACGCCTCGCGGGGAATGGCATTGTCCTTCGCGCCGCCGTTGATCGCTGCAAGCCGGTAATCCGCCGCAGGCATACAGCTGAGCAGAATCCTGGCCAGCACCGCATTGGCGTTTGCACGCCCGGCATTGATGTTTTCGCCGCTGTGTCCGCCGCACAGGCCGGAAACGTCCACGCGCAGCATTTCGCCAGCAGGCTGCTCCCACTCCGGCGTCAGTGTCACATCGCTGCGCAGGCCGCCGGCGCAGCCCGCAATCACGCGATGCAGCTCCTCTGAATCCATATTGATCATCCGGCGCGCAGTCACAAGGCTGTAATCAAAAGCACCGGCGCCGTTCAGTCCGACTTCCTCCTGTACGGTAAACAGGCACTCGTAGCGGGGATGGCTGGGACACGCGCCGTCCAGAAGCGCCAGCATCGCCGCGACTGCAATGCCGTCATCACCGCCCAGCGTCGTGCCGCGCGCACGGATCCAGTCGCCGTCGATGTAAAGCTCGATACCCTGCGTTTCAAAATCATGGGTACAATCGGCGTTTTTCTCACACACCATGTCGGTGTGTCCCTGGAAAAGGATCGGCGGATCGCTCTCCCGGCCGGGCGTGGCCGGAAGGGTGATCAACACATTGTTCATCTCATCCCGTACGCAGTCCAGTCCGCGGGCGGCTGCAAAGCCGACCAGATAATCTGCAATTTTCTCCTCATGATACGACCCGCGGGGCACACGGCTGATCTCCTCAAACCAGTGGAAAAGCTGACGCGGCTCCAGCCCCTGCGTGATTTCCGTATTCAGCATGATCTGACTTCCTTTCCTGATTGCACATAAAAATTTCCGTGAATTGATTCATTCCAGACAAACCGGACTCGTCCTCCACAGGCTGCCGCCTGTCCGCTGTGCCGGATCCGGAAAGCACAGCGCATATAAGTCGTCCGCCTGCGCCTCCGTACGCAGAACCTTCTCCGCACGTCCGCCGAGACGAAGTCCCGCAGCAGGTTTGGTGATTACCGGCAGGGCGGCTTTTTTCCGCATGTCGGCCAGTAGCATGCGGCCGGTCCGGTTGAAGGCAAGAACCCGCAGGTATGGCGGAAGTCCGCACAGATCGTCTGCCTGTATGCCCAGCAGCGCATATAAAAGCAGGCGGCGGATCCGGCTCATAGCGTACCGCTTTGTCTTTACGCTGTCAAGCACCGCCTGAACCGTCGGCTGCGTGCGGCCGGCCTTTTCCAGCCGGTCAGCAAGTCCTTCGCCGCCGGCGGGCAGCGCTTCGTAATCAGCCGCTGTCATGGTGCGCAGCCGGGCGAGAATCATCTGCCCCGCCGCTGCGGGAGAGACCGGACCCCTTCCGGCGTCTGTCTCCCTGCGGCAGATTTCCGCAGCCGGCTCCGGCACGCAGGGCCAGCCGCTCTCCCCAGACAGCACGTGACTGCGGATATATGATGCGCTGGCTGTCTCCCCCTGCCGGCCGCCGTCATGGCCCGCATCTTCCCTGCTCACAGCCACCGGCTCCAGATCGGCATGCAGGCGCAGAAGCGCCTTCACGTATTCAACGCCGAGCAGATCGTTGGGTTTCAGGAGGATTTCCGCGTCTGCACCAGCCAGCGCTTCCGCCGCCCGCTGCCGTGCGGCTGCATACGGGATTCCGCCGGCCAGTTCCCGGCGGATTTCCTCATCTGCCTGCGCCGTCACAAGCGCTTCAGCCACTCTCCGCGCAGCCTGTGCGTCGCCGGTTTCACTGCCGTAAGACAGCCAGCGGCATACGCCGGTGGCAGCCAGAAGCGCAGCGCCGCCGTAAGCAAAGTTTTCTGCAGAGGAAAGCGCCCAGGCCAGCGGCAGCTCCAGAACCAGATCCGCGCCGCCGCGGATCGCCGCCTCCGCCCGCGCCGTTTTGCACAGGATTGCCGGCTCGCCGCGCTGAACAAAATTTCCGCTCATCACGCAGACCACCGCACCGCAGCCGGTGATTCTCCTGGTTTGCGCGAGATGGTGCTGATGTCCGGCATGAAACGGATTATATTCGCAGATTACGCCAGCTGCTTCCATGTTCAGGCACCCTTTCAACGATAAATTTCGCAAATCATATTGTTATCCTTGGAAAAATGGTTTATAATGTCACAGATCTTATTTTATACGAACCACATTACTTTAGCAAGGAAGGATTGTAGTCATGAAAATTCTTGTGATCAACGCCGGAAGCTCTTCTCTGAAATACCAGCTGTTCGATATGGACACCGAGACAGTTCTGGCAAAGGGACTTTGCGAGCGCATCGGCATTGACGGCCACATCAAGCACACCCCCAAAAACGGGAAAAACGTTTTTGAAGCGGATATGGCATTCCCCTCTCATTCCGAGGCGATTGCCGCCGTTCTGAAGGTCCTGGTTGATCCGGACTGCGGCGTGATTTCCTCCGTCGATGAAATTGACGCAGTGGGCCACCGTGTTCTGCACGGCGGCATGGAGTTCTCCGACTCCTGCGTGGTGGACGACGCCTGCATCGACGCCATCAAGCGCTGCATCCCTCTGGGTCCTCTGCACAACCCCGCAAACCTCATGGGCATCCAGGCCTGCCAGGCGGTTATGCCCGGCAAGCCCCAGGTCGCCGTATTCGATACAGCTTTCCATATGACCATGCCCCCCAAGGCCTATATGTACGCTGTCCCGTACGAGTATTATGAAAAGGACGACGTCCGCCGTTACGGCTTCCACGGCACCAGCCACAAGTACGTGACCAGCCGCGCGATCGAACTGCTGGGCGGCAGGAAAGATCTGCGGATCATCAACTGCCACCTGGGCAACGGCTCCTCCCTGTCCGCCGTGAAGGACGGCAAATGCATGGACACCTCCATGGGCATCACGCCTCTTGCCGGCGTCCCCATGGGCACCCGTTCCGGCGACGTGGACGCCAGCGTTGTGCAGTATATCATGAACCGCTACGGCTACACAGTCGATGAGATGCTCAATATTCTGAACAAGAAGTCCGGCGTTCTTGCCCTGTCCGGCGTGTCCTCCGACTTCCGCGACATTGATCACGCAGCGGCCGAGGGCAACGAGCGTGCGCAGCTGGCTCTGGACAAGTTCGCATATGAAGTCCGCAAGTACATCGGCGCCTACACGGCAGCTCTGGGCGGCGTCGACGCCATCGTCTTCACCGCCGGCGTCGGTGAAAACTCTGCCGAGATGCGTGCACGCATCCTCAGCGGCCTGGAGTATCTGGGCGTTAAGATCGACCCCGAAAAGAACAAGATCCGCGGCCAGGAAATTGACATCTCCGCCGACGATTCCGCCGTCCGCGTTCTGGTTATCCCCACAAACGAAGAACTGATGATCGCCCGCGACACAAAAGCGCTCACCGAAAAGAAGTAAATTGCTGTACAGGAGTCCGGGTTTTCCGGACTCCTGCCGTTTTCTGCTCCTGAATCCACGAAAAAGAGATTTTTCCGCAGATTTTTATTGACTTTACAGGGTATTGATGATAAACTAACATGGCCGCATTGAGTGGGCCTTAAGTCAGCGTCTGTACGCTGCGCCTATAAAAGCGAGTCTCTATATGTAAGAGGTGAAAAAACATGAAGTATGCAGTTATCGAAACAGGCGGAAAGCAGTACCGCGTTACCGCGGGCGACACCATTTTCGTCGAAAAGCTCCCTGTCGAGGCGGAGGACGCCATTACCTTCGACAAGGTCCTTGCCATCTATGACGACGACGCCAGCACATTCGGCGCACCGTACGTCGAAGGCGCAAAGGTCACCGGCACTGTCGTGAAAAACGGCAAAGGCAAGAAGGTCATCGTCTACAAGATGCGCCCCAAAAAGAACTACCGCAGGAAGCAGGGTCACAGACAGCCGTACACGAAGGTTCAGATCAACGAGATCGCCTGACCTTCCTGCTCCCCTTTTTACCACACTTTGATTTGGAGGTGTAACACACATGGCACATAAAAAAGGTATGGGTTCCACGAAGAACGGCCGCGACAGCGAATCAAAGCGTCTTGGCGCCAAGAGAGCTGATGGTCAGTTCGTTCTGGCCGGCAATATCCTTGTCCGCCAGCGCGGCACGAAAATCCATCCCGGCACCAACGTCGGCAAGGGCAGTGACGATACGCTCTTTGCCATGAAGGACGGCATTGTCCGTTTTGAGCGCATGGGCCGCGACAAGAAGTGTGTCTCCGTTTACGAGGAGATCGCACAGTAAGCAGATATAAAACACCGGCATCGTTCTGATGCCGGTGTTTTTCTGTCTCTGCCTGTGCAGGACTGTTGACAAGCCGCGGCAGGCACGATAACATAGGTTCATTACAGGAATCTGGAGGCTATGGCATGAAACAGTATATTCTCGCCCTTGATCAGGGCACGACAAGCTCGCGTGCCATCCTGTTTGACAGTGCACACAACATTCTCTCTTCCGCGCAGCGGGAATTTACGCAGTACTATCCGCAGTCCGGCTGGGTTGAGCAGGACCCTCTGGAAATCTGGTCGACCCAATACGCTGTTATGACGGAGGCCATCAACCGCAGCGGCATTGATCCGCACGATATTGCCGCCATCGGCATCTCAAACCAGCGTGAGACGACAATCATGTGGGACAGAAAAACCGGCCTGCCCGTCTGCAACGCCATTGTCTGGCAGTGCCGCCGGACAGCGCCCATTGTGGACGAGCTGATCAGCCGCGGTCTGAGCGAAGCAATCCACGACGCCACCGGCCTGATCCCGGACGCTTATTTTTCCGGAACCAAAATCAGGTGGATTCTGGACAATGTGCCCGGCGTACGCGAAAAGGCAGAAAACGGCGACGTGCTTTTCGGCACTGTCGACACCTGGCTGATCTGGAAACTGACCGAAGGCCACGTTCACGCAACGGATCTGACCAATGCCAGCCGTACTATGATTTTCAATATTCACACACTGGATTGGGACGACAGGCTTCTGAGAGAGCTCGACATTCCCAGAGCAATTCTGCCTGAAGTCCGCCCATCCATTCACTATTTCGGCTATACCTCCCTGCTGGGCGCCGATATTCCCATTGCAGGCGTCGCTGGCGACCAGCAGGCTGCCCTGTTTGGTCAGGGCTGCTTCAGCGCAGGCTCTGCTAAAAACACATACGGCACCGGATGTTTTCTTCTGTTCAATACGGGCGCTGTCCCCGTGGAAAGCAAAAACGGCCTTCTGGCCACCATTGCCTGCAGCCCGGATGGGCATGTGCAGTACGCGCTGGAGGGCAGCGTCTTTTGCGGCGGTTCCGTCGTGCAGTGGCTGCGCGATGAGCTGCGCTTTTTTGAATCCAGTGCAGACTCAGAAGCTGTTGCAAGCTCTGTTCCCGATACCGGCGGCGTGTATCTCGTTCCGGCCTTCACCGGCATCGGTGCGCCGTATTGGGATATGTATGCGCGCGGCTGCATTGTCGGTCTGACACGCGGTACCGGACGCGCACAGATTGTGCGGGCCTCGCTTGAGGCCATCGCGTATCAGATCTGCGACCTGATGGAGGCCATGGAGAACGACACCGGCAGCAGTCTCTCCGAGCTGAATGTGGATGGCGGTGCGTCTGCCAATAACTTCCTGATGCAGTTCCAGGCGGATATACTGGGCAAGACCGTGTCCCGCCCGCCGGTGATGGAAACGACCGCCATGGGCGCCGCTTTTCTGGCAGGACTCTGTACCGGCGTATGGAAGGACGCCGGGGAGCTGACTGCGCACATCTGCGATGCGCACCGGCACTTTATCCCGGAAATGCCATCTGACCGGCGGCAGGCGCTTCTTCAGGGCTGGCACAGGGCTGTCGGCAGAAGCCGCGGCTGGGCCAAACCTGAACCATATTAAAAAAACTGTTCCATTTCTGCATATTCTGTGCTACAATTTCCCATATAGGGAGGGAATAATCTTATGAAAATAAGAATCACCGCAGACAGCACCTGTGATCTTCCGCAGGAGCTGATCGAGCAGCACAACATCCAGATCGTCCCCCTTTCCATTGTCAAAGGCGATCGCTCCTATCTGGATGGGCTGGAGATTGTCCCCCAGGACATTTTTGACTATGTGGAAAGCGGCGCAGGCGTCTGCAGCACGGCCGCCGCGAATCTGCAGCAGTACATGGATGTCTTTCAGGAAAATCTCAGGTCCTACGACGCAGTCATACACATTGGGATCAGCAGTGAGTTTTCGACTTGCGTCCAGAATGCCCGAATCGCCGCAGAAGAGCTGGAAAATGTCTATGTGATCGACTCACGCAACCTGTCCACAGGCAGCGGCCACCTCGTGCTGGACGCCGCCCTGATGGCCGAACAGGGTATGGCGGCATCGGAAATTGCCGCGGCTCTGGAAGCCATGACAGCAAAGGTAGAGGCCAGCTTTGTTCTTGACACGCTGAAATATCTCTGGAAAGGCGGCCGATGCTCCGGCGTTACCGCGCTGGGGGCAAACATCCTGCGTCTGAAACCCTGCATTGAAGTACGCAACGGCAAAATGGAAGTCGGCAAAAAATACCGCGGCAGCATTGACAAGGTTATCCTTCAGTATGTCCGCGACAGGCTGCAGGGCCGGGATGATATTGACCCGCGCCGCATCTTTGTGACCTGTACCACCACTTCCGACGAAACACGCCAGGCTGTTGAGGATGAAATCAGAAGCATTATGCATTTTGATGAGATCATCCACAGCCGCGCCGGCTGCACCATTTCCAATCACTGCGGACCCGGCACGCTCGGCATACTCTTCTACCGGAAGTAATCCTCTCAGGTGCGTTTCTCTTTCAAAGGAAAACAAAAAAACGTCCGAAGCGTTTACGCGCTCCGGACGTTTGCTTTTCAGGTACTCTTCTGCTTTTAATCAGACATCTGCAAAATCAGACAGCTCTTCATCTGTGTACTCGCATGCAGGACATACTTTGTCCTTTGCCTTGCTGCACTTTACAACGACCTTTTCCTTTGCGGAATCAATCCCGCTGCCGATTTTTTCTGCCGCATCTGCACAGCAGCAGCCAAGTTTGCTGAAAAATGCCGCAATCCTGTCGCGATAGATAATAATCGCCGCGACCGCCGCCGCCACTGCAAAAACCGCCGCTGCAATCCCGACAATCCATTTCCAACTGCAATCACATTTTTTCATCATTTTCAGCCTCCGTTATTAAAATGCATTGATTCAACGATGCCGCCTGCATCCTTCTCATCTGTAACCGGAAACACCGCTGTATTATTGTACCATTATGCGTTTATATTACACCTGTTTACCAACAATTTCAATACCTTTTATACCGGCAGCAAATTTAGACTTGTAGTTTTCTTCTGGTTATACTATAATATTAAATGAATTTTTTATGCCTGTATTATAATGTGCAGCTGCATGATCATCCATACGTGGAATGGAGGCTAAATTCATGATCAATCTTGAAGGTACGCGCGGTGAGATCAACATCTCCGGCGACGTATTCAAACGGCTTGTTGGTGAAGCGGCCATCAACTGCTTCGGCGTCAAAGGCATGGCCATGCGCTCTGTCAGCGACGGTCTCGTCCATCTGCTCAAACGCGAATCCATGGGCAAGGGCGTGTATATTACCTACAACAGCAACTCTTCCGTATCAGTTGAGCTGCATATTATCGTCGATCAGGGTGTGAATATCCCGGTTCTGTGTCATAGTATCATCAGCGAAGTTAAATATAAAGTCACCTCTGTAACCGGTGTGGCTGTCGACAGTGTCGATGTCTATGTCGATTCTTTGGAACTTTAAACGTCGGAGGGTTGTAAGGTGATTCAGTCAGTTACAGGCACGCTGTTCAGGGATATGGTGATCAATGCAGCAGCAGCCATCGAGAAAGAGAAACAACAGATCAATGAGCTGAACGTGTTCCCCGTGCCGGATGGTGATACGGGAACCAATATGAGCTTAACCATCGGTGCCGGTGCAGCAGCGCTCAAATCCGCTGATGTGACCACAATCAGCAAGGCCGCTGATTTGACTGCCAACGCACTTCTGCGCGGCGCCCGCGGCAATTCCGGCGTCATTCTCTCCCTTCTGTTCCGTGGAATCGCAAAATCATTGAAAGAGATGACCGCCGCTTCCCCCTCTGATTTTGCCGATGCCCTGCAGTCAGGTGTTGCCGCAGCATACAAAGCTGTTATGAAGCCGACAGAAGGCACGATTTTAACTGTCTCCCGTATTTCCGCTGATGCCGCATGTGATTTTGCACAGACGGACTGTGACATGATCTCTCTGCTTGAGCATGTCATCGAAGTCGGCAATGATGTGCTGGCTCAGACTGTGGATATGAACCCGGTACTGAAAAAGGCCGGTGTTGTCGACGCCGGCGGCAAAGGATACATCTGTATTCTTGAAGGTATGCTGGCAGCCCTGAAGGGTGAAACCATTGAATTTTCCGCTCCCAGCGGTACGGAAGTCAATGACAAAGCGGATTTTGCCGCCTTTGACAACGAAGAAATTGTCTTTACTTACTGCACGGAGTTCATTGTTTCCAGGGAGAACAACCAGAATCCGGAAACCCTGCGCGAGTACCTGTCCGGCATTGGCGACAGCATTGTGCTTGTTGATGACGATGAACTGATCAAGGTCCATGTGCATACAAACAGCCCCGGTGCTGTACTGACCCAGGCGCTGACTTACGGTTCTCTGCTGACTGTTAAAATTGAGAATATGCGTGAGCAGCACAACGAAAAACTGCGCGCGGAAATTGAATCCGACTCACAGAAAAGCGCTTCCGCCAAGCCCGAAAAGAAATATGGCTTTGTCGCCGTCTGCGCAGGCTCCGGCATGGAGGACGTTTTCAACAGTCTCGGTGTTGACGGAATCATTACCGGCGGACAGACAATGAATCCTTCCACGCAGAGCATTCTTGAGAAGATCGAAGCGACGCCTGCCGAAATTGTCTATGTATTCCCCAACAACAAAAACATCATCATGGCCGCAAATCAGTGCGTGCCGCTGACCGAGAAAAAAGTCGTTGTAATTCCTTCAAAAACCGTGCCGCAGGGTATCGCCGCCATGCTGTGTGCAGACACCACACTGGAAGAGGACGATCTGACTGCCACGTTTACAGACGCCATCGCCGGCGTTCATACGGCGCAGGTCACCCTGGCCGCCCGCGACAGTGACTATGACGGCCATGCCATCCACGCCGGTGAGTATCTTGCTTTGCTGGACGGCGCACTTGTCGGCTGCAGCTCTGATTTTGATGTTCTTCTTGCGGGCATTACCGCAAAGTTTACAGAGTTCAGCCCTGAAATCATTACTGTTTATTACGGCTCTGATGTCTCAGACAGTGCTGCTGATGCGGCCCGTGAAAAGATTGCTGTCTCCCTGCCCGATGCGGATGTATCTCTCGTTAACGGCGGACAGCCTGTTTATCATTACATTATTTCAGCAGAGTAAGACATCTTCAGAAGTATATCCAAACGTAATCAAAAACCGCACCCAAAAAAGTGCCGCTGTTTGAGCTGAACGCACTTTTTTGGGTGTTTTTTCATCATCTTAGAAAGCTGAATCGTTCTCTCTCATCCATCTTCCCAATCAATTGCCCGTCAGTCCCACCATTTCAGCGGGTCGCATATCATATCATTTCTCTATCCTCTGATAAACGCACAAAAAGAATCGTTTTATGTTTATTTTTACTTGTTTAAGTGCAAAAAATGCGCAGGAGCTTCTGAAAAACGAAAGCTTCTGCGCATTTTAAGTCAATTCAAAGTCACTGCCGCGCTTTCCGGTCCGAATCAGCCTTTCGGGTCATATTCCGCACAAAGAGATAGAGATTCAGAAGAGCCGCACAGGTCAGCGCCAGAAGCAAAAGCTTCTCAGACCTGCTCCAGTCGTCTGCCAATGTCAGAAACGAAAAATAGACCGCCAGTACATGCGAGAAAATCAGCTTTCCCGGCGCCTCTTTCCCATATGCATAACCAGCCGTGTAATAAAAGCTCAGCGAAAGAGCGGCCGGAGACAGGCACATGAACACATATTCGATCAGCTGCGGATTTGTATCATGCTGCTTATACACAAGCACAAGCCAGAAGCAGAAAAAGACGGCCGGAATCACACTGGCCAGCGACAGCAGACCGCGCTTCGTTGTATATGCGCTGAATGAAGAAACAATCACAGACAGACCGGACAGGGCCGCCAGCACAGCAAAGCACCCGTCCACCGCTGAAGCAGCTCCCCTGCTCTCCAGCCAGTGCAGAACAGCTGCAACAACCGCCGCTGCTCCGACAATGACATACGGCAGGAGCAGAACCGGGCTTTTCATTCCGAATGCACGGTCATAGGCAGGCGCACTGCGATAATTGCGGGCGGAGAAAACGGCAGACAGCAGTGCAGCCGCAAGCACTGCCGCAGTCACCGCCAGAAGAACAACAGTTCCACGCGTCCCGGCAGACGCAAGACCGGTGCCGTCGTTATACATCTCAAGAAGTTCCTGTTTTCTCAGGAAATAGCCGGCAAGGCCAAAAGCGGCAGAAAGCCCTGCAGCAGCAACAGCATACTTACGCATAGTTCATCAACCAATCGAATAAAGTTTTACAGGCGGCTGGGGCCGCCATTGACATATGATCATTTTACATCACACAGCACATGCAGTCAACAGAAAGGCAGGCGGCAGATGCATTGAAATCCACACTTTTCCAGGCGATCGCCATATCCATTTTTGCTCTCGTCTATCCGGTGCTGTGCGCCGGAAACCACCCGCTGGATGTTCCGGAACAGGAGAAAGCGGTGCCGGAGCAGGCAGAGTTCCAGCCGGAACCGGAAGCCGGGCGCGCACAGACGCCCGTACAGGCACCTGTGCTGCCGCAAAGCGACGAAGCCGTCACTGTTCAGCTGCTGGACGGTGAGGAAGTAAAGCAGCTGTCCATGTACGCGTACCTGTCCGGCGTCGTGGCCGCAGAAATGCCGGCCTCATTTGAATCTGATGCTCTGAAGGCACAGGCAGTGGCGGCAAGGACATATACGCTTTACTGTATGCAGTTTTGCGCAGACAAGCATTCTGATGCCGACGTCTGCTCTGATCCGAACTGCTGCAAGGCCTATGCAGATGACAGCGCACTTCGTGCCCGCTGGGGCGCCGACTACGACACTTACATGGCAAAAATCAAAAACGCCGTTGCGGAAACTGACGGTGAGTATCTGGTCTATGAAGGCGAGCCGATCCTTGCCGTCTTTCACTCGTCATCAAACGGCTGTACGGAAGACAGCGGAAATGTCTGGGGTTCCTCGCTTCCATACCTGCAGAGTGTGAAAAGCCCGGAAACTTCACAGGAAGTTCCCGGGTATATCACAGATGTAACAGTCTCTCCGGACGATTTCAGAGCCACGATTCTCGCCGAATACCCGGAAGCCGTCCTTGACGGCGCGCCGGCAGACTGGTTCGGCCCGCTTGTCAAGGATGCCAGCGGCCGGGTGGAAACTGCAGTCATCGGCGGCGTTTCGATTCCCGGCACAGCACTGCGCAGTCTTTTCAGTCTGCGGTCCGCTTCCATTGAAATTACGGCCGGCGACGACAGCATTGTTCTGACCACCACCGGCTACGGCCACGGCGTCGGCATGAGCCAGTATGGGGCAAACGCGCTGGCTGCTCAGGGTAAAAACTATGAGGAAATCCTGCAGTGGTATTATACCGGCGCGGTTCTCCGCTCGGAGGCGTGACTCAGATCACCTTCATTTTCTCCCATTTGCCGCGTCTGAACCGGATCGGGAAAATAATCGCACGGGCCATCCAGTCCATGCTCATGGCCACATAAGCGCCGATGATTCCCCATCCAAAAACAAAGCAGAAAATATAAGAGCCAAGGACCCTGAAAATCCACATGCTGGCCGTCGAAATGATTGTCGTGAAGACCACATCCCCGGCTGCGCGCATGACGTTGGCCGTCATGAACGACGGCGTATGGAAGAAAATCTGCGCCGCCATGGTAATGAGAACGCACCAGAATATATCCATGTACATATCCGGCTCCGCATGGAACGCGGCGGTGATCGGCGTATGCAGCGCGAGGATAATCACGGTAATCACCGTGTAGACCACTTCGTTAAACTTGTAAACGTTCCGGTAAATATACTTGCAGTCCTCCGGACGGCCTGCGCCCATACACATGCCTGCGACCGTAAACATCGTGGTCGACATTGCCGTATTGGGAATCTGACTGAAGGCCATGATATTGTAGGCAATATTATAAGTTGCAATGGAATTGGTCCCCAGCGGCACAAGGATCATCTGAAGCACGAGACGTCCGCCGTTGAAAAGAAGATTCTCAAACGCCACAGGGAAACCAAAGAGGATAATGCGCTTCAAAAGCTTGAAGTCCATCACGAAAAGCTCTTTCAGCCGGTATGCAAAGGTGGAATGCATTTTCCGCTTGACAACGAAGCATGCAACCGACGTAACAACGCGCGTGATGGTGATGGAAATCAGAAGCCCCTTGATCTCCAGGCCGAGAACGACGATGAACAGGACGTTCCCCAGGACATAGACAACCGAGTTGATCATCGTGATGACCAGGGCGATTTTCCCCTCGCCTATGCCGCGCAGAACGCCGAGTTCAGCCGTAATAAAGCCGTACAGCGGCAGAGAAATGCAGCTGAAAAGCATATAATAGCGGGCGATTTCAAGAACCTCTTCATCCGCACCGCCGAAAAACAGATTGATCACGCCGTTTCTGAAACAGATGCTCACAACCGCCAGAAACAGTGCAAACGCCGTCACCGCCACAATGGACAGGTTGGCCGCCCGCTGCTGCATCTGTGTATTCCGGGCGCCGCGGTACTGTGCGACGACAATCCCCGCGCCGGTCGCAATGCCCTGGAAGAACAGCGCGATAACCGTTGTATATGTATCAACCAGGTTAACCGCAGACAGGGCCGACATGCCGGCCGAGCTGATCATGGACGAATTGATCAGTGAGAAACCTGTCGCAAATGCATTCTCCGCCAGAAGCGGAAGAAACAGCGCCAGGATCTTATCGTACGAGACCGTCTCACAGGAAAAATACCTGCTCAGAAAAGCGGTGGTTTTTTGTTTGATCGCAGTCATAAAGCATCCCCATTGTCAATCAGCAAGTTTGCCCAAAGACTCCGTACAGTTTAACCTGCGTCATTCTGTTTGTCAATCGCTTATTCAGAATATTTCATACTTTTTACAACTTCTGATTTTTGAACCACCTGCAGCACGCATTTTTGGAAAAAAACGGTAAAAAACATCATTATTTCCTGTCAATTCACCGCAATGCACCGCCGGTATCCGGCATTCCCCACCGGTTGACCGATCGTTCTGCTTTCATGGTCAATCTCACATCCGGCTAATCCTGTTCGTCTTCCTGATCAATTGTCGGATCGATTGCATATACCCGCATTGAATATGCGCCCGCCATGGAATCATCACTCAGGAGAAAATAATCCGCACAGTAGCCGCTGCGAAGTGCCTTCCATTCCACCCATTCTTCTTCAATGCTGAGCAGGTTGCCGTACCGATCATAAACGTTGGCCCTGATTGTCAATTCTGAATCCTTATCCATCCGGCGCGCCATTTCCCGCGTATTGAACAATTCAAAATTCAGCTGGAGCACACCGCAATCAAATACCAAATTGCATTTGAATTCTGCGCCAAACTGTTCGAAAACGCGCCGGTCAACCGTCAGATTGCCTTTCAGCGTCTGAAGAAGCCTGCTTTCACCGGCAGACATGCCGTCACCGCCGTTCTCCTCATACAGCCGCTGCGCTGAGTTCGGACCCGCGTCAGGCGACGGTTTTTCAGGCGCATGGATCGTTTTCCCCGTTGCATGCCGGACTGCCTTTATGATGAGCGCGATAATCAGCACGGCAACAGTTGCAGCGCCGGAAATCGCCAGCGGCAGCATGCCGAGCTCATCTTTATTTCCGAAAATTTCAACCGCAAACATGACAGAGCAGGCCGCACAGACCACATGGTAAAGCACAATCAGAACCATCGGCATTTTCTGGGGCCGCAATACGCCTCTTGAAATAATGATTGCGAAAAAAGGCGGAAGAAAAATCAGGACAAAGGCAATCCCAAAAACAACAGCCACAAAAAGCAGAATCAAAGCCGCAATCGCCAATGCAATTCCCTCCTTCACATTCCGGCAGCCGCCCAGCCAGTGCGAGGACAGTCTGCATTTTCACCTGTCCAGCCCGGCAGCGCTTCAGAGTTCCGTTCTTACTGCGTTTTCAGGTCCGGGTTTTCCAGAAACATACTCCCGTTCAGCAACATATTACAGATATTCATATCCGTTTGCAAGACATTCAGAGCAATTTGTCACAGATGTCCCCTTTTTGCAGCAGCAAAAAGAGCTGTTCTGCCATCAGACAGAACAGCTCTTTTCTGCTTATTCTCAATCGCCTGCTGTCCGCAGGGCTGCGGACCGGCTTTCTTTCAGCCGATCGCGGCGATTCGTTCAGCGCATCACTGCCGGAGCTTACTCGGAATACAGATCCTTCAGCTTGAGCAGGTGTGCATAACGGGCCTTGGCAGCCTCTTCGGACTTTGCAAACAGCTCGCTGGCGCGCTCGGGGAACTCGCGGGTCAGACGAGAGTAGCGGGCCTCGTTCATCAGGAATTCCTGATAGCCGCCGGCCGGCTCCTTGCTGTCCAGAGTGAAGGGGTTCTTGCCCTCAGCCTTGGCAGCGGGGTTGTAACGGAACATATTCCAGTAGCCGCAGTCGACAGCCTTCTTCATCTCGGCCTGGCAGTTCTTCATGCCGCCCTTGATGGAGTGCATCTCGCAGGGAGAGTAGCCGATGACGAGAGACGGGCCATGATAGGCTTCCGCTTCGGCAATCGCCTTCAGCGTCTGAGCCGGGTTTGCACCCATGGCAACCTGCGCCACGTAGATGTAGCCGTAGCTCATGGCAATCTCAGCCAGGCTCTTCTTCTTGATTTCCTTACCGGCAGCTGCAAACTGTGCAACCTGGCCGATGTTGGAAGCCTTGGAGGCCTGTCCACCGGTGTTGGAGTACACCTCGGTGTCGAACACGAAGATGTTGACATCTTCGCCGGAGGCCAGAACGTGATCCACGCCGCCGAAGCCGATGTCGTATGCCCAGCCGTCGCCGCCGAAGATCCAGATGGACTTCTTGGCCAGATAAGCCTTGCTCTCAAGGATCTCACGGCCCAGCGTGCAGGCTTCGCAGGTGCAGCCTTCAATGACGGAGGCTTCCAGCTCAGCAACATACTTCTTCGTGGCAGCCGCGTTCGCAGCGCCGTCTTCCATGGTATCCAGCCATGCCTGTGCGGCAGCCTTCAGATCAGCGTCAGTGTAGCTGACAGCGATGAGCGCCTTGGTCTTCTCAGCAAGGTCGTTGCGCAGCGCCTTCTGGCCCAGATACAGGCCGAGGCCGTGCTCAGCGTTGTCCTCAAACAGGGAGTTGGCCCAAGCGGGACCCTTGCCTTCCTTGTTGGTGGTATAGGGAGAAGTTGCAGCCGGTCCGCCCCAGATGGAGGAGCAGCCTGTTGCGTTGGAGACATACATTCTGTCGCCGAAGAGCTGGGTGATAATGCGGGCGTACGCGGTCTCGGCGCAGCCTGCGCAGGAGCCGGAGAACTCAAGCATCGGGGTCTTGAACTGGCTGCCCTTGACGGTCAGATCAGTGAGCTCTTCCTTGACAGTGACGTTCTTGACCATGTAGTCAAAGACTTCCTGCTGGTCAAGCTGCTCTTCCTGCGGGACCATCTTGAGGGCCTGAACCTTCTCGGGGCAGACGCCGACGCAGACGCCGCAGCCCATGCAGTCCAGCGGAGAGATCGCCATGGAGAACTTGTAAACGCCCTTGCCCTTGCCGGCCTTGATATCAGCCAGCTTGCTGGCAGCAGGCGCGTTGGCAGCTTCCTCAGCATCAAGCGCGAAGGGACGGATGGTCGCATGGGGGCAGACATATGCGCAGCTGTTGCACTGGATACATTTGCTGCTGTCCCACACAGGAACGGTAACGGCAACGCCGCGCTTCTCAAAGGCAGAGGCGCCCTGCTCAAAGGTGCCGTCAGCATGCGCGACAAATGCGGAGACAGGCAGGCTGTCGCCGTCCATGCGGTCCACGGGCTCCTGAATGCTCTTGACCATCTTGGCAAGCTTGGCGTTGGAGGTAGTCTCCTCGGCTGCCTCTGCACCGCCGTCAACGGCATTGGCCCAGTCTGCAGGCACATCGATCTTCACGAACGCGGTAGCGCCGGCATCAATGGCCTTGTGGTTCATATCAACGATATCCTGACCCTTCTTCAGGTAGGACTTGGTTGCGGCATCCTTCATGTACTTGATGGCCTCTTCCTGGGGCATAACGCCGGCCAGGGTGAAGAACGCGGACTGAAGAATGGTATTGGTACGCTTGCCCATGCCGATCTTGGCGGCCAGGTCAATGGCGTTGATGGTGTACAGCTGGATGTTGTTCTGCGCAATGTAACGCTTGGCATCCGCCGTCAGGTGATGATTCAGTTCGTCAAAGCTCCACTGGCAGTTGATCATGAACACGCCGCCGGGCTTGACGTCGTTGACCATCTTGAAGCCCTTGGTCACATAGCTGGGGTTGTGGCAGGCCACAAAGTCAGCCTTGTTGATGTAGTAGGGGCTCTTGATGGGCTTGTCGCCGAAGCGCAGGTGGCTGATGGTCACGCCGCCGGTCTTCTTGGAGTCATACTGGAAATACGCCTGAACGTACTTGTCGGTGTGGTCGCCGATGATCTTGATGGAGTTCTTGTTTGCGCCGACCGTGCCGTCGCCGCCGAGACCCCAGAACTTGCACTCGATGGTGCCGGCCGCCGCAGTGTTGGGCGCGGGCACTTCAGGCAGGGACATATCGGTCACATCGTCCACAATGCCGATGGTGAACTGACGCTTGGGCGCGTCCTTCTTCAGCTCTTCGTAAACTGCAAAGATGCTGGACGGCGGGGTGTCCTTGGAACCGAGGCCGTAGCGGCCGCCGATCACAGTCTTGGAGATGCCGGCTTCTGCCAGAGCAGTCACAACGTCCAGATAGAGCGGCTCGCCCAGAGCACCGGGCTCCTTGGTTCTGTCGAGGACGGCGATCTTCTTCGCGGTGGCGGGGATGGCTGCAATGAGCTTATCCGCAGCAAACGGACGATACAGGCGAACCTTGACAAGGCCGACCTTTTCGCCGTTGGCGTTCATGTAGTCAATAACTTCCTCTGCGACGTCGCAGATGGAGCCCATGGCGATGATCACGCGCTCAGCGTCAGGTGCGCCATAGTAGTTGAACAGCTGATAATCCGTGCCGAGCTTTGCATTGACCTTGGCCATGTAGCTCTCGACAATGGCGGGAACTGCTTCATAGTACTTGTTGCAGGCTTCACGGTGCTGGAAGAAGATATCGCCGTTCTCGTGAGAGCCGCGCATGGTGGGATGCTCAGGATTCAGCGCACGGGCACGGAACGCCTTGACAGCGTCCATGTTGCACATTTCCTTCAGATCTTCATAATCCCAGATCTGGATCTTCTGGATTTCGTGAGAAGTACGGAAACCGTCAAAGAAGTTGATGAAGGGTACGCGGCTTTCAATGGCAGCCAGATGCGCGACAGCACCCAGGTCCATAACTTCCTGCGTGTTGGTCTCAGCCAGCATCGCAAAACCGGTCTGACGGCATGCATAGACGTCAGAATGGTCGCCGAAGATGTTCAGCGCATGGGATGCAACCGTTCTGGCAGACACATGGAACACGCCGGGCAGCAGCTCGCCGGCGATCTTGTACATGTTGGGGATCATCAGCAGTAGGCCCTGGGACGCGGTGTAAGTGGTGGTCAGCGCACCAGCGTTCAGAGAACCATGCACCGTACCAGCAGCGCCGGCCTCAGACTGCATCTCAATGACCTTGACTCTGGTGCCGAAGATGTTCTTCTTACCCTGAGCCGACCACTGGTCAACATAGTCTGCCATCGGGCTGGACGGGGTAATCGGGTAGATACCTGCAACTTCGGTGAATGCATAAGACACATATGCAGCAGCGTTGTTGCCGTCCATGGTTTTAAGTTTTCTTGCCATGTTTCTATCTCCTTCTGTAATAAATTAACAAAAATAAGCGTGACGGACCTCAAAATAAGCCAATCATCAACAATGTATTTTAGCACGAAAGAATCGGTCTGTAAATACTGTTTTCCTTCATTTTCATCAATATCCTGTGGTCTGCATCCATTCTTTTCTGTATTTCAGCGCCAATGATTGAAAAGGCAGGCAAACAATGCTATAATTTTAAAAAATCTGACTGCAGCGGCGCCGGTTCGGCCGTCGCGCAGGTGCCTGTCGTCTTCCCTGTTCAATTTTTTCAGCAGGAGGTCTGACCTGTGTTTCAAAAAGTACGTTCACTGGGCATATCCGGCATACACGGTTATGAGGTCACGGTGGAATGCAGTCTGTCCGGCGGACTGCCCGCTTTTGAAATCGTCGGTCTGCCGGACACAGCCGTTCGCGAGGCACGGGAACGGGTGCGCGCCGCAGTCAAAAACTGCGGCATGAAATTTCCGGTCAGCCGGATCACAGTCAACCTGGCGCCTGCAGACCAGAAAAAAATCGGCACCATCTATGACCTGCCGATCTTCGCAGGCATACTGGCGGCTTCCGGTGCAATCAGTCCCATTCCGGACAGCTGCGCCCTTGTGGGCGAACTGTCCCTGAACGGCGAGGTCCGGCCGGTGCGCGGAATGCTGTCCATGGCTCTGCAGGCAGAAAAATGCGGGATCAAAACGCTTTTTGTCCCCGCAGAAAACGCGGCTGAGGCGAGCTTTGCCGAAAACGTCGCCGTCTATCCGGTTTCGAAAATTCAGGATCTTCTGCAGCATCTGGACGGATCGCAGAAGCTGACGCGCAGTCTGCCGCCGGAAATCAGCACGCTCTCCCGCCCCCTGGCCGATTTTTCCGAAGTCAAAGGCCAGGAAAACGTCAAGCGCGCGCTGGAGGTTGCAGCCGCAGGCGGCCACAACATTCTGCTTGTGGGTCCGCCCGGCGCAGGAAAAAGTATGCTTGCCAAACGTCTGCCCTCCATTCTTCCGGACATGACGCGCGATGAAGCGCTGGTTACCACGGAAATTCACTCCATCGCCGGTCTGACCGACAGCGGTCAGCCGCTGATTACCAGCCGTCCGTTCCGCTCACCGCACCATACGGTGTCTGCCGTGGCCATGTCCGGCGGATCCGCCATCCCCCATCCGGGTGAAATCAGTCTTGCGCACAACGGCGTTCTGTTTCTGGACGAGCTGCCGGAATTTTCACGGGACACGCTGGAGGCGCTGCGCCAGCCTCTGGAAGACGGCATCATTTCCATTTCCAGAGTGGCGGGTACAGTCTCTTACCCGGCGCAGTTTATGCTTGTGTGCGCCATGAACCCGTGCAGATGCGGCTGGTACGGACATCCCTCCGGCCGGTGCAGATGTACGCCGCAGTCAGTGGCCAGTTACCAGGGCCGCATCTCCGGTCCGCTGCTTGACCGCATTGACCTGATCGTTGAGGTGCCGGCACTGGATTTTGACGAACTCAGCCGCCGCGGAGACGGCGAACCCTCCTCAGCCATCAAGGCCCGTGTGGACGCAGCGCGGCAGATCCAGCACCGGCGTTTCGGAAACGCCGGTCTCTGCAACGCGCACATGGGCCCCCGCCAGCTGGCTGAATTCTGTGCGCTGGACAGCGCCTGCGAATCGCTGATGCATGCCGCCTTTGACCGGATGCAGCTGACCGCGCGCTCCTATGACAGGATCCTGCGCGTTGCACGCACCATAGCCGACCTGGACGGCGGCGGCGCACTGGCGCCCGCGCATATTGCAGAGGCTGTGCAGTACCGCACGTATGACTTTTCCCAGGCAAAATAACTGATCTGGAGTAAAATATGAACGACATCATTCTTCTCAAACAGGGCGAAATGGTCCTGAAAGGTCTCAACCGCAAGAGCTTTGAAATGCGTCTTTGCGGCAACGTCCGCCGCCGGCTGGAGCGCTTCGGCAAATTCAACATTTACACCACCCAGTCCACCGTTTATGTGGAGCCGAAGGACGACAGCTGCGACATGGACGGCGCATTTGAGGCCGTGCAGAAAATTTTTGGCATAGTGTCTGTTTCCCGGGCCGCTGCCTGCGCAAAGGACAAGGACGCCATTTTCGAGACAGCCAAGAGCTATCTGGGCGACGCTATGCGCGCCGCGCCTACTTTTAAAGTGGAATCCAAACGCTCGGACAAGGCCTTCCCCATGACCAGCATCCAGCTGTCGCAGTATGTAGGCGGCCTTCTTGCCGACGCTTTCCCGGACACAAAGGTGGACGTACACAATCCCGCGCTGACTGTGACGGTGGAAGTCCGTGATTTCGCGGCCTATGTCCACGGCACGCCGGTTCCCGGCGCCGGCGGCATGCCGCTGGGCGCAAACGGCAGCGTTGTCTCCCTCCTCTCCGGCGGAATTGACAGCCCTGTTTCAACCTATATGGCGGCCAAGCGCGGTGTCAGCGTGATTCCCGTCCATTTCTTCTCCTTCCCCTACACCTCTGAGCAGGCGAAGGAAAAAGTGATTGAACTGGCCAGAATTCTGGTAGATTACTGCGGCCGCATGACGCTGCAGATTGTTCCGTTTACGCATATCCAGGAGGAAATCCATGACAAATGTCCGGAAGAGTATTTTACGGTCATCATGCGCCGGTTTATGATGCGCATTGCAGAAAAAATTGCTCTGGACAACCGCTGTGCCGCCATGATCACCGGCGAAAACCTGGGCCAGGTTGCCAGCCAGACCATGGAAGCCATGGCCGTCACGGAAGCATGCGTCTCCGTGCCGATTCTCCGGCCGCTGATCTGTCTGGACAAAAACGACATCATCGTTGCCGCACGGAAAATCGGCACATTCGACACCTCTATTCTGCCATATGAGGACTGCTGCACCGTATTCACCCCGCGGCACCCCCGCACCCGGCCGAAGCTGCAGGATGTGGAGGCGGCAGAATCCGTCCTGGATGTGGATGCGCTGGTGCGCGAGGCGTTTGAGAACATCGAAAGGGTGAAAATCGAGCGATGAAACATTCTGCAGAAATCATTTCCGTCGGGACGGAACTGCTGTTGGGCAACATCACAAACACAGACGCCAGGGACATTTCCATTATGCTGTCAGAGCTGGGCATCAATGTGTTCTATCATACAGTGGTCGGCGACAATCCGGAGCGCCTGAAGGATGTGGTGGCCATCGCCAAAAAACGTGCGGACATCATCATTACCACCGGCGGCCTCGGCCCCACATGCGACGACCTGACCAAGCAGACGCTGGCCGAGGCGTTCGGGCTGAAGCTGATTTACGATGAGCAGGAAGCGGAAACCATGCGCCAGTATTTCAAAACCCGCCTGCACGCCAACCGGCCCATCACGCAGAATAATTACCAGCAGGTTTATCTGCCGGAGGGCTGCACAGTCTTCCACAACACCTGCGGCACCGCTCCCGGCTGCGCTTTTGAAGCGCAGGGCGTCCATGTTCTGATGCTGCCCGGTCCGCCGCGGGAATGCATGACCATGTTCCGGCTCAGCGCCATGCCCTACCTGCAGAAGCTTTCCGGCGACGAGATCATCTCCCACAACCTGCATATTTTCGGCATGGGCGAATCCTCCGTTGAGGACCGGCTGCGCAGCCGGATGCTTGAACTGCAGAATCCCACGCTGGCACCCTACGCCAAGGACGGCGAGGTCCGCCTGCGCGTCACGGCAAAGGCCGCCTCCGCTGACGAAGCGGAAGCTCTGTGCCGCCCGGTCATTGAAGAAGTGCGTGGAATCCTCGGCAGTCTGATTTACGGCGTGGATACGGATTCCCTGGAAAACACCGCATACGGCCTTCTGAAAAAAGCCGGAAAAACGCTGGCGGCGGCTGAAAGCTGCACCGGCGGACTGCTGGCCAAGCGCATTACAGATATTCCCGGCGCGTCTTCCGTCTTTCTCGGCAGTGCCGTTACCTACGCCTCCGGCGCCAAAACAGCCCTGGTGGGCGTCAGCCCCGCAACACTGGCTGCGCACGGCGCCGTCTCGGCAGAAGTCGCGCGCGAAATGGCATCAGGCGCACGCAGAACTTTCGGCAGTGATCTGGGCATCGGCATCACCGGCCTTGTGGGGCCGGACGGCGACGGCTCGGATACGCCTGTTGGCACCGTTTTCATTGCGCTGGATGCCGAAGGAACCATATACTGCCGCGGCGTCCATCTCGGAACCGACCGCCAGAGGGGTCGCACCATGGCCGTGCATCACGCCTTTGACATGATCCGCCGGTATCTGACCGGCCTTGAAATTGAATAATCAAAAATCAGAAGACCCCCGTACAGACTGTACGGGGGTCTTCTGATTCAGGTCCGGTTGTGAGGAAAAATGGACATGTACATCCACCTGTAAACGTATTATAAAGCATGGCGCTGCCGGAATTGTGAATGTTTTTTGTACATTCCGTTAATTTTTAATCGTCATGGAAAAACTGAATTTTGTTTTTCCGTCCTCACTGGTCACAAAAACATCCTCATTGTGGCTGTCAATGATCGTTTTGACGATATAAAGTCCAAGCCCCACGCCGTCGCGATCCATGCTGCGGGATTTGTCCGTTTTGTGGAAACGATCGAACACCAGCGGCAGTTCCTCCCGCGGAATGGTCTGTCCCGTATCTTCCACAGAGAAATAAGCTTTCGGTCCCTGCTTCCACAGCTCGATTACGAGACAGGTGCCTTCATCTGCAAACTTTGCCGCATTTTCGATCAGGTTGTACATCACCTGCATAATGGCATCCTGATCGCCGCGCACGACAATGTTCTCCTCCGGCAGGTGCAGATCCACATCCAGCTTTCTGTCGGTAATTTTCTTTTCCAGGCTCAGCAGCGTCACCCGGACAACCTCCGCCGCGTCAAAGGAGCCGCTGCGCACTTTTGTTGTGTCTGCGCTCTGGAGCTGTGAGATGTCCAGCATGCCGCGCACCAGCCGGGACAGGCGCTTGGCCTCAGAAGAAATTGTACGCAGATAGCTGTCCTGCCGGTCGCGCGGAATCGTCCCGTCCAGAATGCCGTCCGCAAAGCCGGTGATTGTGGTCATGGGCGTTTTCAGCTCATGGGAGACGTTTGCGATCAGTTCCCGGCGCTCTTTCTCCGCCCGCTCCAGCGAATCCGCCATCACATTGAACGCATCTGCAAGCTGTCCGATTTCATCTGTATCCCCGCGTTCATCGACGCGCACGGAAAAATCGCCCTTTGCGAACCGGTGGGCCGCCTTTGCCATCTCATCCAGCGGCCTAGTCAGCTTCTTTGTCGTGTACAGCGTGGCAACTGTGGCCACAAACATCACCGTAACCGCGATGGCAATAAACGTCCAGGAAAACTGCCGCCAGCCGCCGACCATTACATCCCGCGTGCTGGAGACAAAAATATAGTACGGGTTATCCGCGTCAATCTGAGTGATTTTTAAGCCCACAACGAAGCAGGATTCACCGTAAACGCCGGACAAATCCGTTCTCGGGAAAAATTTTCCGTTCTCCGTAACCAATCCCAGAACATCCCGCCCGATATACCGGCCGATATGCCGGCAGTTCAGCTCACTGTCAGAGCAGGAAACCACCGTGCCTTCCGCATCGCTGATCAGGATCCGGTATCCGGAAGCTTCGGACAGGCTGGACAGGTACATGCGCATCCACAGGCTTTCCACGCCCCAGGCCTTCTCCGTTGCAACCATAACATGCGACGCTTCATTGGCCGTGCCAACCATATTGATCCGCTCAGTCTGAAGCGTGGTATTGTAGGTAATGGACGCAAATGACACACCGAGAAGAATAAAACTCAGCAGCAGAATTCCAAGCGTTGTGAACAGGTTGCGGGCATACACCGTTTTTGTTCTACTCATGCCGCATCAGTTCTCATTCACTTCAAATTTGTATCCGACGCCCCAGACCGTCTTCAGCGCCCACTGGTCACTGACATTTTCCAGCTTTTCGCGCAGACGCTTGACATGCACGTCCACCGTTCTGGAATCGCCGAAATAATCAAATCCCCAGACCTCATCCAGAAGCTGGTTTCTGGTATAGACGCGGTTGGGCGAAGACGCCAGATGATACAGAAGCTCCATCTCTTTTGGCGGTGTGTCCACCTTTTTGCCATCCACGATCAGTTCAAAGGAAACCATATCAATAACAAGCTTGTCAAAAACAAGCTTCTTTTCCTTCTGGTTTTCCTCCATCCCATAGCGCCGCATGACCGCATGAATCCGGGCAATCAGTTCCTTTACATCAAAAGGCTTGACCACATAATCATCCGCGCCCATCTCCAGGCCGGAAACTTTGTCCAGCGTCTCGCCTTTGGCGGTCAGCATGATAATCGGCGTTTTGGAGGTACTGCGAATCTCACGGCAAACGCTCCAGCCGTCCATGACCGGCAGCATAATATCCAGCAGAACCAGGTCCGGGTTAAACCGCTCAAATTCGGAAACTCCTTTGCCGCCGTCAACCGCAATCGAAACTTCAAAGCCGTCCTTTTCCAGATACAGGCGCAGGAGCTCCGCAATATTGGCATCGTCCTCAATGACAAGCACTTTACGCTGCATAAGATTTCCCTCCCCATTAAATATTCAATCATTGCTAATATTATAGTATATACAGGCGCGCAAGGGTGAATAAATTGTAAAATCATCATCTGAATGTTCATCAGCCGTCTGCCGCAGCACGCTGTGTCTCCCGGCTTTTTTTCCTGAACACAAGGGGCGACAGGCCTTCATAGCGCCGGAAAGTGTGGCAGAAATAGGAGATGGAGTCAAATCCCGCCTCTCCTGCAATATCCGCTACTGAGCTGTCTGTGTTGGCCAGAAGCTCGCGGGCCAGGGAAATCCGGCGCTCTGTGATGTATTCCACCACAGACATCCCGGTATACGCCCGGAACAGACGGCTGAGGTAATACTTGCTGATGTGCGTATCATCGGAAATCGTATCAAGCGTCAGCGGGGATGTGAAATTCCGATCAATATAAAACAGTACGCCGGATACTTTTTCATTGGTCTGTCCGACGCCCTTTCCGGCTCTCGCTGCAATCATATACAGGATTTTCATGACATTCGCGCGCAGCAGCAGCTCGCTGTATCTTCCGCCGGCGCTGTCCGCCGCCATTTCGGCAAACATGCGGTCAATCTCCACTGCTGCTGTACCGGGCAGTGTATAGCATCCCCCCAGATCCTTTTCAAAAAAGGCGGCGAACAGATCTTCCGCGCCGTTGGCAGCCAGCAGTTCCCGCAGGCAGTGCTTTCCGATGATGATTTTGTTGCGTGTATACCGGTCGGCATATTTAGGACTGGTGCTGTGCACGCATCCGGCATTGATCAGAAAAATATTGCCAGACGCCAGCGGAAACAGACGGTTATTCATGACCATGCTTCCGTTTCCTTCCACCACCTGCAGAATATTGCAGTAATCGCCGGACGCATGGCGGATGCCGCTCAGCGGGTCGCTGCCGGTCTGATGGTACCGCAGCTCTTTGATTGCTTCGTACATTTCAGCCTCCCGTCCGATGCGCAGAACGTTCGCGCATCAGTGCATCAAAATTATATCAGTATAGGGCAGCAAAAGCAAGATTTTACAATTAATTGGCAATATTCAGCTTTTATTACAGAATTATTGCAGTATAATAAAGCCATCAGAAAGAATGAAAGGACGGATTCTCATGGCATTTTCTCTTTATGATTTTAAAGGCGTTATTCCCGCAATTATGACTCCGTTTAAGGAAGACGGCAGCTACGATCCCGCAGCAGCCAAGGAAATGATTGACTGGATGATCGCTCAGGGCTCCGGCGGCTTCTACCTCACCGGCAGCAACGGCCACGGCCCGTACATGGAAAGCAAGGAACGCATGGAGGTTGTGGAATCCATGGTGAACATCGTGGATGGCCGCGTCCCCGTTGTAGCGCATATCGCCTTCGTCTCCCCGGACATCACGGCCAAGATGGCCAAACACGCAGAAGAATGCGGATGCACCGGCGTTTCCGCCGTCCCCAGTTACTACTATCATCTGGATCCCGAAGAGATGTACAGCTATTACTCCGAGATTGCAGAAGCCAGCAGCCTGCCGCTTCTGGTTTATGCAATGACAGATAAATATACGCCCTCTGTTGAGATGTTCCAGCGTCTCGCCACCATTCCCAATGTCAAGGGCGTCAAGTACACCGGTCCGGATCATTACATGATGGGCCGCATCAAGGAACACATGGGCAAGGATTTCCTGGTCTATTCCGGCCGTGACGAGCAGTTCCTTTCCGGCCTTCTGTGCGGCGCCGACGGAATCATCGGCGGCAGCTACAACATTCTCCCTGACCTGTACAAGCGCGCCGTTGACGAGATGTGGGCCGGCGAAATCCGCACCGCACAGAAAGACATGCTCGCAGCCAACGCCATTCTTGAGGTCCTGTTCAAATACAAGGACTTCTCAGCCGGTATGCGCGCCTGCCTGGAGTTCATGGGCGTCAACGCCGGCGTGAATCCCAGACCCATGCGCTGGTTCTCCAGCGACGTAAAGGCTGCTTTGAAAGCCGACCTGCAGGAGCTGAAAGCCCGCATCAACATTGAGCCCATCGCTCTGTTTGACGCAATCTGACAGTTCGGAAAAAGCCGCCGTCCGGAGAATTTCCAGGCGGCGGCTTTTCAATACGCGTTTTTGGGTGTAAACTGTCAGCGTACATCAGAGTGCAAAGTATTCGCCGACGGCGCTGACTTTTGTCACCGACGGTTCATCCGCAAAAATATCCGCGTCTCCCCAGGGATTCAGCCAGACCGAGGACATACCGGCATTGACGGCGCCCGGAATATCCGTAGCCGAACTGTCGCCGACAAAGAGGCAGGCGCTGTTTTCAACGCCAAGCTTCTGTGCACAGAGATCATAAATCCGCCGGTCCGGTTTATGAAAGCCGCACTCGCCGGACAGAAGAATGACGTCAAACAGCGGCGCAATGCCGAGATGTTCAATTTTGCGCCTCTGCGCGTCGCAGCGCAGGCAATTGGTCACAATGGCATTTTTTACGCCCATTGTCCGCATCTTCCGGACAATCTCCAGCTGCTCGGGAAACGGGACTGCGTACTCCCAGATGTGCGCGTAATAGTAATCCACACACGCCTGGTGGTCAAACGGCCTGTCCGGCGGGAAAACCGCCAGCGTC
>JAEDDG010000017.1 GCA_016293865.1 Oscillospiraceae bacterium | reverse complement strand
CCGAGGCCATGGGCGTGGACACCTCCGGCATGGATCAGGAAACCTACCGCAAGGCCGCGGTTGACGCCGTCCGCCAGCTGAGCGTGGATGTGGGCATTCCCACCAAGCTGCCCGCCATCAAAGAGGAGGATCTGGAGTTCCTGGCCCAGTCCGCTGCTGCCGACGCCTGCGCCCCCGGCAACCCCAAGGCCGCTTCCGTGGAAGATATCAAGGGCCTGATCCGCAAGCTGATGTAATTGCTCCGGGCCGGACAGGAAACTGCCCGGCATTCAAAAGAGGTTTCGATCATGAAGGACATTTTTACCGCTCCCTTTGTGAAGGAAATGCGGAAAACCACTGCAAATATGTACCGGCTGGGCTGGGACGAGCGCAACGGCGGCAACATCAGCTGCCTGCTGGACGAGGCCGAGGCAGGAGAATACCTGGATCTGAACAAAGTCATCCGCACCATTCCCCTGGGGTTTGACGCCGCGCCCATCGCCGGCCGGATGTTCATTGTCACAGGTGCCGGCAAGTATTTCAAGAACGTGGATGCCGATCCCGAGACCAATCTGGGCATTGTCCGCATCGCTTCCGACGGGAAGTCCGCCGGACTGCTGTGGGGTTACAGGGACGGCGGGAATCTCACCTCTGAATTCCCGACTCACCTGATGAGCCATATGGCGCGGCTTTCCGCTGACCCCGCCAACCGGGTGATCATGCACTGCCACCCCACCTGCACTCTGGCCATGAGCCATGTCCACGAGCTGGATGAGAAAACGTTCACCCATACGCTCTGGGAGATGTGCACCGAGTGCATCATGGTGTTTCCCGACGGCATCGGCGTGCTGCCCTGGATGCTCTGCGGCACCAATTCCATCGGGGAAGCCACCGCGGAAAAAATGAAGGATTTCCGGCTGGTGGTCTGGGGCATGCACGGCATCTACGGCGCCGGAAAAACCATGGATGAAACCTTCGGTCTGATCGAGACCGTGGAGAAGGCGGCTCAGATCTATATGCTCACCGCCCACCTGCCCAGAATCAACACCATCAATGACGGCCAGCTGGCAGAGCTTGCTGAATTTCTCGGCGTAAAGTACCGCAGGGATTTCCTGAACCTCTGAACCAGTGCGCGCTCCGGACGCCGGCGCAGCCTCCGGTATATCCGGACAGGGAATGCCGGGCGCGGCTGGCTCTGCCGTCTGCATTGCCATCGAACTGCATAAAATACCTGAGTCCCGCTGAAGCAAAGCTTCAGCGGGACTTTTTTGACCGCACAGGCAGCTCCGGCTGCGGCGCGGGATACACAGCAGGCAGCGTTCTTTTAAATGTCCGTTCTATGGTACATATTCAGGATTATCCTGCTGTTGAAATCCAGACAGGAAGGGGCTTTTTTATGTTTGTTCTGATGGACATTGAGTGGGTAACCAATCACATACACCACTTCTCACCAACACAGGCCGCAGCGCTGCGCGTGGACGATGCCTGGAATGCGGCTGAACGGTTCTATGTCAGAATCAGGCCCAGGGACAAAACTTTCCATATCTGGAGCCATATGGCATATACCGGCGGGCAGCCGTCGGATTTTCTCTTTGCCCGCGGGATCTTCCAGGCGCTGACTGATTTGAAAGCATGGCTCCGTGACGATGACACAATCTGCTTCTGGGAACGGGACTCTGTCAACATCCTTAAATCGTCATTTAACCTGATTCTCAAGGAGAAAGTGCCGCAGAGAATTATTGTTCTGAGCGACTATGTCTTTCCGTTTCTCACAGAGCGAAAAGATGCCTATCAGATCTGCAAAGCGATGGGTAATCAGGCGAGCGGACCCAAGCACCAGGCGGAAAACGATGTCCGGGCGATCCGGAAGGCTCTTGCCTGCATGCGATACCCTGCGTCGCTGCTGGGCGGCGCGCCGCCGGCAGTTCCGGATACAGGAAGCGTGCAGCTGCCCTTCATGGCGGACAAGGCCTATTTCCCGTATCAATCCGGCGTCTGCAACGCGGTCTCCCATGCAAGGGACTGCGGCGGGCTCCCGCCGGGCGTGCCATTGACCGGGCAGCCCGGTCCGGAGTATATGTTCCACGATACGCCAAAACCGTGTCCAGACTGCATGCGCAATGACCAGCCGAAAAGCAGGCGGGAGCAAAACATGGAGATCATCAACCGGTCTCAGTACCGTTTTGTCTATGCGGAGAGTTCCGGTGTATTCCACCGCCGTGACTGCGGGCTGGTTCTCAGCACAGCGAGTGTAATCAGGGGCTCGCACTATTACAGCACATGTGAAAAAACAGGCCGCCGCCCGTGCAGGGTATGCAATCCGGCGGCCGGACACTGGTACAGTCCGGTTCATAAATCCGGCAAGGTCCTGCTCCCAGAAGTGGTCTCCCGAAGTGTAACAGCGGCCGAACAAAAAGCCCTTGCCCGTTTCCGCAAGGCACAGAATGAGCGGTATGCCCGGGGACACAATGCGTTTGAGTCGAAGACGGAACGTGACGATTTCTATACCCTTACGCAGCCGCGTTTCGCCTTCTGGGCAGCTGCCGGCTATACCAATTTTCATACCCGCAGCTGCAGAAAACTCCAGGGTCTCACGAATCTGGAAGGTTTCTCCCGGTACCGGGACGCTGTGAAGGCCGGTCACACGCCCTGCAAATACTGCAAACCGACGGCAAAAATGGACATTGTTTGTCCCTTGCCGATCACAAGCCGCGAACGGAGCGACGAATCCGTAAAAGACCTCCAGGCGCTTTGCCGGCAGTATCACTATCCCAGCGCCTTTGAAAACGGAGAATTCAGCTTTTCGACGCCTGTCGGCAAATGGAAGATCGATACAACCGCAAAGCCTTATGTCATCTATCACATCAACCTCGTCATGACGCCGCAGGCCAGCTCTTATCACAGGCAGCCGCGCATATTTCTCTCCATGCTCGACTGCATGGCGTACATCCGGCGGCATGACGACGAACTCTGCGAAAGGACGATCGGAAGCAGGCAGGATCCCGCCGCGTGTAAAGCAGCCGGCCTGTAAAACGGACATGTCCGGCGCATGCGCCCGCCGACCGGTTGCAAGGATAGCAGACAGAGTCCGGAGATTCAACCGGCAGTTCAATGACAATTCCTGCTCCGGGGATTATGATAATGGCACGATCAACAGAAAAGAAGCGACAGGGATGAACCTGAAGGAAGCATCCCGTTTCCGGAACAAACCGCAGCTGCCCCCAATCTCCCCTGCAAAAGAGGTGAGCAGCAGGCTTCTGCCTGCTGCTCATTTGCGGTTATCTTCAATTCCGGCCCCGCCGGAACCAGGATCTCATCCATCGGCACCTCAAGCAGCGCCCCGAGAGCATACAGGTTGTCAACGGCAGGAAGGCTCTTTCCCTGCTGCCACTTGTAAATGGCCTGCGGCTCCTCAAATCCGAAATAGGACTGGAGGTCACGGACGGATAACCCACGCTCTGTTCGCAGGCGGACAATGTTCCTTCCGGTGGCAACGGGATCGATGACCGGGAAGACCTTCTCGTTCATGGCAATCGCCTCCATCAGTAAGATTTCCCCGTAGGGAGTATTTCAGAATACCTGAAGAAACAGAAAAAGGCAAGTGCCTTTTACGTTTTGTAAACACCGGAGGTGTTATTCACAATGAGACAGCCCGTACCCCTGAAAAAGCAGAGCAAGAAAGCGCAAAGAGAACATCATGCCAGGCAGCGCGGCAGCTGGTACGGCATCTCGCCGGTGACCCGCACCGTGCCGAACGGGAAAGCCTATGACAGAAACCGGGTTAAACGCGCAGCTCGAGCAGACCGAGGCCTTGCGGATTGAGCTGCTCCCGCCATTCCCCAGAAGACATACCGGTGCTGCATACCGGCGGGAAATGCAAGCCAGGAAAAATGACGCGCTTGCGCGCGCTGTTTCCAGGCGGTATATTCCCGGGGCGCCCTATGTCGACCGGGGTTTTGGCGGTCCGCCCCTGCTCCATTCAGGATACTATATTAAATACCCGCGCAGCAGCCAAAAAAAAGAAACTCCTCAAACGTCTCACCGGCAAACGCTGCCGGCGGGAACGTTCGCTTCCGTTGAAGGGGAATCAATACCGCAGAGTCCTGAACCACTGGTTGATTCTGGATTAAAGCGGGACGGAAATGACAGCGTTTGTCCGTTCTATCGGACAGACGCTGCTGTACAATCCGGACAGATACGGGGCTGGGAATGCCCCGGAAATATGGAAAGGATGATCCGGAAATGAAAAAAGTTTTGTCGCTTGTCCTTGCATTGCTCCTTGCGCTGTCTCTGGCCGGATGCGCCGGCAGCAAGCCGGAAACCGTTGTGACCGCCTTCTGCGGCGCCATTCAGGCCTTTGACCTTGAGAAAGCCGCCGCCTGCATGGAAAACGGCTCAACAGACCTGGAAGATCCCTATGACGACGCGCAGGCGGAGGGAATCCTCTCTTCCGCGCAGATCATGGACTATCTGAAGGAATGCGCCTCCGAGATGACCTACAGGATCACGGAGTCGGAAACAGACGGAGATCGGGCCGAAGTGTCCGTCTCGTTCACCTATGTGGACGCAGGCCCGGTCATGTCCGCCGCGCTGGGTGAATACATCACGCAGGCCTTTGCCCTTGCCTTCAGCGGCGCCGATGACGCCCAGATGGAAGAGCTGTTCGGCAGCATCTTTATGGAAAAGGCGGAGTCTGTGGAGACCGGCACCGCCTCTGCAGACGTGACATTCAACTGCGTCAAAGTAAACGGCGACTGGAAAATCGCATCCTTCACGGACGAGGCAGAAGAAGCAATCACCGAAATTCTGACCAGCTGCGTCGCCGGCGCCCTGGAGGGGTTCGGCCAGGCTTTTGAAGAGGAGGACAGCGAAGAAGAACCCGAAGTCACGGTCTGGCATGATGTGCCGCCCGGCCAGGACGCAGAACTTGCCACGCTCAGAATCCGCATCACCGGGTGCGAGGAAAAAAGCGAGCTGACTGCGGAATACTTTGACCCGGAGCCGGCGCAGGAGGGCACGAAGTTTGTTGTCTTTTCCGTTGTCGCCGAAAACATCACCAATGAAAGCATAAACTTCAACAATGACCTTGTTCTGACGGACAGCCAGGGCAGAAGCTACAACCCGTACACCAACGCCCTCTGGTACTATGACGAGACATTCTGCTATACGGATCTCGCGCCCAGCATCGCCAAAAGCGGCGTTTTCGTCTACAACGTGCCGGCTGACTCCGACGGCTATTTTCTGTCCGTTCTGAAAGCCGGCACCGGCGACGGCTACCGCCTGTACGCGAAATAGCGGCCTGACGCGGTTTCCGCGCCGGCCGCCCCGCATTCATTTTCAGGCGGCCCGGCTGCCAGATCAGCATACGCGGTTAAAAAAGGCAGCGGTCCTCCGCCCCGCGGGGCGAAGGACCGCTGCCTTTGATGATCCCGGGAGAATGCTGCCGGTCTCTCTCCCGTCCGATGCAAAGCGCATGCGCGTGCTCTTGTCCGCCGCTGATTCAGTACAGCGCCGCAACCGACCGGATATGCTCCTGCATTTTGGCGACAACGTCCTGCGGTCCGATGATCTGCGCGCTGGAACCGAAGCCGGACACCCAAGCAAAAAACTGCGGACTGACGACCACATCCATCCGGACGGTGAAGTGGTCCGGCCCATCCGGGACGATGAAGACATCCCGCCCCAGCCGGTCCAGAACGGCGCCGACCAGGTGGTTTTCAAGCCGGAGAACCACGCTTTCCTCCTGTCCGGTGAACATTCCGAAGGTTTTCCGGGCATAGATCGCCATGTCCAGCGCCTGGTATGCCTCCTGGCCGTCCCGATCCTCCTCTTCCAGAATGGAGATCTTCTCCATTTTATCCACCCGGTAGTGCTTGATCATGGCGGCGGCCGAGTCGTAGGCAACCATGTAGTAATTTTCGTCGTCCCAGGTCAGGGCGAAGGGGCTGACCACGTAATATTCCCCGTTTCTGCGGTACTGGCGCTCCTTCTGAACGTTGTACTCAAAATAAAGAAAGCGGAGCTTTTTGTTTCTGGATATGCCGTTGTGAATCTCGTCCACGTTGTAGTAGATGGACTCGTTCATGGTCTTGATCCGGTTTTTCACGAACACCTGGCGATTCAGAAGCTGGGCTTCATGGATGCTGGCCAGCGTCTCGATTTTCCGGATCAGCGAGGCCGTTTTCTTATGGGTGATGAATTTGGAGGACTGGACGCTGTCCACCAGCAGCTTCAGCTCCGGAAGCTCGAAATTCCGGTGGTCGACATAATATCCGCAGGAGCGGCCGGAGCCCGCCTGCACAATGTCCAGCCCGAAATACTGCAGGGCTTCAATGTCGCTGTAAATGCTCTTTCTCTCGGCGGAGATGCCCTGGGAATCCAGATAGCCGATGATCTGGCTGACGGTAACGGGATGATCCGCGTCGGTGTTCTGCAGAAGATAGTTCATGATGTAGAGCGGTTTGAGTTTCTGATAAGAAGAACGGGCCATACGCTTGCAGTCCTTTCTGTGTCGGCATACGGTGATGCCTGTTGCTTTCATACTAATCAAAACCCTGTCCCATTTACAGTACAAATATAGCAGTTTTTTCCCGAATATGAAATGCCCGGTTTGCTTTTTTCAAAGGCCGTCCGTCCTGCGGGTCACGCCATGTGTTCAGACGCAGGCGGAACAGCAATGATTTTTGGGGGGATACGGAAGCTGCGCGTCCGTTCATCGGCGGAGCGGAAAAGCAGGACCGCCCCATGTTCATTTCCCGCGTCTCTGAACATCCTCGTCGATGCGCTTTTTCCAGTCGGCGCCGAGGGGTTTTGACGTGCGCACAGCGCACACCGCCTCGCTGATGACCTCATAGTTCAGCGCAGTACCGGCTTCGTCGCATTTGTAGTTCACCGCGCGGTCGGCGCTGATGCCGAAGCGCCCGGCCTCCGCCGCGGCATCGATGTTGGCGCCCAGGAACAGAAACTCCCAGCCGTACTTTTCCTTCTGCCGCCCGATCATCTTGCGCACCTTTTCGTAGTCATAGCGCCTGCTGGCGTTTTCATAGCCATCGGTGGTGATGATGAACATCGTCTTCTCCGGCACATCCTCCTTCCGGGCGTACTTGTGGACGTTGCCGATGTGGTGGATGGCGCCGCCGACGGCGTCCAGCAGAGCGGTACAGCCGCGAGTGAAATACTCTTTTTCGGTCATGCGGGGCACTTTGTCCAGCGGCAGGCGGTCATGGATGACCACGCTCTCGTTGTCAAACAGCACCGTGGAGACCAGCGCCTCGCCCGCTTCCTTCTTCTGCTTTTCGATCATGGAGTTGAAGCCGCCGATGGTGTCCTTCTCCAGTCCGCTCATGGAGCCGCTCCGGTCCAGGATGAAAACCAACTCTGTCATAGTGAAAACCCTCCTTCGTTTGATTACGCTTTGATTGTAGCGAATCCGAAGGAGGGTTTGGTCGCATGATGGGCGACATTTTATTCGGTCAATTTGGCGATCGCCTGTTTATACTTTTCAATCCGTGCCAGGGTCTTTTCATCCACGGTATCCAGCCGGCTTAAATCACTGTTGTGCCGGAGATCCGCAAGTTTTACCGTCTTCGCGATCGGGTTTTCTTTCAGCCTCTCAACGTAGTCCATGTACGGAACGGCCTTTTCGTGTGTCATCAAGGCCAATGCGTCAAGCACCTGTTGAGAAAAACCCATGCCGGCAATGTCCTGCAGCGTATATTCCGTATCCTCCACAACATCATGAAGCAAAGCCACAATGACCGTTTCTTCGCTTTTCATCTGCTCAGCAAGATGAAACGGATGGAAAATATACGGCAGCCCGCTTTTGTCCACCTGATCCTTGTGCGCTTCAAACGACAGTTTCATCGCTTTTTTTGTCCATTCAGTATAAATCATTGATCGTCTCCCATGCAGCTTTACGCTCCTAACAAACTCTGGTCAAAGGCAAACAGCGCCTCGTTGATTTCAAAAATATCGTACTTCTTCTGTCTGATAAAATACTCGATGATGACATCGAATTTGCTGCTGCGGCTCAGGGCGAACCCGGCGCGGGCGATGAAGTCCTTCGTCTCTTCCAGATCCAGCTCCAGCGCAACGGCAAAGGCGATGGCCGTTGCCTTGGAGGGCTTATAGTCCGGGTTGTTGCGGATCTTGGAGAACAGCTTGCGGTCTACATTGGCCTTCTTGTAGATCTCGGAGTCCTTTTTGCCGGTGCGGTCAATGAGCTTCAGCAGCGTCTCGGAGAAGCCGGAATCCAGATCATTCAGAAGATCATCCAGGCCGCCGCCGACAGCACCCGCTGCCATAGGCGCGCATGGCGCTGCGGACTTCTCGCATACCCTGCTCTCTTCCATTTCAAGCCGCCGCAGTCTGTACAGCCGCTCCTGCCGGGAGTCGGTATGCTCATCCACGTAGTGGTCGTCGATATACTCGGCGATGTCCGAAAACAGCTTCCCGCTGATCTGATAGGCGGCCCGGTCAAAAATGACGATGTAGACCGTCATGTCGTTCTCCAGCAAAAACGCGCCGATGGTGTCCACCGCCACCCGGAGCGCCTGGTCCTTGGGATAGCCGAAGATACCGGATGAAATCAGCGGAAAGGCCACGGTTTCGCACTTGTGTTCCTTCGCCAACGCAAGGCTTGACCGGTAGCAGGAGACCAGCATTTCCCGCTCGCCGTGTTTTCCGTCCTGCCACACCGGGCCAACCGTATGGATCACATACTTGCAGGGCAGCCGGTATGCCTTTGTCAGTTTGGCATCGCCGGCCTTGCAGCCGCCCAGCGTCCTGCACGCATTAAGCAGCTCCGGCCCCGCCGCGCGGTGGATGCAGCCGTCCACACCGCCGCCGCCCAGAAGAGATGAATTGGCCGCGTTGACAATGGCGTCCACGGCCATTTTTGTGATATCGTTGCGAACGATTTCAAGAGGCATATGACCACCGCCTTCCAAAAATCCCGCATTTCCCGGCCGCGCAGGCCGCAGAAATGCTCCGCCCGGCGGCAGAGTATCCGTTCTGTATCGCCATACCGCCGTGGCCGGCTCCAGCGCCGGCAACGCTTTGAACCACATTAGCACACGCGGCCGGAAAATGCAAGAAAATGACAATTCCGGCTGATGCTCCGGCTTTTCCCGATGGCTTTTCTCCGGCTTTTCCCGATGGCTTTTCTCCGGCTTTTCCCGGCTTCCATCCGTATTCGCACGCAAAACCGCCGGACAAACCTGCCGGAAACAATTGACGGGCGGACAGGCGCCGCGTATAATGAACATTGTTCACATTGAGGAGGGGGCGCGCCGGACTGCACGGCCCTTGTGGAGCTGGTGCGCAAAGTCATCTACCGCTGACCGGAATACCCGCCGGCGGCAACGCATAGCCGCGCAGCCCCGTGTCCTGTTATTGAAAGCCTTTGAAATCACCGGATTTCAGGGGCTTTTTTGCCTGCCGCAGATGAACCGATGCCCGCCGCGTGCATATACTGTCTATCATAGACATCATGAGGAGGCGTCGTGTGAAAAATGGATAAAAGCCTGACATATATTGTCAATTCCCTGGAACAGCACCTGTTTTTCGCCCGCATCATGAAGGAACATGCGTTTTTCCTGAAAGTGGGCTTTCTGCCGGCCAATGCCGGCGCTGCAAATGAGAGCGAACAGCTCATGCGGAAATTTGAAGCGCTGCTCTCCCGTGCGATTGCGCTGAGCCGCTGCACCGTCCGCAGCTGCGTACTGAACTCCGGCGAGGCGGTCACGGAATTCACCGACTGCGCCGAGCGGATGACCCAGCATTTTACAGGCACGTTCATCGACCGCAGTCTGACCGCCCGCACCCTGCAGCTGCAGGGCTGCGCCGCGCTGGCGGAAGCGCAGGTCTCCCCGTCCCTCGCCCGGCAGGTCCGGCAGCTGAACCGGGACGGTCTGCAGCTGGTGGATTGTCTCATCGCCTTCAAGGAGCGGCTTTTGCGGAACGTCCGCACCTGCAATATGTTCACCGTGAATTACCCGCTGCTCATTGCGCACATTCTGCGGGAAGCGCGCCTTTACCGCGAACACCTGCTGCAGCTGGAGAGCGCGGAGCCGGGCTGCAGTCCGGATCTGCGGGGCAGCGAGCTGTTCTGGAACCAGATCATGATGGAGCACGCGCTGTTCATCCGGGGACTGCTCGACCCAGGCGAGGACGCGCTCATCACCACGGCTGACGGCTTCGCCGCGGACTACCGGCGGCTGCTGGAAACCGCGTCCGCGGCCAGCGCGCAGGCGGCGCCCGACGGCGCGGCTCTGGCGCTGACTCAAAAATTCCGCGACTTCAAGCGCGCAGGCATCGAGGGAATTGAGGCGTGCCGGATCCGCTCCATCATTCTGCCGCTGCTTGCCGACCACGTTCTGCGGGAGGCAAACCACTATATCCGCCTGCTGGAGTCCTGAAAAACCGGCTGCGCGGCGGAAGACCCGGCGCAGGCCGTGCGTTTTCCGGGAATTTATGGTAAAATAAGAAAACTTTTATATCTGCTGCAGAGCAGCCGGAGGGACGCCGCAATGCCGAACATCACAGAAATCACCGATCTCAGCCAGCCTGAACTGGACGTCTACGCCCGCCTGACCCAGGCTCAGCTGCGCAGCCGCCTGGAACCGGAAAAGGGCGTTTTCATCGCGGAAAGCCCAAAGGTCATTGATGCCGCGCTGGACGCCGGCTATACGCCCGTCTCGCTTCTGATGGAACGCCGGCAGATTGACGGGCCGGCCGCAGGCATCATCGCCCGCTGCGGGGAGATCCCCGTCTACACGGCCGACCGGGCGCTTCTGGCCGGACTCACCGGCTACAAGCTGACCCGCGGCGTACTGTGCGCCATGCGGCGGCCGGTCCTGCCCGGAGTGGAAGCCGTCTGTGCCGGCGCACGGCGGGTGGCTGTCCTTGAAAACATTGTGGACTCCACCAACGTGGGCGCCATTTTCCGCTCCGCGGCGGCGCTGGGCATGGACGCCGTGCTGGTGACGCCCTCCTGCTGCGATCCCCTGTGCCGCCGGTCCGTGCGGGTCAGCATGGGCACCGTTTTTCAGATTCCCTGGACCTTCATCGGCACTGACAGCGCCCAGTGGCCCCAGCCGGGCCTGCAGCGGCTGCAGGCCATGGGCTTCAAAACGGCGGCCATGGCCCTGAGCGCCAACGCCGTCAGCATTGATGACCCGCGTCTGGCGGCCGAGGAAAAGCTGGCTGTCATCCTGGGCACGGAAGGGGACGGGCTTGCCCCGCACACAATCGCCGGCTGCGACTACACGGTGTGCATCCCCATGTCCCACGGCGTGGACTCCCTGAATGTGGCGGCAGCCAGCGCCGTGGCCTTCTGGCAGCTCCGTGCCCGCTGAGCCGCTTACGCATACATTATATATACAAAAAGGCCCTGTCTGAACCAGACAGGGCCTTCAGCCTGTTATTTCAGTTCCTGCTCAAGATTTTTGAAGACATCGGCATCAAAAAACTCAACAATGGAGATTTCAAGACCGTCGCACAGCTTTTGAATCGTCGAAACCGTTGTGCTTCTGTTCCTGCCGCTGATGATATTCTGGAGCGTTGACTGCGTCACACCGCTGAGGGTGCTCAGTCTGTTGACAGTAATCCCGCGGTCACGGCATAAATCAATTATACGGATCCGGACTGCGTCGCCGATCGTCATGGAGATCACCTCAACGATAATGGGTTAATCTCAGCATACATGACCTGCATCCGAAACATTACCTCTTTTGGGTTGACTATACAAACAGATGTGTTATAATTCGCTTAAAGAGTCAGAAAGGCGGGATCTGATGAAAAAAGCGACGCTTTATATCGACGACGCACTGTATCTCTTCTACCGGAAAATCGGCCAGCAGGCCGGCGGACTGCCGCCGGAGCAGGTCATGGCGGACGCGCTTTTCAAACTTGCGGGCGAGCTTGCGCTGAACGCCCTGCACGCGCGAAACGCCGCCGGCGGCACACCGCCGTCCGGTACGCCGCAGAACAGACAGGTATAATAAACCTCCGCGCGGCCGCGGCCGCGCGGAGGTTTTCTGTTTATTCTTTCCGGCACGTCTGCCGGCGCGGCGTTCAGCAGAATTCCGCCGTCAGCTCCCGGCTGAACAGGCGGTTGAGCACCTCTGTGGCCGACTGCCCGCAGTACAGAATGCTGTAAACCGCGCTGCAGATCGGCAGCTCCACGCCGTATTTTTCACCCAGCGCAGTCATCGCCTTCACCGTGTGGCAGCCCTCGGCAAGCTTGTCATAGGGCAGGCCGCGGATGAAGCTCTCGCCGAACATCCGGTTGTGGCTGTGGGGGGAAAACAGCGTGGCCTCGTAATCGCCCAGGTGGCACAGGCCGTACGCGGTCAGCTCGCTGCCGCCCATGGCCCGGATCAGCCTGGCCACTTCCCGCGGGCCTCTGGCCATCAGCGGCCCCTTCAGCGCGCCGATGTTCAGCCCGTCCAGCATGCCGGCTGCGATGCCCATCACGTTTTTGGCCGCCGCGCCGATTTCGTTGCCGATCAGATCCGTCCCGTAATAAAACCGGATCAGCTCGCTGGAAAAAGACTCCACCAGCTCTTTTTTCAGGGACAGGTCCCGGCTGTCGATCACCATGCAGTTGGGGATGCCACGGCAGAAGTCCTCCACATGGCCCGGCCCCAGCCAGACAGCCGTCCTGTTGGACGCGTCCGCGCTCTCCTCCACCACCTGCGACAGACGCCGGCCTGTGGAAATTTCAATGCCCTTCATGCACAGCACAATCTTTTTATTCTTCAGGCCCCACGGGCGCAGCTCGTCCATCAGCCCCTGCAGACCCTGGGAATTCACGGAGACGATGACAACGTCGCTGTCTCCGATCCCGTCCAGCGCGGTGGTCAGGGCGATTTCCCCGTCCAGCGTCAGATATTCGTTCCGCCCGGCCGTCTGCAGCGCCCGCATGTTTTTTGAGTCCGGGCGCCCGTACAGCGTGACGCAGTGACCGATCTGCCGCAGATACCAGGCGATAAACGTGCCCCAGCGCCCGCAGCCGATCACAAACACTTTCTTCCGTTCCTGCCCGGTCCTCTGCGTGCCGCGGCAGTTCCATTTTGCAGTATCCATCTGTTGCACCCCCAATCGGCAGACAGCGGCCGCCAGAAAACAAAACGCCGCCGGGACATGGCTCCCGTGCGGCGGCGCAGAAAAACTGTCACATTTGATGCGCCGGATCCGGCCCGGCCGGCAGGCGCGGCGGCATGCGTGAGCGACGGCGCTTGCTTTGAAAAAGAAAACGCCGCCGCGGACAACATGCAGTCCGCGGCGACGTGGTACGCCTGAAGGGACTCGAACCCCCGGTCTCACGGTTCGTAGCCGTGCACTCTATCCAGCTGAGCTACAGGCGCGTTTGCTGCATTTCACAGCGCTCAGATATAATAGCACACCGGATATAAAATTGCAAGGGATATTTTAAACTTTCTTTTTCTTTTTGCAAAAAAGCCCGTGAATGCCAAAAAATCTTCCGCCGCCGTGTTGTGAATCCCGCCGCGGCCTGTTATAATAAGATGATATATATACCATATACAATGGATAAGCGTCCGCTGCGCCGGCTCCGGGGGAACCGCGGCGCAGGCGTTTGGAGACAGCCATTCATGGCTTGGAGCAGAAATGAAAGATGAAGCATTTTAACTGGAACATCGGACGGTACGACCGCGCGCAGGCTGCGCAGCTGACCCGCAGCGGCATGAATCCGCTGACGGCGGTCATCCTGTCTGCCCGGAACATTTCCAGCCCCGCGGATATCCGCAGCCTGACGGAGGACACGCTGGAACAGCTGTATTCCCCGCTTCTGATGAAGGACATGGACCGGGCGGCGGCCCGGATTTCCCGGGCCATCACGGCCGGGGAGCATGTGGCCGTGTACGGCGATTATGATGTGGACGGGATCACCTCCGCCTGCCTGATGGCCACCTATCTGCGCAGCAGGAAGCTGCCCTGCGAGATTTACATACCCGACCGGCTGCGCGAGGGCTACGGCGTGCGCAGAAGCGGCGTTGACCGGCTCCGGGAAATGGGCGTGACGCTGATCGTCACGGTGGACTGCGGCGTGACTGCCGCGGCGGAGGCGGAGTATGCCGCGGCATGCGGCATTGACATGGTCATCACCGACCACCACGAGTGCGGCGGCAGCCTGCCGTCAGCCGCGGCGGCCGTTGTGGATCCCAAGCGGCCGGACTGCGCGTATCCCTTCAAGCAGCTGGCCGGCGTGGGCGTGGCTTTCAAAGTGATCTGCGCGGTGGAGCAGACAGACCCCGCCGCGCTTCTGGAACAGTACGGCGATCTGGTGGCGCTGGGCACCGTGGCCGACGTGATGCCCGTCACCGGCGAAAACCGGATTTTCCTGCGCCGGGGCATGGCTGTGATGCGCCGGGGCGACCGGGCGGGAATCGCCGCCCTGTGCGCCGCTGCCGGCACGGAGCTCAGCCAGCTGAACGTGGGCAGCGCCGGGTTTTCCATTGCGCCGCGGCTCAACGCCGCCGGCCGCGTGGGGACCACCGACACCGCCGTTGGCCTTCTGACGACAGACGATCCCGCGCAGGCCGCGGAATATGCCCAGACCCTGTGCGCCTACAACCGCCAGCGCCAGCAGCTGGAGGGCGCCATGTTTGAGGACGCCGTGGCCATGCTGGACAAAAACCCGCCGGCCGGCGCGCCCATTGTCCTGGCCGGCAGCAGCTGGCACCAGGGCGTGGCCGGCATTGTCGCCTCCCGGCTGACGGAGAAATACGGTCTGCCCTGCGTGATGATCTGCCTGAAGGACGGCGTGGGCCGCGGCAGCTGCCGCAGCGTGCCGGGCGTCAGCATCTACGCGGCGCTGGAAGCCTGCGCCGACTGTCTGGACGGCTTCGGCGGACACGATATGGCCGCCGGCCTGAACATCCGTGAGGAAAACATCCCCGCCTTCCGCAGCGCTCTGGCCGGAGCCGTGCGCCTGCAGGGCGGCTGCACAGGCCAGCAGACCCTGAACATCGACTTTGAGGTGATCAAGCCCGGCCTTCTGACCGTACCGAATGTGGAGGCCTCCCGCGTGCTGGAGCCTTACGGCGCCGGGAACCCCGCGCCGCTGCTGTGCATCCGGGACGGGGAAATCATGAGCGTCACGCCGCTTTCCGGCGGCAAGCATACAAAATTCCGGCTGCGGAAGAACGGGGAGCAGTTTGACTGCATCTTCTTCTCCAGAAGCCCGGAGGAGCTGGAGGTCGCCGCCGGCCGGCCGGCGGACGTGGCCTTCACGCCCCAGATCAACGAATTCAGAGACAGGAAATCCGTCCAGCTGCTGCTTTCCGACGTGAAGGTCGGCTGACGGCGGAGCGGGAAAGGAACGCAGATATGACCGACACCATTGATGCTCAGTTTCAGCGGCTGTGCAGTAAAATTGAAGAAAACTGCTCCGGCGTTGACCTTGAGCGGGTGCGGGCAGCCTATCTCTTCGCAAAAAAGGCCCATGACGGCCAGCTGCGCAAGGACGGCACGCCTTTCATCACACATCCTCTGGCCGCGGCGGAGATTGTGGCGGAAATCGGCCTGGATGAGGAATCCATTGTGGCCGCGATTCTGCATGACACCATCGAGGACACCAGCGTCACCCACGCCGACATCGCCAAGGAATTCGGCGACGATGTAGCGGACATTGTGGAGGGCGTCACAAAGCTGACCCGGGTGGTCTACACCAGCAAGGAAGAGGAGCAGATGGAAAATCTGCGCAAGATGCTCATGGCCATGGCCAAGGACATCCGCGTGATCCTCATCAAAATCGCCGACCGCCTGCACAACATGCGCACCATGGAGTACCAGTCGGAGGCCAAGCAGCGGGACAAGGCCGCGGAAACCATGGAGATCTACGCGCCCATCGCCCACCGGCTGGGCATGCAGAAGATCAAGTGGGAGCTGGAAGACCTGTCCATCAAATACCTGGACCCGGTCGGCCTGCGCGAAATCAACGAGGAGCTGGAGAAAAACGGCGAAAAATACAACGCCTTTCTGTCCCACACGCAAAACGACATTGACCACCGTCTCCGGGACGAGGGCATGGACTGCAGCGTTTACGGGCGCATCAAGCACACGTACAGCATCTACCGCAAAATGTACGGCCAGAACAAGCAGATGTCCGAGGTGCTGGATCTGTGCGCCTTCCGGGTGATTGTGGACAGCATCGCCGACTGCTACCGTGTCCTGGGCATCATTCACGACATGTACCGGCCCATCCCCGGCCATTTCAAGGACTATATCCGCACGCCCAAGCCCAACATGTACCAGAGCCTGCACACCACGGTCATCGGCAAGGAGGGCATCCCCTTTGAGGTGCAGATCCGCACCTGGGAGATGCACCGGACGGCGGAATACGGCATCGCCGCCCACTGGAAATACAAGGAAGGGCTCCAGGGCCATCAGGCGGACGAGGAGAAATTTGCCTGGATCCGTCAGCTGCTGGAGTCCCAGCAGGACTCTGACGCCTCCGACTTTGTCCACAGCCTGAAAATCGACCTGTTCGCGGACGAGGTCTACGTGTTCACTCCCAAGGGCGACGTGATCAACCTGCCGGCCGGCGCCACGCCCATCGATTTTGCCTACAGCATCCACTCCGCCGTAGGCAACCATATGGTGGGCGCCAAGGTCAACGGCCGCATCGTCCCTTACAGCCACGAGCTGCAAAGCGGCGACATTGTGGAGGTGCTGACCTCCAAATCCGCCAAGGGCCCCAGCCGCGACTGGCTGAACCTGGTGGTCAGCGGCGAGGCCCGCAACAAGATCCGCCAGTGGTTCAAAAAGGAAAAACGGGAAGAAAACATTCTGCACGGCCGGACCGCGCTGGAGGCCGAGCTGCGCCGGGCAGGTCTGACCATGGCGGACGTGGTGCGCGCCGACGTGATGCAGCCCGTGCTGCGGCGGCTGAGCCTGTCCAGCGTGGACGACATGCTGGCCTTCATCGGCTACGGCGGCATGTCCGCACAGAAAATTGTCAACCGGCTGAAGGACGAACTGCGGTTGGCCGCGAAAAGCGACGAAAAAGCCGGCTTCGATCCCGCCGCCTGGCAGTCCAGACAGCCGCAGATCAAGGCGGTCCACGGCATCGTCGTGGAGGGTCTGGACAACTGCCTGATCAAATTCGCCTCCTGCTGCACGCCTGTTCCCGGCGACCCGGTGGTGGGCTTCATCACCAGAGGGCGCGGCGTGTCCATCCACAGGGCGGACTGCCGCAACTACACGGCCGCAGCAGACGATCCGGACAAAAAGGGCCGCTGGGTCCGCGTCGCCTGGGGCGGCGAAATCAACGAGACGTACCAGACCACCGTGAGCATCCGCGCGCAGGAGCGCACAGGTCTGATTATGGATATTGCCACCGTTCTGGCCTCCATGAAGCTGAAGGTCTGCAGCATGAATGCAAGAGAGAGCGGCGGCACGGCAATGCTGTTCATCACCATCGACGTGCGCGACCGGGAAGAGCTGGCCGGCGCCATAACAAAGCTGATGGGCGTGCGCGGTGTGGAGGAAGTCCGCCGCACCGGCGCCGCCGCCGACGCATAGAAAAGGAGCGGAAACATGAGAGCAGTTGTCACCCGGGTACGCAGCGCCGCAGTCTCCATTGACGGCGCGGAGACGGCCCGCATCGGAAAGGGCTTTCTCGTCCTGCTGGGCGTCCATACCGCGGACACCCAGGCCCAGGCGGAAAAAATCGCGGACAGGATCTGCGGCCTGCGGGTTTTTGAGGACGAAAACGGCAGAATGAACCTGAATCCGGCCGCGGCAGGCGGCGCGCTTCTGATCGTTTCCCAGTTCACGCTGTATGCGGACTGCAAAAGCCGCCGGCCCGGCTTCACCGCCGCCGCGCGGCCGGAAACCGCCGTCCCGCTTTACGAAAAGGTCATTGAGCTCTGCCGTGCGCAGGGCTTTGAGGTACAGCACGGACAGTTCGGCGCGGACATGCTGGTCTCCAGCGAAAACGACGGGCCGGTGACCATCCTGCTGGATACGGACGTTCTTTGATGAAATAAATTCGCCCTCCGGGGCCATAAGGAGATAAAAAACCATGGACACTTTGAAGAATTTCAAGCGAAGCGACTATTGCGGCACGCTGCGCGCATCGGACGCCGGGCGCACCGTCAGCGTGTGCGGCTGGGTTCAGCGCCAGCGGAACCTGGGCAGCCTGATCTTCGTTGACCTGCGTGACCGCACGGGTCTTTTGCAGCTGTCCTTTGACGACGCCACCGACCCGGCCATTTTCCAGAAGGCCGCAGGCCTCCGCGCGGAATATGTCATCGCCGCCACGGGCCTTGTGCGCGAACGGGAGTCCAAAACCGACAAAATCCCCACAGGCGATATTGAAATCGAGGTTCAGGAGCTGCGCCTTCTGGCCGCATCTGAAACACCGCCGTTTGAAATCGTGGAAAACTCCGACGTCAACGATATGCTGCGTCTGAAATACCGCTATCTGGACCTGCGCCGCCCGGATATGCAGCGGGCCATTCTCATGCGCCACAAGATCACCAAGGTGGCCCGTGACTATTTTGACGAAAACGGCTTCCTCGAAATCGAAACGCCCATGCTCACCAAATCCACGCCGGAAGGCGCCCGTGACTATCTGGTGCCCAGCCGCGTGCACCCCGGCAGTTTCTACGCCCTGCCCCAGTCGCCCCAGCAGTACAAGCAGCTGCTGATGCTCTCCGGCTTTGACCGGTACATGCAGATCGTCCGCTGCTTCCGGGACGAGGATCTGCGTGCTGACCGGCAGCCTGAATTCACCCAGATCGACCTGGAGATGAGCTTCATCAACGAGGATGAAATCCTCGCCATCCAGGAGGGCTTCATCAAGCGCGTGTTCAAGGAAGTGCTGGATGTGGACGTGTCCACGCCGTTTCTGCGCATGCCCTGGCGGGAGGCCATGGACCGCTTCGGCTCCGACAAGCCGGATATGCGCTTCGGCTTTGAGCTGACGGACATCTCCGACATTGTGAAGGACTGCGCCTTCAAGGTCTTTTCCGAGCCTGTGGCCGCCGGCGGCAGCGTGCGCCTGATCAACGTCAAGGGCGGCGGCGGCGCGTTCCCCCGGAAGAAGATCGACAGCCTGGCCGACTATGTGAAAACCTACAAGGCAAAGGGCCTGGCCTGGACCCGCCTGCACGAGGGCACGGTCACCAGCTCTTACCAGAAGATGCTGACAGATGAGGAAAACGCCGCCATTCTCGCCCGCGCCGGCGCAGAGGACGGCGACCTGATCCTGATTGTGGGCGACGCGAAAAACGAAATCGTCTTCGCGGCGCTGGGCGCCCTGCGCTGCGAATGTGCGCGGCGTCTGGGCATCCTGAAAAAGGATGATTACAAGTTCCTCTGGGTCACGGAATTCCCCATGTTCGAGTACTCCGAGGAAGAAGGCCGCTATGTGGCCATGCACCATCCCTTCACCGCGCCGCTGGAAGAGGACATCGGCAAGCTGGAAACCGACAAGGCCGGCTGCCGTGCCAGAGCCTATGACATCGTGCTCAACGGCACGGAGCTGGGCGGCGGCTCCATCCGCATCAACACGCCGGAAATGCAGGAAACCATGTTCCGCGCCCTGGGCTTTACAAACGAGGACGCCATGGCCCGCTTCGGCCACCTGATCAACGCCTTCAAATACGGCGCCCCCCCGCACGGCGGCCTGGCCTACGGCCTGGACCGGCTGTGCATGCTCATGGCTGGACTGGACTCCATCCGGGACTGCATCGCCTTCCCGAAGGTTCAGAACGCCTCCGAGCCCATGACCGCCTGCCCCGCGGAAGTGGACCAGAAACAGCTGGACGAGCTGGGCATCGCCGTCACTGTCAGGGAATAACTGCCGGGCAGCTCCGGCTGCGCTTTGTCCGGGAAGCGGCGTGATTGCTGTCACGCCGCTTCCCGTGCATTTCCCCTTCCGGAAGTGACCTCCGCCTTTACAGAACGCAAAAAATAAAATATTTAACGTTTTTCGTAAAAAATAGCTTGACATCCACCAGCATGTCTGTTATCCTATGTGCAGAAATTAACGATTAGCGTTAAATATTTTATGTTAAATGCGGAGGTCATTTTATGAACAACACAACACTTCTGAAAGTCCGGCGGTTCGGAAAAATCGGGGCATTGGTCTCCCTGATCCTGTTTGCCGCCGCGCTGCTGCTGGCAGCCGCCGTCACAGTCGGAACGGTCTGGCTGGCTGCGCTGCCCGGAGACGGCGTCACGGTCAGCATGACCGGCAGCGCCGAAATCCGTGTCGGCAGCGAGTCCTTTCCCGGACTCTGGTCCATCCTCGCAGATTCGGTGGCGTATGCAGCTGACGGCGGCCCGGGAGATGCGCAGTCCGAAGCGTACAAACCGTTTCTCCCTCCGGAAGATCAGGAAATCCGTGTCGGACTCAGACTTTTCAGCAGCGACTTCTCTTCCGCGGTCATCCGCACACAGGGTGATCAGAAAGTGATCGACGCGGTGACGGATCCTTCCGTGTACCGGGTGAACGACCTGATTCTTGTGCTGGCCGCCGGCATAGCATTTCTGCTCTCCGCGGCGGCGGCACTCTGGCTGCTGCGGGCGCTGTTCCGGGCGCTGGCGGCAGACGGTTCGCCGTTCAGCGAAGCGGTGGTCCGGAAAATGCGCGCGTTCAGCTTCGCTCTGATCCCGGTCGCCGTTTTCTCTTCCGCCGGCGAGACGCTGGCCTCCGCATTTCTCTCCGCCGGGCGGGACGGCGGCATCTGCATCCAGTGGGGCGTCGCGGCCGCTTTTCTGATCACCCTCTGCCTGGCGACCGTTTTCCGGTACGGCGTACAGCTTCAGCGGGAGTCTGACGAAACTTTATAAAAGGAGGGCGTCACTTGGGACACATCATACTGCGGCTTGACCGGGTCATGGCAGACCGGAAAATGAGCCTGAACGAGCTGTCCGAAAGGGTGGGCGTGGCCAACGTGAATCTGTCCAAGATGAAAAACGGCCGGATCAGCGCCATCCGCTTTTCCACACTGGCGGCCATCTGCGACGTCCTGCACTGCCAGCCGGGCGACATTCTGGAATATGATCCCACGCCGGAGGACACAGATTCCGCCGGTGAATAAAGCGCGGACTGCGCCGGCCCCTTGCCGGCGGCAGGCACCCAATCAAACAGCAATCCCGCCGGACGCCTTTCCGGGCGTCCGGCGGGATTTTTGTCTTTGCTCCGTCTGATCTGCTGTGCCGGCGGCTCAGTCCAGAATTGCCCCGGCAGCCAGCAGTTTCGCCCGCAGGGCCGCATAATCCACGTCCCTGAACGCGCAGCCGGCGGCCAGCTTCAGCGCGGCGGCCGTACCGGCGGCCTGTCCCATGGCAAAGCAGGTGGCCATGATCCGGGCCGGGCCAAGCGCCTGCCCGTCCGCCTGGACGCAGCGGCCGGCAGCCAGCAGGTTGCCGCACTGCTTCGGCACCATACAGCTGTACGGGATCTGCGCGGCGTCGCGCTTCATGCTCAGGTTCTTGTCGTGGAAGGGCTGCACCGCGCCGCGCTCCAGGTCAAAGTGCCGGGCGGCCAGCGCCACGCTGTCCGGGAACACACGGCCGGACAGCAGATCCTCCTCGGTCAGCGCCCCCTCGGACACGATGCGCCGGGTCTCCCGGACGCCGGGCCAGTTCGCCGTCAGGCGCAGGCGGCTGTTTTTCCCGCCGGGGACATTTTTGAACACGATGTCCGCCAGAAGGCGCGCGCGCTCGCGGCCGCGCACGGACAGCCGGGTCATGTCCTCCGGATCCAGTCCGTCATAGCCGGTGAAAAACGTCCCCGCGTTGACCATGAAGACGCCGGGCTGCACCATGGGGAAGATCAGCAGGTGATCCGGCAGATCCAGTCCCGGGTGCTCGTCCATGGCCTTCTGGCAGGCGGCGCGGAAAAACGGGTCGCCGCCGGCATCCAGATATGCGGCCATTTCACCGCTGTCCACATTTTCAATATGCGCCACCAGACTGTTGGACGCCACCTGGCCGCCGGCCACGTCGCCGGTATAGGTGGGCACCCCTGCAAAATACGCCAGATCCGCGTCGCCCGTGCAGTCGATATACGCCTTCGCCCTGTACCGGGTAACACCGGCTTTGTTGGATACATAAATACAGGAAATCTCGCCCTGCTCCATCTGCGCGCCGCACAGCGCCGAATAGTAGAGCACCTGCGCGCCGGACGCCAGCACGGCCTGCTCCAGCACGCGCTTGCCCGCCTCCAGGTCAAATGTAAACTCGTCGTGACAGCCCAGCCGGCCAAGTCCGGGGTACACATCGCCCTGCGCCACCTGGCAGGGTCCCGCGCCGACGCCGGCGCCGATGGCGCGCAGCGCGTCGCACAGCTCCTGGAAAATGCCGCCCACAGCCCGCCGGGGCCGGGGCAGATCGGCATAGGCCGTTCCCTCACGGAGCATCTGCTTATAGGGCTTGGAGCCGGTAAAGGCGCCCAGCCAGAAGGGCAGCGCGCCTGCCGTGCTGACGCCGCCCAGATAGCCGGCCCGCTCAATCAGCAGCACCTGCAGGCCCGCCCGGCCGGCGGCAATGGCAGCGGAAATCCCCGCAGGGCCGCCGCCGCAGACAATGACGTCATACACCTTTTCATGCGCACGAATGATCATTTTCTTCCTCCTTATTTCTTCGCAGAACGCGCTCCGCCGTCACCGGCCGGAAAGCGCCTGCGCAAATGCGTACATATTCTCCTCCGGCGTATCCGGCGGCACCTCGCAGCCGGGGGCCACCAGATTCCTGTGCAGCGCGCCCAATCCGGCGCAGCGCCGCACCTCGCTTTTCACAAGCTCCGGCGTGCCCTGCAGAAGCACCCGCACCGGGTCAAAATTGCCGCAGACCGCCATCTCCTCCGGGAAGCAGGCGGCCGCCTCCTCCATGTCCACCATGTGGTCGCAGTCCACAATGTCCGCGCCCGTGCGGCCCACCAGCGGCAGCACCGGCCCGATGTTGCCGCAGATATGCAGCCGGACTGCGGCACCCGCGTCATGGACGGCGCGGATCAGCCGCTGCTCAAAGGGCAGGGCAAACTGCTCATACAGCCGCGGACCGATCAGCGACGCCGCCGCGTCGCCCACGCCGATCACAGCCGCGCCCGCTTCAATCTGCAGACGGGCATACTGCGCCGCGTAATCGGCGCACATGGCCAGAAAGTCCGCCATGGCGTCCTCTTCATCCTCATCCATCAGCGCCATCATGGCCTCGGTCATGCCCATCAGCTCACACAGCTGGGCCACAGGGCCTTCCACCCAGCCCAGAACCGGCGCTTCGCTGCCGAAGTGTTCGTGCAGAAGGCGCACGGCCTCCACACGGTCCATCATATACGCCACCGACTCCGGCGGCGCCGGACGCAGCGCGGCCGCCGCCTCCATGGAATGCACCACCGGCTGCGCGATAAAGGACGGCGCGTCCTCCGGAATCACCACCCGGGCGCCGTAGCCCGCCGCCTCCCGGTTGTCGGAAATGGCCGACGGCATATCAATGCCGAAGCGCTCACAGCACAGGGCGACGCCCTGCGCCAGCAGGCGGCCGTCGCTGAGATACCGGCCGTAGGGCACATGGATCTGCCGGGCGGCAAACTGCATGACCAGACTCAGGTTCGGCATCCGGTCCGCCGGCAGGCCGGCCAGCCGCGCCTGAACACGTTCAGAAGACGTCATTGCGCACACTCCTTTTCGGTTTTCGGCTCTGCTGTCATTATACGCGATCATCCGCCGGAAATGGAAGCTTTTTTTCAGTTTTCGTCATCCGCCGGGACAAAATTTTTTCTCCCCTCCGGCGGCAGAAAAGGGCGCGGCGAAAATCATCCGCCGCGCCCTTCCCACCGTCACAAACCGGCCGCGCGCACCCATACAGCCGCGGCCAGCGCCGCGCAGCCCAGCGCACCCGCGCCCAGCCGCAGGCACAGCACGCCGCCGGAATACCTGCGCCGCCGGAATACAAGGCTGCGCCGCCTGCCCCGCGTGCGCCGGCGCAGATGGCGCGGTGCGCGCGTATTCCCCTTCAGCTTCAATTCTGCGCCTCCCTCTCTGCCGTGTCGGCGGAATCCGCCGCGTTCAGCGTAACACATCCGGCGCGCGGACTCCGTCGAACCCGGCCGCCGGCAAAAGTGCGCCCGGCCGGACTGAACAGGCTGAAACATGGCCAGAATTTCTCTCAGGCGCCGCTTTTTTCTCCAGCGGCACAATTTTGCCGGAAAGATTTCATAAAAGGCGCCGCATTCCGGATAAAAACTTGCAAAAGTCAGCATGCGATGCTATAATTGCTTGATGAATCTTCCTTTTGCGGGCATACTGTATGATGAACGCACAACTGGAGAGTGAGCTTTTGAACAACAAATATGTCATTCGCGGCGGGCACGGCCTGTACGGTGAACTGGAAATCAGCGGCGCGAAAAACGCCGCCGTCGCCATTATCCCCGCTGCCCTTCTGGTGCGCGGGAGCTGCCGGATTGAGAACATTCCCCAGATCTCGGATGTGACCATGCTGCTGTCCATCCTCAGGCAGATGGGCGCCAAAATTCAGATGGTCAACCGCCACACCATGGACATCGACTGTTCCGGTATACACACAACCTGCGCCAATTTTGAGCTGATGCGGCGGATCCGCGCCTCCTATTACCTGATCGGCGCGCTGCTGGGCCGCTTCGGCGAGGCGGAGGTCTCCATGCCCGGCGGCTGCGATTTCGGCGGCGTGCGGCCCATTGACCAGCATGTCAAGGGCTTTACGGCCATGGGTGCCGACGTGGGCGTGAAAAACGGCCTGGTCTGCGCGCAGGCGGCAGGCGGCCGTCTGACCGGCGCGAATATCTATCTGGACGTGGTCTCCGTGGGCGCCACCATCAATCTGATGCTGGCCGCCGTTCTGGCGAAGGGCACCACGGTGATTGAAAACGCGGCGCGGGAGCCGCATATTGTGGACGTGGCCAACTTCCTGAACTCCATGGGCGCCGACGTGCGCGGCGCCGGAACCGGCGTGATCAAAATTCACGGCGTGGACAAGCTCTCCGGCGGCTGCTACTCCATCATCCCCGATCAGATCGAGGCCGGCACTTATCTGGCGGCCGTGGCCGGCGCCGGCGGCGAGGTTCTGGTCAAAAACGTCATTCCCAAGCATCTGGACTGCATCACCCGGAAGCTGACGGAGATGGGTGTGTACACCAGCGCCGTCTCCGGCGACTGCGTACTGATCCGCTCCACCGGCGCGCTGCGCCGCGCGAGCATCAAGACCCAGCCCTACCCCGGCTTCCCCACGGACATGCAGCCGCAGCTGGCCGCGATTCTCACCACCGCCGCGGGAACCAGCGTGATTACAGAGGGCGTGTGGGACAACCGCTATAAATATGTGGACGAGCTGACAAAAATGGGCGCAAAAATCCAGGTGGACGGCCGCGTGGCCATCATCGAGGGCGTGCCCTACCTCACCGGCGCGCCGATCAAGGCCTGTGACCTGCGGGCAGGCGCGGCGCTGGTGATTGCCGGCGTGTGCGCCCGCGGCATCACCGAGGTGTCCGGCGTGCGCTACATTGAGCGCGGATATGAAAACATCGTCGGCAAGCTCCGCACGCTGGGCGCCGATATCCTCAGCGTCGCTTCCGGTGAAGAGGAAGCGGACGACGCCGAGGCGATCTAACACAGCATGCTTCAGGGGCCTTTCGGGGCCCCTTTTTTCAAATATAAAGGACTGCATTGCGCCTGCGCGGCGCTGTGCGACGGGTACGACATGAACATCTGCACCATTGCCAGCGGTTCCTCCGGCAACTGCGCCGTGGTCACAAGCGGCGGCGCGGCCATGCTGGTGGACGCCGGCGTCTCCTGCCGCAGGATTACGGGCGGCCTGAAACAACTGAATCTCACGCTGGCGGATCTGTCCGCCATCTGGATTACCCACAGCCACATCGATCACATCCGGGCGCTGAAGGTGATTTCCGTCCGGCAGCCCCGGCCCATCTACGCTACATACGACACGGCCCGCGCCCTGGCCGCCCAGATCCCGGAGGCGGCGGCGCACCTGGTCTGCTTTGAGCCGGGCGAAAGGCTGTGCGTCGGTCCCTTCACCGTGTGCGCCTATCCCACGCCCCACGACGTCAGCGGCAGCGTCTGCTACCGGGTGGAGGCGGACGGGCATGCCCTGGCCATCGCCACGGACATCGGCTGCGTCTCCCGCAGCGTGTACGCGGCGGCCGCCGGCGCGGACACGGTGGTGGTGGAATCCAACCACGATGTGGACATGCTGAAAAACGGCCCGTATCCCCCGGCGCTGAAGGCCCGGATTCTCTCCGCAAACGGCCATCTGGCCAATCCGGACTGCGGCAATTTCTGCGCCGCCCTGGCCCAGGAGGGGACGCGCCGGTTCATTCTGGCCCATCTGAGCCGGGAAAACAACACGCCTGCCGCAGCTTACGACACCGTGCGCCGGGCGCTGCGGGAAAGCGGCGCGGACGGCTGCGAGCTTGCGGTGGCCCCGCCGGACGCGCTGTGCGGTCCATGGGAGGTCTGACCGGATGGTGAACATCAGAATTCTCTGCGTGGGCCGGCTGAAGGAGAAATTCTACGCCGACGCCTGCGCCGAATACGCCAAGCGGCTGAGCGCTTACTGCCGGCTGGAGATTGAGGAGCTGCCGGAGGTCCGGCGCAGCGCCGCGCCCTCGCCGGCAGAGACGGCGGCCGCCCTGAAAAAGGAGGGCGACGCGCTTCTCAGCCGGATCCCCAAAGGCGCATACGTGATTCCCATGTGCATTGAAGGCGTCCAGCACGACTCCGTGTCCTTCGCCCGGCTGCTGGAGCAGGCGGCGGCGGAGGGCGGCGGGAAGCTGTGCTTCATCATCGGCGGGTCGGACGGGCTGGACGGGCGCGTCAAGGAAGCCGGCGCGGCCCGGATTTCCATGTCGAAAATGACGTTTCCGCACCATCTGGCGCGGATTATGCTGCTGGAGCAGACTTACCGCGGCTTCAAAATCAGCGCGGGCGGAAAATACCACAAATAACAGGAGGGCGAAATTCCATGGAGCACTGGTCTCTTAAACACACGAACCCCGGCGCCGACTGGCCCAGGGACGCGGCGGGCGAGCCGGTCCCGCCGGTTTTCCTGGAGCATATCAGCGGCAGCGAGCTGGAACTGGAGCTGGAACTGAGCCTGTTCCGGGCGTATGAAATCCCTGTTTTGCTGCAGTATCCCAACGACGGGGACTTCGGCCGGCTGATTCTGGGCTTTTCCGGAACCGGCGCGGATCTGTACGTGCCGGAAACACTTCTGGAGGATGCGATGAATATTATGAGCGGCGATATTTCGCCGGATGATGAGGAGGAATTGCAGTGAGCTGGAAGGAAACATACGATCTCTGGCGCAGCTCTCCCGCGCTCAGCGCCGGGGAACAGGCGGAGCTGGCCGCGCTGGCCGGCGATGAAAAAGAGCTGGAAAGCCGCTTCTGCGCCCAGCTGGCCTTCGGCACCGCCGGGCTGCGGGGCGTGATGGGCGTGGGCCTGAACCGGATGAACATCCACGTCATCCGCCATGCCACCCAGGCCTTTGCCGAGGTGATTCTGGCCCAGGGCGCCGAAGCCGCGCAGCAGGGCGTGGCCGTCTGCTACGACTGCCGCAACCACAGCGAGGAATTCGCCCGGACCGCCGCCTGCGTCATGGCCGCCAACGGCATTCCCGTGCGGCTTTTTGACGGCATGCGCCCCACGCCGGAGCTGAGCTTCGCCATCCGGGAATACGGCTGCATCGCCGGCATCAATGTAACGGCCAGCCACAACCCCAAGGAATACAACGGCTACAAGGTCTACTGGGCGGACGGCGCACAGCTGCCGCCGCATCACGCGGCCGCCATTGCCGAAAAAATGCGCGCGCTGGATGTGTTTGCCTGCGCAAAAACCGTGGATTATGACGCGGCCGTTGCCGACGGGCGCATCGTTCTCATGGGCACGGAGACGGACGAGGCGTTCCTTGCCCAGGTCATGGCCCAGGCGACAGACCGGGCCGTGGTGGCTCAGGTGGCGGACAGCTTCAAAATGGTCTACACGCCCTTCCACGGCACCGGCCGGGTGCTGATTCCCGAGGCGCTGAAGCGCCTGGGCATGAAGCACGTGCTGTGCGTGCCGGAGCAGATGGTGCCGGACGGCAACTTCTCCACAGTTGTCTCCCCCAACCCGGAAAATCCGGAGGGCTTCGCCCTGGCGGTGGAACTGGCGAAGAAGAACGGCGCGGATTTCATTCTCGGCTCTGACCCGGACGCGGACCGGGTGGGCATCATGGTGAAGAACCGGGACGGCGACTATGTGGTCATCTCCGGCAACCAGACGGGCGTGCTGCTGCTGGACTATCTGATCAGCGCCAAAAAGCGCGCCGGCACCATGCCGGAAAAGCCGGCGGCCCTGAAAACCATCGTCACCACCGATATGGCCCGGGCCGTTGCCGCGCGCGGCGGCGTGGACTGCTATGACACCTTTACCGGCTTCAAATTCCTGGCCGAAAAGAAAAACGAGCTGGAGGCCACCGGCGCCGGCAAGGTCATCTTCTCCTATGAGGAGTCCTTCGGCTACATGGTGGGCGACTACGTCCGCGACAAGGACGCCGTCAGCGCGTCGCTGCTGCTGACGGAAATGGCCGCCTGGTATTACAGCCAGGGCATGACGCTGTACGACGCGCTGATGGCCATGTATGAGAAATACGGCTGGTACGCGGAAAAGACCCTGAACATGGTCATGCCCGGACTGGACGGACTGGCCAGGATGCAGGCGCTGATGGACAGCCTGCGGGCGCAGCCCCTGACGGAGCTGGCCGGGGATCCGGTGGTCACCCGCCGGGACTACGCCTCCGGCACGGAAACCGACGTGAGCACCGGCCGGGAAACGCCCATGGAGCTGCGGGATTCCAACGTGCTGGCCTATATTCTGGCCGACGGCACAAAGATTCTGGTGCGCCCCTCCGGCACGGAGCCCAAGGTCAAGGTGTACATCCTGGCCCGGGGCGAAAGCCAGGCGGACTGCGCCGGAAAGATCGCCCGGTACGAGGCCTGGGGCAAGTCGCTGCTGTCCAGATAAGCGGGAAACAGACAAAAAAATCAGGCAGTCCGGAAGGAAAAATTCCTTCCGGGCTGCCTTTTTCCGCATATCCGCGGCGTCCCGCCTGGCCGTCAGCCCCAGAGGACGGACAGCATGGGAATCACCTGCTTTTTCCGGCTCATGACGCCGGGCAGGAACGCGGCGTTGTCCCGGCACGGGACGTTGAACGCCTGGCGGATCGTCTCCTCGTCCCCGCGGTAGATGATCTCGGTGCCGTCCTTCAGAACGTCGGTCAGCATAAGAATCATCATGTCGTAATCCTTTTCCTGCATCCTGCGGTCCATGGCGTCCAGGAACTCCTGCTTGCGCCGGAGCACGTCGTCCGAGTTCAGGCATGTCACCTGGCCGATGCCCAGATTGTGCCCGGCAATGTGGAAATCCTTGAAATCGGTGGTGAGAATTTCGTCGGCCGGCCGGCTGTCCGATGCGGCCACGGAGAAGATCTCCCGGCCCAGCGCCTCCAGCGAAATGCCGGCGATGCGGGCCAGCCGCTCGGCCACCCGGCGGTCCCGCTCCGTGCAGGTGGGGGATTTGAACATCACCGTGTCGGACACAATGGCGGCGGCCATGAGCCCCGCCAGCTTCTCCGAGGGCACAAGGCCCTTTTCCTGGTACATGCCGGCCACGATGGTGGCCGTGCAGCCCACCGGCTCGTTGCGGAAATAGATGGGCGAACTGGTCTGGATGTCGGCCAGCCGGTGGTGGTCGATGATCTCCAGAATCTCCGCCTCCTCCAGACCGGGGACGGACTGCGCGGCCTCATTGTGGTCCACCAGCACCACGCGCTTGCGCTTGGGCCGGATCAGATGGAAGCGGGACAGCGTGCCCACCACGCTGTCGTTGTCGTCCAGAATGGGGTAGCTGCGGTACCGGCTTTTCAGCACCAGCTCCCGCACGTCGTCAATATAATCCCGCAGCCGGAAGCTGATCAGGTCCGTCCGGCGGCAGATTCTGGAAATGGGGATGGACTGATAAATCATCCGGGCGGCCCGGTACGCGTCAAAGGACGTGGTGATCACACAGGTGCCGGCGGCGCTGCGGGCGGCCTCGTCCGGCTCCGCCTGGCAGAGAATCACGCACCTGACGCCGGCCTCGATGGCCTCCCGCACAAGCGCGTCCTGCTGGCCGCAGATGACAATGGCGTTTCTGTCCTTGATCACCGGGCAGCCGTGGGCCTGGGGCAGGGCGATGACCACATCGCCGGAGATGGTGTCCACCATGTCGCCGGCCTCGTTGATGATCCGCCCCTCCAGGGCGCTGATCAGGTTGAACAGCGGAATTTCATCCACATGGGGCCGGTAGATGGACTGCATGTCGTAGGAGGCAATGTCCCCCGGCGACAGCATGCCGTACAGGTGCCCGTCGTCGTCCGTCACCGGCAGCGCGGCAATGCGCCCGTCCGCACGCAGGACATCCCACGCGCGGCTGACGTTGACGCCCGCGTTCAGCACCGGCGGCGTGTCATACGCCAGATCGCACACCTGATTGCGGACGTTGTGGACAAATACCGGCGGTTCAAAGCCAAATTTCTTCAAAACCATCTGGGTCTCGTCGCTGACGTGGCCCAGCCGGGCCGCCACATATTCCCGGTCTCCGATGGCGTTGCGCAGGGCGGCGTACGCCATGGCGGACACGATGGAGTCCGTGTCCGGGTTCCGGTGACCCATCACATAGATCGGTTCCATAATCGTTCTCACTTTCTGCGGGCGCTGCGCCCGCTTTTTTTCATTGTACAGTCCGGCGCCGCGGTTTTCAAGCGCCAATTCCCACAGTCCGCCGCCGGCCGGCGGCGCGGGACCTCCTGTCAGCCGGAAAACCGGAAGGATTGTGCAGCTTTCCGGGGAAAAGAACACAAAAACGAAAAATCTGCGCCGCACAAGTGCCAAATACGTCAATATAATCATTGACATCATGTGTTGTGTGTTTTACAATACAGGTAAACCGGAAATAAATCAACACAATCGTAAATAAAAAGGGGTGCAAACAGCAAGTTGAAAACAAAAGCATTGAGACTGTACGGAAAAAACGACCTGCGCCTGGACGAGTATGAACTGCCCGCTCTCCGGGAGGGCGAGATCCTGGCCCGCGTCGTGTCCGACAGCATCTGTATGTCCTCCTACAAGGCGGCCATTCAGGGCGGCGACCACAAGCGCGTGCCTGACAACTGCGCGGAAAACCCCATCATCATCGGTCACGAGCTGTGCGGCGAGATCGTTGAGGTGGGCGCAAAATGGACGGACAAATTCAAGCCCGGCCAGAAGTTCGCCATCCAGCCCGCATTCAACTTCATGGGTGTTGCTGACGGGAAACAGTACACCGGCATTGAAGCGTGCGGATACTCCTTCTCCAACTGCGGCGGCGACGCCACCTACATCATCCTGCCCCAGTTCGCCATTGAAACCGGCTGCATTCTGCCCTACAGCGGCGACAGCTTCTACGCCGGCAGCCTGGCTGAGGCGTATTCCTGCGTGGCCGGCGGCTTCCACGGCATGTATCACACCCGCCGGGGCAGCTACGCGCACATCATGAACAACAAGACCGGCGGCACCATGGCCATTCTGGCCGGCGTTGGCCCCATGGGCCTGGCCGCCATCGACTACATCATCCACTGCGACCACAGCCCCAGGCTCCTTGTTGTCACCGACATCGACGACACCCGCCTTGCCCGCGCCGCCCGGATCCTCTCCGTGGAGGAAGCGGCCAGAAACGGCGTGGAGCTGATTTACAAGAACACCCGCGACGGCGATCCCGTGGCTGAGCTGCGCGCCATTACCGGCGGCAAGGGCTTTGACGACGTCATGCTCTTCGCGCCCGTGAGCGCCGTGGCCGCCCAGGCGGACGCCATTCTGGGCACGGACGGCTGCCTGAACTGCTTCGCCGGCCCGGCGGACACCAAGTTCAGCGGCATGATCAACCTGTACAACGTCCACTATGCCAACACCCACATCATGGCCACTGCCGGCGGCAACAACGACGACCTGGAAGAGGTCCTGGACATGATGAGCGAAGGCAAGCTGAATCCGGCCTACCTGGTCACCCACATCGGCGGCCTGAACGCAGCCCGGGACGCCACGCTGAATCTGCCCAAGATTCCCGGCGGCAAAAAGCTCATCTACACCGGCATCGACCTGCCGCTGACGGCGCTGGCCGATTTTGAAAGACTGGGCGAAACCGAGCCGATGTTTGCCAAGCTCCATGAGCTGACGGAGAAGACCCACGGCCTGTGGAATCCGGAAGCGGAGAAATACCTGCTCAGCTGCCTGGAAACAAAGTAAATCCCGTAAATCACTATATAAAGGAGTCAAGATAAAATGGCAGAAGGCGTAATCATGCCCAAAGCGGGCATTACCGTTGAGTCCTGCATCATGGGTCCGTGGAAGAAGAAGGTCGGCGACAGCATCGCTGTGGGCGACATCCTCTTCACTTACGAGACCGACAAAGCCGAGTTCGAGTGCGAGTCCACCGCGGCCGGCACTCTGCTCGCCACCTTCTTCAATGAAGGGGACGAGGTCCCCTGTCTTGTGAACGTCTGCGCAGTGGGCGCCCCCGGCGACGATTATTCCGCCCTGGCCCCCGCAGGCTCCGCAGCACCTGCAGCCGCCCCCGCTGCCGAGGCAGCTCCCGCACCCGCCGCTGCGCCGGCTCCCGCGCCGGCAGCCGCACCCGCAGCGCCCACCGGCCCCGTGGCCGAAGCCGTTGTGATGCCCAAGGCCGGCATTACCGTTGAAAGCTGCATCATGGGTCCGTGGAAAAAGAAGGTCGGCGACAGCGTCGCTGAAGGCGACATCCTCTTTACCTACGAAACCGACAAGGCCGAGTTCGAGTGCGAGTCCACCGCGGCCGGCACCCTGCTCGCCACCTTCTTCAACGAGGGCGACGAGGTTCCCTGCCTTGTGAACGTCTGCGCCATCGGCAAGGCCGGCGACGATTTCGCCTCCCTGGCCCCCGCAGGCTCCGCAGCAGCCGAAGCTGCACCTGCAGCCGCGCCCGAGGCTGCCGCGCCTGCCGCAGCGCCCGCAGCAGCTGCACCCGCCGCATCCACCGCGAAGGCGGACGGCGTGACCCGCATTTCTCCCAGAGCCAGAGCGCTGGCCGCCAGGGCCGGCGTTGACGGCGCACAGGCCGATCCCACCGGACCCAGCGGCCGCATCATTGAGCGCGACGTGCGCAAGCTGATGGCCGAAGGTCCCAAAGCCGCTGCCGCCGAGGCCGCCGCACCGGCGCCCGCTGCCGAAGTCAAGGCCGCTGCGCCCGCAGCTGCGCCTGCAGCCGCGCCTGAGGCCGAGTATGAGGACGTGAAGTTCTCCGGCATCCGCCGCGTCACCGCCAAGGCCATGCACGACTCCCTGTCCACCATGGCCCAGCTGACCCACAACTTCTCCTTCGACGCCACCCAGATCCAGGCGTACCGGAAGCTGCTCAAGGCCCAGGAAGGCCCGGTGTCCAAGATCACCCTCAACGACATCGTCATGTTCGCCGTGTCCCGCACGCTGGTGAACCACCCCGATCTGAACGCCAACATGGTCGGCGACAACGTCATCCGTCACTTCAGGCACGTGCACCTCGGCATGGCCGTTGACACGCCCCGCGGACTGATGGTCCCCACCATTCACGACGCGGACACCAAGAGCCTGCTGGAGATCTCCATGGAGGCCAAGGCGCTGGCTGCCGAAGCACGCGACGGCGCCATCAGCCCCGACAAGCTCAAGGGCGGCAGCTTCACCGTTTCCAACCTGGGCTCCTTCGGCGTTGAGAGCTTCACACCTGTAATCAACCCGCCGCAGACCGGCATTCTGGGCGTGTGCACCATCACCACCCGCGTGAAGGTTGTGGACGGCGAGATCAAGACCTATCCGGCCATGGGCCTGTCCCTGACCTATGACCACAGAGCAGTGGACGGCGCGCCGGCCTCCCGCTTCATGGCGGAGCTGTGCAAGAGCCTGGAAAACTTCACTGCGCTGCTTGCAATGTAAGAAAGGCAGGAATGGAAAATGGAAAAATTTGATGTCATCGTCATCGGCGGCGGCCCCGGCGGATACCTGGCCGCGGAGCGCGCGGCACAGGGCGGCCTGAAGGCAGCCGTTGTGGAAAAGCGCGCACTGGGCGGCGTCTGCCTGAACGAGGGCTGCGTCCCCACCAAGACGTTCCTCTACTGCGCCAAGCAGTATGCCGGCGCAAAGCACGGCGCCGACTACGGCGTCAACATTGACAACGTGACCTTTGACCATGCCAAGGTTGTGTCCAGGAAAGCCAAGGTCGTCAAGACGCTGGTTTCCGGCGTGGGCGCCACCATGGCCGCCAACGGCGTCAAGGTCTTCATGGGCGAGGCCGTCATCGACGGCAAAACGGCCGACGGCTTCAAGGTCAATGTGGGCGCGGACGCCATTTACGCCGACCGCCTGATCATCGCCACCGGCTCCGTCACGGCTGTGCCGCCCGTCCCCGGCCTGAAGGAAGGCCTGGCCAGCGGCTTCGTGATGACCAACCGCGAGATTCTGGATATGACCCAGCTGCCCAAGAGCCTTGTGTGCATCGGCGGCGGCGTCATCGGCCTGGAGATGGCCTGCTATCTGGCCACCGTGGGCGTGAAGGTCACCATCGTTGAAATGATGGACAAGATCGCCGGCCCCACCGACCGGGACATCTGCACCAACCTGATGAACACCTACAAAAAAGAGGGCATGGAGTTCTGCCTGTCCGCCAAGGTTCTGGAAGTGGGCAAGGACAGCGTGACCTATGAGGACAAGGACGGCAAGCACACCATCGCCTGCGAGAAGGTTCTCCTTTCCGCCGGCCGCCGTGCCTTCACCCAGGGCATCGGCCTGGAGTCCATCGGCGTGCTCACCGAGCGCGGCGCCGTTGTCACCGACAAGCAGCTGCGCACCAACGTGCCCAACGTCTACGCCATCGGCGACTGCAACGGCAAGTCCATGCTGGCTCACACCGCCTACCGTGAGGCGGAAGTGGCCGTCAACACCATCCTCGGCAAGAAGGACGCCGTCAACTACGACACCATTCCCTCCGTCATCTACACCACGCCTGAGGTGGCTGCCTGCGGCCTGACCAAGGACGCGGCCAAGGCCCGGGGCATGAATGTGAAGGAAGTCAAGGCGCCCATGATGTACTCCGGCCGCTATGTGGCCGAGACCATGAACGGCGACGGCTTTGTGAAGCTGGTTTACGATACGGACAAGAACCGCCTTGTGGGCGTGCATATCGTCGGCAACTACGCCTCCGAGATGATCTACGGTGCGGCCATGATGCTGGAGACCGAGCTGCCCGCAGAGCAGCTGAAGAAGTTCGTCTTCCCGCATCCCACCGTCTGCGAAGTCATCCGCGAAGCGCTGTTCAAACTCTGAGTGAAAAACTTTCTCACCATATTACAGAAAGGACAAGATAAATTATGCCGAAATCACTGTATGTCGATCCGGTAGCCACCCGTGCGCCCGGTACCATCCATTTCGAGGACATCCCCGTCAACCAGTACAACAAGACCGTCAAGCAGGAGCTGGACGAGGGCAACTACACCAAGGAAGACCTGATCCGCATTTACCGCGACATGGCCATCTGCCGTGAGTTCGAGTTCATGCTCAACCAGATCAAGACCCTGAAGAACTACAACGGCGTCGAGACCACCTATCCCGGCCCGGCGCACCTGTCCCTGGGCCAGGAATCCTCCTGCGTGGGCGAAGCGTACCTGCTGGATCACGATGACATCACCTTCGGTTCCCACCGCAGCCACAGCGAGATTCTCTCCCGCGGCCTGAGCAGCATTTACAAGCTGTCCAACGAAGAACTGCTGAAGATCATGGAAGACTTCCTGGGCGGCAAGACCCTGGCAGCCGTCAGAAAGTTCGCCGACACGGACGATGTGAAGGAACTGGCCATCCGCTTCCTGCTCTACGGCACGGTGGCTGAGATCTTCGCCCGCGAGACCGGCTTCCATCACGGCATGGGCGGTTCCATGCACGCGTTCTTCCTGCCCTTCGGCATCTATCCCAACAACGCCATCGTCGGCGGCAGCGGCCCTGTGGCCACCGGCGCCGCCCTCTACAAGAAGATCAACGAGAAAAACGGCATGGTCATCTGCAACATCGGCGACGCATCCCTGGGCTGCGGCCCCGTGCTGGAGAGCCTGAACTTCGCCGCCATGGACCAGTTCCGCACCCTGTGGGAGGACGAGAAGAAGTCCGCGCTGCCCATCATCTTCAACGTTTTCAACAACTCCTACGGCATGGGCGGCCAGACCAGAGGCGAGACCATGGCCTACGACATGCTGGCCCGCGTTGGCGCCGGCGTCACCCCCAGCCAGATGCATGCTGAGCGCGTGGACGGCTGGAACCCCCTGGCCGTCATCGACGCATACCGCCGCAAGAGAGAGCTCATCAAGAACGGCGAAGGCCCCGTGCTGCTGGACGTGATCACCTACCGTCTGGTTGGCCACTCCACCTCCGACCAGAACGCATACCGCTCCAAGGAAGAGATCGCCGACTGGCAGAGCTACGATCCCATCGTCACCTTCCGCAAGGCCCTTGTGGAAGCCGGCGTGGAGAGCGACGAGTTCTTCGAGAAGCTCCTCAGCGATACCCGCGACCGCATGACCATGATCTGCAAGGCCGCTGCCGACTACGAGATCAGCCCCCTGGTTGACTTCGACAAGCAGCCGGATTACATTGAAAAGCTCATGTTCTCCAACCAGACCGTCCGTTCCATGGCGCCCGAAGGCACCAAGAACAACGTGCTCATGCCCAAGGAGGAGACCAAGCGCTGGAAGGCCATCCAGTCCCATGAGCGTTTCGCATTCAAGGACGGCAAGCCCGTGTCCAAGATGAAGGTTTACAACATCCGCGACGCCATTGCCGAGCCCATGATCAACAAGTACTACGAGGATCCCACCCTCACCGCCTACGGCGAGGACGTGCGCGACTGGGGCGGCGCTTACGCTGTCTACCGTGACTTCATGGAATTCCTCCCCCACTCCAGACTGTTCAACGCCCCGATTTCCGAGGCTGCCATCGTCGGCACCGGCGTCGGCTACGCCATGATGGGCGGCCGCGCAGTTGTGGAAATCATGTACGCGGACTTCCTGGGCCGCTGCGGCGACGAAGTCTTCAACCAGATGTCCAAGTGGCAGGCCATGAGCGCCGGCATCCTGAAGATGCCGCTGATCCTGCGCGTGTCCGTGGGCGCCAAGTACGGCGCACAGCACTCTCAGGACTGGGTCGCCCTGTGCGCGCATATCCCCGGCCTGAAGGTCATGTTCCCGGTCACCCCGTACGAAGCCAAGGGCGTCATGCAGGCGGCTCTGAACGGCACCGATCCCGTGATCATCTTCGAGTCCCAGCGTATTTACGACAAGGGCGAAGAGTTCCACGAGGGCGGCGTGCCTGCCGAAGAGTACGAGTGGAAGCCCGGCGCAACCAATAAGGTCCGCGATGGCAAGGACATCACCATCCTCACCATCGGCGCCACCATGTACCGCGCGCTGGACGCCGCCAAGGAGCTCAGCGAGAAGTACGGCATGGAGGCCGAGGTTATCAACATGCCGTCTCTGGTGCCTCTGGATTACAGCGGCATTCTGGAGTCCGTGCAGAAGACCGGCCGTGTGCTGCTGACCTCCGACGCATGCGCCCGCGGCAGCTTCCTCAACGACGTTGCAGCCAACATCTCCACGCTGGCCTTTGATTATCTGGACGCTCCCGTTGTTGTTGTGGGCGCCCGCAACTGGATCACCCCGCCGCACGAGTTCGACGACCGCTTCTTCCCCCAGTCCAGCTGGATCATCGACGCCATCAACGACAAGATCGTTCCGCTGCCCGGCCACGTCTCCCAGACCACCGTTTCCGAGACCGAAGCCCTGCGCCGCGCAAAGCTCGGTGTATAATCCATGAGCGCTTCCCGCGTTAAAGCCGTCATCCTCGACATGGACGGGACCATCCTGAACACAGTGGAGGACATCGGCACCTGCATCAACCGTGCAAAGGAACAAAACGGTGTGTCCGCCGCGCCCTGGGCGCCGGCGGACTACACCGCGGCCATCGGCGGCGGCATCCGCAACGCCATCCGCGTGACCATGCCCGAGCCGTATACCGAGGAGCAGTACCAGGCCGTCGTCCGCGACTACCTGACCATGTATCCGGAAAACTGCACGGTGCATACAAAACCCTATCCCGGCATTCCCCAGACGCTGGCGGCCTTCAAGGCGGCCGGCCTGCGCCTGGCAGTCATCACCAATAAAACGGAGCGCACGGCCCAGCTTCTGGCATCGTCCTTTTTCCCGGAGGACACCTTCGCCTTTGTCTGGGGCAGCGATCTCGTCCGTCCGCTGAAGCCTGACGCAGCCGCCGGCGCGGCGGCCTGCCAGGCCCTCGGCCTCACCCCTGCCGAGGTGGCCTATGTGGGCGACAGCGGCTCGACGGATATGCGCTTCGGCAAGGCCTCCGGCTTTCTGACCATCGGGGTCACCTGGGGATACAGAAGCCGGCAGGATCTCCTTGACGGCGGCGCAGACGCACTGTGCGACACCGCTGAGGAACTGAAAAACCTGATTCTGGGCTGACCGCCCGGAGCCGGGCGTCACAGAAAGGATCGGTCCTTCAAAGGCCGGTCCTTTCTTTTTTCCGGCCGGACCGGGCATCTTCCGCCGCCGCGCAGCGCGGGCGGCAGCGGTCTGTCCGCTGCGGCGCTAAATTTCTGATATTTTTACAAAAATGCTGAAATACTTTCCAGTTTTTCCGTGGCCGCAGTGGTATAACAACGATGACAGGGTCCGTCCGGGACACCCGGCGCGGACAATTCAACAGTCAGAATCCAGCCTGAAAGGAGCATTTTCAATGAACGCAAAGGAAAGATTAAGCGGCTATATTGCCGGCACGCCTGTGGATCGCCGTCCGAATCTGACGATTGTGGGCAGTGTGGTCACCCAGTACAGCGGGATTGACCTGATCGCATACTGCAGGGACTGGCGGGCCATGACCGAATCCGCCGTGGCCTGCGCCCGGGATCTGAAGCTGGACTACATCCAGATTGCCACGGATCTTGTGCGCGAGGCGGAGGGCTTCGGCTCGCAGATCAGATTTCTGCCGGACAACCTGCCCCGCGTGGAAAAATACGTCCTGGCGGACATTGAAGATGTGGCGAAGCTGAAGCCGCTGAAGGCCGAAAACGTACAGCGCATGGTGGAGCTGGCACAGGCGGCGCAGCTGGCCGCAACGCTTGAAAGCGACATTGATCCCATGGTTCTGTCCGTGGGTCCCATGACCATCGCCGGCAACATGCGCGGCGTGGAGGATCTGATGGTGGACACCTTTGACGAGCCTGAGGCTGTGACCGATCTGCTGGAGCTGACCTGCGGCCTGGTGGAGAGCAACATCCGCATGCTGGCTCAGGCCGGCGTCCGCTGCATCTACGTGGCGGATCCCGTGGCTTCGCTTGTGTCGCCGAAAACCTATGCCGCGCTGATTCTGCCGCTGCACAGGCGGATTTTCGGTCTGATGGAAACCCTCGGCATCACCGGCCGGCTGCATATGTGCGGCGATACCACGGCCATTCTGCCCTATTCCTCCACATGCGGCGCAAAAATCATCGACATTGACCACGCGGTGGACTTCTCCGCGGCGCTGAAGGCCGTGGAGGGCCGCTGCATTCTCAACGGCAACATTGACCCGGTGCAGGACGTGTACGCCTGCACGCCGGCGCACACAAAGGCAGCCATTCTCGCCGCGGCCGGCAAGGCCGGCGGCGCCAGGGCCATGTTCATGCCCGGCTGCGAGCTGCCCACAAAAACGCCCCTGGAAAACGTCCGCGCCATTCACGAGGCGCTGTGCGAAATCGGCGGCTGAACCTGATGCGGCGGAACCGGAAAAACCGGTTCCGCCGCATTTCCACATTCCGCCGGTCCTTTTTGTCCGGCCCGTATTGTCCAGGCACAGGGAAGCTGATATAATGGTCAGCAGTGCAGACGGCCGCCGGACAGGCCGTGCATGCCGCGCACGGGCGGCAGATCAAAAGGAGGACATCATATGCCGGATCTGAAAAAGAGCAGAAAACGCCTGAGCGACGCGTTCAATTCCCTGGAATTTTCGGCCATCTGGATTCTGGTGCTGGTCCCGCTTCTGTCCCTGCTCTTCATCTCCGTCAGCGGCGAAAGTCCGCTTTACACCTCCATTTCCCGCATCGCCTGGGTGGCGGGCCACCGCTGGTTCATGCTGGTCTGGAGCCTTGTTGTTCTGTTCCCCATGGTCTGCCTGGCCCGGAAAGTCATCCGCACCAGCGCCCTGCGTCCCCGGCGGCAGAAGGCCCTGATTTTTGCGGCCATCGCCAATATTCTCGTCTCCTTTGTGGGCGGCGTGTTTGTGCCGGCCAAAAGCGGCGCGCTGGACATCACCTTCTTCGGCGTCCTCCACGATCTGATGACGGCCATCGGCTGGCTGTCCTTCGGCGTGGTTCTGACGGCATACAGCATCTGCCTGTTTTCCGTGGACCGGAAGCAGGCCATTCTTGCCCTGTCCTTCATGATTTTCGTCTGGATGACCGGCGTCTTTTTCATCTTTTATGTGATCGACCCCGGCACCTACTGCGGCTCCTCCGCCATCACGCAGGTGTACATCATCAACATGCTGGA
>JAEDDG010000016.1 GCA_016293865.1 Oscillospiraceae bacterium | reverse complement strand
CTCAATGCCGACAATATCTCCCCACTGCTCCTCGGACAGCGAGAGCACATACCCGTCGCCCTTCTCCTGAATCGGCAGTTCCAGGAATTCTTCATCCGAATAGAAATCGCTGTAGCTCTCCACTGCGTCTTTGTCATACCAGGTATAGCTCTCAAAATTCTCTTCCCTGCCCTCGGCAAAAGGACCGGCGGATGTATTGACCTGTCCGGCCGCCATCACGCTGACAAAACAGTCGAAGAACGCCGTGTATTCACCGCCCATCCCGATTGCGGACAGCGTATCATGCATGCCGTCATACCAGCGCAGCGCTTTATATGGAAAATACATAGCCAGGCCGGAGGCGCCCGCCACCGTACCGCCCTGATAACATACCGCACGGCTGATCAGGCTGCAGACCTCCTGCGCATCCGGCAAACCGGTGCGCAGGACATAGTCCTGAACATCGATCTGCTCAAAATCGCCCTCTCCATATGCCTTCGCCTCGGCGCGTGCAACAGAAAAGGTCTTGTAGTCACCGTCGTCTGTAATTTTGTCCCTTGCCTCAGAAAGGAAAGTGCAGAGACGCTCATAAGCGGCGGGAATATACCGCAGGTCGACCACAGAAAGCGTCGCGGCCTCAAAATTTCCGGCATCTTCCGTAAAATCATCCACTATTTTCTGACCCAGCGTCACAGTATCCACAGCCGGATCTGCACCCAGCGCCGTCAGCCAGCCGGTGTACGCCCACCCGGACCCGGGCTCCGTCTCCTCAGAGGCTATGAGATAATCCGCATGGCGCTCCAGCATGAATGCCGTTTCGATCGTCGCCATCAGGCATGCGTCGAACCCCACAAAATCAAAATGCACGGCGGCTTTTGTCAGCGCCGCGTCAATCGCCTCCAACGGCATCATCTCGGAATCATAGCGCTCATCGTAGCCGAAGCCGGATATTGCGCCGCCGCCGTGGTTCCACAGAATCAGGCAGTACCTGTCGGCCGGACAGGCGTCTGCGGCAAAAGAAATAAAATCCGAAAGCGATCTGCCCTGGGACATATCTACATCGCCCGCATCCCCGATCTGTTCAAGCTCACCGCTGCGGATGCGCCAGCGCTGACATGTGCCGGCACTGATGCGCCGGTCTGTCCAGCTTTTCGCGCCGCCGGTCTGCAGCACCAGATTCATCCGGCTGCCCAGATCCGCCTGCAGCATTTCAGCAAGGTCACTGCTGGCGCAGCCATCCTCTGTTTCAAGGTCAGAGCCCACCATATAGACCATCACAGTCACGGTATCCGTTCCGTCGCCTTTCAGCGCCGTGTATTTCCCGCGCACGTCTTCAGCGCCTGCCGGATTCTGACCCTGCACACGTACAGAGGCGCCCGGGTTTTCTTCGCTGCAGCCGGATATGTAAAGCATCAGCACCGCCGCAAGAAATGCTACCGCAGCGCTGCGGAAAAAACGTCTCATACTTCTCCTTTTCACTTTTGCCTGTCAAATCGCCATAAAAACGAATTCATTTTCCGGACGGAAACCGGTCTGGATGTGCATATTTTACCACATACAGGCCGGCTCTGCAACGCATGCATCACTTGCCGCACCGCAGCAGCAAAGCCCCGCGCCGCCTGAAGCAGCGCGGGGCAGTTTTTCTCTCACAGTTCATTCTTGATTTTATTGATGGCGTTTTTTTCCAGTCTTGAAACCTGTGCCTGGCTGATCCCCACCTCCTGTGCCACCTGCATCTGGGTCTTTCCCTCATAAAATCGCAGGTGCAGAATGTTCCGTTCTCTTGCGCCCAGGCCGCTGATCGCCTCTGCGATGGCAATCTGCTCCAGCCAGCTCTCGTCCGTGTTCTTTTTGTCGCTGATCTGATCCATACTGCATACGGAATCGCCGCTGTCTGTATAAATCGGCTCATAAAGAGATACCGGTTCCATCACCGCATCCATGGCCGCAACGACCTCCTGCCGCGGGATCCCCAGTTCTCCGGCCAGCTCCTCCGGTGTCGGATCGCGCTGCTTTTCATTCATCAGCTTTTCCTTGGCCTGCATCACTCTGTACGCGGTGTCACGCATGCTGCGGCTGACGCGGATCGGACTGTAATCCCGCAGATAGCGGCGCACCTCGCCAATGATCATCGGCACACCATAGGTTGAAAACTTGACCATCAGATCCGTATTGAAATGATCGATGGCTTTGATCAGGCCGATGCAGCCGACCTGAAACAGATCGTCCGCATTTTCGCCGCGGTTCAGAAATTTCTGAATGACCGAAAGCACCAACCGCAGGTTTCCTGCAATCAGTTCTTCCCTTGCTTTCTGATCTCCTTTCTGCGCCCTTTTCAGGAGCTCCATGGTTTCCTCATTTTTCAGGACCTTCAGCCTGGACGTGTTTACGCCGCATAAATCAACCTTGCCCTGCAAAACAAAGCCTCCCCGGTTTCTGACATGTACCCTGTCAGTATTTCCCCGGAGAGGCTGTTTTATCCGAATTTTATCTGCCCGCCGTCAGGACCGGCGGACAATTTTTGCATAATCGCTCGGCGTCATGCCGGTGATCCGCTTGAATACAATGGAAAAATAGTGCGGGTTATCAAAGCGCAGACGTTCGGAAATCTGCGAAAAATTGCTGTCCGTCTCCTGAATCAGGCGTTTTGCCTCCTCTATTTTAATCATAATATAATATTCCATGATGCTGTAGCCGCACACGGAGCGAAACAGTCTGGACAGGTAGGATTTGGAATAACTGATGCTGTCGCTGATTTCATCCAGCGTGATTTTTTCATACAGACGGCTTTCGAGCATGTCGATAATCCGCAGTACCGTTTTATTCGTGATTGTTTCCTTGGAAATGATGGACGACGTACTGCGGCGCTGCTCTTCCCGCATCAGCTCCACAAAAAAGATTTCCAGCCGGTTTATGATTGTCTGCTCGCCGCCGAGAAGTGCGTCGGGCCGGACCACAGGCAGCTCCGTATTTTTCTGCAATGCCGGATCGGCAAACGTCATCTCGCATTCCCGCAGAAGCGTGGCCAGATATTTGCGGTTATGGACGCTGACAAACGTTTTGCAGTCTTCAAACATCTGCAGCGACTGCGATGGAGAGGAAAAAGTGAGCATCGTCACCGCCGGCTGCTCTCCGTCAGTCGCCCGGCGCAGCAGGAACTTCCCTCCGCGGTGCAGATAGAACGTGTTCGGCTCCAGCTGCAGATTCTGTTCAGCCGTCTGAATGGCTGCCGTGCCGCGCTCCACATAAATCATCTCCCACAGGGAGGAATCTCTGTTCTCCCGGCGGTATTCGTTTTCAAGTGTGATCTCACGGGCGCCGGCAACGAATAAAATACATATCGGTTTATTGATCTTATGACGGCAGTAGCCGCCGCTTTTTGGCATCTGATACATAAAAGAGCCTTTCTCTCTGCAGCGGACGATGCCGTTCAGAGTTCTAAATTATACGCACGTGTATAATTTAGCACGGTCGGCATCATTTTGCAAGCCGCAAACCGCGGCGGTGCTGTTCCCGTCGGCAGGAAAAATCTTCGCAGCTGCAGAGGGCAATCCATCAGCAGTCTACACCCGCAGATTCCTCAGAATCTCTCTTTTCAGACGCAGTATGATTCTTTTCTCCAGCCGGCTGATATACGACTGCGAGATTCCCATGATATCTGCCACCTCTTTTTGCGTGCGCTCCGCTGTGTCTCCCAGCCCGAAACGCATCGTGATGATTTCTTTTTCCCGCTCGCTGAGCTTATTCATTGCCGACTGCAGGAGCTGACGGTCCACATCGTCCTCAATCGGCCGCATAACCATATCATTATCCGTGCCCAGCACGTCCGATAAAAGCAGCTCATTGCCGTCCCAATCCGTATTCAGCGGCTCGTCAAATGAGACCTCGCCCTTTTGATTGACAGACTTGCGCAGATACATCAGAATCTCATTTTCGATGCAGCGGCTTGCGTATGTGGCCAGTTTGATCTTTTTTTCGCTGTCAAATGTATTGATCGCCTTGATCAAACCGATGGTGCCGATGGAAATCAGATCCTCAATATTGATCCCGGTGTTCTCAAATCTGCGGGCGATATAGACAACAAGCCGCAGATTGTGCTCAATCAGGATCCGGCGCGCCTCTTCCCTGTCCGTATCCAGCATGGCGATACAGCGGGCCTCATCCTCGCGCGCCAGCGGCGGCGGCAGCGTGTCGCTCCCGCAGATATACATCAGCGTCCCGGCGTCCGTCAGCTTCAGGGAATGCAGCAGGCGCGCACAGCCGAAACGAATCCGCTTTTTCATCATTCTGATATTCATTGCTTCACCCTCCATGCTTAATTCCAGTCTCCGGCCAGCGCCGTATAGGCGCCGCCGTCAGAAATCCGGGCTGTTGATAAGGCCACCAGCACGCCCGGCATCTTTTTCCCGTCAATCATCAGGCAGTCCGGCCTGAAAGCCGGAAGCAGATCTCCGCTGCCCACCGTCCGGAAGGGCACAAGCCGGAAGCCGGCCTGCGGCATTGCCGCCGCCGCAATACTGAGCTGCGCCGCCGCGCTCTTCTGTGCGTGGAGCGCACGGCCCGTCCCCGGCGGGAAAAGCGGCGATACGCTTTCCAGCTCGGCAATAAGCACGTTTTTTCCTGACACCGGATCCTGCAGGGAATTTCCGGTGTCCACCAATGCATTGAAAGCCGCTTTCTTCCCACCCAGCATGACGGATACCCGCCGTACGCCGCCGGCCGACTGCCGCGCGGTCCGTGACAGGACACGCAGGATAAAGACCGCAGCCAGCATCAGACACAGCAGGAGCGCCGCCGCGCTCAATCGTCCGCGGACACCGGCCATCAGACCGCGCAGGCAAACAAAGAACCCCGCAAACAAAAAGGACACCAGATAAAAAACTGCCGCTGCGCGCAGCGTCCGCCGCCGGATGCCGAATGCGCCGGCACACATTGCGCATCCAACGGCAAGCCTGACTGTTGTCAGGCCCAGAATCTGCAGATGAAAAAGCAGGATTGCCGCCGGGTAGGCCGCGCCAAGAAGCGCACAAGCCGCAAGCCGCAGACGGCCTGCATAGATTGCACAGATCCGCGCCGTACACAGCAACAGCAGATAATCCGCCATCAGATTGATCACGACCAACTGGTCTATGTAAACCACCGTCATATCCGTCCCTCCATCAGACAAACAAATTATAGCGGCAGCTGAATGCGAAACATGTCAAACCTGTCTCACCGGCAAAAAATCTTGCCCGGCCGGTAACACAGCACCTGCACCGCCGAATATACTGGTACAGGAGCAGAGCCTGAAAACTGAACAGGAAAGGAGCCGGCATATGCCAGAGGATCTCAGCGCCGCCGCGCAAAAACTGATGGGAGACGGAAAACTCAGCAGCCATAAGCAGGAGCTTGAAGAAATCATGTTGTCCGGAGACGGACAAAACGTACGCAGAATCATGGAGGCAAACGGCGTGGAAGACGCCGTAAAAAAAGGCGATCTGGACGCAGTCCGGTCCGCAGTCGGGAATATACTGAGTACGCCGGAGGGCGCGCGCCTTGCACAGAAAATCTCAGAGTTGCTGAAATAAACATCGGAGGTGAATACTGTGAGCGATTTTGAGGATAAATTAAACAGCATTCTTTCCTCGCCGGATCAAATGCAGAAAATCATGGATATGGCAAAACAGCTGTCCTCTTCTTCGCCTCACAGCGACACAGAACCGGCCGGCGAAGCGCAGAAGCCGGCCTTCAGCAGTCTCCCCGATCTTGATCCGAAGCTTTTGGGCATGGTCACAAAACTCATGCGGGAGTATTCATCGGCAGATGAAAGGAAAACGGAAGTCCTGCGCGCGCTCCGTCCATATCTTCGTACAGAGCGGCAGGAGGCCGTTGACCGGGCAGTGGAGCTGACCAAACTGGCACGGCTTGCCCGCCTGGCGCTCAATGAATTTTCGGGAGGCGAAGGACATGTATAACCGCTGGGTCGACAGGCCTCCGCCGCGCCCGTCAGCCGGCGGCAGCCGCGCACAGCCCGCACCCAAAGAGAAAAGGCCGCCTGTCCAGCGGACAGACGGCCTGCAATCATTATTGAACGGACTATTGGGCGGCAAGCTGGATACAAGCGACATCATTCTGCTTTTGATCCTGCTGCTGCTGTATATGGACAGCGGAGACGAGGATTTTCTAATCATGCTGATCGTGATCGCCCTGTCGATCTGACGGGTCGGCACCGTCCGCCTGCGGCTCTTCGGCGCGCTCCGCAGGCTGCAAATTCTCAGTGTGCGGCTGTGCCGGAGCGCCCTCGGATGCGGTCTGCCGGCCGGCACCGGCGGCCGCCTGCTCGGCACGCCTCAGCTTTTCACGTGAAAAGCTATTTTTGACAAACCACCCCAGAACAAGCGCCACAAAGAACGCAAGAAGCAGAAGTACAGCCTTCAGCTCACCGCTGGTGGTAATCAGCACGGCGGCCACACCCAGCATTCCGCTGATCAGATACAGAATCGCCACAGCCTGCTTCTGGCTCAGCCCCATATCGATCAGGCGGTGGTGGAAATGTCCCCTGTCCGGCGACATCGGGTTGCGGCCCTTGGCCAGACGGCGGACAATCGCAAATGTCGTGTCAAAAATCGGAAGTCCGAGCACGAGAAACGGTACAACAAACGTAATGATCGCGTAGAACTTGAACAGCCCGATGATCGACACCGTGGACAGCACAAAGCCAAGGAGAAGTGCGCCTGTGTCACCCATGAATATTTTCGCCGGGTTCAGATTGTACGGCATAAAGCCAACACAGGCGCCGGCCAGGGCCGCCAGGATAACCGCAACATTGCTCTGCTCCAGAACAATGGAGATGACCAGCATTGTGATGGATGCAATTGCTGACACGCCGACCGCAAGCCCGTCGAGCCCGTCGATCAGATTGACGGAATTTGTCACGCCGACAATCCACAAAACGGTCACCGGAACCGCCACGGCGCCCAGCACGATGTACTCCGAGCTGCTGAAAACATTCGGGTTGGAAACAACGTTGATCACCACGCCGAAGAACACAGCCACCAGTGCGGCGGCGATCTGTCCTGCTAGCTTGACCAGCGCCGCCAGCGAGACAATATCGTCAATGACGCCGACAACAACAATAATCACAGAACCCAGAAGGATCCCCTGCACCTGCCGGTTGATCTCCGCAGTCAAAAGGACGCTGAGAATAAATGCGACAAAAATCGCCAGGCCGCCCAGGCGCGGGATCGGATGGTCATGCATGCGCCGGGCATCTTTCGGCACATCAATGGCGCCGACCTTCTGTGCAAAAGACTTGACAGCCGGCGTGACAATAAAGCTCAGTACAAGCGCCACGGCAAAGGCTATGGCTATCTTTGCAATCAGGTGTATATCAATATACATTCAATCAACCTCAAAGCGCAGATTTTGGTACAAACCCAACCTTTTTATAAACTTTGGAGACAGTTCTGCCTGCAACGTAAGATGCACGCTTTGCACCGTCGGCATATACGCTTTCCAGATAGGCTTTATCCTTCAGAAGACGCTCCGCTTCCTCGCGGATCGGCCGCATCGTTTCCACAACCGCCTCGCCGACCGCCAGTTTGAAGTCTCCGTATCCCCTGCCGGCAAACTCGCTTTCAATCGCATCAAAGCTTCTCCCTGTGCATACAGAATAAATCTGCATCAGATTCGATACGCCCGGCTTTGCTGCAGGATCGAAACGCACGCAGGTTTCGCAGTCTGTCACTGCGCGCTTAAAGGCGCGCATAATGTCCTCAGGCTTATCCATAATGCAGACGCATCCGCCCGAATCCTGCTCAGACTTGCTCATTTTATTCTGCGGCTCCTGCAGGCTCATAATCCGCGCGCCTGTTTTGGGAATAAACGGCTCCGGCATCTTGAACACATCACCGTATACGCCGTTGAACCGCTGCGCGATATCGCGGGTCAGTTCCACGTGCTGCTTCTGGTCTTCACCGACAGGCACAAGGTCCGCCTGATATATCAGAATATCGGCAGCCATCAGCACCGGATACGTAAACAGTCCGGCATTGATGTTGTCTGCATTTTTGGCGCTTTTATCCTTGAACTGCGTCATTCTGCTCAGTTCTCCAAACATGGTATAGCATGCCAGAACCCAGCTCAGCTCCGCGTGCGCAGGCACATGGCTCTGAATAAAGATTGTATTTTTCTGCGGATCAAGGCCGCAGGCGATATACTGCGCCAGCTGAGCCAGCGTCCGGCGGCGCAGCTCCGCCGGATTCTGGCGGACAGTAATGGCATGCATATCAGCCATCATGTAGTAGCAGTCGTACTGATCGGACAGCTCCACCCAGTTTTTAAGGGCGCCGATGTAGGAACCGAGCGTCAGGTCTCCGCTGGGCTTGATCCCGCTGAGAATTGTCTTTTTTTCATTCATTTCCGCGTTCATCCTTTATTTCGTCAAGCCGTATTTTTCCGCAAGTTTTTTGAATCCATCCAGAGAATTCGTGATCGTCTGCGGTGCAACACAGTACGCAATGCGCACATATCCCGGGCATGCAAAAGAGGCGCCCGGAACAATCAGGATGTTGTAGGCCTTGGCCGCTTCAACGAAGGCCTTGTCATCCACCGGTGTTTTCATCCACATGTAAAACGCGCCCTGCGGGAACACGCATTCAAATCCGCAGGCAGTCAGCCCATCATAAAGCGCGCGGCGGTTTGCGTCATAGGGACCGATGTCTGTCGTGCAGTCCACACAGCGCTTGACCACCCGCTGCATCAGGGACGGCGCATTCACGAAACCGAGAACGCGGTTGGAGATGGCCGCCGCATCAAACACCAGACGGTACTCGTCAATTTCACTCGGAATGACCAGGTAGCCAATCCGCTCTCCGGGCAGGGACAGCGACTTGGACCAGGAATAACCGACAATTGTATTGCGGTAATACTTCGTAACATACGGCACCTGCGCGCCGTCATATGCCAGTTCCCTGTAAGGTTCATCAGAAAGCACATAAATGGATGTACCGAACTCCGCCTGCTTCCTTTCCAGAATCTCCCCCAGCTTTTCCAGCGTCTGCTCAGAATAAATAACACCTGTGGGGTTATTGGGTGTATTGATGATAACCGCCTTTGTGGCCGGTGTCAGCATCTGCTCAAATTTCTCAAGATTCGGCTGGAACGTCGGCAGATTCGGCGGCACAACGGCCAGCTCTCCGCCGTAATTGCGCACATAATTGCCGTATTCCAGAAAATACGGTGCAAAAACCAGAACCTGGTCGCCCGGGTTCAGAAGCGTCTTCAGGATAACATTCAGGCCGCCGGCTGCACCCACAGTCATCAGAATGTTCCCGCCGGTGAAATCCGTCCCGAACCGGCGGTTCAGGCTGTCGGCAATCGCCTGGCAGACGTCCGGATAACCGGAGTTCGGCATATAACCGTGCACAAAAGTGGATTCTTCTTCATTCAGCACATCAAGGATCGCATCTTTGACCTGTGCCGGCGCCGGAAAATTCGGATTGCCAAGGCTGAAGTCATAAACTTTGTCCCGACCGTAAATGGATGCCAGCCGGTTTCCCTCTTCAAACATGGCACGTATTGCCGAGTTCGAATGCGCAAGGCGCGTCATTTCAGCAGAAATCATTATACATTACCCCTGTTCGTCAGTAAATTCTGATTCTCATATCATAGCACAACAGAGTCAATTTGAAAACACCTTCTTGATTGAAACTCAGGCATATATTTTTGCAGGTCTGTCATATGTATACAACAGGCAAATAGAATGGGAGTGGTTTATTTGACAGCGAATCTGGAGGAGCGCGCGTGCGATCTGGCCGTATACATGATTGAGAACAAAGCGACAGTCCGTGCGGCAGCTGCCCACTTCGGCATCAGCAAATCAACCGTACATACGGTTGATGCGATTGTGAACGGTCTGAAGCATACAAAGCAGCGCATCGGCGCCGGAACTGTTGTTCCGGCGCCGATGCGCTGCTTGCGAAAAGCTTTTATACTATACACTATACTCTCAAACGCTGCGAAGAATTATTTACTCAGCCGTATACGTGGATCCAGCGCAGCATATAAAACGTCTGTCAGGAAATTAATCACGATCACAACCAGTGCAAAGACAAGCATACACCCCTGCAGCAACGGATAATCCCGGTTACTGATGGCCGTGACAAAAAGCATCCCCATACCCGGAAAGGTAAATACCCGCTCGATGACCACCACACCGCCCAAAAGGCCTGCAATCTGCAGTGCAACCATGGTAAACACTGGAATGCTTGCATTCCGCAGAGCATGCACAAAAATTGCACGAAATTCTGAACACCCTTTCGTACGTGCCAGAAGGATATAATCTTCATCAAGCACCTCAAGAAGACTCGTACGCAAAAGCCTTGTTGTTGTCGCGGCCATCATGGCGGCAACAGAGATTGCAGGAAGCATTGTCGTCAGAATTGATTTTTTGAAATCCTCGCTGATCGGCGTATAACCGAAAACAGGAAACACAGGGATCTTATAGCCCAGCCAATAGGATAGCAGAATCGCCAGCCAGAACGACGGCACGGAAATCAGAACAATAGTCAGAGAAGAGATTCCAAGATCCGCAAATGTGTTGTGCCGGAGCGCGCAGGTAATTCCCGCCGGTACCGCAATCAAAAGTGACAGAACAATTCCAATCAGGCAAATCTGCCCGGATCGTGCCAGGCGCTGAAGCGCCAGTTCCCCCACCGACTCTTTGAGCATGAAGGACTCTCCCAAATCACCGTGAAGAAGGTTTTTCACCCAATCCCAGTACTGCTCAAACACCGGCTTATCAAATCCATACAGGGCCCGCAGCGCTGCCGCAACCTCCGGATCCGCATTTTTCCCCATCATCACCGTCACCGGATCACCGGGAATCAGCTGGATTACAAGAAACACCAGCGTGACCACAGCCAGCAGCGGCGGGATCATGCTCAGGATGCGGCGCAGGATATACTTTTTTATTGTACTCACCCCTCCGCAGGACTTGCAGTCAAGTCCTGCTCAATTAGAATACCGCCGCTTTCTTTTCGCAGACTGCACGCAGTGCAACACACCGGCAGCCCGCAGGCAAGCGCAAATTTATATGTGATGGATTCCTGTGAAATCATAGCGAAGATTTGCTTTCATCACAAATCCTTCGATATCTGTACGCAGAGCTGCAGTGCGATTTTCGATGCACAGAATAATCCAAGGCAGTTCGTCAGCAAGGATCTTAAATGCACCGTCATAGTATTCCATACGCTCATCAACAGTGTAGAAGGACCGTCCCTCATTCATCAGCCGATCATATTCTGTATTGGACCAGCCAAAAATCGCATTGTTGGCGCCTGTCACTGTATAGTTATAGGTTGGATAATCCGGGTCACCGGCGCCGGTATCACCGCAGATCATCATTTGGAAATCCTGCTTGTTAAAGCACTGATCGAGGAACGTGGTTACATCAGTCATTTCAATTTCACAATTGATACCTGCCTCCGCCAGCTGTGTAGCAATAAGTTCTCCCATAGGACCTTCTGTTGCGGTATTCGGCACAGAAAATTTAATGGTGATCCCGTCCGGATAACCAGCCTCAGTCAGAAGTTCTTTTGCCTTTTCAATATTCCGCTCTACCTTGAAATCACCCACTTCATACGGCGTATTATCAAAGTAGGAATAAAGAACTGTACCGTTACCGTTATAAATAGGCTCAATAATACCTATGCGATCCACAGCATAATTGACAGCCTGCCGCACTCGTACGTCGTCAAACGGGGCCTCATCACAGCGGAACCCCAGCCATTGCGCGCCGGTAATTGCCTTGGAATAGGTCGTCACATCCTCGAATCCCATCAATGCATCAATGTCGTTTGGATCAGCATAGAGAATTACATCCACATCTCCCGCCAGAAGCGCCGTGCGGGCAGTATTGTACTCAGGAATGAAATAGAACTCCAGCTTATCGCACGCCGGTTTGGAGGTATCCCAAAATCCATCATACTTTTCCAGCTTCAAATACTGATTCTGATCCCATTCGACAAACCTGAACGGCCCGCAGCCGATGGGCTGAGTATCAAGCGTGCCGGCCGTTTTTTCGCTGATAATTGCCATATTGGAAAGCAGCTCGAAAATACGTGGGAACGCCTGCTCCAGCACAATCGTGAATTCTGTATCACTGGTCACTCGGATTTCCTTGATAGCTGCCGCATCCGTACGCAGGACACAGCCGTTTGTTTCATTTTTAACATAGTCAACGGTAAACTTTACGTCATCCGCAGTGACCGGGTCCCCATTATGGAAGGTTGCCGCATTGAGCTTGAAGCTGATTTCCGTGTCGCTGATCACATCCCAGCTCTCTGCCAAATAAGGCTCAATTTCCATTTTTTCTGTGTAGGTTACCAAAAAACCATTCAGAGGCTCCAGTCCCCAGTGCTCTAACGCAGCGATGCGCTTATGGATATTCAGCGTACTGAGCGCATCCTCCAGAACAACCTTAACCACATCTTCACCGCCTGACGTTTCTGGGTCACCGTCCTGCTGATTTCCACTGTCTCCCGCTGTCGGAATCTCCTGCCCGTCAAGCGTCCCGTTCAAGCCGTCATTCGCCTGCTGTGTGCATCCGGAAAACAGGGCGAGCATCATTGTAAAACTCAGGATCAGCGCAATTGTTTTTTTCATATTTACCCTTCTTTCTGATTTTATTTTTTGAATACACCTGATCGCTGGCCAAGCAATACAGATGTCTTTCTGCACTAAGGAAGCGAAACAATCTCTCCTGTATCGGCAGCCCTGTACAAAGCCTCAGCCAGTGCTGCGATTTCTGCCGAACTCTCGCCTGTCGCCCATACATACTCTCCTCCGTCTTCTCCGGCCGCTACGCTGCAAAAAAGCTCAAACTGTTTTTCGAGACTCCACCACCGGCCGGGATTATGCGGACAATATACAGTCACATCTCCGTTGTTGTTCCAGATCTTCATCTCACTGACAAAATCTGTCTCCACAAAGCCGTGCTCAAAGGTAATACCAATCCATCGCCCACGCCCTTGGCCATACGACTGTATATAGTCGAAATGGCATACTGCGCAAAGTCCACTCTCGTACTGAATGATGAAATCAGCACAGTCATCACAGGTTTCCTGTTCTGAGCAAACAGCCAGCCTCTTAAAGCAGGCGCAGCGTTGCGCCCTGCCAAAAAACAGGCTGCAGTAATCCAGTTCATGGCTGTAATCGAATAGAATTCCGCCGCCGGTTTTATAATCCCGGCGGTATTGGGTTTTCGCCTCCACTAAGGTCTCAGGTTTCGCCAGCACCACACGGGCGGCCACCGGGCGTCCGAGAGTGCCGGAGGCAATAATCTCCCTGATCCGATTGACGCAGCTGTTCACACGCATCCCATAGCCGACCATCAGTACCTTCCCATTTGCCTTTGCCGCTTCGCACATTGCCCGTGCATCCACAGCACTGGTGGCAATGGGCTTTTCACATAGAACATTGCAGCCTGCACTCAGGGCAGCTATGGTCTGAGCCGCGTGCAGCGCATTGGGTGTGCAGATCAATGCAGCGTCACACTGTTCACATTCCAGGGCCTGACGGTAATCTGTATAGCATGCTTCCGGCTGGACAAGCGCAGCCACGGACTGGAGAATTTCCGGCCGTGATTCCGCCAGCACCAAAGTATGTCCGCCAGCGCGCTGTATGGTCAACGCATGCAGTTCGCCGATCAGACCGCAGCCGATAATCAGAATTCTCATTCGCCGGTCACCAATATGTCCTTCCGCCGTCGACCCGAACGATGGAACCATGCATATAGCTGGCTCCGTCAGATGCAAGCAGCACACATAACGGGCCCAATTCATCCGGCTCTCCATCACGGCCGCAGGGTATATGCTGCCCCACCGTATCCAAAAGCTCCGGGTGCTCATCATAAAACCGCTTGTTTGCGTCTGTCATAAAATACCCGGGTTCAATGGCGTTCACATTGATGTTGTACCGGTTCCAGTTTGCGTCCAAACATTTTGTCAGGGTTTTGATTCCCTCTTTGGATGTCTCGTATGCTCCCGGCCAGTTGATCCGGTTAAAAACTGTGCCTCCAATCGAAGCAATGTTGATAATTTTACCGCTGCGCTGACAAATCATCTGTCTGCCAACTGCCTTCGCCACAATAAACGGACCGACAAGATTTGTATGGACCATACGATCCCATTCCTCTGCCGTATTCTCTTCGATGGGTTTTTCAATACACCCGGCAGCGGCGTTGTTGACAAGAATGTCAATTCTTCCAAAACGATTCACGGCCGCTTCAACCGCCGCCTCTACCTGCGTTTCATCTCCAATATCCGCGCACGCACAGATACAGTCAGCGCCGTAGCTGCGCATTTCTTCAGCCGCATCCTCCAGGAGCTTCCGGCGCCGGGCAACCAGTACCAGACTGGCGCCGGATCTGGCCAAGGCCCGTGCGAACGCGCGGCCCAAGCCAAGTGAAGCGCCAGTGACAAAAGCAACCTTTCCGGTCAAATCAAAACAAGCCAGCATAGTGCTTCTCCTCTGCGCGTTTTCTGAAATTACCGGGTCACGTTTACCGGCTGCCCCAGCTCCAGAGATCTGGACATTGCCTCCAGCGTGCGTGTGTTCTCAATGCCATCCAGCGCAGACACCATGGGTTGCGCACCCGTTTCCACGCACTCCACAAAATGAATGATACTGTCAAAGCAAAACCCCTTCAGCTTGCCATAAACCAAATTTTCCGCGTACAGATCGCGCAGGCGGCCGCGTCCTGCGCTTTCTGCATAGGTAACGCAGGAGTCATTGGTATTGAACTGAACATTATGCATTCCATTCTCGCAGAGGATTTCTGCCCGGAATTCACCGACGCACTGGAGCGTATCTGGTAAAATCCACGCATTCTCAATGGTAGCCACGCCGCCGTTTTCAAACTCAAGAATTGTTGCAAAGAAGTCCGGAATATCCAGGCCGGCTTTTTGCAGGATACCTTTACGGGAGACAGTATATGCCTTAATAACATTTGAATTCATGACAAACCGCGCAAGATCGCAAGCGTGTGCACCCAAAAACCACAAAACTGATGATTTTGCAGACCAATTGAGCATTGAAAAGGGCACATACTTTGTGTTGCTGTGTCTGATATATATATACTTTGGTGCGCCGAGCGTGCCATCCTCAATGCTCTCCATAGCCGTGACAAAGCACGGATTCCAGCGATTATGAAAATCCGGCATAAGGATCACGCCGTTTTTCTCTGCCGCTTCGCTCATCTCAATGGCATCCTGTAATGTCGTGGCCATTGGCTTTTCAACAATAACGTGCTTCCCTGCCGCAGCTGCATCCAGTACCGGCTGTTTGTGGGCAAAGTCCGGCGTAACAACACCAACTGCATCAATTTCAGGATCTGCAAGCATCTGCTTGTAGTCCGTATACCAACGTTTTGCGCCGTATTTTTCCGCCATGGCTTTGGCCTTCTCCGGGATCAGGTCACAGACGGCCACCAATGTCACATTCGGCAGCGCGCTGTACGTTGTGCAGTGGATATTGCCCCACACACCAGCACCGATCACACCCATTCCAACACTCATAATCTTTGCCTCCTTTTATTCACTTTGATTTCAGGCCATCAGGCCGGATCTTTCTCCATTTTCAGTCTGTGTCAGCAGATGACAGGCTGCCTTTGTTCCCTGCCGCTGCACAAACTCCGGTGCCTGTACAGCGCATTTCCCTGAAGCGTATGGACAGCGCGGATGCAGAGCGCAGCCTGCCGGCGGATCCAACGGACTCGGAATAGACCCACGCAGCTTTACGTCGCGTCGGGTATCCAGCGCCTTGCGCCTCGGCAGCGCATCCAGAAGCGCTTTCGTGTACGGATGACCGGGTTTGCGAAACACACTTTTCGTATGACCGAATTCCATAATTTTCCCCAGATACATCACAGCTACCGTATCAGCAATGTAATTTACGACACTCAGATCATGTGTGATAAAAATCATGGTCAGCCCGAGCCGTTCTTTCAGTTCCAACAGCAGGTTCAGAACCTGACACTGAATGGAGACATCCAGCGCCGCCGTCGGCTCATCAGCAATAATCATTTCCGGCTCCACAGCCAAAGCTCTGGCAATGCTGATTCTCTGCCGCTGTCCTCCGGAAAACTCATGCGGATAACGGGAAAGCTGATCTGGCAGAAGGCCCACGGTTTTCATCAGCACGGCAGCCCTGTCACGGATTTCACGCTTTGGACAGACATGATTGAGCAGCATTGATCGCTCCAGCGTGGTATAGACTGTCATCCGCGGGTTCAGGGATGAATAGGGATCCTGAAACACAAATTGCATTTTCCGCCGCAAACGCTGCAGTGCCTCATAGTCCATACTCTCAATACGATATCCATCGAATACTATCGTTCCGGAAGTTGGACGGTTCAACCCAATCAGCGCCCGACCTGTGGTTGTTTTTCCGCAGCCGCTCTCACCGACCAACGCCAGCGTGCTGCCTCTGTGCACATCAAAGCTGACACCGTCAACCGCCTTGACCACTTGCGGTTTTGCTTTAGAAAACAAAGAATCCAGCATACTCCCTCTGACTGGAAAATGTACACGAAGATCGCGCACGCTCAGAAGAACCTCTGATCCGTCAGCTGTCTGCCAACCGCTGTCCGCACGCGCCTGTTCACCATCAAACATCCTTTTGTCCTCCATCTCTGCCTCCGTTCCTAATACAAATGGCAGGCGCAAGTATGCTCCTGGCCAACAGTGCGCATCTGCGGCCGACACTTCCGGCAGATATCCATCGCCTTGCCGCAGCGCGGCGCAAATGCGCAGCCCTCCGGCTCATCTGTCAAATCGGCAATATCCCCCGGGATTGCCACAAGACGCGCTTCACTGTCAATATCCGGAATGGAATTGAGCAGGCCAATTGTATACGGATGACACGTGTGATTCAAAAGTTCTGCGCTGCCAGCTGTCTCCACGATCGTCCCTGCATACATGACAATAATCCGTTCACAGCGCTGTGCCACCAAATTCAAATTGTGGGAAATCAACACAACAGACAGATTCATGTCTCTCTGCAATTCCCCCAGCAGATCCATAATATCTGCCTGTACTGTCACATCAAGCGCTGTAGTCGGCTCGTCAGCAAACAAAACTGCCGGTCTGCACGCCAGTGCAGTTGCAATCAGCGCCCGCTGACGCATACCTCCGGAAAACTGATGCGGGTACTCACGCGCACGCCGCTCCGGATCGGGAATTCTCACCCGCTCAAGCATCTCAATGACCTGTCTGCGGCGCTTTTTATGACTCGACTGTTTCTCATGAAGCTTGTAGGATTCCTCAATCTGCCACCCAATGGTGAAAGAAGGATTCAGCGCCGAAAGCGGCTCCTGGAAAACCATAGCAAGATGATTTCCCCGGTATTTTTTCATTTTCCGCTGCGGGACCTTCAGCAGATCGACTCCTTCATAAATGACTTCACCGTCCATAATTTTCCCGGGTGATTTCACAATGCGCAAAATGGAACGCGCCGTCACGCTTTTCCCGCTTCCGGATTCCCCAACAATTCCGAGCATCTCACCGCGCTTCAAATAAAAGCTGACACCGTTTACAGCCCACACTGTCTTTTTTCCCTGGACAAAGCAGGTTTTTAAATTGGATACCTCTAAGATGCGCTCATTTTTACCTGACAAGAGCTGCTGCTCATTCATTGCTTATTCACCTTCCCTTTATAGCGCGGATCCAGCATGTCGCGCAGACCATCGCCGAAAAAGTTGATTGCCAGCACAAGCAGCATAATTGCAAGACCGGGAATTACGCACATGAGCGGATGCTTCCAGATGTAATTGGAGTAGTCACTAAGCAGCAATCCCCAACTCGCGTGCGGCGGCTGAACGCCGTAACCCAGATAACTGATGGCAGCCTCCTCCAGCACCGCCTTGGACATAATCAGCGTCGCCTGGATAACAACAGGAGCAATTGTATTCGGCAAAATGTAGCGGAACAGGACAGACGATTTCTTCTCCCCGGCCACTACAGCAGCATCAACGTACTCGCGTTCACGGATGGACAGTGTAATGCTGCGGACAAGGCGCGTCAGCTCAGGTGCAAACCCAATGCCGAGTGCGATCAGAACCACATCAGTGCCGCCGCCCATAATTGTCGCCAAGGCCAGCGTGGTAAGTATCCACGGAAAACAAAGAAGACAGTTTGTAACCCCGACAATAATGCTGTCAACTTTACCTCCGTAAAATCCCGCCAGCAGTCCCAGCGGAATACCGACACAGAGTGATATTGCCACTACAAGAAGAGGAATTCCCACGGAGATCCGGGCGCCGGCCAAAATACGTGAAAACAGATCTCTGCCAAAATTATCTGTTCCGAACCAATGCTCTGCTGAAGGTTCTGCCAAAAGCTCTTTTGCAACGACCTTCGTCGGATCGTACGGCATCAGCTGTTCTGAAAAGAGCGCCGCTGAAAAAATCAGAAGCAGCATCACGGCGCCGATACATGCTTTTTTGCTCCGCAGAACAAGTAAAAAACTCCTTCTCAATTTTGATCTGAAGCCCTCTTTCACATGTGTCCCCCTCCTTTTGCGTTATCCGCACGCCATCATTATCTGGTCACTATGACCATATTTCCAATTCAATTTGTGCCTGAATTATATACATTACCCATCCCCCCTGTATATCCTCATCTTTTTGATAAATGTTTCCATTTTTTAGATGCCTGCTGGAAGGCTTGAAAAGAATCATCGGCGTATATTATATTTATCTAAAGAATATACATGATAAGTCTCACAACGGACATCAGATGCTGCCTGTGGAGGATTTTATGCTGCACCGTATACGGAATGTTTCTACACAGACAAAGGTCACGCTGCTGATCGCCGCGGCCATTCTTCTGTTTTTTCTGGTCACTCTTCAATGTCTGTCCCTGATTAAGGCCCAATGGGAGCAGCAGGTACTGATCACTGCGCAGAAAAACATTGAACTGATTTCCGGTGAGTGGACGCAGCTCGCTTCCAATATTCAGGCTGAAGCCTCTCGTCTTGCAAATGATGAGAACGTCACCACATATCTCCGCACACCGAAAGGTGTTCTGTCCAATGAACTGCTTTCAGCCAGCGTTTCCAGCCGGCTGTTCGATTCAGCGATGAACCTTGATTATGCAAAAAGCCTTTGTATCATCAAAAGCCATGACGAATATGTATTCCGGAATCTGTATCGCTATTACTTCTCCGATGCTTTTATAAAGCAGCTCCTTAAAAGCAGCATATCTGAAGGCTTTCAGATATGCCAAAATCTGAACGGGCAACCTTTTCTGCTGTATGCTGAGCTGCTGCCTGTGCCGGTTGCTGCCGGCCAGACCGGATATCTCCTGCTGTATCTTGATCTGACAGTACTTGAAACGCTGTTTGCTCCGCTTAATGAGGAATATAGTGGTTACGCACTTGTCGGCGCAGATTCAGGAATTCTCTATCACAGAAGGATGGACAATATTGATACCGGCCTGCAGGTGCTGAATACACAGAGGGACATATTCCAGACCGAAGACAGCGATCATGTTGTCTGGATGGACAACGGTGTTTTGATTGCGCACCGATTTCAGCAGGGAAAGTGGGTAATTCTACAGAATATCAACCGATCTCAGCTTTTTGCAGAAATCAACCGAACAATTATTCTGATGATCATTCTCTTTGCCGCACTTTGTTTCCTGCTCTTTTTTTCCCTGCAGCATGTCTTTGCCTTGTACTACCGGCGAGTGGAGCGGCTGCGTGCTACAATGGCTGCTGTCAAGGGCGGCGCGCTCAATATCCGTCATCCGGATGACGGGACTGACGAACTTGCACAGATCGGCCGCCACTTCAACGATATGCTCCGACAGATTCAGGATCTTGTCGTCAACATATCCCTGAAGGAGTCCAGCCTGCGTGAAGCGCAGCTCAACGCACTCAGGCGTCAAATCAATCCGCATTTTCTATACAACACGCTGGAAACAATACGCATGCTTGCTGTCATGCACGATGATCCTGAAATCAAGGAAATCACGCAGGACCTGTCAGATATTCTGCGCTACTCTCTGGATGAAAGTGATCGGGACAGCTGCCTTGTGGGCGCTGAGCTTCTGATGCTTCAGCGCTACGTCAGAATCCAGCAGGCTCGGTTTCCAGGCCGCTTTACATATTCTTTCGAAATTGATGAGTCTGTCTGTTCCATGCGTATGTACAAATTTCTCTTGCAGCCTCTGGTGGAAAATGCTTTCAAACACGGCATCAATGCCACGCTCAAAGTTTCCCGTCTCCTTGTACAGGGCGTATTCAAAAATGGGCTTCTGACATTTACTGTCTTCAATACAGGTGTGCCGATGGCACCGGAAACGCTGTCCATGCTGAACGATTACATCCGCAGCGGAAATCCCGCAGCGCAGTCTTCTATGTCCGGCATTGGCCTGCGCAATGTGATTGATCGAATTCGGCTGTATTTCGGTGAAAACGGCCGCGTACTGATTGAAAGTGACGTACAACGCGGAACTTCTGTCACGATACAGTTTCCGCCTCTATGAAATGTACATCCGCCGTGTGCTTAGGAAAGGACATCATATGCTTGAACCGATCATCATTGACGATGAAACTCAGATCCTGTGTGGTCTCCATAAGCTGATTGACTGGAATGCGCTTGGCTATACGCAGCCAAAGTGCTTTTCAAACCCTTTCACAGCACTGGAATATCTCCGCCGGCACCGACCACCTGTCGTCATCACAGACATCCGCATGCCGGAGCTGACCGGTCTTGAGGTGATCAAGCGTATACAGGCCATCAGCAAGGACACGCGCATAGTGGTCATCAGCAGCTACAGCAACTTTGAATACATACAAAACGCACTGATCGCCGGTGTAAAAAACTATATTCTCAAACCAATCCATGAAGATGAGCTTACAGAAACACTCCTGCGTATCCGTCATGAGTTTGCTGCCGCTGAATATGATCTTGACGGCACTTCAGCGATCCAAGAGCGGGTTTTCTCTCTGATCTCAAAAGGGCAGGCATACCGGCTCTCTGCTGCCGAAAACTCGCTCCTTCACAGATGTTCCGTCACCTGTACATATCAACTGATGCTGATCAGCGAAAACCTTTCAAAAAGTCAGGCGCTGCTGCAAACATTGCTTCAGGCTCCCGTACCCTCAACACAGTGCAGCATGATTCCTTTCGACGACTGCACGCTTGCCGTTCTTCTACATCCACAGAAGTCCTGCGGCGTGCGTATCGTTTCTTCTCCAGCCCTCCTGCGGCCGGACGCTCCGCTGATTCTATGTACCAGACAGCACCACAACTTTGATCTGATGTATGACCGGATTTGTGCAATGAAGCACCGACGTGCCGCACTCCGGTTCCTAATACCGGAACGCAGAGGGCTTATGAGTATAAGCACAGAGCGCCCCACTGACCTTGATGCGCAGCAGCGCACGCTGGATAAACACATTTCCGCCTCATTTGACGCACTGAAAGAAGCCCTTTTCAGCCTGTCCCGCGACGCTTTGGAAAAAGAGTTTGCATCCCTCGGCAGCGCCGTTAAAAAATCCTGTTGCACGCTGCTTCCTGACACAATCATCAGTGCCTACTGCGCCCTTCTGAGGAATCTGAACAGCGTACTCGAAAAGCAGCTGTGTCTAAAATGGACAATACCGAATGATACGCCTGATGCCGCTGGAAAACCGGAAACACTGGAGATGCTGACAGCTGCAAGCATAGAGTATTTGTGGCAGTCGCTGATACGAGCGCAGTCGCTTGTCACAAAGGGCAGCGGGATTGTATCGACTGTGGAACTGTATATCCATCTGAATTACCAAAAGCCCTTGACACTCAACAGCGTTGCCAGTCATTTTTTCTTCAACCCCTCATATTTGAGTTTTCTCTTTTCCAAGAACGACCTGAGCTTCCTCTCCTGTGTCAATGACATTCGTCTCATGCATGGTTCTGCACTGCTGCGTGAAACGGATCTGACCATTTCTGCGATTGCACATGCAACCGGTTTTTACAGTGACAAAAACTTTTATAAGGCGTTTCGTAAAAAATTCGGCTGCACGCCTACGCAGTACCGGGTTTCCGGATGAAACAGGCTACCACACCTGCAGACATCCGTTCCCCGGACAAAACAAAGCTTCACCGTCTTTCTCCGGTGCTGAACCGGACATCTCCAATCCGAATACAGGCAGAAAAATACCCCCGGCACAAAAATGTGTCGGGGGTAAAATTTTATCCTGTCAAATGTGAATATACATTCACTGGGTCATCGCCTGAAAAACAGAATAAAAAGCAATACCGGTCATGCAGCCATGCATGATGCGTCATTCTGCTTTATTTCGACTGGGTTTCACAGTAAATGCAGCGGTAGACGCGGTTTTTTCTGTCTGTCAGCTTGAAAACCTGCGGAAGCTCCTGCTCCGTGCTTGTAATACAGCGGGGATTATGGCAGCAGAGAACGCCCGTGAGCGTATCCGGCAGTTCCGGATGGAACTTCTCGGCCAGCTGCCCGTCCTTGATCACATCGATGGTAATAAAGGGATCAATGAACCCCAGCGCATTCAGGTCCACATCAAGCAGTGTATCGATCTTGATGATGTCCTTTTTGCCCATGCGCCGGCTGGCTGCATTTTTTATAATGGCCACTGAGCACTCCAGCTCCTCAAGCTGCAGGAAGCGGTAAATCTCCATCGCCTTTCCCGCCCGGATATGGTCGATGACAATTCCGTTTTTTATGGAATCAATATACATTCAGTCCACCTCCAGCAGTTTCAGAATCAGCGCCATACGGATATACTTTCCGTTCAGCACCTGCTTGAAATAGCACGCGCGGGGATCGCTGTCAATGGAAACCGCAATCTCATTCACGCGCGGCAGCGGATGCAGCACAGACATATCCGCTTTTGCAAGCTTCATTTTTTCAGGCGTCAGGATATAGCTGTCACGCAGGCGCAGATAATCCTCTTCATTGAAAAAGCGCTCGCGCTGGACGCGCGTCATATAAAGAATATCCAGTTCCGGCAGAACACTTTCAAGATCAGTGGTCTGAAGATACTCAATGCCCTTTGCCTTCAGCACATCCTTTTTCACATAGCTCGGCAGCTTCAGTTCCTCCGGTGAAATCAGCACAAAGCGCACACCCTCATAACGGCTCATAGCCTCTATCAGGGAGTGGACCGTACGGCCAAATTTCAGATCCCCGCAGAATCCGATGGTCATGTGATCCAGCCGGCCCTTTTCGCGGCTGATGGTCAGGAGGTCTGTCAGCGTCTGTGTCGGATGGTTATGCCCGCCGTCTCCGGCGTTGATTACAGGTATGGACGCATTCATCGCCGCCACATACGGCGCGCCCTCCTTCGGATGGCGCATGGCAATAATATCGGCATAGCAGCTGACTGTCTTTGCAGTATCCGCCACACTCTCGCCCTTGGCTGCAGAGGATGTATTTCCTGAAGAAACGCTCAGAACATGCCCGCCCAGCTCATACATGGCCGCTTCAAAACTCAGGCGCGTACGGGTCGACGGCTCAAAAAACAGCGTTGCCAGTTTCTTTCCGCGGCACTTTTCAGCATATTTTGCAGGGTTTGCAATAATATCGTTTGCCGTTGCAATCAGCTCGTCGATCTCCCCGACCGACAGCTCAAGAATGTTGATCAGGCTCCTCATTTTGCGCCCTCCATCCAGGATTCATCCGACGGGTTGTCACGGAATGCGAGCAGGCGCTTCACATCCTCCAGGCGGATATAACCGCAGTCGGCGGCCACCTGGGCAATGACGTCAAAATTCGTCAGGCTCACATTGCGAACCTGTGCCTGCTCCAGTCTGGCGATTCCTCTGGCCATTCCGTACGTGCAGATGCTGGCAATACCCAGAACCTCCGCGCCGGCTTCCCGCAGCACATTCACAACTTCCACCACACTGCCGCCGGTCGAAATCAGATCTTCAATCACCACAACCTTCTGGCCCTTTTCCAAACGTCCTTCAATCTGGTTTTTGCGGCCGTGATCCTTGCTGCCTGAGCGGACATACCCCATGGGCATATTCAGCAGATGCCCCACAATGGCAGCATGGGCAATACCGGCTGTGCTCGTTCCCATCAGCACCTGCGCCTCGGGGTATTCACGCCTGACAACGTCCGCCAGGGCATTTTCAACGTCATTGCGCACCTGCGGCGCCGTCAGCGTCAGACGGTTGTCACAGTATACCGGGCTTTTGATGCCGCTGGCCCAGGTAAACGGCTCATCCGGGCGGAAAAAGACCGCCTGAATGGAGAGCAGATCCTTTGCAATCAGCTTTGCAGTTTCCATAAACGCCTCCTCTTTTTCAGTCAACAAACTCACTTATACAGCGCGCATACGCTGCCTGCGGGTCGTCAGCAGCGGTAATCGGCCTGCCGACAACAATGTAATCAGAACCAAGAACCCGGGCCTGTTCCGGCGTGGTGATGCGCACCTGATCGCCGGCAGAGGCACTTGAAAAGCGCACGCCCGGCGTCACGGTCAGAAATTCCGCGCCGCATGCGCTGTGCACGGCAGCAGACTCAAGCGGAGAACAGACAACGCCGTCCAGCCCTGCGCTCCTGGCATTGCGCGCATAGTGCATCACGGTGTTTTCCAGCGTCTCGCCGATCAGCAGTTCCTCCTGCATCCGTGCCTGGCTGGTGGACGTCAGCTGTGTGACCGCAATGAGCAGCGGTCTTGTGCCGTCCGGTCTGGTCAGGCCCTCAACGGCCGCCTCCATCATAGCCTTCGTGCCCGCGGCATGGAGGTTGCACATATCCACATCCAGCCGTGAAAGAACGGCCATGGCCTTTCTGACGGTATTCGGAATATCATGCAGCTTCAGATCCAGAAAAATCTGATGGCCGCGCGCTTTCAGCGCGCGTACAATCTGGGGACCTTCCGCATAGAAAAGCTCCATTCCGATTTTTACAAAAGGTTTCCTGTCCCGGAACCGGTCCAGAAACGTCAGCGTGTCTTCTGCGCTGCTGAAATCACAGGCAATGATTACGTCTTTTCCCATATCAGTTGGCACATCCTCTTATTTCATTCAGACTGCTGATTTTATATTTTTCCATCACGCCGGGCAGTGCGCTGACAATCTTTTTTGCAGCATAGGGATCTGCAAGATTTGCCGCGCCTACTTCAACTGCTGCTGCACCGGCCATGATCATTTCAAGCACATCCTCCGCACAGCACACGCCGCCCATACCGACAACCGGGATGGAAACAGCCGACGCCACCTGGCTGACCATACGCAGCGCAACAGGAAAAACAGCCGGGCCGGACATCCCGCCATACCTGTTGGCGAGCACCGGCCTGCGCGTTTTCAGATCAATGCGCATGCCGAGAATTGTGTTGATCAGACTCACGCCGTCCGCGCCCGCATCCTCACAGGCTTTCGCAACGGACACGATATCCGCCGCGTTGGGCGACAGCTTCATGATGACCGGCTTTTTTGCTGCATTTTTTACCGCGCGGGTGACCTCAGCCGCAGCTTCCGGAACCGTTCCGAAAGCCATACCGCCGTTATGCACATTCGGGCAGCTGATATTCACCTCAAGCCAGCCCACCTGCTCCTGTTCATCCAGCAGCGCACACACGCGGACATACTCATCCACGGAAAAACCGGATACATTTGCCATCACCGGTTTATGAAAGTATGCCTGCATCTCCGGCAGCTCATGCTCCAGCACATGTCGGACACCTGGATTCTGCAGGCCCACAGAGTTCAGCATCCCCTCCCGGCACTCCGCGATGCGCGGCGTCGGGTTTCCGAACCGCGGTTCAGCCGTTGTGCCCTTGAAGGAAAACGTCCCGAGACAGTTGATGTCGTAAAGCGCAGCAAACTCAGCGCCGTAACCGAACGTACCGCTGGCGGGGATTACGGGATTGTCAAGCTCAATGCCGCAAAGCGTCACTCTTGTGTCTACCATATGATTTCCTCCCGCTCAAGCACCGGACCATCCCTGCAGATTCTCTTATTCCCATACTTTGTCCGGCAGGTACAGCCCATGCATGCGCCGAACCCGCAGCCCATGCGTTCCTCAAAGCTCAGCTGTCCGGAAGTCACTGCCGCGCGGTCCACCGCCCGAAGCATGGGTTCAGGACCGCATGTATAAAAATATGTGTAATCCATACCGGCCATGGCATCCGCCGCAAACCCTTTGACGCCGCGGCTGCCGTCAACCGTGGTCACCGTCACTTCGGCACCGAGTGCGGCAAACTCATTTTCATAAAACACTTCAGCGGCTGTATTAAAGCCCAGAATCACACGCGGTTCCGCACCCTGCTCCGCCAGCTTCCGGCAGAGCATATACAGCGGCGGCACGCCTGCCCCGCCGCCCACAAGCAAAGGCCGCCTGCCGGCCTTTTCCAGGCTGTAGCCGTTTCCCAGGCCGGTCAGCACGTCCAGGCTGCCGCGGGACATGGCGGCCATCTGCGCCGTTCCCCTGCCCACAACCTTATAGACAAGCGCCAGCTTGTTCTGCACGCAGTCACACACCGAGATGGGCCGGCGCAGAAACAGTCCGTCCAGCCTGATATTCACAAACTGGCCAGGCGCCGTGACGGCGGACGTATCCCCTTCAAGGATCATCCTGTAAACGTCCGGAGCAATGCGTGAGTTGTCAATGATGGTAAAAAGCCCCTGCTTCATATCCGCACCTGCTTACACTGCGTCAATAGTGGAGATGTTGTTTGTGATCTCCTCAAGAACATCAAGAAGAATCCGCACCGTATCCAGCGAGGTAAAGGTCGTCACGCCGTTTTCCACTGCACAGCGGCGGATTGCCACGCCGTCGTCATAGTGAACACCGGAGAAAATGGCGCGGGTATTGATGATATAGCTGACATAGCCGGCACGGATCGAGCGCAGAATCTCGTCGCTCCCCTCGCTGAGTTTGCCCAGCACGTGGGTGCGGATTCCGTTGGCCTTCAGGAAGTTGGCCGTGCCGATGGTCGCCTCGATGTTGAAGCCCAGGTTGTAGAACCGGCGCACCAGCGGCAGCGCTTCCTCCTTGTCCTCATCGGCCAGCGTAACCAGCACTGTTCCATAATCCTGAACCTTCACGCCGGATGCCTTCAGCGCCTTATAGAACGCGCGGTAAAGCTTGTCGTCGTAGCCGATGGCCTCGCCGGTGGATTTCATTTCCGGCGAGAGGTACGCATCCAGGCCGTTGAGCTTTGAAAACGAAAAAGCGGGAACCTTCACATACCAGCGCTTCTTCTCAGGCGGATACAGCTCTGTGATCCCCTGCTCCTTCAGCGTCACGCCCAGAATCGCCTTGGTCGCAATATCGGCCAGGCTGTATCCCGTGGACTTTGAAAGGAACGGCACGCTGCGGGACGAACGCGGATTGACCTCGATGATATACACATCGTCATTTTTATCGACAATGAACTGAATATTGAAAAGTCCGACGATTCCGATGCCGAGACCCAGCATCCGCGTGTATTTGACAATCGTCTCCTTGACCTTATCCGACAGGCTGTACGGCGGATACACGCTGGTGCTGTCGCCGGAATGGACGCCGGTGCGCTCCACCATCTCCATGATGCCGGGCACAAACACATCTGTTCCGTCACAGACTGCGTCCACCTCAACCTCTTTGCCGACAATGTATTTATCGACAAGAACAGGCTTGTCCACATCCACCTCAACGGCGGTTTTCAGGTACTGGCGCAGCACATCCTCTTTTGAAACGATCTCCATGGCGCGTCCGCCCAGGACAAAACTGGGCCGCACCAGGACAGGATAGCCGATTTTCTCCGCGGCCTTGACGCCGTCTTCAATATTGGTCACTGCAACGCCCTTGGGCTGCGGAATCTGCAGGCGGTCGAGGATTTTCTCAAAAGCGTCCCTGTTTTCCGCGTTTTCAATGGCCACACAGTCTGTGCCGATGATCTTTACGCCGCGCTCACCCAGCGGCTCCGCCAGGTTGATGGCCGTCTGGCCGCCCAGCGACGCGATGACGCCGACCGGCTTTTCAAGCTCAATAATATTCATGACGTCTTCCACCGTCAGCGGCTCAAAATACAGCTTGTCAGAACAGGTGTAGTCCGTGGATACAGTCTCCGGGTTGTTGTTGATGATAATCGCCTCGTAGCCGGAGGCCTTGATGGTCTTGACCGCATGCACAGTGGAATAGTCGAACTCCACGCCCTGCCCGATGCGGATGGGGCCGGAGCCCAGCACAACAATCTTTTTCCTGTCCGAAACGACCGACTCGTTTTCATCCTCATAGGTGGAGTAGAAATAAGGAATGTAGCTGTCAAACTCGCTGGCGCATGTGTCGATCATCTTGTAAACCGGGAAAATGTGGTTGGACTTACGGATATTGAACACGTCAATCTCCGTAGTCTTCCAGAGCTTCGCGATAAACTTATCGGAAAAGCCCATTTTCTTCGCTTCATACAGGACTTTCAGGTCGCCCGGCGCCGCCTTAATCTCGTCCTCAAAGGCCACGATGCGGCGGAATTTATCCAGAAACAGCATGTCGATCTGCGTTGCCGTGCAGACAAGGCCGATATCCGCGCCGCGGTATACAAGCTCTGCAATGGCATAAATCCTGTCGTCTGTACCGATGCGGATGTAGTCCATCAGCTGCTGGTCGGTATAATCGTTGAACTTGTCCATGTAGATATGGCAGACGCCGATTTCAAGGGAGCGCACTGCCTTCAGAAGACTCTCCTCAATGGTCCGGCCGATGGCCATCACTTCGCCTGTCGCCTTCATCTGCGTGCCCAGCTTATTGCTGGCGGAAGTGAACTTGTCGAACGGGAAACGGGGCATCTTGGTAACCACATAGTCAAGCGTCGGCTCAAAGCTGGCCGGCGTGTTCGCAATCTGGATCTCATCCAGATGCATACCGACAGCGATTTTGGCGGACACGCGCGCAATCGGATAGCCGCTTGCCTTGGAGGCCAGCGCAGAGGAACGCGACACACGGGGGTTGACCTCGATCACATAATAGTTGAAAGACTGGGGATCCAGCGCAAACTGGACGTTGCAGCCGCCCTCAATCTTCAGCGCACGGATCAGGCGCAGGGCGCTGTCGCGCAGAAGGTGATATTCCTTGTTGGTCAGCGTCTGGCTGGGGCAGACCACAATGGAGTCGCCGGTGTGAATGCCAACAGGATCAATGTTCTCCATGTTGCAGATGGTAATGGCCGTGTCGTTGGCGTCACGCATCACCTCATACTCAATTTCCTTATAACCCTTGATGCTCTTTTCGACCAGAACCTGGTGTACCGGAGAGAGCATCAGCGCGTTTTTCATAATTTCGCGGAATTCTTCCTCATTGTCCGCAAAGCCGCCGCCGGTGCCGCCAAGGGTGAACGCGGGCCGCAGCACCACGGGATAACCGATTTCCCTGGCCGCCGCAACACCCTCCTCCATGCTGGTGGTGATGATGGACGGCACAACCGGCTCGCCCAGCTCCAGGCACAGTTCCTTGAACAGCTCGCGGTCCTCCGCCCGCTCAATACTCTCGCTGCTGGTTCCCAGCAGCTCCACGCCGCATTCCTTCAGAACGCCTTTTTTCTCCAGCTGCATGGCCAGGTTCAGACCTGTCTGACCGCCGATGCCCGGCACAATGGCGTCCGGCCGCTCATAGCGGAGAATTTTTGCCACAAACTCCAGCGTCAGCGGCTCCATATAAACCTTATCGGCAATGGCCGTGTCCGTCATAATCGTGGCGGGATTGGAGTTTGCCAGCACAACCTCGTATCCCTCTTCCTTCAGGGCGAGGCAGGCCTGCGTGCCTGCATAGTCAAACTCGGCCGCCTGGCCGATAACAATCGGGCCGGAGCCGATCACAAGTATCTTCTTCAGGTCGGTGCGCTTAGGCATTTTCCTTCGCCTCCTCCATCATGCGGATAAACTGGTCAAAGAGATAGCTGCTGTCCTGGGGGCCGGGCGCGCTTTCCGGATGATACTGCACGCTGAAAATCCGGTCCTGCAGGCATTCGATGCCTTCGACCGTGTTGTCAAGAATATTGATATGCGTCGCCGTCAGGCCGGTGCCCTCCAGTGACTGTAGATCCACGGCGTAGCTGTGGTTCTGGCTGGTGATCTCAATTTTTCCGGTCTTCAGGTTGCGCACCGGATGGTTGCCGCCGCGGTGACCGAACTTGAGCTTATACGTCTTTGCGCCGTATGCAAGACTGATCATCTGATGGCCCAGACAGATTCCGAAAACAGGGACTTTCCCGCGGATTTCCCGGACAAGCCGGATCACCGGCGTCACATCCTCCGGATCTCCGGGACCGTTGGAGAGAAACACGCCGTCCGGCTCCATGCCCATAATCGTCTCAGCCGGCGTATCAAAAGGCACCACGGTCACATTGCAGTGCCTTGCGTTCAGCGACCGGACAATATTGAGCTTGATGCCGCAGTCAACCGCGACAACATTGTATTTGTGGTTGGACGTACGGGAATACCAGCGCTTTTTGCAGCTGACCCGGGAAACGGCGTCGTGCGGGATCTCCGTGGCGCGCAGAATGGACGCGGCCTCTTCATCCGGCGTGTCCGCGTCGGTAATCAGGACCTTGCGGCTGCCCAAATCACGGATGCTGCGGGTAATTTTTCGCGTATCCACGCCGGAAATGGCGGGAATATGGTTTTCTTCCAGAATTTCCGAAAGGGTTTTCGTGTAGCGGAAATTGCTGGGAGAATCGTTGTACTCACGCACAATCAAGCCGCCGATTGTCGGGGTTTTGGTCTCAAAATCGTCGTCCGCAGTGCCGTAATTGCCGATCAGCGGGTATGTCATCACAACCATCTGGTAGGTATAGGAGGGATCCGAAACGATCTCCTGATACCCGACCATCGATGTGTTGAATACAATTTCACATACTCTGTCGCAGTGCGCGCCGAAGCCGTAGCCGTAATACGTACTGCCGTCCTCAAGCACTATTTTTCTGTCAAATTCTCTGACCATACGATCTTTCCTCCTGAGACTGTCATTTTACAGCGTCCGTACACCTGCATCCCGGCAAAGGGTGTCGCCCTGCCCCTGGAAGCAAACGCATCCGGATCGATGGAATAGGTTTCATTCAGATCAAATACTGTGTAATCGCCGCTCTGCATACCGCCGGCAATTCCGAACCGCCGCCGCGGCGCGGCACTCATCAGCGCCGTGAGCTTTTCAAGGGAAAGAATCCCCCTGCGGACAAGGTGCGTATACAGGACCGGAAAGGCGGTTTCCAGACCCACAACGCCCATCAGGCTTTTTTCAAGGCCTGCCGCTTTTTCCGCCGCGGAATGCGGCGCATGATCCGTCGCGATCATGTCAATGGTGCCGTCCGCCACACCCTCAAGCAGCGCGTCCCGATCCTCCCGGGAGCGGATCGGCGGGTTCATTTTGAACCGTCCGTTCTCCTCAAGCTGCATATCTGTGAGCAGCAGATAATGCGGCGCCGTCTCACAGGTGACGTCAATTCCGCTTTTTTTAGCCTCGCGGATCAGGCGCACGCTCTCTTTGGCTGAAACATGACACACATGATAGGCGCTGCCTGTATCCGCAGCAATCTGCAGATCGCGCGCAATGGGGCCCCATTCACTCTCCGAGCAGATGCCACGGTGTCCGTGGGCGTGCGCATAAGCGCCGTCATGGATATAACCGCCGCGCAGAAGCGCATTGTCCTCGCAGTGGGCGGACAGCACCTTGCCCAGCGCGTGAATGCGCGTCATTGCCTCCCGCATCAGCCCGCTGTCCTGTATTCCCCGGCCGTCATCCGAAAAGCCGGCAACATCCGGCGCCATGGCTTCCAGATCCGCCAGCTGCTCACCTTTTTCTCCGACCGTAACAGCGCCGAACGGCAGAACAGGAATCCGCGCTTCCCTGCGGATCAGATCCAGCTGAACATTCAGACTCTCCCTGCAGTCCGGCACCGGGTTCAGATTCGGCATGGTGCAGACGGCCGTATACCCGCCGCGGGCCGCAGCCAGCGTGCCTGTCGCAATGGTCTCCTTATAAGAAAAACCCGGCTCCCTGAGATGGACATGTACATCACAGAAACCGGGAAACAGGAAACACCCGCTCAATTCTTCGGGAAAACAGGAAACACTGCCGCCCGAAATTTGAAGCGGCACACCGTCTGATGAACAGGCATCCGGAGAAAAAACGACACCGGAGAAGCTGCTGTCAAGTACAGGATTTTTCATCTGCCGTCCCTCCGATCTGCGCGTATTTTCTAAAATTAAACACCATGTTTTTTCCCTTGTCAAGGCGGAACCAGCAACGAAAACCAAATTTGTGACCTCATGCTGAAAAGAAAGCAAAAAAACGTTTTTTCTTAGATAATTTGACAGGTTGAAACCCTTCCGTCAAAATGTTATTATATTTGTGTATTGAATAGGCGCGTCTGTAACTGACGGATTGTGGAGCACCACATGGGAGCAGATGGCTGGGAAAAATGTCGACCGTCTGGGCAGCCCTATCCGAATTGAATCAGGATAGGACTGTTTTCTTTTTTGCAGATATGGCCGTTTATCACCTGTTCAAGGAGGCTAAACATGAAAAAAATTGCAATTATCATGGGCAGCGACAGCGACCTTCCCGTTGTCGAAAAGGCAATCGGCACCTTAGAGGAATTTCAGGTTCCTTACGAGGTACATGTCTATTCCGCGCACCGCACCCCGGAGGAGGCAAAGGCATTTTCACAATCAGCCCGTACAAACGGCTTCGGCGCAATTATTGCAGCCGCCGGAAAAGCGGCGCATCTGGCCGGCGCACTGGCCGCCAATACGACAATCCCCGTAATCGGTATTCCTGTAAAATCATCCAACCTTGACGGCATTGACGCCCTTCTGTCGACTGTACAGATGCCTTCCGGCATTCCGGTGGCCACTGTAGCGATTGACGGAGCAGTCAACGCCGCCTTGCTTTCTATCCAGATTCTGTCCCTGTCAGACGAAGCGCTGGCTGAAAAGCTGGACGCTGCCCGCGCACAGGGCCGTGAAAAGGTTCTGAGAAAAAACGCAGCCATTGAGGAAAAATACAACCGTCATTAAGACATTAAATCAAGGAGGAGCGCAACAATGGAAAAAAGAGAACAGCTGTACGAGGGTAAGGCCAAAAAGGTTTTCGCCACCGAAAACCCGGACTGCGTCATTGTCTCCTATAAGGACGACGCCACTGCATTCAACGGTCTGAAGAAAGGCACCATTACCGGAAAGGGCGCCATCAACAACCGCGTCACCAATTATCTCATGCAGCTTCTGGAAAAGGAAGGCGTCCCCACTCATTTTGTTGAAGAACTCAGCGACCGGGAGACCGTCGTGAAAAAAGTCTCCATTGTTCCTCTGGAAGTGATCGTACGCAACATCTCCGCCGGCTCTTTTGCCAAACGGTACGGCGTGGAGGAAGGCATCGTCTTTGACGCGCCCACCATTGAATTCTCCTATAAAAACGACGATCTGGGCGATCCGCTCCTGAACACGTCCCACGCTCTGGCCCTCAAGCTGGCTACCCCCGCTGAAATTGACGCCATCAAGGCAATGTCCTTCAAAATCAACGACGTGCTGAAGGCATTTTTCAAAAATGTCGGCGTGGATCTGGTGGATTTCAAGCTGGAGTTTGGCAAAACAAACGACGGCAAACTCGTTCTGGCAGATGAAATCAGCCCTGACACCTGCCGCTTCTGGGACAGCAAAACACATGAAAAGCTGGACAAGGACCGTTTCCGCCGGGATCTCGGCAATGTGGAAGACGCATATGCCGAAATGATGAAGCGGATTCTCGGCTGAGTTCTGATGAAATATTGAGTTAGAGGTAAATCGTTACATGAGCAGTTTGAGAGAAGAATGCGGCGTCTTCGGCGTTTATTCCCCTGAAACCTATGACGTGGCAAGCATGACATATTACGGCCTTTTTGCCCTGCAGCACCGCGGCCAAGAGAGCTGCGGCATCGTCGTCAACGACGACGGGCTGTTTCAGAGCTACAAGGACACAGGTCTTGTCAACGACGTTTTTACAAGCCAGCATCTGGCCGCGCTGGGCAGCGGAAACATCGCCATCGGCCATGTGCGCTACGGCACAACCGGCACGACCGGCCGCAGCAACGCCCAACCCATTGTTGTCAACCATATCAAGGGCCGTATGGCTCTCGCCCACAACGGCAACCTGGTGAACACCTCCGAGCTTCGCACAGAGCTGGAGCTGCAGGGTTCCATATTTCACACCACCAGCGACACAGAGGTCATTTCATACCTGATTACAAAAGAGCGGCTGACCGCCCCCACCATCGAGGAAGCAGTGAACCGCGCCATGTGCAGGATCAAGGGCGCATATTCTCTCGTCATCATGTCCCCTTCCAAACTTATTGCCGTGCGTGATGAAAACGGATTCCGTCCCCTGTGCTACGGCCAGACGGAAGACGGGCGCTATGTTGTGGCATCCGAAAGCTGCGCGCTGGACGCAGTCGGCGCAAGATTCATCCGCGACATCGACGCCGGTGAGATCCTCGTCTTTGACAAAAACGGCCCGCACAGCATCAGGGATCATTGCGGGAAAGCCCCGTACTGCATGTGCGTATTCGAATACATCTACTTTGCCCGTCCTGACTCTGTAATCGACGGCTGCAGCGTTTATGAGGCGCGGATGCGCGCCGGCGCTTTCCTGGCCCTGGAATACCCGGTGCAGGCAGACGTTGTCATCGGTGTTCCGGATTCCGGTATTCAGGCCGCCATCGGCTATGCCAGGCAGTCCGGCATTCCCTATAACACGGGCTTTATCAAAAACAAGTACATCGGCCGCACATTCATCGCGCCCGGCCAGGCCAGCCGTGAGGACAAGGTCAAGATCAAGCTCAATCCCATTGCGGAAGTTGTGCGCGGCAAGCGGGTTGTCCTGGTGGACGACTCCATTGTCCGCGGCACCACCAGCGCCAGAATCGTCAGACTTGTCCGCGAGGCCGGCGCAAAGGAAATCCACATGCGTATTTCTGCGCCGCCGTTTGTCAATCCCTGCTATTACGGAACAGACATCGATTCCCGCGAGCATCTGATCGCCTGCCACCATACAGTAGAGGAAATCCGTTCCATTATCGGCGCCGATTCTCTTGGCTTCCTCAGTGTGGACAGCGCCAAAAAACTGGCCGGCGGCATTCAGGGCAAGGGTCAGTGCGCAGCCTGCTTCAACGGCGAATACCCCACGCAGATTCCCTCAAATCCGATAAAAAGCAAATTTGAAAAGAGAATTTCCGACAACAACTGACAGGTGGATGGAGGAGAACATGAAAAGTTACAGTGAAAGCTATGCGGCCGCCGGCGTGGATATCACAGCCGGCTACAAAGCCGTTGAGCTGATGAAAGCCCATATTGCAAAGACCATGACTGCCGGCGCACTGACAGACATCGGCGGTTTCGGCGGCCTTTTTGAACTGGATGTAACCGGCATGGAAAAACCGGTTCTGGTCAGCGGCACAGACGGCGTAGGCACAAAGCTCAAACTGGCCTTCCTGATGGACAAGCACGACACCGTCGGCATTGACTGTGTGGCCATGTGTGTCAACGACATTATCTGCTGCGGTGCAAGACCCCTGTTTTTCCTGGATTATATCGCCTGCGGCAAGAACTTTCCTGAAAAAATTGCCGCGATTGTCAGCGGCGTGGCCGACGGCTGTGTCCAGTCCGGCGCAGCGCTCATCGGCGGCGAAACGGCTGAAATGCCCGGCTTTTATCCTGAAGATGAATATGACCTGGCCGGCTTTTCTGTGGGCATCGTGGACAAGGCGCGGGTTGTCAGCAACAAAACCATGGCTCCCGGCGACGTGATGATCGCGCTTCCCTCTTCGGGCGTGCACTCCAACGGTTTTTCACTTGTCCGCCGTGTGTTTGACGTTGAGCACGCGGATCTCAAAGCCCCTGTCGGAAAGCTCGGCGGAAAGAGCATCGGCGAAGCGCTGCTGACTCCGACAAAAATCTATGTCAAACCCATTCTGGCTCTTCTGGAGCAGGTAACGGTGAAGGGGATCTCCCACATCACCGGCGGCGGCTTCTATGAAAACATGCCCCGCAGCATTCCGGACGGATTGGGTGTAAGAATTCACAGAAGCGACGTCCGTGTCCTGCCCATTTTCGACCTGATCGCAGAGACCGGCGGCATTCCCCAGCGCGACATGTTCAACACCTTCAACATGGGCGTCGGCATGAGCGTCATTGTCAGCAAAGATGATGCACCGCAGGCGCTGGAGATTCTGCAGGCCAACGGAGAAGACGCATATGTCATCGGAACAATCATTGCATCTGATGACAAAGTTGTGATTGACTGAGGGCCGCAGCATGAAAAAAGCGCGAATTGCCGTACTTGTCTCCGGCGGCGGCACCAATCTGCAGGCTCTGATTGACGCAGAGAAAAATGGGAAAATTCCGAGCGGTACGCTGTCCGTTGTAATCGCCAGCAAGCCCGGCGTCTACGCGCTTGAGCGCGCGGATCAGGCCGGTATTCCCGCTCTGGCTGTTTCCAGAAAAGCTTCCGGCAGTCAGGCCGCCTTTGAGCAGCAGCTTCTGGATATTCTGGAGTCATACCGGATCGATATGATTGTTCTCGCCGGATTCCTCAGTATTCTCTCCAAGGACTTCACTGACCGTTATCCGCAGCGGATCATCAACATCCATCCCTCCCTGATTCCTGCTTTCTGCGGCGCGGGGTACTACGGGCTGAAAGTCCATGAGGCTGCACTCTCCTACGGCGTCAAGGTCACGGGCGCTACGGTACATTATGTAAACGAAGTTCCGGACGGCGGACAGATTCTTCTGCAGAAGGCTGTGGAGATTCTGCCGGGCGACACGCCGCAGGTCCTGCAGCGGCGCGTGATGGAACAGGCGGAATGGATTCTGCTGCCCCAGGCCGCAGAAATGGTCGCCGCAAAGATCATTGGAAAAGAGGAACACGCATGAACGTATATGAGACAAAAACCATCGGTCAGCTGACCGACGGCAATTCCTATGTCGGCCGCGGCATCGTCATCGGCAAAAGCCGCGACGGAGAGAAAGCCATGTTTGCCTATTTCATTATGGGGCGCAGCGTCAACAGCCGCAACCGCGTATTTGTTCAGACTGAGGACGGCATCCGGACCCAGGCGTTTGATCCGTCCAGACTGGCTGACCCCTCCCTGATCATCTATGCCCCTGTGCGCCGGTATGAAAACAGCATCATTGTCACAAACGGCGACCAGACAGACACGATTTATGACGCACTGGCACAGGGTAAAACATTTGCAGACGCGCTGCGCACCCGTGAATTCGAGCCGGACGGCCCCAACTTCACCCCGCGCATCAGCGGTATGCTGACTCTGTCGGGCGGCGATTTCACCTATCAGATGAGCATTCTGAAAAGCGCCGCGCCTGACGGCAGCGCGTGCAGCCGCTATTTCTTTGAATACCCCGCTGTTGCCGGCGTGGGTCAGTTTATCCACACCTATGTCTGCGACGGAAATCCGATTCCCACGTTTGTGGGCGAACCGGAGCGCGTGTCCATGCCGGACAGTCTGGATGCATTCACTCTGGACACATGGGATCATCTGGACGCAAACAACCGGATTTCCCTGTATACATGCAGCATTGATCTGGCTTCCGGCACTGCCGAAACGCGCCTGATCAATAAAAATGTCTGACCGGAGGCGTCCTATGGATACAACGAAGGATATTTACATTTCTCCCTTCTCCACCCGTTATGCCAGCAAGGAAATGCAGGCGGTCTTTTCTGAGAATTTCAAGTTCCGTACCTGGCGCAGACTGTGGATTGCGCTGGCCAAAGCCGAACAGGCGCTCGGTCTTGAAATCACAGACGCGCAGATCGCCGAACTGGAAGCTCACGCACAGGATATCAACCATGACGTGGCCGAGGCACGCGAGCGCGAGGTCCGCCACGACGTTATGAGTCATGTCTATGCCTACGGCAAACAGTGTCCTTCCGCAGAGCCGATCATCCATCTGGGCGCAACAAGCTGCTATGTGGGCGACAATACAGATGTAATCATCCTGCGCGAGGCCTCCCGGATCATTCTGAAAAAGGCTGCGCAGGTCATCAAGAATCTGGCTTCTTTTGCGGACACCTACAAGGCCATGCCCTGCATGGCCTATACCCATCTCCAGCCTGCGCAGCTGACCACCGTCGGCAAGCGGGCCACACTGTGGATGTACGAGCTGTCCCAGGATATTGATAATCTGGAGTTCCAGCTCTCCCGGCTGAAGCTTCTCGGCTCCAAGGGCACCACCGGCACACAGGCCAGCTTTATGGACCTTTTCGAAGGCGACGAGGAAAAGGTCAAAAAGCTTGAGGCTCTGATCGCGGCCGACATGGGCTTTGACGGCTGTGTTGCCGTCTCCGGTCAGACGTATTCACGCAAAACAGACGCCTATTTCCTGGGCTGCCTGTCCGGATTCGCCCAGAGCGCCTACAAATTTTCCAATGACCTGCGCATCCTGCAGTCCTTTGAAGAGATGGAGGAGCCGTTTGAAAAGAACCAGATCGGTTCTTCAGCCATGCCGTACAAGCGCAACCCCATGCGCAGCGAACGCATCTCTTCGCTGGCGCGTTATGTTATTGCCGATGCGCTGAACCCGGCCTTCACCGCCGGTACCCAATGGTTCGAGCGGACGCTGGATGACAGCGCAAACAAGCGCATCAGCGTGTCCGAGGCTTTCCTTGCCGTCGATGCGATTTTGAATATCTACATGAACATCACCTCCGGGCTTGTGGTCTACGAGAATGTGATCCGGCGCCGCGTGATGGAAAAGCTGCCGTTCATGGCGACTGAAAATATCATGATGGAGGCCGTCAAACGCGGCGGGAACCGCCAGCAGCTGCACGAAGCGCTGCGCGTCCACTCCCATGCAGCGGCAAAAGCCGTCAAGATGGAGGGCCGTCCCAACGACCTGATTGACCGCATCGCCGCCGATCCGCTTTTCGGCCTGAGCAAGGAAGAAATCGTCAGCCAGCTCGATCCCGGCGCCTACATCGGCCGCTGCCCGTCTCAGGTCACTGAATTTCTGGCGGACGTTGCGCAGCCGATTATTGACAGATACTGCACGGAAGAGCTTCATGCGGAGCTGAATGTATAGAAAGGATGGGAATGATGAAAGAGCTTGAACTCAAATACGGCTGTAACCCCAACCAGAAGCCGTCCCGGATTTTCATGCAGTCCGGCGAACTGCCCCTGAAAGTTCTCAATGGCCGGCCCGGCTATATCAACTTTATGGACGCACTGAACTCCTGGCAGCTCGTCAAAGAGCTGAAGGAAGCCACCGGCCTGCCGGCCGCCGCATCCTTCAAGCATGTATCCCCTGCCGGCGCAGCAGTCGGCCTTCCCCTCTCCGATACGGACAGGGCCATCTATTTTGTGGACAGCGGCGCTGAGCTCTCCCCCATCGCATGCGCTTATATCCGCGCCCGCGGCGCAGACCGTCTCTGCTCCTACGGCGACTGGGCCGCTCTGTCCGACACCTGCGACGCCGCCACCGCCCTGTATCTGAAATACGAGGTCAGCGACGGTATCATCGCGCCGGATTATACGCCTGAAGCGCTTGAAATCCTGAAAACCAAGAAAAAAGGCAACTACAACGTCGTACAGATCGACCCTTCCTATGTCCCCGCACCCGTTGAGCACAAGGACGTATTCGGCATCACCTTCGAACAGGGCCGGAACAATTTCAAAATCGACGAATCCCTGCTGGAGAACATCGTGACCCGAAATAAAGATCTGCCCCAACAGGCAAAGATTGATATGATTGTCTCTCTGATCACGCTGAAATATACCCAGTCCAATTCTGTCTGCTATGTCAAGGACGGGCAGGCCATCGGCGTGGGCGCAGGCCAGCAGAGCCGGATTCACTGTACGCGCCTTGCCGGCAGCAAGGCGGACAACTGGTACCTGCGTCAGAGTCCGAAGGTCCTTGGCCTGCAGTTTGTGGATGGCATCCGGCGGCCTGACCGGGACAACGCCATTGACATCTACATTTCCGACGAATATGATGACGTGCTCGCTGACGGCGCCTGGCAGGCAATTTTCAAAGTCCGGCCCGAGGTTTTCACCGCAGAGGAGAAAAAAGCCTGGATTGCCACGCAGAGCGGCGTAACGGTTGGATCTGACGCCTTCTTCCCCTTTGGCGATAACGTGGAGCGCGCCCGGAAATCCGGCGTGCAGTACATTGCCGAGCCGGGCGGAAGCATCCGTGACGACCATGTCATTGACACGGCCGACAAGTACGGCATGACCATGTGCTTTACCGGAATGCGCCTTTTCCACCATTGAGAACAGGAAGGGAGACGGAAAAATGAACGTTATGGTAGTCGGCGGCGGCGGCCGCGAACACGCCATCATCAAAAAGCTGCGCGAAAACAAATCCATCACCCGTCTGTACGCACTGCCCGGCAACGGCGGCATCGCCGCTGACGCTGAATGCGTGGACATCGGCGCAAAGGATATTGACGCCATAGTGGAATTCGCCAAAACACATCAGGTTGATTTTGCAGTTGTTGCCCCGGATGATCCGCTTGTGCTCGGTGCTGTGGATGCGCTGAACGCCGTCGGCATCCCCTGCTTCGGGCCCGACAAAAAAGCGGCGATCATTGAAGGCAGCAAGGTTTTTTCAAAAAACCTGATGAAAAAATACGGCATTCCGACTGCTGAATATGAAGTTTTCACCGATATGGATGCTGCGCTCCGGTATCTGGACACAGCGCCTGTCCCGGCTGTGGTCAAGGCTGACGGCCTTGCGCTTGGCAAGGGCGTCATTATCGCCGAAACCCGGGACGCCGCAAAAGCGGCTGTCCGCAGCATGATGGAAGACAGAATCTTCGGCGCAAGCGGCAGTCAGATTGTCATTGAAGAGTTCCTGACCGGGCCGGAGGTTTCCGTTCTGACCTTTACCGACGGCGAGACGGTCGTGCCGATGGTGTCTTCCATGGATCACAAGCGCGCCCATGACGGCGATCAGGGACTGAATACCGGCGGCATGGGAACCGTCGCCCCGAATCCGTACTATACGCCGGAAATTGCGGAAACCTGCATGCAGACCATTTTCCTGCCGACAATCCGTGCGATGAACGCAGAGGGACGCACCTTCCGCGGGTGCCTGTACTTTGGCCTGATGCTGACGCCTGCCGGCCCGAAGGTCATTGAGTACAACTGCCGCTTCGGCGATCCGGAAACGCAGGTTGTCCTTCCGCTTCTGAAG
>JAEDDG010000015.1 GCA_016293865.1 Oscillospiraceae bacterium | reverse complement strand
ACTGTCACAGGCGTCGGCGAATACCTCAAGAGTCAGAACCCGAATGTGAAGGTCGTGGCTGTTGAGCCGGCTTCCTCCCCTGTCCTGAGCAAGGGCACGCCCGGCGCCCACAAAATCCAGGGCATCGGCGCCGGATTTGTGCCGGACGTGCTGAACACCGGGATTTACGATGAGATTATTGCAGTCGAAAACGACGATGCATTCGCCACCGGCAAGCGGATCGGCAAGAGCGAAGGCGTCCTGGTCGGTATCTCTTCCGGCGCAGCAGTCTGGGCCGCACTTGAGCTGGCCAAACGTCCGGAAAACAAGGGCAAGACGATCGTTGTTCTCCTGCCCGACACCGGCGACCGCTATCTCTCCACCGCCCTGTTTGCAGACTGACACAGACAATGGATGCGAGGCTGCCGCCGTGTGCGGCAGCCTCTTTTCTCGTTTTAAGGCATGCTGGTCCGGTAAAAAACACCAAATCTGAATCTTTTCCGCGCACCGGATTCCGGCTATGATCAAAACAACAACCTGTATCGGAGGAATGACTGATGGAAAAAACAAGATATGAGCTGAACAAGGAACTTGCCCAGATGCTGAAGGGCGGCGTCATCATGGATGTAACCACCCCGGAACAGGCAAAGATCGCTGAGGCCGCAGGCGCCTGCGCGGTCATGGCCCTGGAGCGCATTCCGGCGGATATCCGCGCTGCGGGCGGCGTTTCCCGCATGAGCGATCCGAAAATGATCCGCGGCATTCAGGATGCGGTGTCCATCCCTGTCATGGCCAAGTGCCGCATCGGCCACTTTGTGGAAGCGCAGGTGCTTGAAGCCATTGAGATCGACTACATTGACGAGAGCGAAGTTCTCTCTCCCGCTGACGACGTGTACCACATCGACAAGACCCGGTTCAAGGTGCCGTTTGTCTGCGGCGCGCGGGATCTGGGCGAGGCTCTGCGCCGCATTGCGGAAGGCGCCTCCATGATCCGCACCAAGGGCGAGCCCGGCACGGGCGACGTTGTCCAGGCTGTGCGCCATATGCGGGCCATGAACGCAGAAATCCGCCGCGTTCAGAACCTGCGGGAAGACGAGCTCTTCGAGGCCGCCAAGCAGCTGCAGGTCCCCTATGATCTGCTGCGTCAGGTTCACGAGACCGGCCGCCTGCCTGTGGTCAACTTTGCAGCCGGCGGCGTGGCGACGCCTGCCGACGCGGCGCTGATGATGCAGCTGGGCGCTGAAGGCGTTTTTGTCGGCTCCGGCATCTTCAAGTCCGGCAATCCGGCCAAGCGCGCCGCCGCCATCGTCCAGGCCGTCACAAATTACACCGACGCCAGGCTGATTGCCGAGCTGTCCACCGATCTGGGCGAGGCGATGGTCGGCATCAACGAAAATGAAATTGCCCTTCTGATGGCGGAACGGGGTAAATAAAATGACCGTTGCCATTCTGGCTCTTCAGGGAGCCTTCGCAGAACACGCCGCCATGCTGGACCGTCTGGGTACAGAGCACTTTGAGATCCGGCAGCGCCGGGATCTGGACCGCCCCTTTGACGGGCTGATTCTCCCCGGCGGAGAGAGCACAGTCATGCGGAAGCTTCTGCACGACCTGGATCTGTTTGAACCTCTGCAGACCCGCATTCTGGACGGACTGCCCGTGTTCGGCACCTGTGCCGGACTGATTCTGCTGGCAAAGGATGTGGACGGCGGCGTTCCCTGCTTTGCAACGATGGATATTTCCGTCAGGCGCAATGCTTACGGCAGGCAGCTGGGCAGCTTTTACACAGAGCAGCAGTGCAGGGATATCGGCAGAATCCCAATGACATTTATACGCGCGCCCTATATCAAAGCCACCGCAGGCGCGGCAGAAGCGCTGGCCGAGGTGGACGGAAATATCGTGGCAGCCCGGCAGGGAAACCAGCTGGTCACCGCCTTCCATCCGGAGCTGAGCACCGATCTGTCCGTGCATCGCTATTTTCTGGGGCGCATCACACAACGGAACAGGAGCTGATCACTATGATTCCCACACCGGAAGAAGCATGGGCCCTGCTGTGCGAATACAATCAGGGCGAATTTCACCGCAGGCACGCACGCATCGTCGGCGACGTTCTGCGCTGGTACGCCCTGAAGCTGGGTTACGGCGCACAGGCCGATTTCTGGGAAGCCGTCGGCATCCTTCACGATCTCGATTTTGAGCAGTGGCCTGAGCAGCACTGCACAAAGGAGCAGGAGCTGCTGCGCCAGCGCGGCATAGACGAACAGCTGATTCACGCCGTGGCCAGCCACGGCTATGCGCTGACCGTGGACGTGGAACCGGTGCATGAGATGGAGAAGGTGCTGTACGCCGCGGACGAACTGACCGGCCTGATCGGCGCAGTCGCACTGATGCGTCCCTCCAGGAGCGTCAGCGATATGGAAGTCAAATCCGTAAAGAAAAAATATAAAGACAAAAAATTCGCCGCCGGCTGTTCGCGCGAAGTCATCGAGCGCGGCGCCGCCATGCTGGACTGGCCGCTGGACACGTTGATTTTGAACACAATCGAGGCCATGCGCAGCAGCGATGCCGTGGAATAGAATCAGCACATTGCTCGAGAATCAGACAAATTGTTCCTGAATTTTTGAGAAAGTCAACAGAATTCTCCTTTTCCCGTTTTATCTGTTGACAATCCGGCGTTCCGGATGTATTATACCTACATACCAAGTATGTTTATGGAAAGGAGCGAATGAGATGTACACTGCGTCTTACCGAATGACGAATTGTATGGACATGGCGATGCCGATGCCCAAGCTGTTTTGCGCTCATTTGCTGCCTGCCCGGTACATACAGGAACGAATCTGCGGCCGATGAAATGTTTCATCTGACACTTCAAAAACGCCGTGTATCCTGAAGCGGGGAGCTGTGAGCTCCCCGCTTTTTTGCGTTTAAAGGAGGAATTGCTTTTGATCGAACTTTCACAGGTATCCAAGGATTTCAGAACAGGGCAGAAGCTGGTTCATGCAGTCCGCAGCGTCTCCCTTTCCGTTGAAAAAGGTGAAATCTTTGGAATCATCGGCTTCTCAGGGGCCGGGAAGTCGACGCTGGTGCGATGTATCAATCTGCTTGAGCGGCCCACCTCCGGCACCGTCACCGTTGACGGGCGGGTGATGACCAGCCTGTCCGCCGGGGAACTGCGGCAGGCCCGGAAAAAAATCGGCATGATTTTCCAGCACTTCAACCTGATGCCTTCCCGCACCGTGTACAGCAACGTTGCCTATCCCCTGCGCGGAAGCGGACTGAAAAGAGCGCAGATTTCCGAAAAAGTGCATGCACTGCTTGACCTCGTCGGCATTGCCGACAAAGCGGACGCCTATCCCAGCCAGCTCTCCGGCGGCCAGAAGCAGCGTGTCGCCATTGCCCGGGCCCTTGCCAATGACCCCAGCGTTCTGCTGTGCGACGAGGCCACCTCAGCTCTGGACCCGCAAACCACAAAGTCCATCCTGCAGCTTCTGAAAAAAGTAAATCAGTCGCTGGGAATCACAATCGTCATCATCACACATGAGATGGCGGTCGTCAGGGAGATCTGCAGCCGCGTGGCCGTCATGGAGCACGGAGAAGTCGTGGAACAGGGCGAGGTTTTCAGCGTCTTTGCCGACCCGCAGCAGGCCATTACGCGCAGCTTCATCCGCACGACGTCCAATCTGCAGAAAATCGAGGAGCTGATTGCGGAAAACTCGCCTGTCACACAGCTGCAGCCGGGAGAACTGATCGTTCGCCTGTCCTATATCCAGCGCAACGTCTCCGAACCGCTGATTTCCACAGTGTCGCAGAAATTCAATGTCACACTGAATATCATTTTCGCCGACATCGCCATCGTTCAGGATGCGCCCATCGGCGGCACGGTGGCTGTCATCAGCGGAGACCGTCAGCAAATTACAAAAGCCGTGGAATACCTGATCAGCAAAAATGTCGGCGTGGAGGTGATCAAAGATGCAAGAGCTGCTTGTTAACCTGTTTCCCAATGTGACGGCAAAGTTTCCCGATTTTCTGGAGGCAATTGCCGACACGCTGCTCATGGTCATCTGGGCAGGCGCCGTTTCCTTTGTGCTGGGGCTGACTTTGGGCGTGCTTATTACCGTGACGAAGCCGGGCGCCATACTGGCAAACAAAGTCGTCTATCAGATTCTGGACAAGCTGATCAGTCTTTTCCGTTCAATTCCCTTCATCATCCTTCTGACCTGGGTCATGCCGCTCTCACGGGCCATTATGGGAACGGCCATCTACGTCAGGGGCGCCATCGTTCCTCTGGTGTTCGGCGCAGCGCCGTTTTTTACCCGCCAGGTGGAGAGCGCGCTGGCAGAGCTGGATCCGGGCCTGATTGAGGCGGCCCTCTCCATGGGCTCCAGCCCTGCGGAGATTATCTTCCGGGTCTATCTCAGGGAGAGCGTGGCCTCCATCGCACGCGGCGCCACAATCACAGCCATCAGCCTTCTGAATCTCACCGCCATGGCCGGCGTTGTCGGCGCCGGCGGGCTGGGTGACTTTGCCATCCGGTACGGCCATGACCGGAATATGACAGACGTGACCAATGTGACCGTATTTGTTCTTGTAATCATCGTCTGCATCATGGAACTCATCGGAAACCGCGTGGTCAAAAAAAATACACATTGAGGTGAATGCGGAACATGGAATTGCAAAACCGTAAAATTGTCATCATCGGCGCAGGCCACGTGGGCTCCCATGCCGGATATGCGCTGATCTCCCAGGGGTTGGCGGAGGAGATTGTCTACATCGATACAGACAAAAAGAAAGCGCAGGCTCAGGCGCTTGACCTTTCTGACGCCGTCAACTATCTTCCCGGCAGGGCTGTTATCCGCTCCGGCGATTACAGCGACGCAGCCGATGCGCAGCTGATGATTGTGGCTGCCGGTCCCCTGCCGGACATGAGCAAAGGGCAGACCCGAATGGACACCCTGCGCCAGACCATTGAAATCATGAAGGATGTCACGGAGGCCATCCAAATGTCCGGCTTTGCCGGAATCATCCTGAATATCTCAAACCCCGCCGACGTGATTACACATTATATTCAGCACCAGCTGAACTGGCCGCCCAGACGGATACTCTCCACCAGCACCACTCTTGACTCCGCCCGTCTCCGCCGGGCACTGGCGGAAGCAGCCGGTGTCGACCAGAAATCCATCAGCGCATATGCGCTGGGTGAACACGGTGAAAGCCAGATTGTGGCCTGGTCCGTCGTCACAATCGGCGGAAAACCCCTGGCCCAACTTCAGAAGGAACGGCCGGACACCTACGGAAAACTGGATCTGCAGGCCATTGCCGATGCAGGCCGGGCCGGCGGATGGGTCATTCTCGGCGGCAAAGGCTCCACCGAATTCGGCATCGGCGCCTCCATCGCAGAAGTCGTCCGCGCCATTTTCCGCGATGAAAACCGGATTCTCCCCGTATCCGTTCTTCTGGACGGGCAGTACGGCCAGCACGGCGTGTACGCCAGTGTCCCCGCGCTGCTGAACCGGCACGGCGTCGCCGATATTATTGAACTGAATCTCACGCCCGGTGAACAGGCGCGCTTCAGCGCCTCCTGCCGGACCATGGATGAAAACTATCAGCTTTCTTTGACATTATAGAACAAACAAAATCAATCAGAAAATGGAGGAAACCACAATGAAACTGAAGAAAATAATTGCTGCTGTCCTGTCTGCAGTCATTCTGCTCCTTGCACTTGCCGCCTGCGCACCCCAGGAAGCCGCGCCGGCAGGAGACGATCAGTCCACAGATGCCTCCGGGTCCGCCGGAACTGACAATGCCGAACCCGTCACTGTAAAGCTTGGCGTCGTCGGCAGCATCTATGAAGACCTGTGGGCGCCGGCACAGGAGGCGCTGAAGGCTGAGGGCATCACGCTGGAGATCGTGCAGTTCTCCGACTACGTCACCCCCAATAACGCGCTTGCCAACGGTGAAATTGACCTGAACGCCTTCCAGCACCGCATTTATCTCCAGAGCGAAATTGACAGCTACGGCTATGAAATTCAGAACATCGGCAACACCTTCATCATTCCCCTGAACCTCTACTCCCAGAAAGTCACCTCTGTTGACGAGCTGCAGGACGGCGATACGGTCGCCATCCCCGACGATCTGACAAACGGCGGCCGCGCGCTGAAGGTTCTGGAAGCCGCGGGGCTGATCAACCTGGCTGCCAGCGCCGGCTTCAATCCCACCGTGGATGATATAGAGAGCTACAATGTAAACATCCGGATTGAGGAGCTGAAAGCCAACGTCCTCCCCTCCTCCCTGGAAGATGTAACTGCGGCCGTTGTCAACGGCAACTATGCCCTGGACTTCGGTCTGAAGACGGAAGAAGCCATTTATAAGGACACTGTTCTGGACGTGGAAGAGTACTGGAACCTGATCGCCGCCCGCAGCGCCGATCTGGATGATCCGGACAAAGTGGCAGTCTATGAAAAGGTGGTCAAGGCCTTCCAGTCCGCCGGGACTGAGGATGTGTTCAACAACACCTTCGGCGGATATTTCATCAAAGTTGGCTGGGACCAGGACCTGCTGGCTGAATAACCGCTCTGATGTCTGAGATGAAGAAAACGGCTGCCCGCCGTTTTCTTCATCCGCTGTCCGGCGCGCCGGACAGACAGCTGCGGATTTGAAATCCGCCGATATGCCGCCGGATTTTCCGGCATGGAGGAATCATCAATGGGAATTGACAAACAGGCGCTGCGGAAGATCATCGCTGATGCATCCCGTCTGGTTTTTGACGAAAACATACCGCCGGAGTATCTCAGCGACGCTCTGGGCCGACTGCAGGGGAAGGCGGAAGCCCTGGTCTTTCCCCTGTCCGCGGAGGAGGTCAGCGGAATTCTCCGCTATGCCAATGCCGCCGGTATTCCGGTGACGCCCCGGGGAGCCGGAACCAACCTGGTCGGCTCCACCGTCCCGCTGAAAGGCGGCATCATTCTGGACCTGTCCCGGATGAACCGCATTCTGGAACTGGACCGGGATACCATGACCGCAACAGTTGAGCCCGGCGTCCTGCTTCAGGACTTTCAGGCATATGTGGAGGCGCAGGGCTTCTTTTATCCGCCGGACCCCGGCGAGAAGGCATCCAGCATCGGCGGCAACATCAGCACCAACGCCGGCGGCATGCGGGCTGTAAAATACGGCGTAACCCGCGATTATGTGCGGGGACTGGAAGTTGTTCTTGCCGACGGCACCGTTCTGAATGTCGGCGGCAAACAGGTCAAGGACGCCAGCGGTCTGTCCCTGAAGCATCTGCTCATCGGTTCCGAGGGCACACTGGCCGTGATCACCAAATGCCTGCTTCGCCTGCTTCCCAGGCCTGAGGCCTCCGCCAGCGTTCTTGTGCCCTATGCCGATCTGAAAACCGGGATTCAGAGCGTGCTGACCATCCTGCGGGCCGACGCCAATCCCACAGCCGTGGAATTCATGGAGCGAAAGGTTGTGGCGCTGGGCGAATCCTTTTCCGGCGTGCGTTATCCCTGTCCCGACGCCGGCTCCTACATTCTGCTGACCTTTGACGGGCATGCGGCTGAAGTCGCCGCCAACACAGAGCGCGTCCGGGATCTGGCGCTGGCTCACGGTGCAATGGATTATATTGTACTGGCCGATCCCGCCTATGCCGCAGACATCTGGCGGGTGCGCGGCGCTCTGGTGAAAGCGGTAGAGGCGGTGTCCGAGCAGGAACCGGTTGATATTGTCGTGCCCATCAGCCGCACAGCCGATTTCACCCGCTTCATCAACGAGCTGGAGGCGTCCTCCGGTATGCAGATGGTCAGCTTCGGCCACGCCGGAGACGGAAACGTCCATCTGTGCGTCGTTCGCGGCGGCCGGGATGCAGAGGCCTGGCAGAGGGAGTTGCACCGGAATATGGATCAGGCCTATGCCAAAGCGTATGCGCTGGGCGGCGTAGCCTCCGGGGAACACGGCATCGGCATTTCCAAGCGCCGCTATTTCCTGCGGCAGATGCCCCGGGAAAACCTGGCTGTCATGAACCGGCTCAAAGACGCCCTGGATCCCCGGCACATTCTGAACGATCAGAAATCGTACATCACAGGAGGAACAGAACATGCAGAACCTGTCTGAACGCACCGCCGGCTTCACGGATTCGGTCATTCGCCGCATGACCCGCATTTCCCTGCAGTACGGCGCCGTTAACCTGTCCCAGGGTTTTCCGGATTTTGAACCGCCCCGCCCCATTCTTGACCGGCTTGCGCAGGTGGCCTACGAAGACTTTCACCAGTATTCCATCACCTGGGGCGCGCAGGATTTCCGGGAAGCGCTGGCGGCCAAGCAGTCGCGCCTCATGGGCCGTTCCATTGATCCTGACAGCGAAATCGTCGTTACCTGCGGCAGCACGGAAGCCATGATGGCCGCCATGATGACCGTGGCCAATCCAGGCGACAAGGTGATTATCTTTTCCCCCTTTTATGAAAACTACGGCGCGGACACCATTCTCTCCGGCGCCGAGCCGGTCTATGTCCCGCTGGTGCCGCCGGACTTCCATTTTGACCCCGAAGTCCTGGAAGACGCGTTCAGACAGCATCCGAAGGCACTGATCCTGTGCAACCCCTCCAACCCCTGCGGCAAGGTTTTCACCCGGGCAGAGCTGGAGATCATCGCGGATCTCGCCCGGAAATACGACGTCTATGTGATTACCGACGAGGTGTACGAGCATATCGTCTACGCGCCCCGGCGGCACACCTATTTTGCAGCGCTTCCGGACATGTGGGAGCGGACCATTTCCTGCTCCTCCCTGTCCAAAACCTACTCCATCACCGGCTGGCGGCTGGGCTACACCATTGCGCCGGCGGAAATCACCGAACGCATCCGGAAAGTGCATGACTTTCTGACAGTCGGCGCGGCGGCACCTCTGCAGGCCGCAGTTATTCCCGGCCTGCGCTTTGCGCAGGATTATTATGATGATCTTCTCGCCAAATACACCCATAAGAAAGCGCTGTTTCTGAAAGGTCTGGACGACCTGCGCATTCCGCATAATGACCCGGACGGCGCTTATTACGTCCTTCTGGACATCTCCGCATTCGGCTATGACAGCGATCTCCGGTTCTGCGAGGATCTCGCACGAAAGGTCGGCGTGGGCGCCGTTCCCGGCTCCAGCTTCTTCCGCGAGCCGGTCAGCAGCTTCATCCGCCTCCATTTTGCAAAAAAAGACGAAACGCTCCATGACGCGCTGAACCGCCTTGAAAAGCTCCGGATTCAAATCCCGGAAAAGCGGACAAATGTTTAAAGGAGGGCTGAAAATGCCCGGCATAAAGGAAGCACTGGAACACGAAAAAGCATATCTGGTTGCGCTCCGGCGGGAATTCCACCGTCATCCGGAACTGAGCCTGCAGGAATTCCGCACCGCGGCGCGCATCGAAGAGGAGCTGGACGCCTTCGGCATTCCCAACACCCGCGTGGGAACAACCGGCGTTCTGGGCGTTCTGCAGGGCACCGGCGCAGGCAAAGGCCTGCTCGTTCTGCGGGCGGATATCGACGCGCTGCCGATTTCGGAGGTTCATCAGGCAGAATACTGTTCGCTCACGCCCGGCGTCATGCACGCCTGCGGCCATGACGTCCACACCGCCTGTCTGCTGGGCGCCGCCAAATACCTCGCGGACTGCAGATCGGAATTCGGTGGTCAGATCCGCTTCGCCTTCCAGCCCGGCGAGGAGATCGGCCAGGGCGCCAGAGCCTTCGCGGAAGCCGGCGCGCTGAACGGCGTGGACCGTGTATTCGGTCTCCATACCGCCCCGGACCTTCCTGTCGGTACCGTGGGTCTGAAACCGGGCCTGAATAACGCGGCTGTGGATCATTTCAGCATTCAGGTGCATGGCAGATCCGCCCACGTGGCGGCGCCCCAGCTCGGCATCGACGCTCTGTATATCGCCAGTCAGATTGTCGTGGCACTTCAGGCGCTGGTCACGCGTCTGACCTCGCCTGTGGAGCCGGTGATCATCGGCGTCGGTACGCTCAGCGCCGGAACCGCCTACAATATTCTGGCGGAGTCCGCCGTCCTGGAGGGAACCACACGCACAGTCTCCCGGGAAAGCCGCGAGAGAATCCGCACACAGATCTCCGTGACCGCCCGGAACATCGCGGATATCTACGGCGGAACAGTCCGGCTGCAATGGACAGACTTTGCCGCCCCGCTCATCAACGATCCGGCTGTATGCCGGGAAGCCGCAGCCGTGGCGGAATCCATGTGGGGCGCCGGCACGGTGACTGCCGACCGCAGCCTCTCCATGAGCGGCGACAACTTTTCAGAGTTTTTGCTGCACGCCCCGGGCGCGTACGCCTACCTGGGAACCGGCAACCCGCGCAAGCCCGGCACACTGCAGTCCTATCACAGCGAGAAATTTGATGTTGACGAACAGGCGCTGGTTCTGGGCGCGGAGCTTTATGCCGGCTATGCGCTCTCACGGCTCCGGTCCCCGGCCGGAGCGCCGCCCGCCTGCGGCGGGCCGGAAGCAGCCGGAGAATAGCCCCGCCTCCATCCGCCTGACCACACAGAAGCGCCCGGAAAGAGAAACTCTTTCCGGGCGCTTTTTTGAATGCCGCCGGCGGTATTTGCCTGCGTCCCGCACCGCCGTATGCCGCCGTATTTTTTTAATGATTGACCGCCCGATCCAGCTGCTCCATCGCCTGCCGCAGCGTCGCCCGCGGGCACGCCAGCGCAATCCGCTGGAACTGTTCGGATTTCCGGCCGAAAATATGCCCCGCATCCAGCCAGAGCTTCGCCTTCTGAATCACCAGCGCATTCAGCGCCCGGCGGCTCAGCCCAAGTCCGGAGCAATCCAGCCATGCAAAATAGGTTCCCTCCGGCTCCACCAGCCTGATCTGCGGGATGTTCGTCTCCAGATACGCCCGGAGATAGTCCAGATTCTGCCGCAGGTATGCCCGGCACTGCTCAAACCATTCCTCGCCGCCTTCGTATGCAGCCTTCCCGGCCGCCAGCCCCAGCGCGTTCAGCTGGAAATAGCCGCAGCGGCTCATCTCACCGACAATCCGGCTGCGCACCTCCTCGCCGGGCACCCAGATATTCGACACCTGAAGTCCCGCCAGATTAAAGGTTTTGCTGGGCGCGGTGCAGACCACGGCCATTTCCGCCATTTCCGGCACCACATCCAGGAATATGTGGTGCGTATGCTCATCAAAAGCAAAATCGCAGTGGATTTCGTCCGAAACCACATAGACGCCGTATCTGCGGCAGATCCCGCCCATGCGGCGCAGCTCTTCCGGCGTCCATACCCGTCCCACCGGATTGTGCGGGCTGCACAGAATAAAGAGCTTTACATCCTGCTCCCTGATTTTGCGTTCAAAATCATCAAAATCAATTGTGTATCTGCCATTCTGATAAATCAGCTCATTTTCCACAACTCTCCGCTCATTGTCCCGGATCACGTTGAAAAACGGATAATAGACCGGCGGCTGGATCAGCACGCCGTCCCCCGGCTCTGTGAGTGCCCGTACCGCCATAGCCAGCGCAAATACGACACCCGGCGTCCGCACCAGCCATTCCGGCCGCGTCTGCCATCCGAAGCGTCTGGAGAACCATGCGGCGACCGCCTCATAATAATCCTCCTTCGCATCGCTGTAACCGAAAATACCGTGCTCCACGGCCTGACGCAGGGCCTCCAGCACCGGCTCAGGGGATCGAAAATCCATGTCGGCCACCCACAGCGGCAGCACGTCCGCCGGACGGCCGTACTCCTCGGCGAAGTCATACTTCATGCTGTTGGTGCCGCGCCGTTCAATCCACTGGTCAAAATCATATCGTTCCATGTCCAAATCCTCCAAAACATCGGCAGTTCCGCCGTCCGCCGGCTCCGTGCATCCCTGTACACATACCGGATCCGGTCCGAAAGGCCTCCGCGCGCTTCTGCGCTTCCAGCGGCGGCCTGAACTCCGCGCTGTCTTTTCCACACTTTGTCATTTTCTCAATATAGTGCAGTTTGCGTCAGAATGTCAATCCAAAAATGAGAAAAATTTTTTCATAAAAATTTTTCTCATTTAATTTTCAGAAGAAATGAAGAAAACTGTTGACAACCTTTGTGTCCCGCATTATAATACCAACAAACCAACTAACATTATAGGTTTAACATGAATGAAAAAGGGTGATCCGGAATGAAGCCATTATTCCCCGCGCTTGTGCGAAGCAACTTCCGCTGCGGACGAATGCCGAACTCCCGGCTGCTGGTATGACCGGGCGTTTTCGGCACCCACAGTTCACTTGATGCGTTCATAAGTGAATCTTCAGATGGTCATACGCAGTCCGGGAGCACCGCCGCCGGATTATCTGCATGAACATCAGGACAAAAAATATAAAAAAGAAAGAGGTATTCCTTATGAGTAACTATAAATTTGAAACCCTTCAGCTGCATGTCGGCCAGGAACAGGCAGATCCCGCAACAGACGCACGCGCAGTGCCGATTTATCAGACAACTTCCTATGTGTTCCACAATTCCGCCCACGCGGCCGCCCGCTTCGGCCTGGCAGATGCCGGCAACATCTACGGCCGTCTGACCAACTCCACGCAGGACGTCCTGGAAAAACGCGTTGCTGCTCTTGAGGGCGGCGTTGCGGCCCTGGCTCTGGCTTCCGGCGCCGCAGCCATCACCTATACCATTGAAGCTCTGGCCCAGGCCGGCGATCACATTGTCGCCCAGAAAACCATCTATGGCGGCAGCTACAACCTGCTTGCCCACACGCTGCCCCAGTACGGCATCACCGCCACTTTTGTCGACGCGCACAACCTGTCCGAGGTGGAGGACGCCATCCAGAACAACACCAAGGCCATCTATCTTGAAACGCTGGGCAACCCGAATTCCGACATTCCCGACCTTGACGCCATCGCGGAAATTGCACATAAGCACGGCCTGCCGCTGGTTGTGGACAACACCTTCGGCACGCCCTATCTGATCCGGCCCATCGAGCACGGCGCCGATGTCGTCGTCCACTCTGCCACCAAGTTCCTGGGCGGCCACGGCACGACGCTGGGCGGCATTATTGTGGACTCCGGCAAGTTCGACTGGAAGGCCAGCGGCAAATATGCGCCCATCGCTGCGCCCAACCCCAGCTATCACGGCGTCAGCTTTGTTGATGCTGCCGGTCCTGCGGCCTTTGTAACCTATATCCGCGCTATTCTTCTGCGCGACACCGGCGCGACCATTTCTCCCTTCAACGCGTTCCTGCTGCTCCAGGGCGTGGAAACCCTTTCTCTGCGCCTTGACCGGCATGCGGAAAACACCAGGAAGGTGGTTGAGTTCCTGGCGAACCATCCGCAGGTGGAGCATGTGAACCACCCCAGCCTGCCCGACCACCCAGACCACGCTCTGTATGAGAAGTATTTCCCCAACGGCGGCGCATCCATCTTCACATTTGAAATCAAGGGCGGACAGGCCGAGGCCCATAAATTCATCGACAATCTGGAGATCTTCTCTCTGCTGGCCAACGTGGCGGATGTGAAATCCCTGGTGATCCACCCGGCCACCACAACGCATTCCCAGCTCAGCTCAGAGGAGCTGCTGGAGCAGGGCATCAAGCCGAATACCATCCGCCTGTCCATCGGCACCGAGCACATTGACGACATCATCGCCGATCTTGAAAAGGGCTTCGCCGCTGTCAGATAAACGCGCCGGCACGGCAGTCCTCCTCAGTTTTCCGCAAACTCCTGAAACGCTCTACGGGCGTTCAGTATCCTCCAAAAAACCATATCCTTTGCAAAGGCCTGAAAACACATGTGTTTTCAGGCCTTTGCTTTTGCGCGGAGATCAGGCGCAGCGCCGCTCCGCACAGCTTTACACACATTTTACAATACCGTGATATTGGATCTTACGTTCTCCCTGTATCCTGAAGGCACAGGCAAAAAAGAAAAGAAAACGATGAATAACAAAGGAGATATGCAAAATGAAAACATCCGGAAGAATTCTGAGCCTGCTGCTTGTGGCAGCGCTTGTGCTGGCGCTTCTGGCCGGCTGCTCAGCCCAGAACAGTGATTACGGCGATCAGAGCAGCAGCAACGCCGGTGACAGTGCAGATACCAGCAGCGAAGCTGGCTCCGGCAAGGATTTTGACACGTCCAAGGAAATTGGCGTCATCTCCCGTGAAGACGGCTCCGGCACCCGCGGCGCGTTCATTGAGCTGTTCGGCATCGAGCAGAAAAATGACGCCGGCGAAAAAATTGACTACACCACACAGGAAGCCATCATCACCAACTCCACCTCTGTTATGATGACCACCGTCTCCGGCGATCTGTACGCCATCGGCTACATCTCTCTGGGTTCACTGAACGACACAGTCAAGGCAATCCAGATTGACGGCGTGGACGCCACGGTTGAGAACATTGAAAACGGCAGCTACAAAATCTCCCGTCCCTTCAATATCGCGACAAAGGACGGCCTCAGCGAAAACGCACAGGACTTCGTGGACTTCATCATGAGCGCCGACGGCCAGCAGGTCATTGAAGACGCCGGCTACATTCCCGTCTCCGACGCCGCCGCATATTCCGGCTCCATGGAATCCGGCAAAGTCGTGGTGGCCGGCTCCAGCTCCGTCACCCCGGTCATGGAAAAGCTGAAAGAAGCTTACCTTGTCAAGAACCCCGGCGTAACGATTGAGATCCAGCAGAGCGACTCCTCCACCGGCATCACCAATGCCATAGACGGCACCTGCGACATCGGCATGGCTTCCCGCGACCTGAAGGATTCCGAGCTTGAGGCGGGCCTGACCTCCACCACCATCGCCATGGACGGCATCGCCGTCATCGTCAACAACGACAGCGCCGTGGACGGCCTGACCAGCGAGCAGGTCATGAAGATCTTCACCGGCGAATATACGACCTGGTCTGAAGTGACCGGTGAATAAAACAAACCTCGAGGGGATTACGGCCCGGGGCGGGCCGCAATCCCCTTCTGCGCAAGGAGAACTGCCATGAAACGCTTTAAAGAAATTTTTATGAAGGCCGTTTTTCTGCTGGCCGCCTGCGTATCCATTGCCGCAGTTGTTCTGATCTGCGTTTTCCTGTTTGCCAGCGGCGTTCCCGCAATCAGTGAAATCGGCATTTTCAAATTCCTGTTCGGCACACAGTGGCGGCCGGCCAACAATCTTTTCGGCATTTTCCCGATGATCATCGGCAGCATTTATGTCACGGCGGGCGCGCTGATCATCGGCGTTCCGGTGGGCATTCTGACCGCGGTTTTCATGGCGCGCTTCTGTCCGGACCGGCTCTACAAGATCATGAAGCCCGCAGTCAGCCTCATGGCCGGCATCCCGTCGGTTGTCTACGGGTTTTTCGGGCTTGTTGTCCTGGTGCCCTTTGTCCGGGATCATTTCGGCGGGCGCGGCATGAGCGTTCTGACCGCGTCCGTTCTTCTCGGCCTGATGATTCTCCCCACCATCATCAGCGTGTCCGAGTCGGCCATCCGCGCCGTCCCCTCCAGCTATTACGAAGGCGGCCTCGCGCTGGGCGCCTCGCATGAGCGCAGCGTCTTTTTCACCATTCTCCCGGCGGCAAAAAGCGGCATTTTCGCCGCTGTGGTTCTGGGCGTCGGCAGGGCCATCGGCGAGACCATGGCCGTGATGATGGTGGCCGGCAACCAACCGGCCATTCCCGGCGGCATTCTTGACGGCGTGCGGACGCTGACCACCAACATTGTCATGGAGATGGGCTACTCCACCGACCTGCACAGGCAGGCGCTGATCGGTACGGCGGTGGTTCTGTTTGTATTTGTACTGATCATCAACATCTCCTTCTCACTTATCAAGCGGAGGTCGAAGCAATGACGCAGATTAACCGCACCACATTCCGGCAGAAATGGAACGCCTACAGGCACAATCCCCTGTCCCTGTTCCTTTTTCTGGCCGTCTGCCTCGCCGCGCTGATTACAATGACGGCCCTTCTGTTCGTCATTGTCTATATTCTCGTCAATGGTATTCCCCACCTGACGCCGGAGCTGTTTGCATGGAAATACAACTCTGAAAACGTCTCCCTGATGCCGGCGCTGATCAACACCTTTCTCATGACCATTCTGTCGCTCCTGTTTGCCGTTCCCGTGGGCATCGGCGCGGCAGTCTATCTGACCGAGTACGCAAAAAGAGGCAACAGGCTCGTGGGCCTGGTGCGCATTACAGCGGAAACGCTGTCCGGCATCCCGTCCATTGTTTACGGGCTTTTCGGCGCCATCTTTTTCGTCAAGTATTTGCACTTCGGCCTGTCGCTTCTGTCCGGCGCGCTGACGCTGAGCATTATGATCCTGCCGCTGATCATGCGCACCACGGAGGAAGCACTGCTGGCCGTTCCCGACAGCTACCGGGAGGGCAGTTTCGGTCTGGGTGCAGGCCGGCTGCGCACGGTGTTCCGCATCGTCCTGCCCAGCGCTGTTCCGGGTATCCTCTCCGGTGTCATTCTGGGCATCGGGCGCATCGTCGGCGAGTCCGCCGCGCTGATCTTCACCGCCGGTACTGTGGCAGAAGCGGCGTCCAGTGTTTTCGACTCAGCGCGGACACTGTCCGTACACATGTACGTTATCTCAGGCGAGGGACTCTACATTGACCAGACTTATGCCACAGCCGTGGTCCTGCTGGCGGTCGTCATAGTGATCAACGCGCTGTCCGAGCTTGCGGCAAAAAAATTGGGAGGCGGGAAAACAGATGAATAAAATAACAGGAAAAAAGGCAGGTCCGCTTCAATCTGCGTCTGCAGCCGTACCGGCTGCAGACGGACTGAAAATTACAATTGAAAATCTGGATTTGTACTACGGCGCTTTTCAGGCGCTGAAATCCATCAATCTGAACATTCCCGCCAACGAGATCACCGCGTTCATCGGCCCTTCCGGCTGCGGGAAATCCACGCTGCTGAAGTCGCTCAACCGCATGAACGACCTGGTGGAGGGCTGCCGCATCACAGGCAGCGCAAAGCTGGACGGCGAAGACATCTACGGCGATATGGACGTCAACCTTCTGCGCCGCCGTGTGGGTATGGTCTTTCAGAAACCCAACCCATTCCCAATGAGTGTCTATGACAACATCGCCTTCGGCCCCCGGACCCACGGCGTGCGGTCAAAGGCAAAGCTGGACGAGATTGTCGAGCAGTCGCTGCGCAGCGCGGCCATCTGGGACGAACTGAAAGACCGGCTGAAGAAATCAGCGCTCGGTCTCTCCGGCGGCCAGCAGCAGCGTCTCTGCATCGCCAGGGCGCTGGCCGTGGAACCGGAGGTGCTTCTGATGGACGAGCCCACCAGCGCGCTGGACCCGATTTCCACCGGCCGCATTGAAGATCTTGCAATGGAATTGAAAAAACAATATACTATTGTTATCGTCACGCACAATATGCAGCAGGCCGTCCGTATTTCCGACAAAACAGCGTTTTTCCTTCTGGGCGACATGGTCGAGTTTGACGACACACAGCGTCTGTTTTCCATGCCGAAGGACAAGCGCACGGAAGATTACATCACCGGGAGGTTCGGATAATGAGATCAAAATTTGATGATCAGCTGGCCCTTTTGAACAGGGAATTAATCACAATGGGCGCCCTGTGCGAAAATGCAATCGCCCTGTCTGCAAAAGCGCTGCTTGAAGGCAATGTCTCCATGGCCAAAGGCGTGCCGGATCTGTCCGCGCAGATTGATCAGAAGGAACGCGACATTGAAGGGCTGTGCCTGAAGCTTCTCCTGCAGCAGCAGCCCGTGGCCGGGGATCTGCGTGTGATCTCCTCCGCGCTGAAAATGGTGACGGATATGGAGCGCATCGGCGACCAGTCGGCGGATATTGCGGAAATTGTCACCATGGCCAACATCTCGACGGCAGCCGATACGCTGAATATACACGATATGGCTCTGTCCACCATTAAAATGGTCACTGAAAGCATCGACGCATTTGTACAGAAGGACATGTCCATTGCCCGCTCCGTCATCGCCCACGACGATGTGGTGGACCGCGGCTTTGACCAGGTCAAGCGGACACTGATTGAGCAGCTGGGCAAGCCGGAAACGGACGGCGAAGCCGCGCTGGATCTGCTGATGATCGCCAAATACTTTGAGCGCATCGGCGACCATGCCGTCAACATCGCCCAGTGGGTGCTGTTTTCCATGACCGGCAGCAGGGAGGGCGGCACAGTATGATCTACTGCGTTGAAGATGACGCCGGCGTGCGCAACATGATGGTCTATACGCTCAACGCCTCCGGCTATGAGACCAGCGGCTTTCCGGACGGCGCCGGTCTTTTCCAGGCCCTTGCGCAGCACCGCCCCCAGCTCATTCTGCTGGACATCATGCTTCCCGGCATGGACGGCATCGAAATTCTCAAAAAGCTGAAAGCGCAGTCCGCCACGGCAGATATTCCCGTCATCATGGCCACGGCCAAAGGTACGGAATATGACAAGGTAGTGGGTCTCGACCTGGGCGCGGACGACTATCTGGCAAAGCCCTTCGGCATGATGGAAATGGTCTCGCGCGTGCGCGCGGTCCTGCGCCGCGCCGCGCCGAAAGACACGGCCAAAACGCTGCGGGTGGGCCAGCTGGAACTGAACCCGGGCGGACATACTGTCAGCGCCGGCGGCAGGCCCGTCCAGCTGACGCTGAAGGAATTTGAACTTCTGCGCCTGTTCATGGAAAATCCGGGACAGGTGTTCACCCGTGAGCAGCTGCTCAGCAGCATCTGGTCCCAGGATTACATCGGTGAAACCCGGACGGTGGACGTGCATGTGGGCACACTGCGCACAAAGCTGGGCGCCTGCGGAGACGCCATCAAAACTGTGCGCGGCGTGGGCTACAGGATGGAGGACAGGCAATGACGAAACGTATTTTCCGCTCCATCTGCTGCGTGTCATTGGCGGTTTTTCTGGCCTCGCTCATTCTGATCATGGGCGTGCTGTATGAGTATTTCTCACAGGTCCAGCAGCAGCAGCTCCGGACCCAGACAGCCCTGGCCGCCCAGGGCGTGGCCGATGAAGGCGCAGATTATCTTGACGGGCTGGACACCCGCGAACTCCGGATCACATGGATCGCTGCCGACGGCACGGTTCTCTTTGACAGCCAGTCAGACGCGGCAGATATGGACAACCACATTGAGCGCCAGGAGATCACCGATGCACTGAAAAACGGCTACGGCGAAAGCGCCCGCTACTCCACCACGCTGATGGAGCGCCTGCTCTATTCGGCGCAGCGCCTGCCGGACGGAACGGTCATCCGTCTGTCCGTGGCGCAGAATTCAGTGATCACCATCACGCTGGGCATTCTGCAGCCGATCTGCATCGTCGTTGCCATCGCCCTCATTCTGTCCCTGCTTCTGTCCTCACGTGTAGCAAAGAAAATTGTCCAGCCGCTGAATGCGCTCAACCTGGATGATCCCCTGTCCAACGAGGGTTACGACGAGCTCTCTCCCCTTCTGCGCCGGATTGACAGCCAGCAGCGCCAGCTGAAAAGCCAGGCGCAGGAGCTGCAGCGCAGGCAGGATGAATTTGACGCCGTCACCGGCAGCATGAACGAAGGCCTTGTGCTGCTGAGCAGCCGCGGCATTATTCTCAGCATCAACCGCGCCGCCGCCCGGCATCTGGGTGCGGACAGGCACTGCGAGGGAAAGGATATCCTCACCGTCAACCGCACGCTGGCTCTGCAGCAGCTGCTGGAGGAAGCACAGGGCGGCCGGCGGGCCGAAAAGGTCGTGGACCTGGCCGGCGGCCGCTTCCAGCTGGACGCCAGCCCCATTTTGTCCGACGGCACAGTCTCCGGCATTGCGCTTCTGATGTTCGACGTTGCAGACAGGGAGCGCGCGGAGCAGATGCGCCGGGAATTCACGGCCAATGTTTCCCACGAGCTGAAAACGCCGCTGCACACCATCTCCGGCTGTGCTGAGCTTCTGAAAAACAGCATGGTCAAGCCGGAGGATACAAACCGGTTCGCCGGCCAGATTTATACCGAAGCCCAGCGGATGATCCGCCTTGTGGAGGACATCATCCGCCTGTCCCGGCTGGACGAGGGCGCCGGCGACTTCACCAAAGAGGACACAGATCTCTATGCGCTGGCCGCACAGTCTGTCCAGAGCCTGCAGTCTGAAGCGGCCGCAGCCGGCGTACGTCTGACGCTGTCCGGCTCTCCGGCGGTTGTCCGCGGCGTGCCCCAGCTGCTCAGCGGCATCATTTACAATCTGTGCGACAATGCCATCAAATATAACCGCCCGGACGGCAGAGCCGACGTCTGCGTCTCGCAGGACGGCGGCGCGGTGGTTCTGACCGTCAGCGACACCGGCATCGGCATTCCGCCGGAGCACCAGACGCGCATTTTTGAACGTTTTTACCGGGTGGACAAAAGCCGTTCCAAGGCGGTGGGCGGCACAGGTCTGGGCCTGTCCATCGTCAAACACGCGGCCATGATCCACAATGCCAGAATCGACCTTGAGAGCAAAGTCGGTCAGGGCACCGTGATTTCAGTCCGTTTCAGCGAATAAGGAGGTTCCCATGCCGTATAAACGCGTTTTGACCATTCAGGATATTTCCTGCGTCGGGCAGTGCTCGCTGACCGTCGCGCTGCCCGTGCTGTCCGCCTGCGGGCTGGAGACGTGCATCCTCCCCTCTGCCGTTCTCTCCACGCACACCGGCGGCTTTACCGGTTTCACCTTCCGGGACCTGACCGACGACATTCCCGCCATTCAGAGGCACTGGCAAAAGGAAAAGATTCTCTTCGACGCGGTTTATACCGGCTATCTGGGCAGCGCCAGGCAGATTGCATACGTTCTGGACATCATCAGAACCATGCTGGTACCCGGCGGCCGGACGATTGTGGACCCCGCCATGGCGGACAACGGCCGGCTGTATACGGGCTTTGACAGCGCGCACGTGGACGCCATGCGGCAGCTGTGCGCCGCGGCGGACGTGCTCCTCCCCAATCTGACGGAAGCCTGCCTGCTCAGCGGGTATCCGTACCGCGAGCAGTACGACGAAGCCTATATCGACGCACTGCTTGAAAAGCTGTCCTCTCTTGGCACACAGCGCATCATTCTCACCGGCGTCAGCTTCTGTCCGGAGGAAACCGGCGTCGTCGTCTGGGAAAACGGCCAGAAAGCCTATTACAGGCATAGGCGGATCCCCCGCGGCTTCCACGGCACAGGCGATGCCTACGCGTCCGCCTTTACAGGTGCCTGGCTGCAGGGCCGGGATTTTTATAACGCGGCGAAAATCGCGGCGGATTTCACCGTGCGGTGTATTGACAACACCCTGGGCGACGACAGCCACTGGTACGGCGTGAAATTTGAGACGGCGCTGCCCGACTTAATCCATATGTTAGATACTTAAATAAGATACTTAAATAACGGAACTTTTTGTGCTTAAATTTTCGTAATTTTTTGTATTTTTGGAAATATTCATAATTTTTTAAGTATTTTCATTTTTCAATCCGGCAAATTTTTTTGAAAAAAAGCGCAAAAAACAGTTGCGAAACTCGATAAATACTGCTATTCTCTTTTCTGGTATTTCAAAAGAAAAGAGGCTTTTCAACCATGCACTACAATTTTGATCAGGTGATCGACCGGCGGAACACCGCCAGCTGCCGCTGGGACACCGATCCCACCGGAAAACGCATCTGTCTCGGCATCGCAGATATGGATTTTGCTGTCGCCACTCCGATTGTAGAAGCATTGCAGCGGCGGCTCACCCATCCTGTGTTTGCTTACACCCTGGATGAGGACCGCCGGTACGACGCTGTCATTCACTGGCAGACAATCCGTCACGGATTTACTCCGGAAAAAAAGGACATCGTCTGGATTCCCTCGGTCATGATCGGCATTTCCTGGCTGATCCGCGCGCTGACAAAGCCGGGCGATTCCATCATCATCCAGCCTCCCGTATATACGCCTTTCCCCAAAACCATTGAGATCAATCACCGCGTTGTGGTTGAAAACCGTCTGCTGTACTCTGAAGACGGCTGGGATGTGGATTTCAACGGTCTGGAAGACGCTTTCAAAAAAAGCGGCGCTAAAATGCTCCTGATCTGCTCGCCCCAAAACCCTGTCGGCATGTTCTTCACCAAAGAGCAGCTCACGCGCATGGTTGAGATCTGCCACCGGTACGGCGCATACCTGATTGCGGATGAAACGCACAGCGATTTCTATTTTCACGGGAATAAACATACACCGATTTTCAACGCCGGGCCGCTGGCCGATTCCTGCTGCGTCCAGCTGACCTCCATTTCCAAGAGCTTCAATATGGCCGGCAGCAGCCAGGCATACGCCATCATCCGCAGCGAAGAAATCCGTCAGGCGTTTGACCGCGTTGAAGATGAAAACGGCACGCCGGCGAACATCTTTTCCTTTGAGGCCATGATCGCCGCCTATACCCAGTGTGCCGAATGGATGGATCAGCTCTGCGCATATCTGAGTGAAAGCGCAAACATCGCATGCCGGTTCATCAATGAAGAAATCCCCGGCTGGTCCATCCGCAGGCCGGATGCCGGCTTTTTCCTCTGGCCGGAGAGTGACAGGCCCATCCCGGAAATCCTGCCGTATATCAAGGATGAGGCGCTTGTGGAGCTGCGCGACGGCGTGCAGTACAACCCCATGCCCGGCCACAACAACATGCGTCTTTGCTTCGGCACGCCCCGCAGCATCCTGATGGAAGGTCTGGAGCGGATTGCCGACACCATGAAAAAGCACCGCTGAAACCAGGCGGAACCAAACAGACAGGAAACGGACAGGCAGCAGCTGCTGCCTGTCCGTTCTTTTACATCTGTCAGATTTCCGTCACGCTTTTTTCAGCGCGGTGCTGAAGCCTGCCGCATCCTTTTTCAGAATGATGCGGCCTTCAAAAGCAGGATCCTTCTCCGGGAAGTCACTGCGGTAATGCGGTCCGCGGCTCTCTTTGCGCGCATCCATCACGGTCAGAAGCGCCCTGGCCAGCGTCAGATAGCTGGAAAGTTCTCCTGCCCGGCGGATATCCGCACCCTCGGTCAGGTGCCGCATCGGCGAGAACGCCTTTTCCAGCTCCTCAAGCCGAGCAATGCCCGCCGCGCAGCGCGCGTGGGTCCGCACAACGGCGCCGTTCTCCCACATGATCTTCCGGATCTCTTCCATCGCTTCGCCGATGTCCACAATGCCGTCGCCGTGGTCGAAGCGGGCCTCCAGCGTCTGCTCCAGCTCCCGGTCAGACACCTCAGCGTGCACGGCCGCCGCGGCGTAGCGCGCGGCGTTTTCTCCGGCGATTTTGCCGAACACCTGCGTGGCCGCAATGGCCGCGCCGCCCAGCCGATCCGCGCCGTGAGGACCGCCGGCCGTCTCGCCCGCCGCATACAGGCCCGGAACGCCGCAGCCGGCCGTCCGGTCAATCGCAATGCCGCCGTTGAAGCACTGGGCATGAGGAATCATATCAAATCCCTCTTCCACAGGCTTCACGCCCAGGCTGTCCATCCACTTCAGCCATTCCACAATGGTCCAGCGGTCGTCGTGCAGCACCTTCGGGTCATACTGCACGTGGATGCCGCCGCTGGGCAGCGCAAGGCCGTTCATGGCCTCTTCATACATGCCCACGTCCACGAAAAAGCTGATGTCCGCCGTGGTGAACGGCCCGTGCTTGGCCCGTTCGATCAGGCACTCCTCCACGGTGTACTGCTCCGGCAGGTATTTCCGGATCACATCCTCGCCGTTTTTGTTTGTAAACTTCGGGAACGTGTCCAGATTCTTCTCCTGAAACAGCTTCTTCTTCAGCGGCCAGGTCAGACCGGGAATAAACTGGATAAACTCCATGTTCACAAGCGCCGCGCCGGCGTCCAGCGCCATGGCGTAGCCGTCGCCTGTCTCGTCAGGCGTTGCCAGCGAATATGTATAAATGCCGCACCCGCCGCCGGTGGCCATGATCACCGCTTTAGCCGCGATGTAAAACAGCTCGCTCTGCTCGTCCAGCGCCAGCGCGCCCACCACGGCGCCGTCTTTTTTCACCAGCGCCAGCACACTGATGCCATGGCGCACGGTGACGCCCCGGGTCATCAGCTGCTGCCAGAGGATCCGGCGGATTGTGGGAATGCCCAGCGTGCTGCTGCCCCGCAGGCGCTTGCCGAAGCACGGGATCACGCCCTTGTAGCGGCCGTCCTCATACTGCTGGAACCGGATGCCGTAGCTCTCCAGCTCCCGGAAGGCCGGCGTGCTGCCCCGGGCCAGAATCTCAGCCAGCTCCGGATCTGCCGCGCCCGCGCCCGCATCCAGAATCTCCTCCAGGAAAAACTCCTCCGTGTCGCCCTCATGGATGACTGCCTGCATGCCCCAGCCGGGCGTTCCGGGATAAAAGGTCGCGCCTGTGTGGCCGAACGGGAACTTTCCCACAAGAAGCACCTTTGCGCCGCTCTCCGCGGCGGTGATGGCCGCCTTGACGCCGGCGCCGCCCATGCCTACAATCAGAACATCTGTTGCTGTGCGGTACTGAATTTTCATACTCTTTTCCCCCGTCTGAATTTGCTGCCGTCTGGCAGACGGCAGCAGGCTCTTCTTTTCGGTTTATGCGCGCCGGCATTCTGCAGCGCGCACGCTTGCTGGAAATTATAGCATGTCCGCCGGCCGCTTACAAGTACCGTATGCCGCCTGCGGACACAAAAAAAATGCCCGCCGGACGGTGTCCGGCGGGCAGACGGCCTGTTTTTTCACCCGATGGCCGCGATCTAAATATCAATGCCTTCCATGAAAATTTCAGAAAGGTATTCCCGCTTGCGTATCACTGAAGGAGCATGCCGCATCGCCGATGACATCACAGAAACAGCTGCCGTTTGTTGCAACGCAAACCGGTTTCTCCGGGCCTGTCAGCGGCGCTATGGCCTGAAAACCGGCCACATATCCTCGGACAGATCAGACTCGGCCGCCATTCCGCTCACCGAACGCATGAAGGCCGACATCTCCGTCCGGTCTCTGCTCAGGCAGACCGGGATTGCCAATCTGTTTCTGAATCATCGTTTCTGAGGCCTCGCACCGGAATGCCCTGTCCATCCGGTCCTGATACATCTTCGGCTTTGATTCGGCCCGGTTATTTATTCTTCCGCTCCGGAAGAATAAAGATGAACACCAGCGAGCTGATCAGGAGCATAAACGGATACAGAAGATACGGCATGATCTGGAACGCGGAAACGTCAAAGCCCAGCTCGGCCGCGGCCGAAATGGCCACCAGCATCTGTGCGCCGTAGGGGATCACGCCCTGGAACACGCAGGAGAAGGTGTCCAGAATCGACGCCGTCTTCCGGGGCGTCACGCCGTAGGTCTCCGCCATTTCCCTGGCAATGGGGTTGGCCATGACGATGGCCACGGTATTGTTGGCTGTCGCGATGTCCATGGCGCCGACCAGAAGGCCCATGCCCAGCTGTCCGCCCTTTTTGCCCTTGAACACGCGCCGGATGCCGCTGAGCAGCGCGTCAAATCCGCCGTATTCGCGGATCAGCGCACAGATGGCGGACACAAGGATGGCCACCATGGTCGTTTCGAACATACCGGCAGCGCCGGAACCCATGTTCGCAAGAAGCTCCGTGGCTTTTGTGGCGCCGGTGGCCAGCATGATGACGGCCCCGGAGAAAATGCCCACAAGCAGCACCACAAACACGTTGATTCCGATGATTCCGCCGGCCAGCACCAGGATGTACGGAATGATCTGCACAAGGTTGTAGGCGGGAATTTCCGGCTCACCAACTTCCGCCCGGAAGGACAGAAGCAGGATAATAACAAGCGTCACAAGCGCGGCAGGCAGTGCGATCCAGAAGTTTTCCCGGAACTTGTCCTTCATCTGGCAGCCCTGGCCGTTGCATGCGGCGATGGTGGTGTCGGAGATGAAGGAGAGGTTGTCGCCGAACATGGCGCCGCCCATAACCGAACCGATGCACAGCGGCAGACTGAAGCCGGAGGCGGCGGAAACAGACACCGCAATGGGCGTAATCAGCGTGATCGTGCCCACCGATGTGCCCATGGCCGTGGAGACAAAGCAGCTGACCACAAAAAGCACAGCCACGGCAAACCGCGGCGGAATCACCGACAGCAGGAAATACGCCACGCTTTCCGCGCTGCTGCGGCCCACAACGCCGACGAAAATACCGGCAGCCATGAAAATCAGGATCATGGTCACGATGTTTTTGTCGCCGATGCCCCTGCCCATCAGGACAAGCTTGTCGTCAAACTTCAGCTTTCTGTTCTGCAGGCATGCAACAAGCAGCGCCACCAGGAAGGCCACAACGATGGGGATGTTGTAAAAGCCCATGGGGATTTTCAGCACATACTCGAAGAGGATGCCCAGTCCCAGATAGATCACCAGGAATACGCCGATTGGAAGAAGCGCGATAAAATTCCCTTTTTTCATTTTTTCTTACCTCCACTGGTTATTAAACGGGACAAAAACACCCCGTCCTCATAATAAGGACGGGGTGCAGAATCCCGTGATACCACCTTACTTCGCCTGCGCCTTGCGGCGCCTGCCTCACCAGGTACCGGAACAATCCGATACACTGCCGCTGTAATGGGCGGGCCCATCGCAGCCTGACCGCCGGGCGGCTCGGTGCGCAGCTCCAAGACCATGTTCTGCCGTGTGCCGGCGCCCCCTCGCAGCAAAAAGGGGCTCTCTGCAGCCATTTGCGCGGCATACTCTTCTTTTCTCTGCCTTTGACTGTCTCGCTTGTGTAGCACTCAATATACCCGAACTTTGATGCCGTGTCAAGTGCTTTCCTCCGGCCGGGAGCGTACCGCAGGCTTTCCCGTCTCCAGCCTGCGCATCAGCACGCGGTAGCTGACCGCGAGCACCGCGGAAGCCCCGATCCAGGCGGCAATTTCGGCATACAGCACGCCGGTTTCGCCCAGCACCAGCGGCAGCAGAAGAGCCGCCAGTGTGCGCATGGCAAACTCCGCCACGCCGGTGATCATGGGCAGCACGGTGTTGCCCATCCCCTGAATGGCGGCGCGCGTCACATGCAGGTAATACAGAACCGGCAGGAACACGCTCATGATGGACAGGTACAGATACGCCACATCCATGGCCGCCTTCGTCTCCTCCGGCGTTCCCGAAATGAAGCAGCCCAGAACCGGTCTGCCGAAAAGCAGCATCACCGCCGCAATAACCACCGATGTGACAGCGGCAATGCCGTAGGCGGCGCGCACGCCGCTGCGGATCCGCGGGATTTCACCCGCGCCCAGATTCTGGCCCACATAAGTAATCAGCGCATAGCCGTAGGAAACGGCGGCCACTTCAAGGATGCCGTACAGCTTATTGGTCGCAGTAAAGCCGGCAATAAAAACAACACCGCAGCCGTTGACCACGAACTGAACGATCAGACCGCCGGCGCAGATCAGAATATTCTGAAAGGCCATGGGCGCGCTGAGCAGCATCAGCTTTTTCACAGGCGCGTCAGCCAGCCGGAAATCCGCCCGTCCGGCCCGCAGAACTTCAACGCGCCGCACATACACCAGGCAGTACAGGCCGGAAACCAGCTGCGCAATCAGCGTCGCCGCGGCGGCGCCGGCAATCCCCCAGCGGAAGACCAGGACAAAAAGCAGATCCAGACCGATATTTGTAAAAGCCGCGGCAATCATGGCGCGCAGCGGCGTCTTGCTGTCCCCCACAGCCCGGAGGATGGAGGCCAGCAGGTTGTAGGCCATTACCACCGGCACGCCGCCGTAAATAATCCGCAGATACAAAAGCGCGTCCGGCAGGATTTCCTGCGGCGTCTGCATCAGCCGCAGAACAGGCTCAGCCGCCAGCTGTCCCAGGATCACCAGAACCACAGCGCCTGCGGCCGACAGAACGGTGCCGCCGCCCAAAGCGCGGCGCAGGCGCTCAAACCGCCGCGCACCGAACTCCTGGGCCATCAGAATCGCAAAGCCCTGGGTCAGCCCCTGGATAATGCCGAGCATCATCCAGTTCAGCCAGTCCGTCGCGCCCAGCGCCGCCAGCGCGCCGACGCCAAGCGCCTTGCCCACAATCGCCGTATCCACAACCGTATACAGCTGCTGGAACACATTGCCGAGCATTAACGGAAGCGCAAAACCGAGCAGCAGCGAAGCAGGCCGTCCGGCAGTCATCTCCCGCGTCCGTGAAGTCATAAAAACCGTCCTTTCTCTGCCTGTCATCAGACAGGCGGAAAAATCTCCCGTGCGTCCTGCGCACAGGCGCCGCACAAAAAACCGGTCCTGGCGGCAATCGCAGGAACCGGCTTTTGTCATCGGACTGTGTCTGACAGATCGTCTACTTCTGCATCACATAACCCGTCACCGCAGCGTTTGCGGCCAGGGTGCCCAGCTCGTCCGTGACGCTGACCTCAAAAAAGCACGTGCTTCTGCCGCGCTTGACCTGTCTGGCCTCGGCGGTCAGTGTTTTCCCCTTTGCCGCGCCGAGAAACGTAATCTGCGTCGTCAGCGAAACCACCGGCGTCTGGTCAAAATTCGACGCCACGGCAAACGCAAAATCAGCCAGCGTAAAAACGGCGCCGCCCATGGGCCGGCCCATGGCGTTGCAGTGTTCCGGCTGCAGCTGCAGGGTGCAGCGGGCATAGCCCGGCCGCACTTCCTCAATCACCGCGCCGCAGCACTCAGTGGCAAAGCGGTCACGGGAAAACTCCTCCCGGGCGCGTTCAAGATCTGTCATCGTCTTTCTCCCTCTTTCAATCCTTGCTTTTATAGTACAGCATGCAGTGGCAATATCCTTCAAATGAAGGGTCGGCCATCTGTGCACGGAATTCGCTGCAGATGCATTTGTTCTCCTCCGTACGCTGTATGCGGCACGGGCAATAACCGCCGGTGCGCTTCAGCCCCTCGCGGACCGTACGGACAACCTCCGGGTCATCATTCAGTCTGACTGCCATTTTCCCGCTCCTTTCGCTTTCATTTCCGGATTCCCGGCATGTTTATTATAGCATTTGTTTGACGGATTGCAAACAATACGGTAGAATAACACGGTGTGATCACTGATCACCGGCGCCTGTCCGCCCCGCAGCCAGGCGCATACAGATTCAAAGGGGAATCCATATGACAGGACATAAATACTGGTATAAGCGCGGACTGAAGGATGGGCTGCCCATCGGTCTCGGCTATCTGGCGGTGTCACTGCCGGTTTCATAGTGTGCGGCTGAACGGGAAAAAGGTTGAAAATCTTCTGAATCGTCCTGCTCTGCCACGTCGAACAACCAGAGTCTCTGCCATGCCTCCGGGTCTGCCGGGATAAGCGGCCGAGCGTCCGCGGGGGCACAAAAGACCTTTAGATTACGCCAACCTTTTCCTTCTTTACCGCGTTGCGGCTTTCTTCTTTTCGTGAAAAGAAGAAAGGGGCAAAGACAGCTTGCAGTGAAGTGAAGGACGCAGAAAAGGTGCAAACGCAAAGATGAAAGAAACGCACATCCGCAGATGCGCAATTTCTTCTGTAATCTATTACCAAAGAAAAAATCAGAAAACGGGGGCCATGTCGCTTGCATGAGAGACATGGACACAGGAGAGAGAAAAAGTACAGGGTGCAGACAAAGACCCGCGCGGCCACAGCCGCGCAGGTCTTGCCGATCATCATCTTCCAGAGAACCAACAGCAAACAAAAAACAGGCCCTTGCGGGCCTGTTTTTCGTCTTTTTTCTGTTTCAGAGCTTCTCGGGCACCGGTGCGTCACCGTAACCGTCCACCCAGTAGGCGTCAAATGGGTCGGCCCCCTCCGGGTGCCAGAGGTCCGTCTTCTGGAACGCCATTTCCGGTCGGCAGGGCACATTCAGCTCCTCCGGCAGCGGGGAGATACGCCCCGGGAACCCCACCACCAGTGACCCGGCGGGCACGTCCTTCGTCACCACCGCGCCCGCGGCAATGAAGCTGCGCGCGCCGATGTGCACGCCCGGCAGAATCAGCGCGCCGCCGCCGATCATCACATCGTCCTCCACGCAGGCGCCCTTTGCGTGCTCCTCAATCCGGCCCGGCCGCTTTTCATTGAGAAAAACCACATTGGGCCCGCAGATCACCCGGCTGCCGAAGCAGGTGCGGGAGGCCACATACACATGGCTCATCAGCCGCACGCCGTCGCCCATTTTCACCATACCCTCAATCACCGCGCCGTTCATCACCGTGCAGTAGTCGCCCATCTCCACCCGGGCGCGGATCACCGTGTGGTGTCCGGACTGAAAATACGCGCCCGTTTTCACGTCGCCGTAAAGAATAGTCCCCGCGCGGAGGATTGAATGCGGGCCGATCACCGCGCGGCCGCAGGCCGGATGGTACCGGTGTCCGAGGATCACATTGTCCTCAATGAGAACGTCCTCTCCGATCAGCGCATTGTCAAAATGTTCAGTTTTCAGCATAGCCAGTTCTCCTTCAAATCTTGGCGTCCGATGTGAAGTATTTCCCCATCAGCTGCACAGATTATAGCACAAGACGGCGGCAAAAAAAAAGCACGGAACACAGCCACTTTTTTGCATATATGTTCAGTTTAGTGTATTCATCTTATTTTTCCGGCCGCCGGCGCCGTCCGTCTTTTTTCTCCGGCGCATTGAATGCCGGCGCAGCCACGGCGGCGGTAGTCCGGGTGTGTATTCACGCCGAAAATCATCTGCCATGCGCCGTTTTCGTCGTGTAAAGACGCATTTTCATAGAGCACGTCCGTCAGATCCCGCTGGTCTGTCATCATCCCGTCCACAAAGGAAACAAGCCGCGCCCCGTCAAAGAGCAGCCAGAAATGCTGCGGATACGCCGCCAACCGTCCGGCCAACGTTTCCCGATCCGCAGCCTCCGCCGACGGGAAACAGGCCGCCTCCAGCGCGGCAAGCGCATCCAGGTCGCCCGGTGCGGCTGTCCGGATCTGCATCTGTCCGGCGTCTTCCGGCGGCGGCACCGCACCGTCCATCACCGCCTCCTCCAGATACGTCCGGAACATCGCGTACACCGTTTCATCCAGTGGATGCGGATAGGACATGACGGTCAGCGCATGGCCACCGTTTTCCCGGTAATACGGAGGATGGACGTGCATAAACGCGTTTTCACAGTAGCCGCAGCGCGTGTAAAACCGCTTTCTCCGCCGGGCCGTCTCGTCCACCGGCGGGTCAATTTCCAGAATGACCGGTTTCCCCTTCTCCGCCAGAAGCGCCAGCGCCTGCTGGCCGCAGCCGCGCTGCGCAGGCGTTCAAACCGCCGCGCACCGAACTCCTGGGCCATCAGAATCGCAAAGCCCTGGGTCAGCCCCTGGATAATGCCGAGCATCATCCAGTTCAGCCAGTCCGTCGCGCCCAGCGCCGCCAGCGCGCCGACGCCAAGCGCCTTGCCCACAATCGCCGTATCCACAACCGTATACAGCTGCTGGAACACATTGCCGAGCATTAACGGAAGCGCAAAACCGAGCAGCAGCGAAGCAGGCCGTCCGGCAGTCATCTCCCGCGTCCGTGAAGTCATAAAAACCGTCCTTTCTCTGCCTGTCATCAGACAGGCGGAAAAATCTCCCGTGCGTCCTGCGCACAGGCGCCGCACAAAAAACCGGTCCTGGCGGCAATCGCAGGAACCGGCTTTTGTCATCGGACTGTGTCTGACAGATCGTCTACTTCTGCATCACATAACCCGTCACCGCAGCGTTTGCGGCCAGGGTGCCCAGCTCGTCCGTGACGCTGACCTCAAAAAAGCACGTGCTTCTGCCGCGCTTGACCTGTCTGGCCTCGGCGGTCAGTGTTTTCCCCTTTGCCGCGCCGAGAAACGTAATCTGCGTCGTCAGCGAAACCACCGGCGTCTGGTCAAAATTCGACGCCACGGCAAACGCAAAATCAGCCAGCGTAAAAACGGCGCCGCCCATGGGCCGGCCCATGGCGTTGCAGTGTTCCGGCTGCAGCTGCAGGGTGCAGCGGGCATAGCCCGGCCGCACTTCCTCAATCACCGCGCCGCAGCACTCAGTGGCAAAGCGGTCACGGGAAAACTCCTCCCGGGCGCGTTCAAGATCTGTCATCGTCTTTCTCCCTCTTTCAATCCTTGCTTTTATAGTACAGCATGCAGTGGCAATATCCTTCAAATGAAGGGTCGGCCATCTGTGCACGGAATTCGCTGCAGATGCATTTGTTCTCCTCCGTACGCTGTATGCGGCACGGGCAATAACCGCCGGTGCGCTTCAGCCCCTCGCGGACCGTACGGACAACCTCCGGGTCATCATTCAGTCTGACTGCCATTTTCCCGCTCCTTTCGCTTTCATTTCCGGATTCCCGGCATGTTTATTATAGCATTTGTTTGACGGATTGCAAACAATACGGTAGAATAACACGGTGTGATCACTGATCACCGGCGCCTGTCCGCCCCGCAGCCAGGCGCATACAGATTCAAAGGGGAATCCATATGACAGGACATAAATACTGGTATAAGCGCGGACTGAAGGATGGGCTGCCCATCGGTCTCGGCTATCTGGCCGTCTCCCTGGCGCTGGGCATCGCCGCCAGCCGCGCAGGAATGACAGCCGTGCAGGCCACGCTCACGAGCCTTCTGATCAACGCCTCCGCCGGTGAATACGCGGGCTTCACAGCCATCGCAGCCGGCTCAACATATCTCGAGGTCACTCTGGTTGAGGCTGTGGCCAACATCCGCTATCTGCTGATGTCCTGCGCACTGAGCCAGAAGCTGCCGGAGGACGCCACGCTTGGCCAGAGGATGCTTGTGGGCTTTTATACGACGGATGAAATCTTCGGCGCCTCCGTCTCCGTTCCCGGCAAGCTGGACGTCTGGTATACATACGGACTGGCCACGCCGGCTGCGCCCGGCTGGGCGCTGGGCACGCTACTCGGCGTCATCATGGGCGACATTCTGCCGCTGCGGATTGTCAGCGCGCTGAGCGTCGGGCTTTACGGCATGTTTATCGCCATCTTTATCCCGCCTGCCCGGAAAAACAAGGTCATTCTCGGTCTTGTCATCCTGAGCTTCGCGGCAAGCTATGTGTTCAGCACCCTGCAGGTCTTTGCAGCCGTTTCCTCCAGCCTGAAGGTCATCATCCTGACAGTCGTCATCTCCCTGCTGGCAGCGGTCCTGTTCCCGGTGAAAGAAGAGGAGGCGAACGCAGATGCATAATGTCTATATCTACATTCTCTGCATGGCCGCCGTGACCTTCCTCATCCGCGTGCTTCCGCTGACGCTGATCCGGCGTCAGATCAAGAACCGGATTCTGCGGTCCTTCCTCTATTATGTGCCGTACGTCACGCTGGCAGTGATGACTTTTCCTGCCATACTCGGCGCCACGCAGAGCGTGTATTCCGCGCTGGCGGCGCTGGTGGTGGCCATTGTGCTGGCCTGGCGGGGCAAAGGTCTTTTCCCGGTCTCCGTTCTGAGCTGTGTGACCGTGCTGATCGCCGAATGCTTCGTCTGATTTTCCGCGCTTCCCGGCATAAGCCCGGCCCGGCATGCGCGCATAAGGCTCCGGGTTCCGACACAGGAAAACACTCCCGCGTCGGAACCCGGAGCCTTGTTTCTGCCCGGCACACCCGGACAAACGGCAGAGCGCCCCGCAAACTGCAAGCGGAGCGCTCTGCCTCATTCAAAAGGAGTCACACAAAAGAATGTCTGTCCCTGCCTATCATATTCCGGACGCAGCCTCCGCCGGTATTTCCTCCGGCGCCGGCAGCACAAAATCCGTATCGCGCGCCAGCTTCGCGAGGGCGCTGCGCATAATCAGCTGGCTGACATATGCGATGAACGCAAAGCCGTAAACCAGCCACAGAAGACCCGTATACAAAAACCATTCGGTGAAAAAAACAAACATAACCGCAGGTACTGCCGCCAGCAGCACCACCGGAACGGACCGTGGCAGCTGCCGCAGACCGCCCATCAGCGAAAACACGAGGACCTCCGCCGGGCTTCCGTCGCTGCGGACCAGCACATAAAATGCGTAAGCCAGTATAATCCCATACAAAAACAGGAAGAAAAAGGCGATGGAAAGCAGCGCGGCATTTCTGCTGCCGCTGCGCGCAAGCAGGTAAATCCCACCGCCCAGCACCGCGCCGATGCAGGCCAGCTCCAGCCACAGGATGGACGCGCGCCTGAAATGCCGGCGCAGCGCGCTGAAAAACAGCTTTGCGGTTTTCAGCTTCTCCGCCCTGTCTGTGTACTGCAGCGTGTCCTGCGCGGCCGCAGACGCCGCCCCGTATGTGACAACGGGAAGGCTGCATAAAACCCAGAGAAGATTGACCACGAAGATATGCCGCATGCGCGCGGAAAATTCCGACAGCCCCGAACCCGCGGCAAACGCCTGTCTGAGCTTACGCATTGAAAACCTGCTTGTTCAGAATGTTGGCCGGAATGTTCCCGTTCAGATAATCAATGATCGTCGCGGCCAGCATATGCTGCGTTCTCTGTTCGGATTCGTATGTACTGGCTGCAATGTGGGTCGTGACGAACACGTTGCTCATATTCAGCAGCGGAGAATCCATAGACGGCGGTTCGCTCGTCATCACATCCAGGCCCGCGCCGCGCAGCTTTCCTTCCCGCAGCGCCTGCACCAGGTCGTCCTCATTGATCACGCCGCCGCGGGATGTGTTGACCAGATAGGCGCTCGGCTTCATGACACTGAAATACTTCATGTCAATGCTTCTGCGCGTCTCGTCGTTGAGCGGGATATGCAGACTGATCACGTCGCTCTCCCGGAAGACCTGTTCAATGCTGTCAGCCGCCGTCACATTGAACTTCTCCTCATCCGGTCTTGCGTACTCGTCGTAAGCCAGAACGCGGCAGTTGAAGCCAGACAGCATCCTGCGCAGGTTCTTGGCGATGTTGCCGAAGCCCACCAGGCCCACTGTCTTGCCGTCCAGTTCGTTGCCCTGGAACAGGCGGGGCCATACGCCCTCCTTCGGTCCGCTGGCCGAATAGGACAGGCGCCGCATGCAGTTGAGAATATGTGTAAGGGCAAATTCAGCCACCGGCGCCGCGTTTGCGCCTGCGCAGTTTGCCACGGGGATTCCGAATTCAGTCGCCGCGGCCAGGTCGATGTTGTCAATGCCGGTGCCGTAGCGGATAATCAGCGTTTTCTTGTTCTTGAGGCCGGCGAGCGTCTCGCGGTCCCATCTCTCCATTGCGCTGACCAGCGCGTCTGCGCTGTTTGCCATTTCCAGGATTTCCTCCCGGTTTGTTTTCCCGACAACCTTTGCCACCGGCTCAACGCCGCCCGCTCTCAGGTCGTCAATCAGTGTCTTGAGATCCAGCTTGTTCTCATCAAAGTCAAGCCATGCCTTTTTAGCCATATCCACCTCCGGCTGCTGCTGCAGCCCATCAGTCAAAAAATTTGCGGGGGTTGGCGTATATCCCGGCCGTGACCCGCCCGGAGCTCCCGCATGAACAGGTCATCTGCCTGCGTCTGCTGCCGGGCGCCCGCGGAAACTCCGGGCCGCCGAATGTATCCCTGTCTGCCGCGCCGGGCGCGGCAGACAGGGCATATGCAGTTCGTTTAAGCCTTGCTTGCTGTTTTACTGGTTATCCTTGACTTCCTGTGCGAGAGCTTCATACTTTGCAATCGCTTCGTCAACAGTCATCTCGCCACTGGCAACGCCATTGCAGATCTCGTTCATACCGAAGGTATACACCAGCTTGGCGCCGACAGCCATGCCTTCCATCGTGTCGCAGCTGTAGCCCCACCATGTTGCGGTGTCAGGCATGCAGCTCTGCACGTTTGCCTTGCCGATGGTGTTTTCCTGCCACATCTCGGACTGGGCAATGGATTCAACAGCGGGAACCAGAAGCGGAATGGTGTACTCGGACCACTCGGTCAGCCAATCAACTTTGTAAATGTATCTCAGCAGATCCATGGCAAGTTCCTTGTTCTCGGAAGCCTCGGAAATGGAGAAGCCGGTATATTTGGAGCCAATGACAGTGCCTGCGGTACCTGCGGGCATCGGAGCGAACCAGGTGTTCTCATACAGCTCTGCCATCGATTCATCGTTGGCCAGGGAGTAGCCCAGCGTGCCGGCGTTGAACACGAAGCAGGACTGGCCGGTGAGGTAGGTGTTGTTGTTTCCGGAGGAATCCCAGGTCAGTGCATCGGTGGGGATCACTTCTTCAGCATACAGATCGCGCCACAGCTCCAGCCAGGATCTCAGGCCCACGTTGTCAACAGTCACGTTGCCTTTTTCATCGAACATTGCGCCGCCGTTGGAGGTGACATAGTTCAGCGCCAGATCGTAGCAGTCGTCGTCGTTGGCAGGGCCGCAGCCGATGCCGAGGCCGAAGAAGCCGTTGTCCGGATCGCTGACGGCACGGGCCATCTCAACCACTTCAGCCCAGGTGGTGGGAGGCGCATTGTAGCCGGCTGCCTGCAGCTTGTCAGCGCGGCAGTACATGATCACGCCGGAAGAGTACATGGGGATAATGCGGGCTTTGCCTTCGAAGTAGCAGGAGTTTGCGCATGCATCGCTGAAGCCGACAGCTTCATCCAGCTCTTCGTACAGATCGGTCACATCGGCCGCGATCATCTCCGGATAGTAGTTCAGGAGACGTCCCTGGTAATCGATAAAGATGTCGGGCATGCCGCCGCCTTCGATGGCAGCGCTCAGCTTGTTGGCGAAGTCGACAGCGCCGATAAAGGACACTTCGACTTCAACGCCGTTGGCGTCGCCCCACGCCATCATGCGTTCAGCCATTTTGTCGCCGGGCCGGTCATTGAAAAGTTTTTCAAGCCAGACAACCAGCTTCTTATTGCCGCCATCAGCAGCGTCATTTCCCTTGTTCGGGGCGCCGCACGCCACCAGGGACATGAGCATGACCAGGGCAAGCAAGAATGCGAGGAATCTTTTCATGATACATTTTCCTTTCCATCTATTTTGTTCCCGTCCACAGGGCTCTGAATTTTCAGCGTCACCAGTCTTCAGTCCGCTTTGCGCGCCGGTGCCGCCTCAGCACACTGTGCCCGGGCACAATACAACAGAATCAGCCCTTCACGCCGCCCGCATTGCGGTCGCCGGACAGGAAGCCGGCAGAGAACATGTACAGCAGGAACACCGGCACACAGGCGATCACGCCGCCCGCCATAATCTCGCCCCACGGGAACATGTCGCCGACAATCAGATTTGACAGGTAGATCGGCACGGTGAGCTGCTCGGAAGAAGTCAGGGTCACAAGTGCATACAGGTATTCGCCCCAGCAGTTGGCAAAGGCGAAGATCGCCGTGGACACAATGCCGGACAGCGCCAGCCGGAACACAATTCTGTACATAACGCCGATTTTTCCGCAGCCGTCCATCACAGCCGCTTCCTCAATGGATGTCGGCACCGCGCCCACATGGGGCATCAGGATCCAGCAGCAGTACGGCAGCGTAAACGCCGGATAGATCAAAAACAGCGCAGCCGTATGATTGACCAGGCCCAGCTTGGAGACCACCATGTACATGGGCAGATACATCAGGGACGACGGCAGCAGATAGCAGAACAGAATCAGTTTGGAATAGCTTCTGCGCCCCACGAACTGTCTGCGCGTCAGGGAATAGGCCACCGGGAAAGCGATCATGATGCTGATGAACACCACGACAACCGCAACCATCAGGCTGTTTTTAATCGCAATCAGGAACTTGGGATCCGACAAAACAGTGATGTAGTTGGTGAGAACGAATTCTTTGGGGAAGATTGTGGGAACCTTGGAATAGATCTCTCCCTGCGTCTTGAAGGAGGTGTTGATCATCCAGTAAATGGGCAGAGCCGCGCAGAGAATATAGAAGATCAGCACAATCCGGTGGACGACCACAGGAAGGATCTTATGCATCTTTTTCATGACCGGCCTCCTTATTCCGCGTTTTTCTTCATTGTTTTTCTGCTGATAATCTGAATGAGAATCATCAGGAACGGCATTGCAATCACAGACACCGCAAGGCCGCGGCCGATCATCATCTGAGACATTGCCGTTTTGTAGCTGAACACATTCATGACCGTTGTGGCGCCCCGCGGACCGCCGCCGGTCAGCAGCCAGACGGTCTCAAAGGAGTTCAGGGTCCAGATGCAGGACATCAGCGTCGTGATCATCATGGTGTCCTTGACAAACGGAATGGTGATTTTGAAAAACCGGGTAAACGGTCCGGCTCCGTCAATCATGGCCGCCTCATAGTAGTCGTTGGAGATGGTCTGCAGCTTGGCCAGAATGGAAATGCCGAAAAACGGCGAGCCGCGCCAGACGTCGGCCACAAGAATGACAATCAGCGCCAGTCCGGCCACACCTGTCCAGATGACGTCCCGGTCCACAATTCCCAGGCTCTTCAGAATGTAGTTCGCGATGCCGCTGTTATTGGAGAAGATCCACTTCCAGTTCAGCACAGCCACAATATTCGGCAGGGACCAGGGGATCAGCAGCAGTGCGCGCACGGCGTTTCTGCACGGAAACTTCTGGTTCAGCGTCAGCGCCATTCCGGTGCCGAACAGCAGCTTGAACAGCAGCGCAAGCAGCGTAAACTTCAACGTGACAGCGATCGACTGAATGTAATCCGGATTGGTCAGCAAGTATTTATAGTTGGTCAGTCCGTTGAATACAGCCGTTGTGCCGATGGTCTTGTTGGTAAAGCTCGTGACAAGTCCCCAGCCCAGTGCGAAGGCCATCACGCCGAAAAGATACAGCAGCATCGGAATGTTAATCAGATACGGGAAAAAATCAAAACCTTTTTTCTTTTTTGCGGCAGTCGGAAGCCGATCCGGCGCGCTTCCGGCAGGATTCGCTGCACTTTTTTCAGATCTCATGCTGTCCCTCCGTTGAAATTTGTTTTCTTCCAGTTGTGAAGGCTTGAAAAGAGACGGCATGTACCCGCTCGTCTTCCCACTGAAATGCGTATGAAAATAAAGCTGTTTTCATTCCAAAAGTGAAAGCCAGCTGCCGATGCATTCACGCACCGGCAGCCGGACAGCGCAGACGGAACACAGCGCCGCGCATCACGGACCGTCGGCAGGCCGGCCGCAGCTGCGTCTGCTGCGGGCGCAATCCTTTTCGGCCTTCTGCGCGGATGAAAGCCCCAGCCGGATCAGATACCTGAACATCTCGGCCTGGGTGCAGCTGCTGAAACGCTCCTGTCGCAGCTGGGAGACTGCAGCTTCAAGGTCTGCAGGCAGGGTAATCATCGTTCTCCGGACAAACTCGGACATGGCTCTTCCTCCTCCGCGTCTCACCTGTCTGCCGTCTTTGGTGATTCAGTGTATCACATCATCTTGATATGCGAGAATTATAGTACACCAGTGATACACTTGTCAAGCAAAATTTCGTTGTCTTTTGACATATTTCGCGCGCATTGCACTGTTCGCACCTATCTTTTTATGCAAAATGATCATTTATATATATAAGATTTTAATTTTCTTCCAAAAATCATTAACAAAATATTCTGTTTTTTGCCGCTTCAAAATACTACATATGCATTTTGCTGATCATTAACACATTTCAATCTTCAAGTCATGCTATGTTCAAGTGGAAATGCTGACCTTTAACGTATTTTGGAGGTTGTTTATGAAAATTTACGACTATTCCGGAAGAAAAAATATCTGCGGCGCCAGGATCCGCGAGGAGCGAAAAAAGCGCCGTCTCTCCCAAACCGATCTGGCCGCCCGGATGCAGGTCTGCGGCGTTATGCTCGAGCGCGACAGCATCAGCCGGATTGAGCTCGGCACACGCTTCATTGCAGATTATGAATTGATGGTCATCGCGGACATTCTCAGCATTTCTGTCGGGGATCTGATACCGGACACTTTTCTGCGCCATTCGCCGGAATAAGTACTCCGTTGCCCGCCGGAAAAATCCAGATTTTACCAATAGCAGCAATTCCCGCTTTACATCAGTGTATCACTGTGCTATAATTACATTCGAAAGGGGCAATCACAATATGGCGACCAAGCGTCCAAGGTATATGATTTCTGTGGATAACAAAATGTTTGAGGCAATTGAGGATTTCCGTTTTGAGCACCGTTTTCAGACCCGTTCCGAGGCCACTGCGGAACTGATCCGGCTCGGTCTGGCGGCCATTGAGGCGCAGGAGGAAGCCGCGCAGCCGGACAGCCGCAAAAGTGCGCAGGAGAAATAACACCGGCCTGATTTCCCGGCTGTTCAGGCACGGATCGGCAGGCTGAGAACAGACAAAAGGCAGAAACCGTTTCCGGTTTCTGCCTTTTGTCTGTCCTGCACACCGGCGCTGCCGGCACACAGAAACACTGCGGGCCGCAGCCTGTTGGCTGCGGCCCGTTTTCATCTGCAGGAAGGGGTGCTGCGCATCTGCGTCAGTACGCTGCGCACCGCCCGGTCCATGTTCAGTTCTCGCGTTTGTCGCCCCAGAAAAACAGCGCAACCGTGCCCGGTCCTGTGTGGCTGCCGATGGTGGTCCCGATGTTGTAGATTTCCACGGGTCCATCCAGCCGCGGGAAGTTCGCCTCCACCAGATTGGCAACTGCGCGGGCATCCTCGTAGCAGGCGGAGTTGCAGATATAGCACTTGCCGTCGTAATCCAGGCCGTCGTGCGCGTGCTTCTTCATTTTCTCAACGATCTCGGAAATTACTTTCTTCTTTCCGCGGATTTTGTACCGCGGAATCAGCCGGCCGAGATTATCCATATTCAGCAGCGGGCAGATGTTCAGCACCGTGCCGAACCAGCCGGCAGCCTTGGAAATCCGTCCGCCCTTGACGTAAAAGGACAGATCCGTCGAGAAGAACCAGTGGTGCACCTCCAGCCTGTGCAGATTCGCCCAGTCCGCCAGCTTGTCAATGCCATAGCCGTAATCACGCAGGTCGGCCAGCTTGTCCATAAACAGACCGTAGCCGGAAGATGCGCCCAGCGAGTCCACTATATAGATTTTCCGGTCCGGGAATCTCTCCAGCAGCTCTCCGCGGGCCACGTTGGCCGCGTTGCAGGCGCCGGAAAGCCCGCTGGACAGGCAGACATGCAGGATATCCTTACCTGCCTCGAGGAACGGCGTGAAGTAGCCGATGTATTCATCCACGTTCACCTGCGAGGTCTTTGTCTCCGATCCGGCCGCCATATCGGCATAGAACTTGTCAAAGGGATAGGACTTGCCCAGATCATCCGGATACTGCTTGCCGTCAATCTCAAAGTGGAAGCAGATAAAGTGAATGTCCCTTTGTTCAAAATGCTCCTGTGTCAGGTCAGCCGTTGAGCAGCAGCTGAGAATATAATCTGCCATAATAATCCCTCTTTCTGTAAGAAAATATGAGATGCCCGGCACAAATCAGACGGGTAATCTGCTGTATTCAGCCTCGAATGGAAATATTATACAGCATTTACCCCATCATGGCAAGCCACAGTTCCAAACTGCTTTTCACCCGTCCCAATAAAATTCCTCCGCACTGCGGACCGATTCACGGCGCCGCAGGCCAGGCTGGCAGAAATTGTGGGCGTGTCCGGAA
>JAEDDG010000049.1 GCA_016293865.1 Oscillospiraceae bacterium | reverse complement strand
GTGCTCTCAGCCCTGTTTGGTGTATCCATCGACTACCTTGTTCTCGGTACTATTATCTTACCTCAGTTAATAGCCGTCCGGTTATCTTTTTTTGTAAACCGCGGCCAAAGCAGGAATAAATTGAGTGTCATGGTCAAAAATAGGAATGCATGCGGCGGAATGCCGCAGAAAAAAGCGGCGGACGGGGTGAATCCGCTGCCGCGGCATAGGAGGAATCAGCATTGAATACCAAGAAGAGAAAGAGTGCCATGCGCACTGCGGCTGCGGTGCTGGCCGTGGTGCTGACGCTGCTTTGCGCGGAGCTTCAGCCCTGGGGCGGCACAGCCCATGCTGCCGGTCTGGCGCCGGTGGCGGAGAACCTGAATTATGAGACGTTCCGCAATGTGGCGATTACAGGCCGCCTGGCCGCTGTGGATCCGGAGGGGGAAGCTGTGACATTCCGGATCTGTGAGAAACCGGGCAAGGGAACGGTGGAGCTTGGAGAGGACGGCATGTTCACATATACGCCGCTGCGCGGGAAAAAAGGCCGTGACAGCTTTTCCTATATTGCAGCGGATCAGCAGGGAAACGAGTCTTCACCCGCTGTTGTCATGATTGAAATCCGCAAGCAGTCCACGTCGGTTGCATATGCGGATATGGCCGGAAACAGTGCCAATTATGCGGCGCTTTGTCTGGCGGAACAGGATATTTTTATCGGCCAGCAGCTTGGCGGAGAGTATTTTTTCTGCCCGGCTGCGGAGGTGACGCGCAGCGAATTTCTGGCCATGTGCATGCGCGCGTGCGGCGCGGAGACGATGACCGGAGTCGCCGGCACGGGCTTTTATGACGATGCAGAGATTTCTGATTGGGCCAAGCCGTATGTGGCTACGGCGCTGATGGCCGGCTTGATCGAGGGATATGAGAATGACGAGGGGCGGACGGTGTTTGCACCGGATATGCCGGTGACCATGGCGGAAGCGGTTGTCATGCTGGATAATATTCTGGAAATCACGGACATTTCCGATGCCATTGCTTCCGCAGAATGCCCGGAATGGGCCTGCCAGGCGGCGGCGAATCTCTCCGGCTGCGGCGTGGATACGTTTTACAGCGCATACAGTGATACGCTGACACGCGGTGAAGCGGCTGATATGCTGCTGGGTGCATTGAAAATTCTGGATAACCGGCCGTCCGGCTTCAAACTCAGCTGGATGGCCTGATACCGGCGGGGGCGCTGCGCGGCGGCGCCCTCGTTCATAATATGTTTACAGCCGGAGGAATTGAAAAGGCTGAAGCCGGGTGTTACAATAATTAAAAAGGAAGCGGCTGCCTGCCGCAGAAGAGATGGGGAAATGGAATGAACAGGTCTGACATGGCCGCTGAAGATGTCAAATGGGTACGCGGGCTGAAGCGGAATCTGATTGTCGACCGTATTCTGCATGTGCTGCTGCGGCCGTTTTTTACGCGGTTCTGCCGGTATTCATATACTCCGTATACGCCGAAAAGTGAAACATTTCTGCTGGCAGCCAATCATACAACGGATTTTGACCAGTTTCTGGAGTGCATTGCAGTCCGCGGCTATATCCGTTATGTGGCAGCGGACAATATTTTCAGGCTGGGGCCGGTCAGCAAGCTGATTCTGTTCCTCGTCCACCCGATCCGGAAGCGGAAGGGCGCCGATTCCCATGAGACAATCCGGGCCATTCAGGACAACCTGCGCCTGGGCATCAATGTGGGCATTCATGTGGAGGGCAACAAGTCGTTCAACGGACGGACAGGCTTCATTTCACCGCGGACCGGACAGATGATCAAGGATGCAGCGGGCGGTCTGATTACATTCCGGATCACCGGCGGCTATATGCAGAAGCCGCGCTGGGCCAGGTTCCGCCGCCGCGGACCGACGCGGGGACAGGTTGTGCACGAGTATACGCGCGCGGAGCTGGACGCCATGACGGCGGAAGAAATCAACGAAATTCTGCGCCGGGATCTGTTTGTGGATGCCTGTGAAATGCAGCGCACGGCGCCGGAAGCTTACCCGGGGCGGGCGCTGGCGGAGAGCCTGGAAACGGCGCTGTACGTCTGCCCGCACTGCGGCGGTCTGCAGACGATGAAAAGCAGCGGCAGCCGGTTTTCCTGCGGCAGCTGCGGCTACGCTGTTGAGATGGATGCCTTCGGTTTTTTCCACGGCCGGGATCTGGTGTTTGACAATGTCCGGGACTGGGATGCGTGGCAAAGAGAGAAGCTGAGGGCGCTCGTGAACGAAGGCCAGGGCGCTGACGTGCTTTTACATAGCGGACAGCTGACAGTTTATGCGCTTTCCGACAGGAAAAAGTGCCGGATCATCCGCAACGGCCAAATGTGTCTTTACGCCGACCGTCTGGAGCTGACCGGTGACGGAAAAACGCTTTCCCTGCCTGTCCGGGAAATCTCGGGTATGGCGGTTTTCCTGAAAACGACTCTTTTGATTACCGCGGCAGACGGCCGCTATCAGGTTACAAGCAAAACGCCGTATGCGGCACTGGCGTATTTTGCCGCTTATCGCTATCTGACCGGCAAGGAATATGTGTAAGAGATTTGGCGGGATACACGTCCTGCAGAGGTGAAAATGGAAGTATTAAAAACAGTTGCCGTGATTGCGGCGGCATACCTGATCGGCTCTTTCAATACGGCGATTTTATATACGCGCAGCGTGCTCAAGTGCGATGTACGGGAACAGGGCAGCAAAAATGCCGGCGCAACCAATGTGGCCCGGGTGTTCGGGCCGAAGGCCGGCGCGCTGACGCTTGTGGGCGATTTTCTCAAAACGGCGCTGAGCATGCTGATCGGCCATCTGCTGATGGGACGCGAAGGCGTACTTGTGGCTGCCATGGCATGCACGGTCGGTCACTGCTGGCCGGTTTACTACGGCTTCAAGGGCGGAAAAGGCGTGGCGGTGGGCGCCGCAGTTGCGCTGCTGCTGTACCCGCGCGCGTTCGGCGTTATGCTGACGACGTTTCTGCTGATGTTTATTCTGACGCACAAAGTCTCGGTGTGCTCGCTGACCGGCGCACTGATGTTCCCGATCTCTCTGGTGATTTTCGGCGTTCATGATACGCTGACGCTGGTGTGCGCTGTGTTTGTAATGGTTGTTGTATGGTTTATGCACCGAGCAAATCTGAAGCGCCTGCGTGCCGGTACGGAGCCGGAATTTGCATTCGGCGGGAAAAAGGAACAGAAAGATGCGGATGGGAAAGCGGACCAAGAGGGAGAATCATGAGCGCATACGTTGAATTCAAAAATGTCAAAAAGACCTATACCATGGGAGAAGTCAAGATTGACGCTCTGAAAGATGTGAGCTTTGAAATTGAAAAAGGCGAAATCTGTGCGGTTGTCGGCGCTTCGGGTGCGGGAAAAACAACGCTTCTGAACATCCTCGGCGGGATGGACGCGCTGACGGAGGGCCACGTAATTGTGGACGGTGAGGACATTGCCGGCTATGGAAAGCGGCAGCTGACTACATACCGGCGGCATGACATCGGCTTTGTTTTTCAGTTTTACAACCTGATCCCCAATCTGACCGCGCTTGAAAATGTGGAACTGGCCACGCAGATCTGCGCGCATCCCCTGGATGCGGCGCAGGTTCTGGCCCAGGTCGGGCTGAAAAACCGGGCGGCCAACTTCCCGGCGCAGCTGTCCGGCGGAGAGCAGCAGCGGGTGGCCATTGCACGCGCATTGGCCAAGAACCCGAAGCTTTTGCTGTGCGACGAGCCCACCGGCGCGCTGGATTATGTGACAGGTAAGGCCATCCTGCAGCTTCTGCAGGATGCCGGGCGGAAGCTTGGGATGACCGTGGTGATTATCACGCACAACCAGGCCATTACGCCGATGGCCGACCGGGTTGTGCGCGTGAAGAACGGGACGGTCACGGAGGTCAGACGCAACGCGCATGTGACGCCCATTGATCAGATTGAGTGGTAAGACGCCTGCGCGGAGATACAGAAACGGAAGGCATTTTATGCTGAGAAAATCTTCACTGAGAGAAATCTTACATAGTCTCGGCCGGTTCCTGGCTATTTTTGCCATTATGGCGCTGGGTGTCGGCTTTTTTGCCGGACTGCGCGTCACCAAAACGGCCATGATCAAAACGGCAGACAACTATCTGGCCGAAAACGCGATGTTTGATTACCGGGTTCTTTCAACTCTGGGATATGACGATGCGGCGGTTGAGGCAATGGCATCGGCAGACGGCGTCAGGAATGCGGAAGGCGCAGTTTTTGTTGACGCGCCGGTCACTTTCAGAGAGCAGTCGGAGCTGATTTTGAAATTCTGCTCTGTGACGGAGAAAGTGAACAGACTGACTGTGACCGAAGGCCGGCTGCCGCAGACGCCCGACGAATGCGTGCTGGATTCCAGGTGGGGAACCGGCGCTGACATCGGCACACAGCTGCAGATTTCCGAAGACGCAGACAGTGAGATCGCAGAATACTTTGCCTATGACACCTATACGGTCGTTGGCCTTGTTCAGTCGCCGATTTACCTGAATTTTGAACGCGGAACGACCAATCTGGGCAACGGATCCATTGCCGCGTTTGCTTACCTTCTGCCGGACGGCTTTGATGTGGATTACTACACGGAAATTGATCTGACGCTGGAAGAGACAGGCAGCGTCTATTCCGACGCTTATGCCGATGCGCTTTCCGCTGCGGAAGATTCCGTTACCGCGGCAGCTGAGGATGCGGCGCAGGCGCGCTATGACAGCCTGGTTGAGGATGCCCGGGAACAGCTGGAAGAATATGAAACCGCATACCAGGAAGGACTCGACGCGTACGGGGACGGGCAGGCGGAATATGAAAAGGGCCTTGAAGAGTACAGTCAGGGACAGAAGGATTATGAACAGGCGCTTGCTGACTATACGCAGGCCAAGGCGGATACGCAGGCACAGCTGCGGACGGCCCTGAACGAACTGGTTTCCGGACAGAAGCAGATCGATGCATCCGCAACGCAGCTGCAGAGCGCCCGGGATGAGCTGGACACACAGTCTGCGGCGCTGAGCGAAGGCAGGGCGCAGCTGGATGAGAAGGCCGCCGCACTGGATGCGCAGCGGGCTTCAGCCCTTGAAACGTATGAGGCAGCCAGGGACGAACTGAACGCGGCGGCTGCCGAAATTGACCGGCAGCTGGCGGCGCTTGAAGGTTCGGACGCGCAGCAGGAAATCGAGCAGCTGCAGGCTGCGCGGGCGCAGATTGTCCAGCAGCTCGAAGCACTGGAAGCGCAGTATGCGGCGGCACAGGCGCAGTTCAGCGCATATCAGGATGAAATTGACGCTTCGCGGGCAGAGCTTGACGGTCTGCAGACACAGCTGGAGGCCGGCTATGCACAGCTTGACGCTTCCGATGCACAGCTGGAGCAGGCGCGGATGACGCTGGCCGCAAACTGGAACAGTTATTATGCGGCGCAGGCAGAGGCGGAGGACGGCTTTGCTTCGGCTGAAACAGAGCTGGAGGAGGCGCGCAGCCAGCTGGAGCAGGCGGCAGATGAGCTTGAAGATGCCCGCCTGGAGCTGGAGGACGGGAAGGCCGAGCTGGATGACGCGCAGAAAAAGCTGGAAGACGGCCGCGCTGAGATTGAGCAGATTGAAAAACCGTCGGTTTACGTTCTGGACAGGACCACAAATGTGGGCTACGCCTGTTTCGAGAACGATGCGGATATTGTCAAGGGCGTTTCCAATGTGTTCCCACTGTTTTTCTTCCTCGTGGCTGCGCTGATCTGCATGACCACCATGAGCCGCATGGTGGATGAGCAGCGCGTCCAGATCGGTGTGCTGAAGGCACTTGGATACGGGAACTGGGCCATTGCGGAAAAATATCTGTTTTATGTCGGCAGTTCGTCGCTGGCGGGCTGCATCGGCGGCTTTTATCTGGGTTCCTGGCTGATCCCGAAGCTGCTGTGGCATGTCTATGACATCATGTACGGGTTCGCGCCGCTGACGCTGGTGTTTGATTACCGTCTGGGCGCCGTCACGACTGCGGCGTACCTGTTCAGCGTCCTTGCCGTTACGTGGCTGTGCTGCCGCGGTGCGCTGACCGGCGTGCCGGCTGAACTGATCCGGCCAAAAGCGCCGCCGTCCGGCAAGCGGATTTTCCTGGAGTATCTTCCGTTCATATGGAAGCGCTTCAAATTCCTGCAGAAGGTTTCTGCGCGCAATGTGTTCCGGTATGTCAAACGCCTGCTGATGATGGTGCTCGGCGTGGCGGGCTGCACAGCTTTGCTGCTGACCGGCTTCGGCATCAACGACTCCATCAGCGGCGTCGTGGACGATCAATACGGAGAGATTTCGCTGTATGATATGGCGGTCACGCTGTCGGACGATCTGTCTGAAAAGACCAGGACGGAGCTGGAAGCGGTGGAGGGCGCTGAGCAGATTCTGTTTGTGCACGAGAGTGCTGCAAAGCTCAGAGCCGGCGGATCCACCGGAACAGCTTATCTGATGGCCAGCGACGGCGCGGGAATCGAAGACTTTATCAATCTCTGCAGCGATGACGGCGCCGTTTCATGGCCCGGTGACGGAAGCGCTGTCGTGACCAGCGGCATCGCCGCGCAGCTGGGAATCAGCAGGGGAGACCGCGTAACCATTCTGTATAATGAGACGGAGCCGATTGAGGTCACGGTTTCAGACATCTGTGACAATTACATTTACAATTATGTCTATATGACTGCGGAAACCTTCCGGCAGGCGCTGGGGAGTGCACCGGAGATCCGCACGGCGCTGGTGAATGCCGCTGACGGTGCAGATGAATACGGGCTTTCCGCCGCGTTTCTGGATGTGTCGGGCGTGGCAAACGTGTCCGTCTGCAGCGTGATGCGCGACCGTGTCGGCAGCATTCTCGGAAATCTGAAGTACGTTGTGCTGCTGGTGATTGTCTGTGCCGGCGCGCTGGCCTTCGCGGTGATCTACAATCTGACCAACATCAGCATCTCCGAGCGCGTCCGTGAAATTGCAACGCTCAAGGTCTTGGGATTTTACCCCGGCGAGCTGGCCATGTATATTTTCAGGGAAAACCTGATTATGACCGGCATGGGTGCTCTGGTGGGGCTTGGCCTGGGCAAACTCCTGCATCTGTATGTGATGGCGCAGATTCAGATTGATCTGGTGAGTTTTGCAAACCGGATTGCGCCGCTGAGCTGTCTGTGGGCGGTGCTGCTGACATTTGCATTTGCAGTGGTTGTGGACGGATTCATGTACCGTCGTCTTGAAAAAATCAATATGGCCGAATCGTTGAAGTCGGTTGAATAAATGGGAGGAAAAAGCGATGATTAAAAGAGCGCAGGCGCGTCCGGAAAAAGTAACGGAGAACATGCGCGGCGGACCCGGCAGTGTGAAAATAAGCGCACTGGCCACACCGGAAGAGCTTCTGAACAAGGGACGGTTGTTTTCTGTGATTACCCTTGAGCCGGGATGCGGCATCGGTACCCATGAGCATCTGGAGGAGACGGAGCTGTTTTATGTGCTGGAAGGCGAGGCCGATTATAACGACAACGGCGTTATGGAGCATCTCATGACAGGCGATGTGACGGTTTGCCCACCGGGTGAATGCCACGGCGTCACAAACAACAGCGGTTCGGTCACAAAGCTGATTGCCCTGATCCTCTACAGGTAAGCGCAGAAACAGCGCGGCGGAAATACAGGTGCTGATCAAACGGTGTCAGCCGGATCATACGAAAAGAGCACCTGTCAAACAGAAGCAGTCAACAAAAAAACACGCCATATTCAGCAGCAAAAGCTGCGTATGGCGTGTTTTTCTGCGCATTTGCCTATCCCTTTCCCGTGGAGATGCATGGCCGTGCCTTGCCGCGCCCTGAGTTGGGTCTTTCAGGCCTCCGGACAGCTTCAAACGACGGACTGTCGACAGACATACAGCAGATACCGCGCAGACCCCGTTGATTTTTCAATATAAATGTACTATACTGAATTCAAAGCGAACGATTTGAATAAAGAGGTGATCAGATGGCGAATTATACGCAGGAACAGTGGAACGCCAAAAAGATTGCGCTTATGGAGACATGCTTTAACGGCTTTGCTGATTTGGGGCTGCACGGCACCGGTATCCGCACCCTGGCGAAGCATTGCGGATATAACACGACGATGATCTATACATATTTTGAGGACCTGGACGATCTGGTCGTCCAATCCACTGAATACTGCATGAGCAAGGTGGAAGACGACTTTATGGCGAAAGCCCCCGCGGATGTGGAGGACCTGTGGCGGTTCATTGATGAGATCCCTTACTGGACGGCAGAAAAGCATGGGAAGAAATACCGCCTGATGTATCAGGTGTACACCCACCCGAAATACAGGGAATACGGCAGGAAATTCTTTGCGGGCGTGGATCAGCGTTATACCGAATACGCAAAAAGCCTGGAGGACAAACTGGGGATCCCCTATCAGAAGCTGACGCCGCTGATTTTCATTCTGATTCGTGCATGCGTCCATTATGCGTTGTTTGAGGATGAATTCTATATGAAATCCCAGATGGAAGTGCTGAAAGAAACACTGGCATTATTTGTGATGAAATACAACCCGAAAGCAAGACCGGATTCTGTTACAGAATAAGGTACATTCAAAATAGATTAAATTCACAATATTTTTCAGGAGGCAAATCAAATGAAGAAACGAATTTTTAGCCTGCTGCTGGCCGTCTGCCTGTTGGTGGGACTTCTGCCGACGGTGGCGTTGGCGGAGGACCCTATGCCCGCGGTGACTCCGGTCGAGGTCGAGGACGAGGAAGCACTGAGAAATGCAATTGCCGACGGTGCAGTCATCAAGCTGACGGCCGATATTACGATCAGCGAGAGGCTTATAGTATCCGATAAAGAGATTACCCTTGACCTGAATGGTCATGTCCTCAAAAACAAAAACAGTGTGTGGGTAATCACGGTGAAAGATGGCAGCTCTGAGAAAAACACCAGCCTGACCCTGATCGACAGCGCTCCCAACGCGTCCAATACGATTGGCGGTAAAGAGTACAAGGGCGGTGTTATCGATGGTTATATTGAAGTAACGGCGACTGGTTACGGCAGTAATGACTGCCGGCTTTACGCAAACGGCGGTTCTGTAACAGGCAATATTGGCTTAAGCAGTGTGAGCGGATCGATACACTGCACAAGCGGTACCCCCACCGCATTCTACGGTAACGCCAACCAATACGGTTCTATCTATGGCGGTATGTTCTACGGCAATACGAGCCTGGAAAAAATCAAAGGAAAGACCGTCACATTCATGGACGCCAATAACAAACTCTACGCCCGAGAGATCGTGGAAACCGGCAGCACGGTGGCAGCGCCCATCGAACCCACAAAGAAGGGCTACGTGTTCCAGGGCTGGTACAACGGCAATACCAAATACACATTCGGTTCCACGTTAAGTGCCAATATTACTTTGACGGCGAATTTCGGCGATCCGATAACCTACGATATCACCTATAATCTGGACGGCGGCACGGCGTCCAACCCCACCGGCTATACTGTGGAAAGTGAAGGCATTATACTGAATAACCCCACAAAGACCGGCTACAACTTTACCGGCTGGAGCGGAACCGGTTTGACCGGTGACAACAGTATGACGGTTACCATTCCCAACGGCAGCACAGGTAACAGAAGTTATACTGCGCACTGGACACCCAAGGTCTATAAGGTGACGCTGGTCACCAACGGCGGCGTCATTCTTGAGGACAACGTGGAAGAGTACACCTATGGTGTCGGCGCAGTGCTGCCCACCAATGTTACGAGATACGGCTATTTTTTCACCGGTTGGTATGACAACGAGGCTTGCAGCGGCACGCCTGTTACTGAAATCACCACCACGGACATTGACGAGAAGACTTTCTACGCCGGCTGGGCCTATATGCCGCCCATCGATCCGCCCACGGTTGAACTGCCCGAAGAGGGCGGCTCTGTGACTGTTTTGCCCAGCCATCCCGCGCCGGGCATCGAAGTCACCGTCACACCCAGTCCTG
>JAEDDG010000014.1 GCA_016293865.1 Oscillospiraceae bacterium | reverse complement strand
TTGTCTGCGGGTCTTAAGGACTTTTATTTTCGGAAGACGGATTCCGATGCTGCCGGATTTTGGCACGGGCGCGCCGGGCATTTTCGGACATACTGATTCTGAGGTGAGCGCGATGAACGGCAGAAGGCCTGTTTGTGATGAAAATCTGCGCATCAGCCCGGAATGCCGGCTCTGTCCGCTGTATGACTCCTGCAGCATCAGGGAGTTTCCGGTGGCGGCGCCCGGTGAGATGGGCATGCGCGTCCTGGACAACTGTGCCGAAGAGCATATGCAGTGATTCCGCAGCGGAGCCGGACGAAAAGAAGGCAGCCTGAGCATCGGCTCAGGCTGCCTTTCTGCGCAATGCCGCGTCTTATACGTTTTTTTCGAATTTTTCCATAAAGGAAACAAGCGCCTCGACGCCTTCATAGGGCATAGCGTTGTAAATGGAAGCGCGCATGCCGCCCACCAGACGGTGTCCCTTCAGATTGGACAGGCCGGCCGCTGTGCTCTCCTGCACAAAGCGTGCATTGATTTCGTCGTCCTCTGCACGGAAGGTCACATTCATCAGGCTGCGGCTCTCGGGGCTGACAGGGTTTTTGAACAGCTTGCTGGCATCCAGATAATCGTACAGGAGTTTTGCCTTTTTGATGTTGCGCGCCTGCAGCGCCTCAGTGCCGCCCACAGAGCGGATCCATTCCAGCCCGAGCTTGCACATATAAATCGGCCAGCAGGGCGGTGTGTTGTACATGGAGTCATTTTTGGCCATGAGGGCGTAGCTGCACATGGAGGGCACAAACGCAGGCAGATCCTCGCGGATCAGATCCTTCCGGATGATCACTACGGTCAGACCGGCGGGCGCCAGATTTTTCTGCGCGCCGGCGTAAATCAGGCCGAATTTTGTCACGTCCGTCGGCTCTGAGAGGATGCAGCTGCTCATGTCCGCCACAAGGGGAACGCTGCCGGTCTCCGGCGTATAATACCATTTGGTGCCGAAAATGGTGTTGTTGTAGCAGATATGTACATAATCTGCGGAAGAATCCAGTTTCAGCTCATCCTGCCGCGGAATACGTGTGAAGTTTTCTTCCTTCGTGGTGGCAGCCAGATTTGCAGTGCCGTATTTTGCCGCCTCCTTATAAGCCTTTCCGGAGAAGTTGCCGGTAACGACATAGTCGGCTTTTCCGGTTTTCATCAGGTTCATGGGAACCATGGCAAACTGGAGAGAGGCGCCGCCCTGCAGGAAAAGGACCTTGTAATCGTCCGGAATGCCCATGACCTCGTGCATCAGGGATTCTGCTTCAGAGATGATGGCGGCATAGACTTTGGAGCGGTGACTCATTTCCATTACGCTCATGCCGGAACCCTTGTAATTGAGAAGGTCTTCCTTGGCCTGCTCCAAAACGGGCAGGGGGAGCATGGACGGGCCGGCGGCGAAGTTGTAGATTCTGTTATACATGTTCAGCTCTCCTTTTTGCGTTACTGGTTTCAAAAAATGCTATGCACTGAATTATAAGTCAAACGCCGTAAAAAATCAATCATCTTTGATCAGAAGCGCTTCGCTGCAGGCCGGACAGTGCACCGCGGGACAAAAATTCTGCAGGAATCTGCAGAAAGGTCTTTATTCCTGCGGGTTGTTTTGATATAATTTCCAACATCGCAAACCGTTTTCAGGCTATCTGCCGGAGAAGGGAGCGAAAATTCTATAAACTGGAGGAACATTATGAACGAGTTTAAGTTTAAGCCTGCAGACTGGGTTCCCTTTAAGAATCAGGAGATTATGGACCGCCTGGCCAAAATGACGCCGGAGGAAATTGAAAAGCACCCGAATCCGGATGTGCACATCAAGATTCTGGAGAATTTCGGCAGCGTCGTTCTGGCTGAGAAATTCATGTACATCAAAGAGTCGTACGAGCAGAACAAGAAGTTTTCAACGATTTTCGGAAATCCGAATCCAAACAGCCATATGCCGCTGGCTGAGATGATCAACCGCAACCGCATCAGCTGCAAAAACTGCGTGTTTGTAACGATGGACGAGTGGGCGGATGAGGACGGCAACATTGCGCCTCCGACCTACCGCAGTGGTTTCACCTATTCTTTCATGAAGTATTTCATCGAAAAGATTGATCCCGATCTGCGCCCGCTTGAAGAAAACGTTCTGTATCCCACGACGAAGAACATCAGCTACTATTCTGACCTCATTGACGAGAAGACGGACGGCGGCATTGATTACTTCACCTCCGGCCCGGGCTGGGCTGGCCACATCGCGTTCATCGATCCCTGCCCGGAGCTGATCCCGAACTACGGCAGCGGCGAAGAGTACATCATCAAGGACACGAACGATCCGTATTTCCAGCAGCCCGCACAGGTTGTGACTCTGCATCCGCTGACTATTGCGCAGAACTCTCTGCACGGTGTGTTCGGCCAGTCCGGCGCCTGCGGATGGGTCCCGCCGAAGGCGGCCACTGTCGGCCCGCGTGATGTGCTGCACGCCAAAAAGCGTGTGGAGCAGCATAACCTGACCACCGGCGGCAGCTTCTCCAGCTGGCAGAGAATGACCAGCCGCCTGATCACCCACGGCCCGGTGACGCCTTACGTTCCCGGCTCCATCTATCAGCTGCTGCCCTGCGATATTTTCATCAGCCCCTCCATTGCACAGCCTTTCGGCGTGATGGAGACGGTCGGCTACTGAGCGGCGAAGCGGAAATCTCCTGCATATTTAAACCGGCGCAGCACCTGGCTGCGCCGGTTTTGTTCTGCGCCGCCTTCGCAAATGTGTTGTGCCGGCGGTTTTTATGCATACAGCAAGCCCCGGCGGAAGGACAGTCTTCAGCCGGGGCTTTTTTCAGAGTGCGCAGTTTGCTTCCGCATATACCCGGTCGCGCAGTGCGGCCGCGGCTGCGGCGATCTGCCGGATTTCATCGAAGCGTTCCGCCGCAAGCAGATTGCCCGGAACGATCCATGTGCCGCCGCATGCGGCGACATTTTTCAGACGCAGGTAGTCCGCTGCGTTTTCCGGCTTGATGCCGCCGGTGGGCATAAAGCGCATGGCGGCGTACGGCCCCGCCAGCGCCTTCAGCATGGCTGTGCCGCCGACGACCTGCGCGGGAAACAGCTTGACAAGGCTGAGTCCGAGACGCATGCAGGCCTCGACTTCCGTGGGTGTTGCGCAGCCGGGAATGACGGGGATTCCGGCTGCAGTGCACCAACGCACGGTTTCCTCATTCAGACCGGGGCTGACAATGGCCTGCGCGCCGGCCTCTGCCGCCTGCTGAGCCTGCTGCGGCGTCAGTACCGTGCCGGCACACAGGAAGATGTCCGGCACAGCAGCCTTGATCCGGTGGATGGATTCAGCCGCCGCGTCGCTGCGGAAGGTGATTTCGGCGGCTGGCAGGCCGCCGTCCGCCAGGGCGCGGGCAAGGGGCACCGCGTGCTCCGGCGTATCCATTTTAATGACGGGAACAATACCGACGCTGTGAAGGAGCTTGACAATGTCCATGGTCATTTCTCCGGCTGGCGGGGCGTTTCCTGCATGAAGCGCGCCAGCTCGTCTCTGGTGGGCAGGCCCTCGTTGTCACTGACATGCATGATCTGAATGGTTCCGATGGCGTTTCCGCGCACAACGGCGTCCTCCAGACTGAGATCTTCCATCAGACCGCTGATGACGCCCGCGGCAAAGCCGTCACCTGCGCCCACGGTATCCACGATTTCTCTGGCAATAAAGGCGGGTACATGCGTACTCCCGCTGCTGCGGATGATCCATGCGCCGTCCGCACCGGTCTTCACGATGACCGCCCTGACGCCCAGATCCAGGTAGAACCGGCCGATGACCTGGGGATCGGCGCTGCCGCAGAGGATTTTTCCCTCGTTTTCACCGGGCAGCACGTAATCGGCCAGCGCGGCCATCTCGTTGATTTTCTGCACCATGGTGGCCTGGTCCGGCCACAGCTGCGGCCGCAGGTTCGGGTCGAAAAACACTGGAAGGCCGGCGGCGTGGGCTTTTTTCATCAGGCAGATGGTGGCGGCCAGCGCCGTTTCTGACGTGGCGGGCAGAATGCCGGTCACATGTACGGCGTCCCATTGGGACAGATCCAGCCGGTCCAGATCAGCGGGGCAGAGCGTCGAGGATGCAGAGCCCTTGCGGTAATAGTAAATATCCGGATCGCCGCTGCTTGTCTTGCTTTTGAGCATGAAGCCGGTGCGGTACTGATCGGTCAGTGTGGTCAGGGAGGTGTCGATCCCGTTGGCGTTCATCATCTTGACAATCTGGCGGCCGAAGGGATCGGTTCCCAGCTTTGTCATATAACCGACTTCATGGCCGAGCCGGGTCAGGCCGACGGCCACGTTGAATTCAGCGCCGGCCACGGAAGTCATGTAGTGGCGCACATCCTCCAGAAGAGCCTCTTCCTGGGCGATGAAAAGACCCATGGGTTCTCCGGCGGTCAAAATCCGTTTTTTGTTCATGTTCTGCCTCCAGCGGGCATTCAGCCCAGATGATTGACCGGGTAGGCAGGCGCCTTGCCGGTGAGCACGTCCACAATATTCTGCGCGGACTTTGTTTTCAGCTCAATGACGCCCTCCACAGTGCTGTATCCGGTGTGATCGGTCAGGAACACATGCTCCAGCTCGCGGTAGGGGCAGTCGGCGCTGACCGGCTCTTTGCCGTGCGTGTCCAGACCGGCGTACAGAAGACGGCCTTCACTGATTGCCTTTGCAAGAGCGGCGTCATCCACCAGCGCGCCGCGGGCGGTGTTGATCAGAATGGCGGTGGGCTTTACAAGCGCCAGGGTCTCCGCGTTGATCATGCGGCGGGTCTCCGGCGTTACGGGCATATGAAGGCTGATAAAGTCGGACTGGGCCAGGACGTCTTCCATGGAGGCCTTGATGACGCCGGCCTTTTCGCATACGGCGTCCGGAATGTAGGGGTCATAGGTCATGATTTTTTCAAAGCCGAACCCCACGCACTTGCGCGCCAGAGCCTGTGCAATGCGGCCAAAGCCCATCAGGCCCAGCGTTTTTCCCTTCAGACGGAATCCGGTTTCGTGGATGTTCCACGCGCCCTGACGGATTTTCCGGTCCCGCAGGGGAATCTGCCGCAGGCAGCACAGAAGCAGCGCCAGCGCATGGTCCGAGACGTCCTCTGCGCAGTAATCCGGCACATAGGTGACCTGAATGCCGGCGGCAGTGGCGGCGTCCACGTCTACGTTGTCGTAACCGACGCCGTAACGGTTGATGCATCTGCATTTTTTCAGAGCCTGAATGGCTTTGGCAGTCATCGGCGCCTGGTCGAGGAGCAGAGCGTCGGCGTCGGCGCACTGGGCGATCAGATCGTCCTCGGTGGCGCAGTTGCAGAGCACCAGCTCGCCGCCGATTTTTTCAATGGCTTCCTTTTCAATGTCGTAAGAGGTATGCCGGGCGTCCGTGACGCAGACTTTGAATTGACTCATAATGTGAACCCTCCAGAATTTTTGATCGAACAGGAATTGCGCTTGTTATAACAAAAATTATTATAAGGTTGTACCGCCGTCATTTCAAGGAATTTTCACAGTCAGCGGCAAAAAACAAAAGGAAATACAAAAACAAAAAGAATAATCAAAAAATACTATTGGAATTCGAAAGAAGAAGGTCTATAATCTATACATAAATTTTGCCGCAGATCTGCGGTTTGTGGAGGTAAATATGAATTCTCCGGAACGGGTATTGACAGCCCTGCGGGGCGGCCAGCCGGACAAGGTTCCATTCATGTTCGGCTTTATTGACAAACGCATCCGTGAAGCCCTTTTGGGCGAGAAAATTACTTATGAGTATGAGCCGAAAAAGGCGGACTGGGCGCCCACCTTCCGGCCGGATGAGAAGTTCTTTATGGAACCGGCGGAGTGCACCGACGCCCGCGTCGCCCGGCTTTTGGGACTGGATGCCATCGGTATGCAGTATATGACGCCGATGGTTGCCGATGTGGACACCACGCCGGACGGCACAATTTACATTAAGAAGAGCCTGCTGACTTCGCCGGAGATTCTGGAGCAGGTCAAAAAGAACATGCCGGATGTGGATGACGACCGCCTGTATGACCCGGCGCGGAAGTTTGTTTCCCGGTATAAGGGCGAGTTTGCGCTTTACTGCCGTATCCGTCTCGGCATTGCACCCACGCTCAATTCCATGAGCATTGAGGAATTCTCCTATAATGTCTATGATGAGCCGGACTTTGTCAAGGAAACAGTGCGTATGTATGCACAGTGGGTGAGCCGGCTGATTGACAATCTGATTGAATGCGGCTTTGACTTCCTGTGGGATTTCGATGATATGGCGTTTAAGTCAAGCCCGCTGTTTTCCAACAAGGTCCTGCGTGAATTTTTCCTGCCGGATCTGCAGAAGGCGGCGGCGCACATCACAGTGCCCTGGATTTTCCACAGCGACGGCAACCTTCTGCCTGCGCTGGAAGACCTGTCCACACTGGGCATGAGCGGCCTGCATCCGCTGGAACCGGGCGCCATGGATCTGCATGAGCTGAAGGAAAAATGGGGCAAGCGCCTCTGTCTGGTCGGCAATGTGGACATTGACCACTGTATGACGGACGCCACGCCCGAGGAGATCGACGCGGTTGTTGAGGACCGGATCCGTGTTCTGGGCCCCGGCGGCGGCTACATCATCTCGGACTCCAACAGCGTGCCGCTGAGTGCAAATCCGGAAAATGTCCGGGAAATTGCCCGCTGTGTGGAAAAACACAGGTATATTTACTGAGTACAGGACAAAAAGCGGAAGGGTGCGCCCCTTCCGCTTTTTTGCTGCGCGGCGGGGATCGGCCTGCCGCCGCGCACCTTCCGGGCGGCTGTTTCCGTTGAATTTGAACCTTGACACATGTGACTATATATGCTATTATCATCGTGTACAGCGCACAATATCTTGTATTGCGCGAATGCCGGACTTTACAATGAGACGAGGGTCATTCAATGAAGATTATCAAGCGCAACGGCTCGGAGGCCATATTTGACATTACCAAGATTATTATTGCGATTACAAAGGCCAACGAAGCCGTTGAAGAGCATAACAGGATGACTGCTGTGCAGATCCAGCGGATTGCAGAAAGCGTGGTTCTTTCGTGCGAGCAGCTGGGCCGCTCTCCCAGTGTGGAAGAGGTTCAGGACATGGTTGAGCATCAGATCATGGCGCACGGCGCGTTTGAGGTTGCGAAGGCATACATCACTTACCGGTATACCCGTGCGCTGGTGCGTCACGCCAATACGACGGACGACAAGATCCTGAGCCTGATCGAGTGCAACAACGAGGAGGCCAAGCAGGAGAACTCCAACAAAAACCCGGTGGTCAACTCAACGCAGCGCGACTACATGGCCGGCGAGGTTTCCAAGGATATCACCAACCGGATTCTTCTGCCTCCGGATATTGTGGAAGCGCATAATGAGGGAATTATCCACTTCCATGATTCGGACTATTTTGCGCAGCATATGCACAACTGCGACCTGGTGAACCTGGAGGATATGCTCCAGAACGGAACTGTGATTACCGGCACGCTGATTGAGCGCCCCCACAGCTTTTCCACGGCCTGCAACATCGCCACGCAGATTATTGCCCAGGTGGCGTCCAACCAGTACGGCGGACAGTCCATCTCCCTTGCGCATCTGGCGCCGTTTGTCCAAGTAAGCCGGGATAAGATCCGCCAGCAGGTCCTGCATGAGGTTGAGACGCTCGGTGCGGATGCGTCCGACGGGAAGATCCATGCGCTGGTGGAAGAGCGCCTGCGCGATGAAATCCGCCGCGGCGTACAGACCATCCAGTACCAGGTGGTTACGCTGCTGACCACAAACGGCCAGGCGCCTTTTGTCACCGTATTCATGTACCTGGGCGAGGCGAAAAACGAGCAGGAAAAGAAAGATCTGGCAATTGTGATTGAGGAAGTCCTGGAGCAGCGCTACCAGGGCGTCAAGAATGAAAAGGGCGTGTGGGTGACGCCCGCCTTCCCGAAACTCATCTATGTGCTGGAGGAGGACAACATTCATCCGGATTCTCCGTATTATTATCTGACAAAGCTTGCGGCCAAATGCTCGGCCAAGCGCCTGGTTCCGGATTACATCTCCGAAAAGAAAATGAAGGAGCTCAAGGAAGGCAACTGCTTCCCGGTCATGGGCTGCCGCAGCGCGCTGTCTCCCTGGAAGGACGAAAACGGCAACTACAAGTTCTACGGCCGCTTCAATCAGGGCGTCGTAACGCTGAACCTGGTGGACATTGCCCTTTCGTCCGGCGGAAATCTGGAGAAATTCTGGAAGATTTTTGATGAGCGCCTTGATCTGTGCTACCGTGCGCTGATGTGCCGGCATGAGCGGCTGAAGGGCACGCTGTCTGACGCCGCGCCGATCCTGTGGCAGTACGGCGCATGTGCGCGCCTGAAAAAAGGCGAGCCCATCGACAAGCTGCTGGTGGGCGGCTATTCCACCATCTCGCTGGGCTATGCCGGCCTGTGCGAGTGCGTGCGGTATATGACCGGAAAATCCCATACGGATCCGACAGCCACGCCGTTTGCCCTGGACATCATGAAATATATGAACGCAGCCTGTGAACGCTGGAAGAAGGAAACATCCATTGCCTTCGGCATTTACGGCACGCCGCTGGAGTCCACCACTTACAAGTTTGCCAAATGCCTCCAGCGCCGCTTCGGGGTTATTGAGGGCGTGACGGACAAGGGCTACATCACCAACAGCTATCACGTCCATGTGACGGAAAAAATCGACGCGTTTGAAAAGCTTCGCTTTGAGGCGCAGTTCCAGGCGCTGTCCACCGGCGGCGCGATCAGCTATGTGGAAGTTCCCAACATGCAGAACAACCTGGAAGCGGTTTTGCAGGTGATCCGGTTTATCTATGACAACATCATGTATGCGGAGCTGAACACAAAGAGCGACTATTGCCAGCGCTGCGGCTGGGACGGGGAAATTGAAATCCGCGAGCAGGACGGAAAACTCGTGTGGACATGCCCGCAGTGCGGGAATCAGGATCAGGATACCATGAATGTGGCCCGCCGTACCTGCGGTTATATCGGCACACAGTTCTGGAATCAGGGACGCACACAAGAAATCAAGGAACGCGTCATGCATCTGTAAACAGTATGAGGAGAGGGGCGTCCGGCAGGATGCCCCTTTTTTACGGGAGGAACACGCATGTACTACGGAGAAATCAAAAACTGCGACATTGCCAACGGAATCGGCGTGCGGGTTACGCTGTTTGTTTCAGGCTGCACCAACCACTGTGAGCATTGCTTTCAGCCCGAAACGTGGGATTTCCACTATGGGCAGCCCTTTACAGAGGAGACGGAGGAGACGGTCCTCCGGCTTCTGGAGCCGGCATATATCAACGGACTGACGCTTTTGGGCGGGGAGCCTTTTGAGCCGGAAAACCAGCGGGCGCTGCTTCCGTTCCTGCGGCGCGTCCGGGCGGAGCGTCCGGAAAAAACCATCTGGGCCTATTCCGGCTTCACGCTGGAGGAGCTGCGGCAGGAGGGCGGCCATCCGCGCTGCGAGGTTACGGACGATGTGCTGAATCTGGTGGATGTGCTGGTGGACGGCAGGTTTGTGGAGGCGAAAAAGGATATTTCCCTGCGCTTCCGCGGCTCCTCCAACCAGCGGATCATTGATCTGAAAAAGACGAGGGCGGCGGGCGAAGTTATCCTGTGGGATGAGGCGTAATCCATCCGGCCGCAGTATCCATCCTGAATCAGAAAACTGAAAAGCCGCCGGCGCTCTGTGCAGCGCCGGCGGCTTTTGCATACAGCTCTGGCCGCAAATGCGCAGCCGGTTATTTTTTTGGGGCGTCCGGCCGGGACTTGCCGAATTCCGGAAAGCCCCGGGTACACCATACCGAATGCCGGAAGATATCTGCATTTTCTGCTGATTTGATTCTGTGCGTTCATCACAAAGACGGTCAGAACATGATTTTTTTGCGTTGTAAGAAATGCTGGATTATTTTTCGATTTTTTGGACTGGATTATGCACTTTCCCCAGAGACATTGATTTTAATTTATTGAAATGGTATTTTGAGAGCACACGAAAGATGGATTTCCGCTGCTGCCGGGGGTTCCGGCCGCATGAGCCTGTAAATAATGGCCTCCTGTGTTTTAAGACAGAAAGCTTTTCTATTATTCAGGAGACATTAAATAAAATTTGTAAATGGAAAGGAAGAAAACAATGAAAAGACTTTTGGCATTGTTGATGGCGCTGGTCATGATTATGGGCCTGGCCGCCTGCGGTGCGGGAGGAGAGGATCCGAAGCCCGCTGAGGATGACACCCCTGCTTCCGGCGAGACGGATGCTTCCGGTGATACGGATGCCTCCGGTGAGACGGATACTTCAGAAGATCTGAACGAAACCAAGTATCTGAAACTGGTTTGGGACGCAAAGAACGACACGCTGAGCGGCTTCCTGACCCCGATGCAGAGCGGCAACTGCCAGAGCCATGTTCTGATGTGGAGCACTCTGGTCAAGTACAACATTGAAGACGACTCCTATTACTCCGATCTGGCCGAGTCCTGGGAAATTGCAGAAGACGGCAAGATGTACACCTTCCATCTGCGCCAGGATGCCAAATGGCACGATGGCGAGCCGGTCACCGCTGCTGACGTTGTTTATACCATCAACTTCGTGGTAAAGAATGCCGGTTATTCCGCCAACAAGCTTGTTGCCATCAAGGGCTATCAGGACGTTATTGACGGAGTTACTGAGACGCTGGCGGGCGTTACCGCACCGGACGATTACACCGTCGTTCTGGAACTGGACAGCCCGAACTTTGATCTGCTCTATGTCTTCTCTGCCCTCCATATGGCGATTGTACCCGAGCATCTGCTGGGCACCAAAGATTGGGCAGACGCTGCTGCTGATGAGGAATTCTGGGCGAACCCCGTCGGTTCCGGCCCCTACAAGGTCAATGAGACCGCTTATCCCAACTATGTCACCCTGGTCCGTAATGATGACTACTACGGCGGCACTGCGAAGATCAAGAACATCCAGCTGACCAGCTATGCAGATCAGACTGCGATCAACGCAGCTCTGATGGCAGGCGACCTGGCATGGTACAAGGTTCAGTCCACCGAAGAGGCTGATACAATTACCTCTTCGAACACGGAAATGGAAGCCATTGCAATGAACTCCGAGTACTGCCGCGGCCTGTTTATGAACCTGTCCGATTCTGATACCGCGCGCGACGATCTGAAGGATCCCCGGGTCCGCCAGGCTCTGAACATGATCATTGACAAGCAGATGATCGTTGATTACATGGGCATTATCGCAAGCGTAGCCACTACATTCAACTACCAGAAGTACAACACCGATATCCCCGTGTGGGAAAGAGATGTTGACACGGCTGTCAAGATGCTGGAGGAAGCCGGCTATGACTTCGACGATCCTCTGCGTCTGTACACGAACTACGCCGACCAGCAGTCCCATGACATCATGGAAATGATCGTCTCCAGCCTGAAGGAAGCGGGCGTTGCCGCTGAGTACTACGTTGATTCCAGCAACGCTTACAGCATTATCTACGAAACGCTGGACTTTGACATGCTGTACGGCGCATGCCTCGGCATCGACTGCGGTGCATTCGCCCAGGTCAATCCCGGCGCCCTGTATGACGTGTGGTACAACGATGAGATCCTTGCTGAGCTGTCTGAGAGATACGGCAAGCTGATTGTTGAGTACAGTGCGACCAACGATGCTGCAAAGCGTGAGCAGCTCCTGGATCAGCTGCAGTTCAACTCCATGGAAGATATGCACCGCATTCCGATCTGGTTTATGAGAACCGTTTGGATCGTCAATACCGCACAGGTTGAAGGCTATGAGCCCATTTCTTCCTCCTTCGAGTGGTACTGCGACGGCAACTGCCTGAACTGGTCCTTCATCCAGTAATTGGCTTTGCGGATATATTTGAGCAAATTCAGTCTGAAATGGGGGCGCGGGATACTCCGCACCCCCTGTTTCATATCGTTACAGGTCATGCGCATTTGTCACAGGGCGGGAGTTATGCCTTGAGACGGGGGAGCGAGCCCCTCTCCGTCAGGGGGCAGGCAGTTGGCCGTTCGAATGATTATGACAGTTCATTAGAAATGGCTTCCGACAGGGGAGCCTAAGAGAAAGCGGTGTGTTATGTTTAAGTATTTTTTGAAAAGACTGCTTGTTTTGATTCCAAAGCTGCTGCTGATCTCCGCTGCAGTTTTCTTTGCCATGGAGCTGATGCCCGGCGACGCGGTTACCAGATCCATTGACCCTGAGCTTCTGGCGACTCTGCAGCCCGAACAGATCGAAGCCCTGAAGGAGGCCAAGGGCCTGAACAATCCGGCTTATATCCGCTATTTCAGCTGGCTCGCCGGAATTTTTCAGGGTGATTTTGGATACAGCCTGACATCCGGCACATCCATTGCCAAACTGATTGCTGTCCGCCTGCCTGCAACATTGGAGCTGGCGGTATTTGGCTTACTGATCTCCACTGTTTTCGGCATTCTGCTTGGTTTTGTTACAGCAATCCATAAGAACACGCCTCTGGATTACAGCTGCACCGTTCTGGGTATGGTGGGTATTTCCATTCCGGAATTCTTCTTCGGCATGCTGTTTATATTGCTGTTTGCCATTCAGCTGCAATGGCTTCCCACCGGCGGCCGCTTCGACCTGGAAAATCCCACTTTCTGGGGCCATATGAAGCACATGCTGCTGCCATCTGTCAGCCTGGCCATCACCCTGATTGCCACATTGATGCGCTATACAAGAAGCTGTATGCTGGATGTCATGGGCAAGGATTACATAAAGACCGCCCGCGCCAAGGGCCTGAGAGAGAACACCGTGTATATAAGGCATTGCTTCCGCAATGGCTGCGCGCCGGTCATGATCCTTCTGATTGGCCGTCTGAGCATGCTGATTGCCGGTACGACCATCATTGAGACCATTTACAATTATCCCGGAATGGGCAGCATGTTCCTGGGCGCGGTTTCTTCGTCGGATACACCGGTGGCCATGATGGTCCTGCTGCTGACGTCAGCAACGACTCTGGTTTGTACTTTCCTTGCAGACATTGTCATTGCAGTACTTGACCCGCGGATTCGTTTTGGAGAGGAGTGAGCGCAATGAGGAAAAAATCGAGTATTGCCAGCAGAAGAATGCAGAAGCTGTTCAGCAACAAGCTTGCCGCTGTTGGTATGGTTGTGATTGTGATTATGATCCTGATGTGCGCTTGTGCGCCTTTGCTGACATCCGCAGATCCTTCAAAGCTTGACACTGCGCAGAAGTTCCTGCCTCCCTCCGCGGAGCATCTCCTGGGTACGGACCAGCTGGGCCGTGACCTGTTTGCACGTATTCTTTATGGCGGCCGTGTTTCCATTGCCATCGGTCTGGTCAGCGCCATTGCCGCCAATATGCTGGGTGTTGTTTTGGGCTGTATCGCCGGATACTTTGGCGGAAAAGCCGATTCGCTTCTGCTGTATTTGGCCGAGTTCTTCTCCTGTTTCCCGCAGACCCTGGTGGTTATGATTGTTATGTGCTTCCTGGGGCAGAGCGTGTTCTGGCTGATTACCATTTTTGCAGTAACCGGCTGGATGGGGACGATGCGCATGGTACGAAGCAAGATCCTGTCCCTGAAGCAGGAACCCTATGTGGACAGCTGCCGCGTCAACGGCATCGGCGGCATGTCCATCATGTTCCGGCATATGCTGCCCAACGCACTGGGTGTCGTGATTGTCAATATTACTTTGAGTATTTCCGGTTATGTGCTTTCTGAGGCGGGCCTCAGCTTCCTGGGCCTGGGCGTATCTCCCAGTATTCCCACATGGGGAAATATGCTGAATGCGGCCAAGAATCTGACTTACATGATCAATAATCCGCTCCTGTGGCTGGTTCCGGGCGTGGCAATTTCCCTGTTTGTGCTGGGCTGCAATTTCTTTGGCGACGGCCTGCGCGATGCGATGGACGTAACACAGTAAGGAGGCCGGAAATGAATAAAGACTACATTCTGGAAATTGAAAATCTGGTTACCGAATTTACCGTTGGCAAGCGTATTGTTCATGCAGTCAACGGTGTGAACCTGAAGGTGGAACGCAGCAAGACCCTGGGTATTGTCGGCGAGTCCGGCTGCGGCAAGTCTGTTACAGCCCACTCTGTTTTGCAGCTGCTCCCCCCAAACGGCCGTATTGTGTCCGGGGAGATCCGCTTTACCCCGGAATCCGGCGGCGAGACACAGGTGCTTTCTGCTTATAAAAAGACATCTGAGAAGATGCGGTCGATTCGCGGCAAGGATATTTCCATGATCTTCCAGGATCCCATGACATCTTTGAATCCCGCCTATACCATCGGCAATCAGATTATGGAGAACCTGCGCAATCATGAAAAGATCTCCAGGGCCGATGCAAAGGAGCGGATCATCAAACTGCTGGAAGAACTGGGAATTCCCGCTGCCGCGCAGCGGTTCAATGAGTATCCGCATCAGTTTTCCGGCGGTATGAAGCAGCGCGTGATGATTGCCATCGCCCTGGTCTGCAACCCGAATATCCTGATTGCGGACGAGCCGACCACTGCTCTGGACGTGACCATTCAGGCGCAGATCCTGTCCCTGATGAAGGAAATCCAGAAGAAACACGGAACCACGCTGATGCTGATCACCCACAATATGGGTATCGTGGCTGAGGTCTGCGACAATGTCGCGGTTATGTATATGGGCCGTGTGGTGGAGTTTGGTACTGTGGAGCAGATATTTGAAAACCCGCAGCATCCTTATACCAAGGCGCTGATGCAGTCCGTACCGCAGCTTGACCTGAGCCGCGATGTGGAATTGGCGTCCATCCCCGGCAGTACGCCGGATGCCTCCATCCACTTTGACCATTGTGAGTTTGCGCCGCGCTGCGCCCGTGCCTGCGCGCGCTGCATGGAGGGCTTCCCCGAGGACATGGAAGTGGAACCGGGCCATATTGTCAGATGTAAACTGATGGAGGAGGGAAATGTCGATGAGCTGTGAAAACTTATTGGAGGTCCAGAATCTCTGTCAATATTTCCCCGTTACGAAGGGCACGTTCAAGCGTAAGATCGGCGATGTAAAGGCTGTGGATCATGTTTCTCTGGCTGTTCGCAAGGGCGAGACTCTTGGCATCGTGGGCGAGTCCGGCTGCGGAAAGACGACCATGGGCCGGTGCATTGTCCGGCTGAATAAGCCCACCGGCGGACATATCTGCTTCCGCGGCGAGGACGGAGAACTCCAGGACATTTTCAAGCTGAATAAGCAGGACAGTTTCCGTTTGCGCAAGAAGATTCAGATTGTTTTCCAGGACCCCTACGCATCCCTGAATCCCGCGAAGAATATTTTCACGGCCTTCGACGAGCCGCTGAAGCTGCACGGCGTCAGCAGCCGGGAGAAGCGCTATGCCATTGCTTCCGGTATGATGGAAACCGTCAATCTGAGTCCCAGGTATCTGGAGCGCTATCCCCATGAGTTTTCCGGCGGCCAGCGGCAGCGCATCTGCATTGCAAAGGCATTGGCCATGAACCCTGAGCTGATCGTCTGCGATGAACCGGTGTCTGCGCTGGATGTTTCCATCCAGGCACAGATCATGAATTTGATGCGCCGGCTGCAAAAAGAATATAATTTGACATATTTGTTTATTGCCCATGACTTATCTGTGGTAAAATATATGAGTGATCGTATCGCCGTCATGTACCTGGGCAAGATTGTGGAGCTGGCGGAGTCCACAGAAATCGTGGAAAACTGTGAGCATCCCTACACAAAGGCGCTGATGTCTGCAGTGCCGATCCCGAAACTGGGCGCAAAAAAAGAGAAGATCCTGCTGACCGGTGACGTCCCGTCGCCTTTGAATCCTCCCAGCGGCTGCCGTTTCCATCCCCGCTGCAGTCAGTGTATGGAAATCTGCCGGGAAAAGGAACCCGAGCTGCGCGAGATATCCGGAAGGCCCGGCCATTACTGTGCGTGCCATCTGGTGGGTCACACAGAGTAAATGCCCCTTAAATTTGGCGGCAGTGGTGAACTGTTATATGGAACAGCGCACCACTGCCGCTTAGTATGAAACACTCGTGTACATGCGGTTGATAAAAACGAAAGGGGAATGACAATGACATTGTGGAAGAAAATTCTGATCGCGATGGTTAGTATCATTTTCTTTATCTCCCTGATGATCGGTGTATCCGCCTTTGATCTTACAGGGACTGTCGTCCACGATTTTGAAAGTGAGATTGTGGAATTAACCGCAGACAACACGGTGGAACAGATGCTTGATCTGTTTTCCGGTGCGCGGGATATCATAACCAGAATGGTCGAGGAAACGGGTACCCACGCGATTGCGGCGCGTACCGGTTTATCTGCCGGCGAGCGGGCAGATTATGAGAGAGCTTTGCGCAGCGACCTGATCGATTTTCTGGAATTATCCCAAATGACCGGCGCAGACACATTCCATTTTATCAATATGTATCTTAAAAACGGCGTGAAAGCAATCACTGCCGGAGAAGGCGTTCTGCCGTATAATGATTTTGACGAAGTGTGTGATTATCTGAGCCGTGACAGGTTTTTAAGCGCGGATGAGTACCGGAATATCATGTGGTATGATGTGGTCCAGTTGTCCAACAGTCAGGGCATACGGGTGGATTGCTTTCTGTGTGTGCGCTTCCTGTATGACAGAGTCACCATGGAGCGCATTGGCGCCATTGTTGCCGGCGTGGATACTGATAAGCTCTGGAACATGTACAAAACAATTTTTCCCGAGGCGATGATCGTTACCACCTGGGGCGATGTTGTGGTCAGCGGAAAGAGCCTGGCGCCCGGTCAGGATCTGCCTGCGAGCCTGGCCCAGGCGGTAACACAGGTGGAGGGACCAAAGAGCAGAATATCCTATGTGATGCAGGAGGAGCCCCAGCAGGCTCTGTGCTGGAAGGTGGCAAACGGATACGCCTGCTTTGTGGTGCCGCTGCAGGAGACCGGACTGTTCGAGAGCAATGCAATCCGGCAATTTTTCTTTCATATTTCGATTGTGATCGGAGCGGCGATTCTGGTCACCAGTTTGGCGGCAATTGTCTTCTCCAAAAGCGTCACCAACGGCCTGCGCAAATTGGAAAATGTTGTCGGGCGTATTGCTGAAGGTGAGCGGAATGTCCGCTTTAAGCCAAAAAAGCATGATGAAGTGGCCTATGTGGGCCTGCAGTTCAATTACATGCTGGATCAATTGGAAAAGTACTATACAGACCTGCAGTTGTCCGAAAAGGAAAAGACAGATCTGGAACTTTCCCTGCTGAATGCCAAAATCAATCCCCATTTACTTTATAATACCCTGGATATCGTTGCCTGGGCCATCAAAAACGATGACCGGCAGCGTGCAGAGCAAATTGTTTATGCTTTGAGCGACTTTTTCAAACGCTCTCTGGCCAAGGGACGGGAATATACCACACTGGAAGAATGTATGGCGTTGATTCGGAGCTATCTGGAGCTGCAGCGCCTGGCCGGCGGCAAGGACTACCGGCTGCAGGTGGATGTTGATCCGCAGCTTGCGGAATACAAGCTGCTGCACCTGCTGCTGCAGCCGATAGTGGAAAACAGCGTCAAACATGGGTTTTCTGCTTTCCGGGATGACGGAACAATCTGCATCACGGCACGTTTGACTGACGGCCTGGTGGAACTGCATGTGCGCGACGACGGCGTGGGTATTGCGCCGGATCAGGTGGCGGCAATCAACCGGACCCTGAGTGAAGAATTGCATGTGGAAAACCGCAGGCATTACGGCTTGCGCAACGTGGCAAGACGCATTAAAGTCTACTACGGCAAAGAGTACGGGATGGAAATATCCAGCGAAGCGGGCGAATACACTGACGTGACGATCCGCATTCCTTACACGAAAGGATTGGGTGACGAAGAATGTTCAAACTGATGATCGTGGATGACGAGCCGGAAATCCGGGCGCATATCAAAAGTGCCATTGCCTGGGACAAGCTTTCCCTTCTGCTGGTTGCGGAGGCGGGCGACGCAGATACCGCCATGGAAAGCGCCATGCTGTTCCAGCCGCAGATCGTGGTTATGGATATATGCCTGCCGGGTCAGGACGGACTTTCCCTGGCGGCAGAGCTTATGAAACAGGATCCGGAGATGCAGATTCTGATCATCTCCGGCTATCAGGATTTCAGCTATGCCCGCAAGGCGATGTCCATCGGCGTCTCGTCTTATCTGACAAAGCCTGTGGTGGCCAAGGAGGTCAACGGCGCCCTGCACCGGATTATCGACACGTTTATGGCCCGCAAGAGAGAACAGCAGAAAATGTACGCTGTAAATCGTCTGCTGGAGCAGAACAGACCAATGCTGCAGCAGTGGCAGCTGGAGTCTCTGCTGCAGGGGGATACGACAGACGCAGAGCAGGTGCGTCAGCAGATGCGTCTGCTGGATATGGAACTGGCCGGCGAATACTGCACGGCTCTGATGGTCTGCGGTCAAAAGAGCGGAGAAAGCACGCTGGACAGCGGATTTCAATCTGCTACGGCCAAGCAATATCTGGAAATTAAGCTGCAGGAAAAGGGTTTTCAGATTTACAGCTATTTCGATGACGAAAAGGTACTCAACATCCTGCTGAACCACAGTACGCAGATCCCGGAGGAAAGCCTGGAGAGGCTGTGCATCGTGCTGTGCAATGAGTTTAAGCTCTATTTCGGACTGCAATTGCATATGGGAATCGGCAGCACCGCAGAAAACCCCGGCGGAATCGGCGCCTCTGCCAAGCAGGCGCGCATTGCGCTGCAGCACAGCTTAATGCTGTCGGAGGAGTGTGTGGTCAGCTGGTTCAATATCAAGGAAACACAGATCGCTGCGCTTACGGCCACGCCGCAGGTGAACCGCCGGTGGCTGCCAAGAGTGATTGAATGTGTCCGTGAGGGGCGGGAAAAGGCCCTGGAGGAGACTGTGGACCGGCTGCTGGGGCAATTGCACAGTCAGACACAGATGCACGAGTTTGGCGTTGAATTTCTGGGCGAGATTTCCAGACAGTGCAGTGAACTGGGCATTTATCTTTGGAATTCTATCGATTACCCCACGGCCGTGCGGCAGATGTTTGCATGTTCAGATGTGGAGGATTTCAAACAGGCCCTGATGCAGCTGTGTCATCAGATGACACAGCTGCTTAGCCGACAGGATTCAGATGTAAACCGCTATCTGGTCGTTAAGGCGCGCAAGTACATGGAGGAAAACTATGCGGACCCCGAGCTTTCCCTGGAGCAGGTCAGCGGCTATGTAGGATTGAGCAGGTCCTATTTCTGTTCCCTGTTTCACAAAATCGAGCATAAGACGTTCAAAACCTATTTGATGGCTCTGCGTATCAGCCATGCCAAACAAATGCTTACGTCAACGGATAAGAAGATTTATGAGATCAGCTGTGAGGTGGGCTGCAGTGACGCGGCGTACTTTAACCGTATCTTTAAGCGGATTACGGGCATGACGCCGCTGCAGTACCGCAATACCGGCGGGCAGGAGCGGGATATATAATGGAAGAGCCTCCTGCGGAAGGTATTCTTCAGTACGGTACAGACCCGGCTTTTCCGCCTGCCCGGCTGAGCGGGGCGGGAGAGTCCATTTTCCTGTCAGATCAGACAGGCAGGCGGTTCGTGCCAGCCGTTCCCGGGTACGTGCTGGCCTCGCTTTGGAGCGTTCAAAACCGGTGAAGGAGGTATGAAAAAGCAGTTTTAATTATTTAAAACACATGGAAAAAAGCTTTGCGTCCAGCATCCGGAAGCGCAGGCGTACAGGCCTTCCTGCATATTTTGCAAAACTGCCGCCGTCTTCAAAATACACGTTTCTGTCAATGGTGTCGCCAAACAGTTCAAAGCTCGTCGCGCCGGGAAGAGCTTCGCCGTTTTCGTCAAGAACATCCACATAAATGTGACCGGCAGCGGATGTCTGGAAATTGAGGTGCAGTTCCGCACCTTCGAAGACCAGGGGCTTTGTCACAAGAACTCTTTCCTGACCGTCTGCCATCCAGCAGGCGAAGCCGTCCTTGCGGATTTCGAAGCGGTACAGAGGCTTGGGCTGACCGACGCTTCTGTGCCATCCCTTATCATACATGTAATATGATTCCCTGCCGGAATCGATCAGATTGTAGGCCGAATAACAGTCGCCGTAGACCCAGTTCTGCTCCGCCTCATAACCCGGCGTGAAAAATGCTTCGTTGTATCTGTGCCATGTTTCGCCGTCACGGCTGAACATAAAAATCGCATCTGTGACGGCCAGGCCTTCCCGGTGGCTATGGGGATTGCCCACGTCCATCACTTTCTGTTTCAGTGCGGCACTCCCGATCTGGCTGCAGTTTGGCGTCCATTTTTTGCGTTCCACATACCGGACAGGGAAACCGATTTTGACATGGGGCGCGCGGGGATAGGCGATCACATTGTTTGTATACAGCGGGAAGTCCATGCCATCGTCAAATTGGATCAGTTTGGGAACCGTCCAGTTCCGGAAATCCTCGGAGTACATCACCCGGATGTCACGGATGCCGGCATTGACATTCTCCCATTTTATCATTTCTCTGCGGGTGTTATAATCTTCAATACCGTCTTTCCATGTGCCGCCCGGGATGCTGTGATAATTGCGCAGGTAGCAGTAATACCGTCCGTTTTCCCAAAATGCCACATTCAGGCTGTCAAAAAAGCCGACGGAGGTCAGCTGATGGGACAGCTTGAAGTGATATCCGTCGGCAGAGGTGTAGCACCAAAGTCCGCCGATCCGGTCTCCTTCTGATTCCAGGGGAGTCAGCGCTTTGTAGCGCTCGCTGGGATCGCAGCTGGGGTTAGTGTCCTTAAATACAAAAACGCCATCCATCAAATGGTCGATCACCACATTGTTTTCCTTCAGTTCCGGGTGGTCAAAAATATTCAGATCAGGCCTGGTCCAGTGAATTCCATCCTGGCTTTCGATCACAGCCAGGTAGCTGTTTACCGATCCGTCTTTGTACATTTCCCAGGGCAGGTAATACATTTTATATCCGGATTCGTCCTTGACAATGCAGGGATAGCTGACCTGTTTCAGTTCCATTCCCTGATCAAACTGGAAGCAGGTTTCTTTTTTGACCGGCTGCATCAGCCGTGGAAACGCAGTGGAGCACGAGGGATCCACCAGATAATCATCCCAGAACAATTCACGGTTTTTCCCGATATGAAGCACATTTTCGTTAACCATACTGTTTCTCCCTTCAGAATCATACGGCAGAATGAAAACAGGAAATTTGCTCTTTTTCGTCACAAACGAAGTTGTAATTCTCAGTATTTTTACTGTAACACGGCAAAATTCTGAATTCAATATTCAAGCAGCAAGTGCAAAAAATACTCCAAGAAATCATAATATTGTCCAGCGGATGCGGTCGCTGATACCTGTTAGTGACAGTTTGGCGCATAGCCGGGCATCCGCTTTTCCTTCTGACCACATGTGCAAAACAGGCAGGGAATTGGGTTGAATCGTACAGCGCTTCCCCATCTGCGCAGGACAGGAGGAATAACGATGAACGCGGGAAGATTGGCCGGCAGCAGCCTGCAGGCATTTCACAGTTACCTCATCCTGAAAGAAAAAAGCACGGCAGCCGTGGAGAAGTATCTCCGGGATGCACGTGCTTTTTTTGCATTTGTGGATTGCAGAATGATCAAAAAGGATCTGGCAGTCGCGCATAAAAATGTGTGCAAGGGGTTAAGGCCCCTTGCACGTTTAATCAAACAGTTTATTCGAACTTCTTGAAGTTCGAAAAGACAGCCATGAAACAGACTCAACTGATCTGTCAGATCTTCTCATTATTTTTTTCTCTGCCATGCACAAGTCCAATCATCACAAGCAGGAGTCCGGCGCAGATCAACAGGATGACCGGCCACCAGAGCTGACCCGTCTGGGGCAGGTTGGACCTGGGCTCATCTGGTTTAGATGGATTGACGGGCGCAGGTTCATCCGGCGTGTTTCTGTTGTAGGTGTTTGTCACCACGAAAGTATTCCCCTCCCGTGCAACTTCCACCGTGTAATTCTCCGGTACCTGCTCCACAACAGTCCAGCTGTATTTGCCGTCAAGTCCGGTCCAGGTATAGCGCCAGTTATTGGCCGCATTCAATGCTACGGTATCGCAGACCGTACCGTCGCGCAGCAGCTGAACAATTATCTCTTTTGGACGCACATCCCCATGCCCGTCGTCTTTCCAGATTTTCAATGCCTCCCGGTCAATTGTGTCCTCCTGCGGCGTATCGGGTATTTCAGAGGAATCATATTTAGCGTTTGCCGCCGCGTCATAAACCCATGTGTTGTTTTCACTGTCTGAGTACGGCAGCATGACCATAAAGGGGGCAGGGTCATAGCGGTATCCATTCTGCGTGTGCCTGTGACCGAGCACCAGGTACAGCCCCGAAGTCAAGGCTTTGCCCGGAGAGGGAAAAGATACAATTCCGTTGCTGTCTGTTTTTCCGCTGTCAGCAGGGGAAATGCCATCCCGCAGAATGTAGCCCTCCAGTGTGGAGGCCAGTGTTTTCTGTGCTTCGCCATTGCTTCCATGGATATCTGCACTGATCTGGGTAAAATCCCCAGTTGTGGTCAGTTTACCGGACTCATCCGCTGTTGCAACCTGATAAAGGTCAAACTGCGCCCCGGCCAGAGGTGTGTCCCCGTCCTGACAGGAAACGGCCAGGCTTACGCCGCGGCTCAGGTCAATGCTGCCCATCGCAAATGCATGCATTGGCAGCAACACAACGAGTGTCAGAAGACCGAGCAGCACAGCGCACCAGCGCTTATGTTTCTTCATCAGATTTGCCTCCCCGTTTTTTGGATCGTTTTGGCAGCAGCAGAATAATCAGGAGAACAATCAGAACCGGAACTGCCACTGCTGGCGCCACCAGCAGCGGCTTGATCTGCACGGCATCAGCCGTTACATGGATCGTGTCAGCTTCCTCCTCGTTTTCAATCCGGTGACCACGTACCAGAAGTCTGTGGGTATTGATGCCGTAGGGCGTGCAGGTCACTAAGGTACAGTAATCAGCTCCTCTTACAATGTCAAGGTCAGACAAATCCGTTGGCAGGACAATCCGAATCTGATCGACTTCGTAGGTCAGCGTTTCATTCAGGACGCGTATCATAAAAATGTCGCCGTTTTCCAGTTTGTCCAGATCGGTAAACAGTCTTGCGGAGGGCAGCCCCCGGTGGCCGGAAATGACACAGTGCGTGCTTTCGCCGCCAACAGGAAGAGAAGTTCCCTCAATGTGGCCAACGGCAATCTGCAGGACAGCCGCGTCTGTGCTGTGGTAGATTGGCAGGGAACAATTAATTTCCGGAATCTCAATATAGCCAATGATGCCGCTCCCGGAAATGTCCAGCAGGCCGTTATATTCCTCCCGTTCCTCGTCTGTCATAAAATAGCGATTTGTTTTACAGAAAAGCGTCTGATTGTAGGCTGCGGCCTTCTCCCACAGCTGTTTGTAGGTGTTGTCATCAATCAGGGAAACCTGCTCGGCATAGGTTGCAATGGCTCTGGACTGATGGAAAGAATTCCAATAATCGCTTACCGCGGGATACAGCATCAGGGACAGCCCTACAAGAAGAAACAGGACCAATACGATCGTTATAAGATCTCCTTTTTTCTTTTTCATAGCGGGCTCTCCTTGACAATGCGGTCCGGGAAGGCGGGGCCTCCCCGGCGTGCGTTCACAGCAGGTGCTGCGTTTTTTTCGGAATCATTTCAGAACATCAGACCTTGAAATTCATGCGTCTTCTGGTGACCAGCAAAATCACAGCGGCCAGAATCAGAATGGCACCTGCGGCATAAAAAATGGCAGTACCCGTGCCGCCGGTGGACGGCAGTTCGGCACCGGCGTTGTTTTCAATCGTAATTTTTACGATACCGTTGTCGACAATGGCACTGTTATTGCCGGTAACGCCCCAGGAACAGTCTGTGGAAGGCGCAGCCGGAGCTGTCCAGTCAATGGAAATATTGATTGGTTTCTCCAGCAGATTGTATCCCGCAGGAGACTTAATCTCGGTAATCGTATACTTTCCGGCAGACAGGCCTTCAAATCGGAGAATACCGTCAGTGCCGACCGTGGCGGTATAGCTGACATTTTCGGATTTGTTAATTACAGTAGTCTGAATGGTCTTTATGTACCTGGTGACAGTGCTCTCGTATTTGTCAGGATCTATGCCATCGGTGTTTGGGTCGTCAGTGGTGTAGGAACCATCCTTGAGCTTCCAGTACATTCCGTTTGTATTCTCAGTGTAAACATCGGTACGCACCAGGACGGTGTTGAGCATGGTGCCTTCGATCGTAAACTCTGCACCGGTCAGACGGTTCCCGTGAGAATCCACTTTGATGAGCTCGACAGCTGTCACATAAGTGCGCGTATATTCTTTTGGCGTTTCACCTGTGGGACTGGACGGGATCGGCTTGTCAGGATTGCCGGATGTGCCGGCATCTTGAATATTGGGGTTGTTGGAATAGGTCAGCGTAACGGTGTTTGGATTTCCCGCAACGCCGATCACGGCGGCCTCGTTAACGGTGGCGGAGTATTTGATGGTGATCGCATCGTTCTTGTTATCCTTATACTGGATGAAGTTTTTGAACACGATTTCCACCGAGGTGGTGCCGTCGTCATTGTCGGTTTTCGTCACGGTATAATCGGTATCCTGCACCAGAATTTTGCTGCCGATCGTGATGGTTACATCGCTGTTAAACGTCAGTCCCTTGGACAGGGTGTCGTTGACAACGAAGTAATACTTCTCATAGCCAGTCATATCGGGCACTCTGGAGGTGACCACATATGGAACAATGCTGCCCACAGCGGCGTTGTTGTTTTCCACAAGGCCCGTGGTGGAATCGTCGGAGTCATTGTCGCCGTCGATCTTTTTGTCAATTCCGGGCTGGTCGGCTTTGATTTCAAGCTCAATATCAGGATTGGTTGTGTCGAGCATCAGTGCGGAGATCGGTTTTGCGCCGCCAACATCCTCCACCACATAGTAACCCAGAGGCAGATTGCTGATGGTCACAGATTCTGCATCAGCTCCTGCAGTTTCTGTACCCGGAGTAATGCCGGCATCTTTAGCTGCAGCCAGTGCATCTGCCGCAAAAGCAAACAGGTCGTTTTCTTCAGCAATCTTTGCGGCCACCTGTGCGTCAAAATCGCTCTCATTTCCAGTCAGGTCATAGCGGGTCTGGTAGAACGCCTTCAGAGCAGTGGGGACTGTGTACACGACGGAGTCGTCATAATAAGACGTTACGTCCAGGATTTTATACGCATTGAAAGTTTTGCCCGCAACAGAAACGTTCGTGTTCGGATGAATTGTGATGCTTCCGGTGCTGTTTGCCGCAAATGCGGCAGTACCAAAGTTCAGCACGATGATCATTGCCAACAGGAGGCAGGCGAGATTCTTGATGTGTTTCATGATGTCATTTCCTTTCCGATTAATTGTTTTCAGGAACAGTTTGCTGCTGCACGTCAGGGGACACGGCATCTGCCGCTTTTCGCTTTTCGTTTATACAACAGAAGCAGCGCCGCCATCGTCAGCAGGAAGCCTCCTGCGGTATACAGTATTGTTCCGGGGTCTCCGGTAGAGGGAAGCACAGGCATTGCGGTGTTCGTGAACACCACAGACCCATTCCCGCCGGTCGGGATTTGTCCTGTGGCGGTATACCCGTCGTTTGGCGCACCGCCGTCAACCTGATAGGTCACCGTGTAGTAGGGCGCATTTGTTTCGGTAATGGAATATTTCGTCCCGTAAGGCAGGTAGTTGATGATAATATATTCCCCGGCCTTCAGCTCAAAGGAACCCCCATCATAGATGATGATATCCTGCTTGACAACCGTGCCGTCCGCTTTATAACGGGTGTAGGAGTAGTCGTCCGGCAAGGGCCTTCCGTTTTCATCGGTAAACATAATCTCAAAACAGAATTCCTCGTTGCTGTCCGCCGTACCCTCTACCAGTTTCTGAACTGTCAGCAGACCGGTGTTCTGCTCAGGCGTGATGGAAGATACCGATGGAAGTGTGAACTGCATATAACATGTGGAACCGGACAAGCCTCGTTCCGTGTAGAAGAAGCTCAGTGTGTGCGTGCCGGAACTTCCCATGGCCACATAATCCCACAGGTTCACATATTCTCCAACGGAGCTGTGGACGCCGCCGATGTCGCACACCAGCCTGCCGTCCAGGAACACCCACATGTCGTCGTCACCGAAGAAGTAATATTCCAGAGGACCTGTATAATCCTCGGTCAAGGTAAATTGTACCTTATAGGTCATACCGAACATGTTGTTGTGCGCAATGCCGTTATCGCTCGCCGGGTAATTTTTCTCTTTCCCGGACGCACCTATGTAAGTGCCTGTGTTTCCGGAAGTGCCTGTATGCGGATCGGTATTTGTGACATTGTCCATGGGCCAGAAGTGGTTCGACCAAATCTTTCGGGTATTATTCCAATTCCACCTGCTTGTAAAGGTCTGCAGACTGGTTGCGGAGGTTGTTCCGCCCACAGACGAAAGCGTATAAGTATCGCCGCGGCGATCAAAGGAAAGCGTATACTGACCGTTATCATAAGAGGTTTTGCCGGCGGCATTCCCATCGTTGAACAGGGCGGGCGCATCGACGCCGCCTGCGTACCGGATATCCCCGCCGCTCAGACCGGTGACCAGGCCGAAGGTGCAGCCGCTGTAGCCGTTACTGTTGGCTTTATTCAGCGCGTTTCCGCTCCATGTCTCTGCGGCCAACCCGGTATCAGTGTTGTTGTTGCCGAAGGCCAGCTTCGCCCCGCTGCCCGAGTAGTTGGAGGCGCTGTTTATGCCCTGTGCCGCCGTATGAACGCCATCATTCGTGATGTCATAGTCATAGAAATTGACAGCGTTGGTATATATACTCTCTGTCGTGTCAAAGACGAGGCGAATGACTGTTCCATCGGTGATGAGCACTGTGTTATCGTTTGCTGATTGACTGCGGTTGGTAAAGTGGGTTGCGGCCGGGTCATATACATTCCAGTCCTCCCGGCTGACGCTTTCGGCGTCTTTTCCTCCCTGCAGAATCCAGATTTCTTTGATTGCGTAGTGCCCATTTTCGTAAAGGCGGTTAAAATATGTCAGATTTGGGGCGGTGATGTACTGGTATTCATGGCTGCTGTAAACCTGGATCAGGGTGCTGGTCGTCTTTATGCCATAAACCCCGGATCCGGATGTTATCTCTTCCAGAAACAGTGTTTTTGTCGTGGGAGTCATGCCATTCTGCGGGAGATTACCGCCGCTGGTGTCAATGACGGGGAGGGTGTCTGTCGTGCTTCCGCTGTCTGCGACTGCATCCAGCCATGCATAGTACTGAACGGTAAACTTCGGGTTTGCGGTTTGCGTTGCCGCCACTGCCAGAATGCCGTTGCCGTCGACAGATGCTGTGAGTACCGGAACTTCCCGGGTGGATGTACTCACGATGGCGCTGTCCAATTCTTCCGTGCCGTCTTCTGTGGCTTCAACGACCGAAAATACAACGCCCGTTTCTGCCTCTGGTGCGGCATCAGCTTCCAGCTCAGCACACGCTGTGTGGGCTGTTTCCATCATCTGCGTCTGGGGCGTGATCTGAGCGGTAACACTGCATGAGGAGACGTCCAGCAAGGCATCCTGACAGTAGAACTCCAGGGAAAGAACTGAGAGGTCCAAAAGTCCATCTGTGTATTCTTCCTCAAGGACGGATGCAATATGCTGATATTCCCTTTGCTGCTCATCCATCTCGGTGACGACAAGCACGGGAACGTCTTTCTTTACTGATTTGTCTGAATCCGACTTGTCTGCAGTCCCCGGTAAGCCCCCATCCCCGGTTATTTCTGCATCGTCCTGCAGCGAATCCGCATCGGATTCAAAGATCATATTCTGCTGCAGATCGGCTGCAGGTGTAATTTCATATGGCTGCAGGTCATCGGTGGACGCATTCGTCGCTTCAGGAGGCGTATCCTGCAAGTATGCGTTGCCCTCCACGTGAAGTGCAATTGAAAACTGGTCGTTTTCATAGAGGAAATCGTCCGACAGCGCCATTATTGCTTTGTCTGAATGATCAAAACTGTCCGGATTGCCCTGTACACCATCTGATCCGGAGACAGGTTTCTGTTCGGAGTTCAGGCCTGTCCGGCACGCCTCGGAGTGCATATGCTCCTCAACAGGGCAGAGCAGATTTCCGTCACAGCCATAACAATACCGGTTATGTGTATGGGCCGGTTTTCCGCAAGTATAGCCGGCTTCCTTCTCCGGAAGGCGGCCAAAGCCCAGAATCCGACTGTCATCCAGCGTATAATCCACATACTGTACGCAGTTTGAATGATTGCCCTCTATGGTACGGATTTCTTTTCCGTCCTCATTTATTCCGGCTACTAGTCCAACATGGTCTGCAGCGCCGTTCCCGTCCAGATCAAAGAAGATCACTTCACCGGGCATGGGCTCATGTTTCCCGGCTTCCTCGTAAAGCCCATATTGCGCCGAAGACAGGAGATCAAGCAAGGCGGGGCAGCTGCTGCAATAGGGAAAGTTTGGTATTTCTGCATAGCGCAGACAGAAGGACACAAACATGGCACACCAGTCCCCGTATGGATCGCCATACCACTGGCCATAACGCGTGATGCCCCTGGTGGTTTCTTCGTCCTCCATTACGATGTAATTAGCGGTGCTCTCCCGATAACCCAACTGGCTTTGGGCAACGGAGATCACATCGTCTGCCCAAATGCCCGTCAGTTCCACATTTGAAACACTTTGCGCCCATACGGATGCTGTTTCGAGATCCGCTTCGGGATTGGAGTAACAGGCGAGCGTGTGTTCATGCGCAGTCTTCTGACACACAAGGACATTTTCGTAACAATCGTCTGTATGAACGTGCGGCTTCTGGGTATCGGAAAGAGTCTCTGTTGATTCGGGATTGTCACAGACCAGGACCTTCTGCGTTCCGTCACACGCCGCCCCGTGGGTATGACTGCCTTCGCCTTCTGTCATTCCACATATGTAAGTCTCTGATATTTCGCAGCAATCTTCAGTATGCTCATGGTCTTTGGTACAGATCAGCACCTGCTCATGTCTGATGCAGCTGTCGTCGTGGATATGTCCGGCGGATTCCTCCTGACCGCATACAAGTACCTTTTGCTCTTCATAGCATGCATCTGAGTGGGTATGGCCGCTGTTTAACAGTTCCACATCATCTTCCTGCGGCTCGCCAAAGCCGCATGTCAGGCGCTTCTCGTAGCATTTGTCAGTATGCTGATGTTCCTCCATCCCGCAGTATGCGGTTTGTTCCATGGTTATGGCAGGGAGGATCAATGCATAAGTTGTGCAGAAAGCAACCACACAGGACAGACAGATGACAATTCTTCGCCACACTTTATGGCGCCTGTGCTTCTTCTTGTACTGTTCAGCCCGCATCTGCAGTTCATCCAACATGTTCTTCCTTCCTTCCCAATAGTCCGAGCTCATCGAGAGGCCAGACGCGGAAAATAATCTTGCCGACAATTTGCTCTTCGGATACGCAGCCTACTGCTGCATTTCTGGAATCCACTGAAGTTGAACGGTGGTCACCTATAACGAAATAACGACCGTCCGGCACCTGGTATGGGAATTCAATATTCGCCTCACCCAAAGCCTTTTCTGCCAGATACGGTTCCTCCAGCGGCACACCGTCCACCGTTACGTTACCGGCTCCATCAATATTCACCCAACTTCCCGGCAAAGCAATCAGGCGTTTGACCAGAAGCTTATTGTTGTAATAAAATGCCAGCACATCCCCCTGCTGATAATCAGTTCTTTTGATGGACACAACCACATCTCCCTCGTTCAGCGTCGGAGACATAGAGCTACCATAGATCTGCAGCACTGGAAGCCACAGCGTTGCCACAAGGATTGCAACAGCCGCCACAACCACCAGCGTATAGACCGTGCTGCGCAGTACAGACCGGTAACGCCGTTTATATTTGATTCGATCCAGCTCCACCTGAATTTCTTCGACGGTCGGGATTGGCTTTGGTTCTTTTTTCCTCATATCTCGGCTTCCTGTTCCTGAGTTCTCCGCTGTGTCACACTTTCAAGCAGATCCTGCAGCCCGGCGTATTCCTCTGTGTTTTGGGGTCATGCAGTCATAAGCATTAGAACATTATATTCATCTGCAACTTAACAGCTTAACACCTAATGATAATAAAATCAACGGAGAAATCACGTGAGATATGTTGAATTACAATTATTTTACGACTGTAATCATGCTTTTACACGATGGATAAACCGAATTGCCGTTCTGCGCATATTTTTCCCCAAAAGCCCGTTTCCGGATTTGGCTGAATGGCACATCTGTCCGAAAAGAAAACGACAAAACAGATCCCATACGCTATGGATTCCGGCTTGTGTGCTGTCAAAAAGTAAAAATCCGTACAAAGAAAAATCCCTGAAACCGTCAAGGTTCCAGGGATTTTGTCGTAATTTATCTCTTGGAGAACTGAGGTGCGCGACGGGCTGCTTTGAGGCCGTATTTTTTACGCTCTTTCATTCTCGGGTCGCGGGTCAGGAAACCGGCGGCCTTCAGAGCGGCGCGGTAGTTTTCGTCCACCTGCAGCAGTGCGCGGGCGATGCCGTGACGGATGGCGCCGGCCTGGCCGGTAACGCCGCCGCCCATAACGGTGGCTTCGATGTCCACCTTGCCGAGCGTCTCGGTGGTGACCAGAGGCTGACGGACGATGAGCTTCAGGGTATCAAGACCGAAATAATCGTCGATATCACGGCCGTTGATGGTGATGGCGCCGGTGCCGCCGGGAATCAGATGGACTCTGGCAACGGAGGATTTTCTTCTGCCGGTTCCGTACATATACGGTTTCTTGCTCTTATACATTCTATGTTACCTCCTTATGCTTCGGTCCAGGGTTCGGGCTTCTGCGCAGCATGGATGTGCTCAGGACCTGCAAAAACCTTCAGGCGGTTGAGTGCCTTGCGGTCGATGGTGTTCTTGGCCATCATGCCCTTAACAGCCAGAGTCATGGCCAGCTCCGGGCGCTCAGCCATCAGGCGGTCATACTTGACTTCCTTCAGACCGCCGACCCAGCCGCTGTGGGTGCGATAGAACTTCTTGTTGAGCTTGTCGCCGGTGAGGACAGCGTCTTTGCAGTTGATGACAATGACGAAGTCGCCGCAGTCGACGTTGGGGGTGTAATCCACTTTGTGTTTTCCGCGAAGCAGGACGGCAGCGGTGGCGGCGGTACGGCCGAGGGGCTTGCCGGCTGCATCAAGGATGTACCATTTGCGGGAAACGGTTTCCTTTTTTGCAAGCGTTGTAGACATCTTGTCTCCTCCAATAAAAGTATAATACAAAATAATTTTTGACAAATGAAAAGCATGAAATTACAATGAACATGCTTTATCTTTATAACACAATTGATTTTCTGTGTCAACACCAAAAGACAAGAAAATTTATTTGCATTATGGAGAACTCCAGAATGCTCGTTTTTACGCCGTTTTTCTCGTGAATGCTCAATTTCATTTTTATTTTTCCGGGGGATTTTTTATGAATCGGTTTGTTGGATTGATCCGCCGCTGCATTGAGGATTATTCAATGATCGAAGCGGGGGACCGGATTGCCGTCGGAGTATCCGGCGGGAAGGACTCGCTGGCGCTGCTGTGCGCGCTGGCGGAACTGAAAAAATACTATCCAAAGCCCTTCAGCCTGTATGCGGTGACGCTGGATATGGGATATGATGAAATGGATTTTACGCCGGTTCGTGAGCTCTGCCGCCGCCTGCAGGTGCCGTACGCGGTCAGGCATACGCAGATCAAGCAGATTGTTTTTGAGCAGCGCAATGAAAAGAACCCATGTGCCCTCTGTGCCAAGATGCGCCGCGGCGCGCTTTGCGATATGCTCAATGAGATGGGGCTGAATAAAATTGCCCTTGGCCATCATTTTGACGATGCAATAGAGACATTTTTCCTCTCCCTGTTTTATGAGGGACGTTTGAGCTGCTTCGAGCCGGTGACGAATCTCTCGCGCAGCGGCATACTGCAGATCCGGCCCATGCTCTATGTGGGAGAGGGCACGGTACGTGCGGTGGCTGAAAAGCTGCAGCTTCCGGTTATCAAGAATCCCTGCCCGATGGACGTGACCAGCAAGCGGCATGAAGTCAAGAAGCTGACCGCGCAGCTGACGGGCCAATATCCGGATCTGAAAAACAAAGTGTTCGGTGCCATGCAGCGCCTGCCGCTGAATGGTTGGGCGCCTCAGTTGCACGAGCGGCAGAAAAGTGAAAAAAACCGGATGCCGTCTGATTAACAGGCGGCATCCGTGTTTTAAGAAGCTGAAGGCCCAGGGCCGGTTTTACGGATTGACGACGTTCACCGGCGTGCCGGCGATGAAGTTCCTGAGATTATCGACGGCGATGTCCATCAGGCGCTGGCGGCTTTCCTTCGGCGCCCAGGAGATATGCGGCGTGATGATGCAGTTTTTTGCCGTCAGCAGCGGGTTGTCACTGCGGATGGGTTCCGTGGAGGCGACATCCAGACCGGCTGCATACACTTTGCCGCTGTTAAGGGCGGCCGCAAGATCCTCTTCCACAATCAGGGGACCGCGGCTGTTGTTCAGTATGATGACGCCGTCTTTCATTTTGTCGATATTTGCCCTGCAGATCAGGCCCTTTGTCTCAGGAAAGAGCGGGCAGTGCAGGGAAATGACGTCAGACGCGGCAAACAGCTCATCCAGCGTGACATATTCTGCGATTTCCCGACCGGAGGCGTTCGGGAAGCTGTCGCAGGCGAGAATACGCATGCCGAGTGCGGCGGCGATCCGGCCGGTGGCCTGTCCGATGCGCCCGAAGCCGATGATGCCCATGGTTTTCCCGGAAAGTTCAATCAGCGGCGTATCCCAGAAGCACCAGTCAGCGCTGGAGCTCCAGCGGCCCTGATGGACAGCCTCGCTGTGATGGCCGATGTGGTGGCAGATTTCCAGAAGAAGTCCGATTGCGAACTGGGCGACGGCGGCTGTCCCGTAAGTGGGAATATTGCACACGGGAATCCCTCTCGCACGGGCGGCGGCTGTATCCACCACGTTGTATCCGGTGGCCAGAATGCCAATAAAAGCCAGATTCGGGCATACGTCGATGACCGCCTGGCTCAGCGGCGTTTTGTTGGTGTACACCGCCTGTGCATCGCCGATGCGGCGCCGGATTTCCGCTTCGTCATTCACCGGGGTGCGGTCATAAACGGTCAGCTGCCCCAGCGCCTCAAGGGACGACCAGCTCAGATCACCGGGATTCTCGGTGTAACCGTCCAAAACGACGATTTTCATTATGTAATCCTCCTTCATATCTTTTCCGGGCCGGCGTCGGATGGACGGGCCGCGGTATTGTGTACCGGAGAGCAGATCAGCTGATATTGCTGTAGCTGATGGCATGGATTTCGGGATGCGTATCGGCAAATGCGTCAATCTGCGCAAAAGAGGGGAAGCTGACATAGCGGATGACCATGGCGTGCGTCACTGTCCCGTCATCATGCTTTGTGATCTGATTCTGCATGATCTGCATATTCAGCGCATCAAGCTGCGCGCTGACCAGCGTCCGGATTTTTTCCGTATTTTCAAAGGTAATTTCCAGGTTTGCCGTACTGTACTGATCATTGCCGATTTTGTATTTGTGCATGACAATCTGCAAAACAACAATAATAACTGTTGTGGAAAGGCCGATCAGGTACAGACCGGCGCCGATGGCCATGCCGATGGCGGAGGTTGCCCAGATGCCTGCCGCCGTGGTCAGGCCGGTGACGGTGGAGCGGCGGTTTTTAAAGATGATTCCGGCGCCCAGAAAACTGACGCCGCTGACGACCTGCGCAGCAATCCGCGCAGGGTCGGCTCCGCGTGTGCCGTTGAGAAATATGCCGCCGCCGGTTTCCAGGTCGGTAAACGCATATTTTGAGATGACCATGAAGGCGGCGGAGGCGCAGGCCACCAGACAGTGGGTGCGCACGCCGGCCTCCTTCAGGCGCTTGCTGCGCTCGACGCCCACAAGCGCACCGCAGAAGGTGGCGACCAGAATGCGGATGATAAAGGCGGCCTGCTGGCCGATGGACAGGGTTGCGTGCAGTTCTTCCAGAAAATCAAGCATACGAAATCCTCCTGAACCGGATACTATGAACTATGCCGGGAGCTCCGGGGTTATGCCGGCCGGACAGGCTGTCCGCAGCGAAAGAAAACAACAGGCCAGCGCAGAGAACGCCGGCCCGTTTGTGTTGAAAAAGTCGGAATTACGCGGTAATGACCGCCGAATTGGTTGCGGCGTCGTAATCCACGCCGAAGCCCAATGCGTTGCCCAGATCGCGCAGCCGGAAGAAGTTGTTGCCGCCGATGTTGTACACGCTGCAGCTGTGATAAACGCCGTCAATGATCAGCAGCCATTGGCTGGCTCTGCAGGAAGAGGAGTAGTCCACGCCGGAGAGCATCTCATCCCCGTTGGGGACATAGGAGCCGCCGCTGACGGTCAGAACGGTTCTCAGCGGTGTGCTGAAATCGATTGAGCAGGCGTACGGCGTATTGCGCAGCAGATATGCAATGTCGCGCAGCTTGAAATAGTTGTCGCCGTCCACATTGTAAACCTCCATTTTCAAGGAGGAGCCGTTAAAGATGATGTTCTGCTGTGTCAGAACCGTGCGGCCGGGCGCGGGCGTTTCTGACGGGGTGAAGGACATGCTGAATGTGCCACTGCCGGCGGAGTAGACGCCGCTGACCGTGCAGGTGCTGCCGGCAGAAAGACTGAATACAGCCGATGTTTCCTCGCAGCTGAGATAACGCTGGCCCGCGGCAATCCGCGCGCCGGATTCAACCACGCTGCCGTTGGAAACATTGATCAGCGTGCCGCTGACAGAGACGGTTGCCGAACCGGACAGCAGGACAAAGCAGCTGCCGGAGGACAGCGTAATGGAAGAGTCATAAAACGCAGCCAGCTTTTCCGTTTTTGTCTTTGCCTCGGCAGCGCTGTAAACCTGATTCAGGGCTTCGCGGATTTCAGTTTTGCCCTGGTTGATCACAGAAGGAATATAAGTGTCATTCAGATAGCTGAGAGAAATCAGCGGATCAGACGACGAACCTGCCGATCCGGCGTAGGCTGATGTCAGACAGATCAGCAGTGCAATCACACAAATGGCGGTCACGACGCGTTTCATGTTCGGCCTCCTTTCAGGCAGTGCGGAACGATGGGCAGACCGGCTGCCATGACCAGCAGGCGGTCCTTTGTCTTCTGCATATTTTATCACAGACGAAAAACAATATCAACTCGAAGTCAATATATTGACAAAAAAAGGCCTTTGGTATAGATTTAATATGATATACATGTGGGAAGTATTGATTGCTGCCTATTTATGTATTTAATTATAGAAAGACTGGAGTAATACAAATGGCGAAACGAATTGTTTATGCCGATAACGCCGGTACGACGGCCATGTCCAGGACCGCGATCGACGCTATGGTAGAAATAATGACAAATCATTACGGCAATCCGTCCGGCATTTACAGTGTCGGTCAGGATGCAAAGGAAATCCTGGAGAAGTCCCGTGCCACGGTTGCGGGCGCCTTCAACGCGAAGCCTGAAGAGATCTTTTTTACCGGCGGCGGTTCAGAGGCCGATAACCTGGCGCTGAAGGGCATTGCCGAGGCGAAGGCAAAGCAGGGCAGGCACATCATCACCTCTGCCATTGAGCACCATGCCATCACGCACACGCTGGAATGGCTGGAGAAGAAGGGATATGAGGTCACTTATGTCCCGGTGGACGAATACGGCGTCATCCGGCTGGACGAGCTGGAAAAGGCCATTCGCCCGGACACGATTCTGATTACCGTGATGGCGGCCAACAACGAGATCGGCACCATCCAGCCGGTGGCGGAGATTGGCCGTATTGCCCATGCCCACGGCGTTCTGTTCCACACGGACGCAGTACAGGCGGCGGGGCATATGCCCATCGACGTGGAAGCGATGCAGATCGATCTGATGAGCATCGCGGCCCATAAGTTCAGAGGCCCCAAGGGTGTCGGTGCCCTGTATATCCGCAAGGGCGTGCGTGTGCCGCCCCTGATCCACGGCGGCGGCCAGGAGAAAAACCGCCGTTCCGGCACGGAAAATGTCCCTGGCATTTACAGCATGGCCTGCGCGCTGCAGGAGGCTGTGGACAATATGGATGAGAACATGGCCCGGGTGGCCGCAATGCGCGACCGGCTGATTGACGCGCTTTTGAAGATTCCGTACTCCCGCCTGACCGGACATCCCACAAACCGGCTGCCGGGAACGGCATCCTTCATTTTTGAGTGTGTCGAGGGCGAGAGCATTGTCCTCTCCCTGGATATGGAAGGCATCTGCGCCTCCTCCGGCTCCGCCTGCTCTTCCGCGTCTCTGGATCCGTCCCATGTGCTGCTCGCCATCGGGCTGCCGCACGATGTGGCGCACGGGTCCCTGCGCCTGTCCATCGGCGAAGAGACCACGGATGAGGATGTGGAACACATCATTCAGGTGGTACCTGAGGTCATTGAACGGCTGCGCGCCATGTCTCCCCTGTGGGAAGACCGGCTGGCCGGCAGATATTAAACGCGAACAGGAGGTTTAACATATGTACTCAGAAAAAGTAATGGATCATTTTGCGCATCCGCGCAATATGGGCGAGATTGAAGATGCAAATGCGGTGGGCCGTGTGGGCAATCCCAAATGCGGCGACATCATGCAGATGTATATGAAGATCGAAAACGACATCATTGTGGATGTCAAGTTCAAAACCTTTGGCTGCGGCAGCGCCATTGCCACCAGCTCCATGGCCACGGAGATGGTGAAGGGCAAGCACATTCAGGAGGCGCTGAAGCTCAGCAACAAGGCCGTTGCAGAGGCGCTGGACGGACTTCCGGCACATAAGATGCACTGCTCCGTGCTGGCTGAGGAAGCAATCCGCTCCGCTATTGCCGACTACTACAAGCGGCAGGGCATTGATCCCGAGCCCATCGTTGGCTGCTGCTGTGACTGCGAGGCGTGTCATAAGGAGCACGACGAGAAGTAACGGTTGAACGCAGAATAAAAAGCCCGAGCCGGTTTCCGGTTCGGGCTTTTTGCTGTCCGGCGGCCGCAGCCCCGGAGCGGAAGAGACAGGGCGCACGCCGTTCAGAGGTATGCTTTGAGCCTGTCAATGCTGCGCTGCTCGGTGCAGATCAGCCGGTTGGCCAGGTCGGAAATCCCGCTGCACTGCGGCGTATAAGCGTTCAGAACCCTGGTGATGGTGGTGATGCCTGTTGTGCTCCCGCGGATGACCAGTTCCGCCAGATGCGATGTGCTGGCGTCCATGGCTGTGTTCATGGCGACGCCCAGCTTCAGGCCGGCCTTTTTGACAGCGGGGACATCTTCAGGGTGTCCGCCCAGTGCGATCATCCGGTCCGCAGCATCTGCACTGATGGATTCATACTCGCGCTTCTGTGCCGTGACGTCCGCCCGAAGCTCTGGGTCGCTGACATGGGGGAGCAGATCGCTGATGGCCTGGCTGCCTGTTTTCGCGCCGCGGTAGATGGAATTGAGCACGCTCAGATCGCTGTTTTCTTCCGTGTGAACCGCCTCCTTGTTGTGTTTGGAAATAGTGTGTGCTAAAATAGACGAAACTATGATGATGGAGGCAGAAAATGCAGTGGCTTGAAATCACAGTCAATACGGCGCCGGAAAATCTGGACCGGCTGACGGCTGAGCTGGAGGCGCAGGGTGTTTCCGGACTTGTCATTGACAGTGAGCAGGAATATGAGGCGTTTCTGGAGCAGAACCGCCAGTACTGGGATTATGTGGATGAGGAGCTGCGCGACGCGTACCGGGGCGTCTGCCGGGTCAAGTTTTACTATGAGGATTCAGACGACGGCCGCGCGGCGCTGGAGCAGCTGCGCGGAGCGTTTCCGCAGTATACATTTTTGACAGATGTTGTCCGGGATGAGGACTGGGAAAACAACTGGAAGCAGTATTACAAGCCTCTGACCATCGGCCGGCGGCTTCTGATTGTCCCCCAGTGGGAGGAAACGCCGGAAACGGACGGACGGGAGGTTCTGCGGCTGGATCCCGGCCTGATTTTCGGGACGGGCAGCCACGCCACGACGCGCATGTGTCTTGAAAAACTGCAGGAGCTGCCGCTCGACGGAAAGCGGGTCCTGGATCTGGGCTGCGGCAGCGGAATCCTTGCCATTGGCGCGCTGCTGCTGGGCGCAGCGCACGCAGACGGCTGCGACATTGACCCGAAGGCGCCGGATGTGGCCATGGATAATGCCGCGCTCAACGGCATCGGCGCGGACCGGTTCCATGTTGTGGCCGGAGATGTGCTGGCTCCGGGGCCGCTGCGCCGCCGGTTGGGACAGGAGAAGTACGATGTTGTTCTGGCCAACATTGTGGCGGATGTGATTATCGCCCTGAGCCCTGCGGTGCCGGAATGGCTGGCGGAGGACGGTGTTTTCATCTGCTCCGGCATCATTGAGGGCCGCCAGCAGGAAGTAAAGGCGGCGCTGACCGCAGCCGGTTTTGATATTGCCGCCTGTGAGCGGCAGGAAGACTGGTATTGCATGACCTGCCGCCGGAAGAAACAGATATGTTCCGATTGAGATGAAAAAGGTCCTGAAAAAGCTTTTGCTTTTTCAGGACCTTTTGGTTTGGCGATAACATGTCAGCGGGAATCCGGCCTGTGCGCCGGCTTTTCCCGGAATTCCGGGTACAGCAGGCCGTTGACCCACCGGGAAACACGGCCGTTTTCATTGAAGAGCATGCACAGCAGCAAAACAAGCAGAATCAGTCCGATGAGAATCATTGCGATCAAAAACCAGAAAAAGAAGTTCAGACGCACGCCGGAATCTGTCTTTTCCGGCTGTGAGCCGTCTGTGTCTGCCGCCGGCGCCTGCGGTTCATCACCGGAGAGGGAGGAATCGGTGTCTGTGTCGTCATTGCCGGTAAAAATTGCCGGTTTGTAAACGACCCGGATTACCGTATCCTCGGCGGGCATGGTGCCGGTGACTGTTGCCTGATCCGGCTCGTATCCCTCAATGGCAGGGGAATCGACGCTGTATTTTGAGCCGGTGTCCGTATCCTGTTCATAAGGATCAAGGGCGCGCACGCCGTCTTCATAATAATACTCGATGGTCAACTTGTGCTTTTCACCCACATAGGTGACGGAGATCACTGTGTCCTCGGAAGGCATTGTGCCGGAGAGAATTTTTTCTTCCGTCATCATGCCATCAAGCTCCGGCAGCGTAATTTCATAGTGTTCACCGGAAGAGAACAGCTGACGCTGGGCCTGAAGCTCATTGCCTTCGCGGTCCGTACATAAGACGGTCAGACGGTAGATTTCGTTGAAATCCGGGTAGGAGGACGACGCATACCAGTGGTTCATCCCGTCTCCGAGACCTGCGTTAAGCGCATCCAGCAGGTCACTGCAGCCCTGAACCTGCGTGTCCAGCGGCCAGTAAAACTCCTCGGCTGAGAAGGCAGAGCAGCCGGATACATTCCCCTCGCCAGCGGCGGAAGAAGCTGTGCCGCTGCGCCAGTAGCAGCCGGAGACGCTGCCGCCGGAAGCGGAGCCTGCGACGCCGCCGGAACCGGTGCCGGAGATGCTGCCGGTGGAAAAGCAGTTGCGCAGCCGCCCGCCGGAGGAGAGCCGACCGGCAATGCCGCCCGAGCGGGTGCCGGATACGCCGGAATGGCAGACGCTGTTGGAAACAGAGCCGTTTTCCAGCAGTCCCGCGATGCCGCCGCAGTCCTCAAGCCCGCTGACTGTGCCGGTGACGACACAGTTGATGACAGAACCGGAGCTGCTGCGGCCGATGATGCCGCCCGTATACTGCGCGCCGGAGACAGCGCCGCTGTCGGTACAGCTTTTAATGGAGGCAGACTGTCCATAGCCGGCAATGCCGCCGGAGCTGCTGCCGCTGCCGTTCACGCTGCCGCTGTTGGTGCAGCCGGAGACAGTGCATCTCTCGGCGTTGCCTGTAATGCCGCCGGCATAGTTGCCGGTGCAGGTGACTGTACAGCTGCTGTTGCTGCCGGAGATATTGCCGCCGTACTGATGACCGCTGATGCCGCCGCAGTAGGAGCGGCCGCTGACGCCGCCGGAGGCGATGCATCCGGAAACGTCGCCGGCGCAGAAGCCGGCAATGGCGCCCACGCAGTTCGTGCCGCTGACATTGCCGGAAAAGACACAGTTGGAGATGTCGCCGTTGCAGTAGCCGGCAATGCCGCCGATGTAGTTGCCGCCGGAGACGCTGCCGTGGACAGACAAATCATGAATGCTGCCGCTGGTGCTGACATAGCCGAAAAGACCCTGGTTGCTGCCGCTGCCGGCAATGCTGAGCCCGGTGATGCTGTAGCCGCCGCCGGAAAAGGTTCCTGAGAATACGGAAGTATCGGTCGAGCGGTCGCCGATGGGCGTCCAGCTGCGGCTGGACAGCGCCAGATTTGCCCCCAGCGCAATGGTTACGCCGCTGAATTCATTGCCGGCGTTGACAAGCGAAGCGAGACCTGCAAGCTGTTCGGCGGTAGTCAGCGAATAGCTGCTGCTGCCGCCGGTATACCAGCTGGTGTCGGCTGTGCCGTCCCAGGTGTCGGCCGGTGCGGCAGATGCAAAAAGAGGAAAAGCGGCAAGCAGCACGGCCGCTGCACATACAGCAAGCAGGAATCTTTTCAGTTTCAAGCGCTTTTCCTCCTTTCCGGATCAGTCTGACCGAATGTATTGCAATAACTAAGTATATCATGGGACATAAAAAAAGTAAATTGCCGAATGCAGTGGAAAAAAGCGGATTTTTACGGGTATTTCAGGCCCTCCCATCCGGTTTCCGGCGCGCTGTAATGTTCAAAATAGGAAAGGGCGGATTCAGCGTCCGAAAAAGCCGCATACAGCTGCAGGCAGGCGGGCTTCATAAAGCCCTTGCGGACTGTGGCAGACAGCATGTCCTCCAGCGGATCAAAGTAGCCGGCCACATTCAAAAGCGCGATTGGCTTGCTGTGCCGGCCCAGCTGCTTCAGCGTCAGAATTTCAAAGAACTCCTCATAGGTACCGATGCCGCCGGGGACCATGAGAAAGCCGTCGGCCAGCTCTTCCATTTTTTGCTTGCGCTGGCGCATGGTGTCGGTCAGAATCAGCTGCGTGCAGTTTTCCCACAAAATACCGTCCCGGTCGAAAAAGCGCGGGGCAACGCCGATCACCTCGCCGCCGCCGTCCGCTGTGCCGCGCGCGGCGGCGCCCATCAGTCCGTGGGCGCCGCCGCCGAAAATCAGACTGTGTCCGCGCTGTCCAAGGGTTTTGCCCAGCACATAAACAGTGTCGGTATAAACAGCGTCAATGGCGCTGCTGGAAGCGCCGTAGATACAGAGCTTCATTGCGCTCACTCCTTTCAGATTCAGCCTGGCGGCTTCGGGATGCTCAGAGTTTGATATGCATGGCCGCAGGCGCGTCATACCATTTGACATTGTATCCTGCGCCGTGGGCGCAGAAGACGGAGTCCGGTGTGTTTTCCGTATCGGCTTCCGGATCATAGCCGATGGCAGCCGCCGCTTCCTCGGGATTGCAGCAGGGAAGCCAGCCGCCGCTTTTCATACCCAGACGGCCCGCGCCGTGGGTCAGCGAGGCAAACTGCGCCGCATAGTCCCAGGCCTGGACGGCGGGAACGAGCGCACGGACCGTGTCCGCGGCATCTTCCGGCGCGCAGGGAAGGCAGGTACCGCCCATGCGCTGCACGTCACTGATGATCCGGCCGGTCAGCGCTGCGCCGCCGTCTGCCGTCAGTTCATAATAGGGCTCCAGAAGCACCGTCTGCGCCTGCATCAGTCCCTGGCGGATCGCACGGTATACAGCCTGCCGGAAATCGCCGCCCTCCGTATGCTTTTCGTGTGCCCGTCCGGCCAGCAGCATGATTTCCACATCAGTCAGCGGCGCACCGGTATAAACCCCCGGATGCTCACGCTCCAGGACATGGGTTTCTATCAGGCGCTGCCAGTTCAGCGCCAGCACATCGGTGGAGCATGCGCTGCGGAAGACGATACCGCTGCCGCGCGGTCCTGGCGTCAGACGCAGATGCACCTCCGCATAATGGCGCAGCGGCTCAAAATGTCCGCAGCCTGTGACAGGCGCCGCAATGGTCTCCCGATAAAGAGGCCGCGGCTTGCCGAAGGTCACATGAAGGCCGAAGCGCTCCGCCATTGTGTCTGTCAGAATTTCAAGCTGTACCTTACCCATTACGCGCACGGTGACATCCTGTGCCCGGGCGGTAACGTGCAGCTGCGGCTCCTCATCCTCCAGCATCCGCAGTGCAGACAAAACCGTCTGCAGATTGGTTTCGCCGGGGTCGAACTGAACGCCGGCCTCCATCATCGGTGTGAACACCGCGGCCGGTGCGCACTTTCCGCAGCCCAGCGCGTCTCCTGTCCGGATTCTGGAAAGACCGGACACGGCGCAGACGGATCCTGCCGGCGCCTGCTCGATATTGACGGACTTCCCGCCGGAAAACCGGCGCAGTTCCGCCGCTTTTTCGCCGCCCAGCTCCATCCGCGG
>JAEDDG010000048.1 GCA_016293865.1 Oscillospiraceae bacterium | reverse complement strand
AGCAGAAACAGGCTCCGCCTTCCCGGGCAGAGCCTGTCTGTATGCCCGATTCCGCTGTTTCCGCGCAAAAACCTGCGCGTGATCCAGAATCCGGCAAGCGAACCGGACAAAATGGAGGCAATGTCAAAAACGGCTGATGTCCATGGACGCGTCGTCTTTTCCTTTTTCCACCGAGCGGATCACAATGTAATAGCTGTAGTCCTCGCTGACCTCGACCCTGACCCGGTCGCCCGCGCGGCGGCCCATCACGGCCCGGCCCACCGGCGATTCCTTGCTGATCAGTCCTTCCAGCGCGTTCTGCCGCAGCGTGGTCACAATCTGAATGGTGCGCTCGTCCTGTTCTTCCTCGTCATAAATCACCAGTTTGTCAAAAAGGCCCACAACATCCGGCGCGGAACCGGCTGAAATCACCCGCGCCGTTGAAATCATGCGCTCCAGATAGCGCACGCGGCTGTCATTGCGGTTTTTTTCGCGCTTTGCCGCCTTATATTCAAAATTCTCGCTGAGATCCCCGAAGGAACGGGCCACCTTCACATCCTCCAGCAGCTTCGGACGCAGGATGTTCACGCGGTAGTCGATTTCCTCCTGCATCTTCCGGATATCAACTTCTGTCAGTTCATCATACACGGTGCTCACCTCGCGGCTATTGTAGCACACAATTCCGAAAAAGCCAACAGCGCCGGCGGCACAGCCGGCCGCCGGACCGCTTCCCCGGGCCGCTATGCGGCTCTGTCCGGATGCGGAGAAATATGATACAATCAGAATGGCCTGCCGGCAGACACGGGACGCGCGGCGTCCCTTCCGGCCGGCACTGACCCGATCAAACGCCAAAGCAGGAGGACTTGCAATGATCTACTATACGAGCGATCTCCATCTGGGCAGCCGGCACGTTATCCGCGCCTGCGGCCGCCCGTTCGCCTCGCCCGAAGAAATGGATGAGGCGCTGATCCGCGGCTGGAACGCCCGTGTCGGCGCGGAGGACACCGTCTACATCGTCGGCGACCTGATGAACGGCAGCGCCGACCCCGCCGCGTATCTGGACCGGCTGGCCGGCCGCAAATACCTGGTCATCGGCAACAACGACAGCCTCTGGATGTGGAAAACCGATCTGAAAAAGTATTTCGGCTTTGCCGTCAATTCCGCAGAAATTGACGACTGCGGCCGCCGGGTGTCGCTCTGTCACTGTCCCCCGCCGGCCTTCGGCGGACAGTGGCTGGTTTACGGCCATATCCACAATTATCCGGGGCTGCCTATCCGCCGCCAGATGCAGCTAATGGGCAACGCCTTCAACGCCGGCGTGGACGTCAACAGCTACCGGCCTGCAACGCTGGACGAGCTGATCGCCGGCCGGATTGTCTGACAGCCGGCACGCCGCCGGTCAGTTGAAAATGCGCACGCGCCGGCCGATGACCTGCGCCATGAACAGCGCCAGCGCAATTTTGACCAGATCCGGCACAATGTACGGCGTGACGCACCAGCCCAGCGCAGTGGCCAGTCCCACGGCGCCGGATGTGCGCGCGTAGACCACCATGAACCAGGCCGTTCCGAACGCATAACAGGCCAGAAGGCCCAGCACCATTCCCAGCGCCATGCTCCACAGCTTCCGGCCGCACAGGCCGGTGACCAGCCAGTAAAGCAGCGCGGCCGCCAGAAAGCCGATAATATAGCCGCCGGTTGTATTGAGCAAAACGCCCAGACCGCCGCCGAATCCGGAAAATACCGGCGCGCCGACAGCCCCCAGCAGAATATAAACCAAAACCGAGAGCGTTCCGCGCTTGCCGCCCAGCATGCCCAGCGTGCAGAACACGCCGAAGGTCTGCATTGTGAACGGGACATGGCCCATGGGCACGGTAATCCATGCGCATACCGCAATCAGCACCGCAAAAAGCGCGGAATAAACCATATCGATTGTTTTCATTCTTGTCCCGGAGGTCGTCTGCGTCTGCATCTGTCTGCACTCCCTTTGTTTTTTCTGCATGCAGTATAGCAAATGCAGGCGCAAATTGTCAACCCAATTTCTGATTATCGGTTTACAATTCACGAAACAAAAAGCGCCGGAGGAGGATTCCTCCGGCGCTCTGCGTGCTGCATGTGCGCGGCTTATTTCTCCGCGGCAGGCGCCTTTGCGGCAGTTCTGGGCGGCTCCGGATCTGTCAGCGTTTCCTTGAAGGCGGTTGCAAGACCTGCAAGGCCCTGGATGTCGCTGGGGATGATGATCTTGGTCGCTCTGCCGTTGGCGGCGGCGGCAAAGGTATCCAGCGCCTTCACCTTGATCATGCTCTCGGACGGCGTGGATTCGTTGATCAGACGGATACCCTGGGCAGTGGCTTCCTGCACCTTGATGATGGCTTCCGCCTGGCCCTCGGCCTCCAGAATGGCCGCCTGCTTCTTGGCGTCAGCACGGAGAATGGCGGATTCCTTTTCGCCTTCAGCCGTCAGGATGGCAGAACGCTTTTCACCTTCCGCTCTGAGAATGGCCTCACGGCGCTCACGCTCAGCCTTCATCTGCTTCTCCATGGCGTTCTGGATTTCCTTCGGCGGCAGGATGTTCTTCAGCTCCACGCGGTTGACCTTGATGCCCCAGGCGTCTGTGGCCTCGTCCAGAATCTGGCGCATTTTGGAGTTGATGATGTCACGGCTGGTCAGGCACTGGTCCAGCTCAAGATCGCCGATGATGTTTCTCAGCGTGGTGGCGGACAGGTTCTCGATGGCGACCATGGGCCGCTCAATGCCGTAGCAGTAGAGCTTCGGGTCGGTGATCTGGAAGTAGACAACGGTGTCAATCTGCATGGTGACGTTGTCTTTCGTAATCACAGGCTGCGGCGGGAAGTCGGCCACCTGCTCCTTCAGAGTGACGACCTTGGCCACGCGCTCAATGAACGGAACCTTGACATGCAGGCCCACCTGCCAGGTGGTGCTGTACGCGCCCAGGCGCTCAATGACATACGCCTTGGCCTGCTGAACCACACGGATGTTGTTCGCAAGGATAATAATGACAAGAACCGCAATAATCGCTAACGCAATAATGGGACCCATACTTCTTTCCTCCTAAACTGATTTATTCTCTGGTTTCTGATATTTCAGCCGGCTCCCCGGCAGGAATGACAACAAGCTTCACGCCGTCAATGCGCACGGGCCGCACAATGGCGCCCTTCTCGATAGGCTGCCCGTCAAAAGCACGGGCCGTCCAGGTCTTTCCGTCCACCGCCACAGCGCCGGTGGCATTCAGATTGTCAATTCTCTCCGTGACGACGCCGTTCATCTCCAGCACCCGGTCCGCGTTGGTGGCGCGGCGGCGGCTGTTGAGATATTTCTGCGCAAGCGGACGGGTAAAAATCAGCGTCACCGCTGTAATGAGGATGAAAAATGTGATCTGGAGCCAGACCGGTCCGCCGCAGACCGCGCTCAGAAACGCAGCCAGCGCGCCCAGGCCAAACCAGATGGCCACCAGCCCCACCGTCGCCGCCTCGACAACGAATGCAAGCACCATAAATCCAAGCCAGAAATAGCTCATATCCTTCCTGCCTCCCCATCCATTTTGTTTCAGTATATCACAGCCTCAGCAAAGCGAATACTGTGAATTTAAATCTCTTTTTGTTTAGTAATTTTAATTTACCCAGATAGTAACATATACACGAGCCGTTGTCAACATATTTTTCTCCGGCGCATGAAAAATTCTGCAGAAAAAGCGCGCGGAGGCAAAAAAAGATCCCTCCTGCAGCTGCAGGAGGGATCTTTTTCCGCCGGTATTATGCGTAGAAGCAATGGTTCCCGATCTGCGAAACAAACGGACGGTTGCGGCCCGCCCAGCTGTACGCCGCGCAGTAGGACGCGATGAAATACAGGCTGCCGCCCGCCGTGTCGGCCCCATCCAGAGCCAGCTTGGCGGCAATCACCGATTCATCGTTCGGCGTATAGTAAATGGAACCGTTGTCAATGGGAGTAAACTGTGTGCCGTAGCGCCTGTCAAAAACGACGCCGTAGACACTGTCCGGGAACTGGGCCGATGCGCAGCGGTTCAAAACCACGTTGCCCACGGCGATTTTTCCGGTCAGCGGCTCACAGCCGGCCTCCGCATTGATAATGTGGGACAGCCAATACAGATCGTCAGCGTTGTAATAAGTATCGCCGCTTTCGATCGGCTCGCCCGTTGTGGTGATGTAAACGGCACGCTCGGCTGCATTCCATTCCACCTGTGCGCCGAACGCCTGACAGAGCACACGCACGGGAACCATAATCTTGCCCCCGATGTTCTGGACTCCGTCCGGAATATACAGATACCTGCCGTTGGCAACCACATAGGTCTGACCGGCTCTTGCGCTCAGTTCAAGCCCCTCGTCAATGACGCAGGCCGTCCCCGTATCGGAACGCCAGGAAATGGTGTCCGCGCCAAGTGCGGCGGAGACTTCTCTGATCGGCACAAAAGTGGTGCCGTCGAGCAAGAACGCGCTGCTGCCGGTATTCACGGCTTCGCTGTCCACATATACTGCCACGTACAGCGGTTCGCTTCCGGCGGCAGACGCGAATGTCTGCGCGGCGGTCAGAAAACACGCGGCACAAAGCAGCATTGCTATTGACTTTTTAAACATAATTTCACTCTTCCTTTTCGTTTTTACAAAATTATGGCCATATCACCCCATTTCTAAACATACTGTATATAGACGGCGCATCCGAAAGCTCGTCAGCCCGGATACGCGGCACTGCGGAATTCAGCGGCCGGTGCTTATTCCCCGGCCTTCATGGTCAGATACGCGTTGATGAACCCATCCAGGTCGCCGTCCATGACGGCGTTGATGTTGCCGTTTTCAAAGCCGGTTCTGTGGTCCTTGGCCAGCGTGTACGGCATGAACACGTAAGACCGGATCTGGCTACCCCACTCGATTTTCATCTGGACGCCCTTGATGTCTCCGATTTTGTCCAGATGCTCGCGTTCCTTGATCTCCACAAGCTTTGACCGGAGCATACGCATGGCGTATTCCCGGTTCTGGTGCTGGCTGCGCTCCGTCTGGCAGGAGACGATCACGCCGGTGGGAATGTGCGTGATCCGGATGGCGGACTCCGTCTTGTTGACGTGCTGGCCGCCGGCGCCGGAAGAGCGGTATGTGTCCACCTTCAGATCCTCGGGCCGGATGTCCACTTCCACATCGTCCGAGATTTCCGGCATGACCTCCACCGCCGCAAAAGACGTATGTCTCCGTCCGGACGAATCAAACGGGGAAATCCGGACAAGACGGTGGATGCCGTTTTCGCTTTTCAGATAACCGTAGGCGTTTTCGCCTTCAATGGACAGCACAGCGCTTTTCAGGCCGGCCTCTTCGCCGTCCAGAAAGTCCAGCATCTTGCAGGTGAATTTATGACGCTCCGCCCAGCGGGTATACATACGCACCAGCATCTGCGTCCAGTCCTGGGCCTCCGTTCCGCCGGCGCCGGCGTGGAAGGTCAGAATCGCGTTGGAATTGTCATATTCTCCGGATAAAAGCGTGGAAAGCCGCGCCTGCTCCAGGTCCTTTTCAAAGGACGCATACTCCTCCTCCAGTTCCGGCAGGAGGCTCTCGTCGTTTTCCTCAATGGCCATCTGGCAAAGCGTCTGCAGATCTTCATACCGGCTCATCAGGGAGTCGAACTGCTCGCACTTGTGCTTGAGCTGCTTGATCTTCTGCAGGACCCGCTGGGAATTGGCAATGTCGTTCCAGAAGCCGTCCGCATTGCTCTCCTTTTCCAGCGCAGCAATCTCTTCCTTGGCATCATCCAGCTTCAGCGCCGCTTCCAGGGTCGCCAGCACCGGCTTCAGGCCGGTCAGTTTTACTTTATAGTCATCAAATTCTACGATCATATCTTCAGCCGCTCTTTCGTTATTATATTGTTCAGGATCTCTGTTTTTACCGCTCACTGGGAATCGGCTCGGCGCTGCCGTAAATCAGATCATCTATATCCGGTTTTTCAGCGGCCGGCCTGTCATTGTAAATCGTTTTCGCCATTCAAATCTTCCTCCTTAAAAACAAACCTTATGACCATACTATGCGCAGGGAGGAAAATTTATGCCGTTTTTTAACCCGCCGCATGCAGCACAGCAACACAGACCTGCGGGTTATTCAAAAAGCGCGGGACAGGCACGGAGTTTCCCAGCCCCGGCGAAACCAGCACATCCGTGCCGTTTTCCGTGTAGACGCCGCAGGTATATGTGGGAAACCAGTCGCGGTTCGTGTCAATCAAACCGTCCGTAAAGGGAAGGCGGATCAGTCCGCCGTGGGCATGGCCGCACAGGACAAGCTGCGCGCCCAGAAGCGCGTATTCCTCCACACGGTTGCGGTGGGCCAGGAGGACCGTGAAGCCTCCGCCCGTTTCCTCCCGCAGCTGCTCCATAACCTGCCCGGGCGTCTCCATATCCGCCGGGCCGTTGGGATCTTCCAGGCCGGCCAGAAGGATGGACGCGCCGCCGCGCTCCAGCACGGTATATGTGTTGCGCAGCGCGGTCACGCCGCAGTCGTCCAGAATATCAAACAGCTCACCGATCATGCCGCTGGCCCACTCATGATTGCCCGTGACATAATAAACGGGCGCAATCGCCGTCAGCGCCGTCATCAGTTCCCGCACGTAGCCGCCCTGCCCCTCTCCGTCCACCAGATCGCCGGTCACGGCGATGATGTCCGGCCGGGCCGCGGTTACCGCGCTGATCAGCCGGATATTGTCCGTACCGAAGCTCCCGGCATGCAGGTCCGACAGCTGCACGATGCGAAAGCCGTCAAATGCCCGGGGAAGCGTGTCATAGGAAAGCTGATACTCCCGCGTCACAATCCGCACATTGCTGTCGGCCGTGAGAAGGACCAGAAAAAGGAGAAGAAAAAGAAAAATCCCGCCGCGCCGGCGGTGCCTGGCTTTCTTCATTGCTGTTCCCTGTCCCAGACATAGGGATGCTTGATATTCGGATCGGAGGTGGGACGAAATTCCACTTTAAACCGGTCGGATGATTTGACCATCGCGCTGAGTGTACGGAAGCCAAAATTGCGCGGATCAAAATCCGGCTGCTTTTTGCACAGCAGATCGCCCAGAACGCCCATATAAACGCCGTTGTCATCGTCCGTCAGGTCCGCCACAGAGTCGGCAATCAGCTTGATCACCTCGCCCGGCAGCTTCTCCCGCTTGCTCTTCTGCGGCTGCTTATCCTTGCGCTCCTGCATCCGCTGCTCCGCCTTTTCCGCCGCCTTCGCCTCCGCATAGCGGGAGCGGATCACCTCAATGTAAATAAACCGGTCACAGGCGACAATGAACGGATTCGGCGTTTTTTTCTCGCCGATGCCGATGACCTTCATGCCGGCCTCCCGCAGCCGGACGGCCAGACGGGTAAAGTCACTGTCGCTGGAAACGAGCACAAAGCCGTCCACCCGGCCGGAATAGAGGATATCCATCGCGTCAATGATCATGGCGGAGTCTGTGGAATTTTTCCCGGTGGTATAACCGTACTGCTGAATCGGCGTGACTGCGTTTTCAAGAAGCGAGGCCTTCCAGCCGCCGACGGCGGGATTGGTCCAGTCGCCGTAGATCCGCTTGACCGTGGGCGTGCCGTAGATGGCCGCTTCTTCCATAACGCTTTTCAGGCAGTCCCGCGGCGCGTTGTCCGCATCAATCAGAACTGCCAGCCGCAGATTCTCATCCCCCGCGTTCTGCACTGAATTCACCTCATTCTGTAACGGTTTGTAACCATTATACCACCTTCTGTTTCTCTTTGCAACCCTGTGGACATACTTTTCGGGATAAGTTCGTCATAATATTCCCCTGTATTTTTTCAAGTTTCGCCAAAAAACGCCAAAATCACTCTCAATTTTCAACTTTTCCACAGAAATTTCCACCGCGGGCGGTCTGACCGTCACCGAAAAATGACGAAGAACGAATGTAACTAAAAATCACCCGGTATGTTGATTTATTTGCACGCAGCGCGTATAATGAGCACAGAGACAATAAATACATCCGCAGCGCTCCGCAGGCAGGCAGCACCCGATTTTTCTGCCCGCCGCCGGCGCGGCGGACCGCAGCGGAGGGAGACAGCCATGACTCTTGGACAGCGCATCCGGCAGGCACGGATTGACCGCGGCCTGACCCAGAAGCAGCTTGTGGGCGACCACATTACGCGCAACATGCTTTCAAAAATTGAGAATGACAGTGCGACGCCGTCTGTGCGCACGCTGGAATACATTGCCTCACGGCTCTCCCTGCCGGCCGGCTACTTCATGGCCGGCGCGTCCTATTCAGACGGGACATCTCCGGACGGCCTGGACGAGATGCGTGCCGCCTACCGCAGCGGCGACTACACAGGCTGCATCCGGCTGCTGGAGCAGAACAAGCACGCGGCCACCAGCGACGAGGGCTATCTTCTGCACGCCAGGGCGGCACTGGCCGCGGCACGGCAGGAGCTGGCCGCAGGCAGCACCGCCGCCGCCAAGGAGCACGCCGATATGGCCGACTACTACAACCGGCAGAGCATGTATTACTCGGCGGAGATCGACGCGGAGATGAGCCTGATTCTTGCGGAATGTGCGCTGGAGCTGGATATATCCGAGTTTGAGGAAAATGCAAAGGAATATGAGCGGGCCGTCTCCGGCATCAGCTTTACCGACCGGTACAGCCTGGCACGGGCCGAATATCTGCTCAAAACCGGCGAAACCGAGCTGGCCGGACAGCTTCTGGAGCGGATCTCGCCGGATGAAGGCCTGCAGGCGCGGCATCTGTACCTGATGGGCGAATATCTGTCCGCCGCAGGGCGGCGGCAGGCGGCCATAGAGAAATACACGGCTGCCGAGCAGACAGGCGACGCGCTGCTGCTGCCGCGGATTTACCGGCGGCTGGAGGACTGCTACCGGGAACAGGACGACTACAAAATGGCGTACATCTACGCCTCAAAACAACTGAGATAATGAGATAAAAGGTGCCATGTACAATATATATAAAATTGATACGGACCGGAAGCGTTATCTGCCCCTGCTCCTGCTGGCAGACGAACAGGAGAGCATGATCGACCGCTATCTCGACCGGGGCGAGATGTTCGTTCTGGAGGAAAACGGACATGCCGTCACTGTATGCGTCACCGTCGTGCTGGATAACGGCTGCTGCGAAGTCAAAAATCTGGCCACTGTACCTGAATTTCAGGGCCGCGGCTACGGCCGTGCCATGCTTGATTTCGTCTGTGCACAGTACCGCGGCCGCTGTACGGCCGTCTGTGTGGGCACCGGCGACTCGCCGCTGACCGTTCCGTTTTATGAAAAGTGCGGCTTTGTCCGGTCCCACCGGATCCCGAATTTTTTCACCGACAACTATGATCATCCCATCTTCGAGGCGGGCGTCCGGCTGACCGACATGGTGTACCTGAAAAAAGAGCTCTGATTCAGAAAATAATGCTTTACAAACATACGTGTCTGTGTTATTATGATCTCACAAACAATAATAGTTATTATTATTAAAACGGAGGACACGTATGAAAAAGTACAGCCGTAAGCGCGAAGCGATTTTCAACGCGCTCTGCTCGGCCAAAAATCATCCGTCCGCCGAATGGGTCTACGAGACGCTGAAGCCCCGATACCCGGATCTGAGCCTGGCCACGGTTTACCGCAACATCGCCGAATTTGTGCGGGAGGGCACCGCGGTGCGGGTCGGCGTTGTGGACGGGCACGAGCGGTACGACGGCGACACGCAGCCCCATGCCCACTTCATCTGCGACAGCTGCGGCAGCATCATGGATATCGAATATCCCGCGGTGCCGGCGCTTGATCAGTCTGTGGCGCAGGAAAACCAGCTGGAGGTTCAGCGGTACGAGCTGACTTTCCGCGGCCGGTGCGGCAAATGCAGTCAACCCCGGGCGGACGCCCATATCATAAATTAAATTATATTTCAATAAAAACGGAGGAAATGATTATGAAAAAGTTTGTATGCCCTGTTTGCGGTTATGTTTATGAAGGCGACGCAGCCCCCGAAAAATGTCCGCAGTGCGGCGTTCCCGGCTCCAGATTCACCGAGCAGAAGGCTGAAATGACCTGGGCGGCCGAGCATGTTGTCGGCGTCGGCAAGGTCTTCGGCGACGACGTTCCCGAAGATGTCCGCAAGGAGATCATCGAAGGTCTGCAGGCCAACTTCAACGGCGAGTGCACTGAAGTCGGCATGTATCTGGCCATGAGCCGCGTTGCTTACCGCGAAGGCTATCCCGAAATCGGCGACTACTGGTACAAGGCCGGTCTGGAAGAGGCTGAGCACGCCGCCAAGTTCGCAGAGCTTCTGGGTGAGGTTGTGACCGATTCTTCCAAGAAGAACCTGGAAATGCGCGTTGAGGCTGAGAACGGCGCCACCGCCGGCAAGTTCGAGCTGGCCAAGCTGGCAAAGAAGTACAATCTGGACGCCATCCATGACACCGTCCACGAGATGGCCCGCGACG
>JAEDDG010000065.1 GCA_016293865.1 Oscillospiraceae bacterium | reverse complement strand
TCAAAAAAGCGGGCGATGGCCGTTGTGGTCATCGCCCGTTTTGCACCTTCGGAGCAACCGCTCCCGCGTCTGCTGCAGCTTGCCTGTGCCTGCTCAATTTCTCTCTTGCTCTTTCACTCAGTTCCTGCTATGTTTGGTACAGATCGATCCCCTTTTTGACGAAGGGCCGCAGCGCCTCACGGGCGCCCGGCCATGGCAGGAAGTGAAACCATCGGACACCTGAGGAGGTGATGTCCCGGAAAATTTCCTGTACGCAGATGAAAAGCCGTATGTTCTGAATGATGAAAGGGAGGTCTGATGCATGAAACAGTATGTAAAAAAGCTGCTGCTTCCGGTGTTCTCCGCCATTCTTCTTCTCGGCACACTGTCTCCGGCAAATGCGGCGGCGGAGGTCGATTATGACGATCTGTTTGACCGGTCCCTGCACGCGGACGGCGCTTTCGCCGAAGCCGCATGCGCGGAGCTGGCACAGGCTTATCAGGACAACGCGCAGGGGCTGATCAGCGCCCTTGCCCTGTGCGGGACGGAGGACCTGGCAAAGCATGCCGACCATCTTGTGTACGGCATGATGTATGGCGATCTCAGCGCTTTCCGCGCCGGGATCACGGAAATGGCATCCTCATCCGACTCATCCGCATACACTGCGGTTCTGCAGGCCATTCTGGACGCGCTGGACCGTTTTGATGAAAACAGAGCCGGCGGAGACGGGGGCGCACCCCCGCTGCCTCCGGACGACACACCTTTCGACGCAAAAACCATCCTCGGTTTTATTGACCGGAACGAAAAATCCGGCAATGTGGACGAGGAGTATTTTCACATTCTCGGCGAGGCCTTCCGCAGTGCGCCGCAGGCCTTCATGGAGATGCTCCGCGGCCGCAGCGATGCGTCGCTGGAAAAGATCGCAAAGGCCGTTGTCTGCGACTGTCTGAACCATTCATCCGTGCGCAGAATGTCGGACGTCATCCGCGACACGGCGCTTGCGGAAAAGGACAGCCGCGTTTACAACATACTCTTCTCCGCTTTCCGGGACCCGGCCAACGCCGGGCTGACTGCGTTTGACGAAAAACAGGCGCAGGCGCCCGCTTCAAAATCAACGCGGATTCCGAGCATCAGCACGATTTCATACACCACGGCGCCTCTGGTTGTCGGCAGTTCCGAATCGCTGTCGGTCACATTCATGGAAGTGCTGGACACCGACGTTACGCGCACCTACTATGCGGAGATTTACTGCATCCGCAACGGGACGGCATGGTATAAAACAGGCAAAAGCTTCTGGATCCCGGCCGGTTCGACCTCCATGCAGGTCCTGTTTACACTTGACTTTTCAAGCACCGGCGATGTGTATACGCTGGTCAAGGTTTATTCAGCGCAAGGCGGAACCCTGCTGAACTCCCGGCAGGCGTGCTGACCGGTTCCCGTCGGTGCCCGCCGGTCCGGCCGGCGTTGCATTCCTGCCGCAGCCCTGCTAAAATAAATGCAAATCCGACAGCTGAAAAGAGGGTCTGCACATGTTCTTCTTCGCGCCGCTGGTCACCGCGCCGGTTCTTTATCAGACGGCGATCTATTTTTTCGCCGCGGTCATCCCCGCTCTTCTCCTCATGCGGTATGTCTACCGGCAGGACCGCATTGAGCGTGAGCCGCCCGGTCTGCTGGGCAGTCTCGTTCTGCGGGGCGTTCTGGCCGCGCTGGTTTCCATCGTTCTGGAGCTGCTGGGCGAGTCCATTCTGAATGCGCTGGTGGAGCCGGACAATCCGAAATATGTGGTTCTGCTGGCCTTTCTGGTGGTGGCCGTGGTGGAGGAAGGAACAAAGTTCTTTTTCCTGTACCGACGCACCTGGAACAATCCCAATTTCAATTACCGGTTTGACGCCATTGTCTACGCCGTGTTTGTATCCCTGGGCTTCGCCGCCTTTGAAAACGTCAAGTATATCTTCAACTACGGCCTGTCCGTGGCGCTGCCCCGGGCGGTGCTGGCCATTCCCGGCCATATGGGCTTCGCCGTATTCATGGGTGTTTTTTACGGCCGGGCAAGGCTCCGCGCGGACTGCGGCGACAAATTCGGCAGCCGCCTCAACCTGATTCTCGGCT
>JAEDDG010000064.1 GCA_016293865.1 Oscillospiraceae bacterium | reverse complement strand
ATTGAACGCGCAAGGGGTCTTAACCCCTTGCACACATTCCCCGCTGCTCAGACCCATAACACTTTTTCATATTTTATCGATATTCTGCTCCGGCGCACATGTGTGCGCCGGAGCTTTTTGTTTCACTTTGTTTCACGGTCATACCGCGGTCCGCCGCTCAACAAACCAGCGGCTTTCCTCAAGGAACAAAAATGTCTCCTGGCGGCCAATCCGCACGGTATACCGCACTCCGGCGCCGCCGGCTTTCAGGCTGGCAGCCCGGCGGACGTCCAATATCCGGTCAATTTCATACCAGCGGCCATCCTCCCAGCGCACTGCCCGCGGAAGGATTCGTCCGTCAGACACAAAGCGTGCATCCACATCCACATAGACCTTAATTTCCGAAGAATCCATTTTCATGCTTCCTTTTCTCTGATTTGGACATCTCTTATAGTATAATTCTTCTTTTAAGATATGTAAAGTGGTTTTTATATCCATTTAAGATATTTTTATCTTGCATTTCTTATACACCTTATTATATAATATCAGCGACAACATCAGGCCGGTACAGACCGGAAGGAGTATGATGAAAATGGAACGAAAGCTCGGTGCAGTTCTGACGCGGCTGCGCAGGGACGCCGGACTCTCTCAGCAGGCATTGGCCGGGCGCATGTGCATGGAAGGCTTTTCCGTCACCAACCAGGCAGTCAGCAAATGGGAACATGATCTGACACAGCCCAGCGCCTCACAGTTTCTGGCATTGTGCCGCATATTGCAGGTGAAGGATGTTTTACGGGAATTTACCGGCGCAGACGTCTCTGCCGATCCGCTGAAGGGTCTCAGCAGGCAGGGACGGGAAAAAGCAGAGGAGTATATACGTCTTCTGCTGCTCAGCGGCCTTTACTCTGCAAAGCCGTCCGCACCCCCGGCGCAGGAGCAGCGCAGTCTTCCGCTGTACCACATCTCTGTCTCTGCCGGCACGGGACAGTTCCTGGACAGCAGCGATTATGAAATGATCCAGGTCGGCGATGACGTGCCGGCCAGCGCCAACTTCGGCGTCCACATCGCCGGCGACAGTATGGAACCGCTCTTTTCCGACGGGCAGATTGTCTGGGTCAGGCAGCAGCCGATAATCCGCTCCGGCGAAATCGGCGTCTTCCTATATGACGGCGCTTCCTACTGCAAGCGTTTTGCCTGCAGCGGCAATCAGATTTTTCTGGAATCCCTGAACCCCGCTTACCCGCCCATTCAGGTGAAAAACAGCAGCCTGCGGGTTTTCGGCCGCGTGGTTTCCGGGGGTGCAGTCTGATGGAGGCCGCTCAGATTCTTGCCTTCCTGCACCGTCTGGAAGCGCTGAAGTGCAACACACGCCACAGCTGGACCTCGTCAGGCCGACAGGAGAGCGTCGCGGAGCATACCTGCCGTCTGGCCATTATGGCCCTTCTGCTCCGGGACGCATTCCCGCAGGCAGATATGGACCGCGTACTGCGCATGTGCCTGCTGCACGACTGGGGCGAAGCCGTCACCGGCGACATTCCCGCTTTTGAAAAGTCCGACCGGGATGAAGAGACTGAGGAGAACGCCGTGCTGTCTCTGCTGGCCGGACTTTCACCCGGACTGCAGGAGGAATATACAAACCTTTTCCGGGAAATCCGGGCACAGGAGACCGCGGAAGCCCGCATTTTCAGGGCTCTGGATCAGCTGGAGGCCGTCATTCAGCATAACGAGGCAGATCTCTCCACCTGGCTCCCGCTTGAGCGGGAGCTGAACCTGACATACGGCCAGGCCGAATGCGCCGGATTTCCGCCCACTGCGCAGCTGCGCGCACTGTGCATCCATGAAACCGAACAGAAGCTGGCAAACAGCAGCACCCAAACCCGGACGCAAAAATTTAGCTGCTAAATGATTAATTCTCTTGACAGATGATTGTATCTATATTAGAATCTGAATGTATTCAAGAGTGCTATTTTTTCTTGAATATACAATTATTATTTTGGAGGAAAGCAACATGAAAAACGTTACCCGGATTCTCGCTTTCATCCTCTGCCTCGTCATGATGCTCACCGTGTTCGCTGCCTGCGGCACGGCTGACACCTCTGATGACAAGCAGGATGCAAGCAGCGGCAACAACTCTGCGGACAACTCTGCAGATACTGCCGACGATGCCGATGATGCCGATGACGCTGCTGACAGCACCGAGCTGGAGCCCTGCACTCTGGTTTGGATCGGCGCCGGCTGGA
>JAEDDG010000047.1 GCA_016293865.1 Oscillospiraceae bacterium | reverse complement strand
TACGCCGCCGCCCGCCATCGAGCAGAGTTTTTACACCTAATTGGGGATGAAACACCGTGTGGAGGGACGCGGTGTGTCCCATGTTCTCCTGCATTTTCAGGACTTTTTCGTTCACATGATTGACATACAGATAGTTTTCTTCCAGGAACGAGCAGGAAATCCCTTTTTCCGTCATGTACTCCAGCGCCTGCTCAATGGACGCTGTCGGCAGGCAGGCATCCCGCACCACCTGGCCGCCGACGATGCACAGCTGGCCGTTGAGGCTGATATACCCGTCAAAGTCAAAATCCAGGATGGGCATAACCTCCTGCAGTGAGCTGGGCGCCCGTCCGGTGCAGATAAAAAGCCGGACGCCCGCCCGGCGCATGGCCTGCAGCGCAGCCTTCGTTCCGGGCGGAACAATATGGGTGCGGAAGCTGATCAGCGTTCCGTCAATGTCAAAAAAAGCGGCGCGTATCACAATGATTCCTCCGTATTCTCATCTTGTTTCTGTATTAGCGCTTCACAGACTGCCTCGGCACACCGGATGCCGTCCACCGCGGCGGAGACAATGCCGCCGGCATAGCCGGCGCCCTCGCCGCAGGGATAAATACCGCGGACGGCGGACATGCAGGACTCCCCGCGCAGGATCCGCACCGGAGATGACGAGCGGGTTTCCACAGCAGTCAACACTGCGTCCGCCGCATCAAACCCGCGGATTTTCCGGCCCATTTCCGGCAGCGCCGCTGCAAGGGACCGGCAGATGTATTCCGGCAGAACATCCCAGAGATTGCACAGCCGGACTCCCGGCCGGTAGGTCGGTTTCACTCTGCCCAGCTTTTCCGAGGGCCGGCGGGCCAGAAAGTCGCCCACCAGCTGGGCCGGCGCCCGGTAATCCCCGCCGCCGCTCCGGTACGCCGCCGCCTCCAGCCGCCGCTGCAGCGCTACGCCACCCAGAGGGCCCGGCTCAAAATCCTCCGCCGTTACACTGACCAGCAGGCCGCCGTTGCAGTTTTCCCCGTCACGGGCATACTCGCTCATGCCGTTGGTCACAACGCCGCCGTGCTCCGACGATGCCGCCACCACGCTTCCGCCGGGGCAGACACAGAATGTATAGACGCTGCGCCCGTCCGGCAGGTGGGCAGCCAGTTTGTAATCGGAGACCGGAAGCGTTCCGAGCGTGGCCGCCTGCCCGTACTGGGCCGCGTCAATGTCGGCCTGCCGGTGCTCAATGCGCACGCCGATTGCAAAATTCTTGGGCTCCAACGGCAGTCCCGCCGCCTGCAGCGCCGCAAAAGTATCCCTGGCGCTGTTGCCCGGCGCCAGAATCAGCTGCCGTGCAGGCAGCAGATAATCCTTCTCCGGACTGCGCACATGCAGCGCAGTCAGGGCGCCGTCCGCGCACTCCAGACCGGTCATCCGGTGCTCAAACCGCACGTCACACCCCAGCTGCACCAGACGGCTGCGCATGGCTTTGACCACTTCCCGCAGTCTGTCCGTTCCGATATGGGGCTTGGCCAGATAGAGAATGTCCTCCGGTGCACCGTACCGGACAAATGTCTCAAAAACAAAACGCACCCGCCGGTCATGCACGCCGGTCGTCAGCTTCCCGTCGGAAAATGTCCCGGCGCCGCCTTCACCGAACTGTACGTTGGACCTCTCGTTCAGAACACCAGTGCGCCAGAAGCGCGCCACATCGGCACAGCGCCGGTCCACATCCCGTCCGCGCTCCAGCAGGATGCACCTTACGCCGGCTTCTGCCAGGCACAGCGCCGCAAAAAGCCCCGCAGGTCCCGCTCCGACAATCACAGGCGGCTGCGGCGCCGTCATTCCGCTGTAAGGGAAGGCATACGTCTCCGGCACATACGGCGACACGAACGGCAGATTGCGGCGCAGGACAGATGCCTCATCGTCCAGCTCCGCCGCAACAGTATACAGAAAATGCACATTGCTCTTTTTCCGGCTGTCCACACTGCGCCGCAGAATGCGCAGCGCGCGGATCTGCGCCTGCTTCACATGCACAAGCGCGGCGATTTCCGGCTTCAGGGCAGATGCGCCAAAAGCAGCCGGGATCCGGATCCCGGTAATTTTCAGCACAGGCATTCTCTCCTTTCTGTTTTTCAGCCCCATCATAACACACGGCCCGGCCGCGAACAAGCGTCCGCAGGCAAAAAGCGGCGCGCACAGGCAGAAATCAGCGCCGCCTGCAGGCAGGCGGCGCTGAAGCGTTATTCTTTATCGCCCTTCTGGCGGATGACCATGCGGATCGGCGTTCCCTCCAGGCCGAACACGGCGCGGATCTGGTTTTCCAGATAACGCTGGTACGAAAAGTGGAAAAGCTTGGCGTCGTTGCAGAAGCAGACAAAGCACGGCGGCTTGACGCCCGTCTGGGTCATATAATAAACCTTCAGGCGGCGGCCCTTGTCCGTGGGCGGCTGGACCCGGGCGGTGGCATCCGCCAGAACGTTGTTGAGCATTCCGGTGGTAATGCGCATGGCGCTCTGATCGCTGACATAATTGATCAGTTCAAACAGCCGCTCCACCCGCTGGCCGGTCAGCGCCGAAATAAAAAGCACCGGCGCATAGGTCATATAGGACAGATCGCGGCGCACCTCGTCGCGCATTTTGTCCATGGTTTTGCCGTCTTTTTCCACAAGATCCCACTTGTTGACAACGATGATGCTGGCTTTTCCCGCGTCATGAGCCATTCCGGCCACCTTGGTGTCCTGCTCCGTGACGCCTTCCCTGGCGTCGATCATAATGATGCACACATCCGCCCGGTCAATGGCCATCTGGGCGCGCATCACGGAAAACTTTTCAATCCTGTCGTCCACCCTGGACTTCTTCCGGATTCCGGCCGTATCCACAAAGACATATCTGCCGTACTGGTTCTCCAGTCTGGAGTCCACCGCGTCCCTGGTGGTGCCGGCCACATTGCTGACAATCACGCGCTTTTCACCCAGCACGCGGTTGACAAGGGAGGATTTTCCCACATTGGGCTTCCCGATAACCGCCACGCGGATGCTGTCGTCCTGCGTCTCCTCCTCCGTCTGCGGCGGGAACGCCGCCACGCAGGCGTCCAGAAGGTCGCCGGTGCCGTGGCCGTGGACGGCGGACACGGCGATCGGATCGCCCAGCCCCAGCGTATAAAACTCATAGATATCCGGATTCACCGGTCCGGTGGAGTCCATTTTGTTCACGGCCAGTACCACCGGCTTCTGCGCTTTCAGAAGCATGTTGGCAATGTCCTGGTCTGCCGCCGTAACGCCCGTGGTAATATCTCCCACGAACACGACCACATCCGCCGTGTCAATGGCAATCTGCGCCTGCTCGCGCATGAACATCAGAATCTCGTTTTCCGCCGTCGGCTCGATGCCGCCGGTGTCCACAAGATCGAAGTTCCGGCCGTTCCAGTCCGTCTCGGCATAAATCCTGTCCCGGGTCACGCCCGGCGTGTCCTCCACAATGGACAGGCGCTGGCCAACCAGCCGGTTGAACAGCATGGACTTGCCCACATTCGGCCGTCCGACAATGGCTACAAGCGGTTTTGACATGGATTCAGCGCCTCCTTTATTCCAGGCCCAGCACTGCCTTGAGCAGCTGCCGGCCATCCTGTTCAACTTCCACTGTCCGCACCTGAAGCTCCTGCTCCACCTGCGCCAGCGTCACATCATCCAGAAAGACGGTTTCGCCGTGGCGCAGCATGTTCCGGGGAATCAGCAGCCGTTCGCCCAGTTCCCTGCCCTTCAGCTGGCGGATCAGATCCCCGCCGGTCACAAGGCCGGTCACGTCGATCGTATGCCCGAAAAAGTCGTTGACAATGGGATAAACCGTCCCGTTCACGCCGCCGTATCTGGCCGCTGCGCGGTCCAGCAGCGCGCGGATATACGGCGCCGCCGATACGCCGGTTGCCACGGAAAAAGCCGTCTGCCGGCCGGGCGTCAAATCCTCCATGGCATCCGTAAATTCCACCTCCAGCAGGCGGAGCATGCCGACGCCGTTCTCCAGCTGCGGATAGCCTTCATAAGCCTCATCCGGCGGAAGGGGACGGCCGGCCTTCAGATACAGCTCATCCGCGCAGAAGAAAATGCGGCTCCCGCACTTTTTCCGGCAGTCCGCGGCAAAAGCCTCCACCTGGTCCACCGTCTGCGCCGCCCGTTCCCGGTCAAAGGGCGTAATGGGCGTCAGCGCGCTGCGGTATTTGGTCAGACCCACCGGCACGACGGACACGCTGTTCACCGCAGGAAACAATCCGCAGAGATCCTCCATGGTGCGCGCAAGCTGCGGGCCGTCATTCACGTCCGGACAGCAGACGATCTGGCAGTCCATGGAGATGCCCGCATCCGCAAAGCGGCGCATGATGTCCATCAGCTCGCCGCCCCGGCGGTTCTGCAGCATCCGGCAGCGCAGCTGCGGATCTGTCGCATGGACGGAGATGTTGATGGGGCTGATGCGCAGCGCGCAGATCCGCTCAATCTCCCGCTGAGAGAGGTTCGTGAGCGTAATATAATTTCCGGTCAGAAAGCTCAGCCGGGCGTCGTCGTCCTTAAAATAAAGCGTTTCCCTGAGCCCGGCGGGCAGCTGATCGACAAAACAGAAAATGCACCTGTTTGCACAGCACCTGGCCTTGTCCATCAGATACGTCTCAAATTCCAGGCCGGGATCCTCCCCCTCCTGTTTCCGGATCGTATGGACATGGACCGTTCCGTCCGGCGAAACCGTTTCAAGCGTCACGCGGGCGTCATAGGTATAGTATTTGTAGTCCAGCACATCAAGAATCCGATGGCCGTTTACCGCAGTCAGCCGGTCTCCCGGCCGGATATGCGCACGCGCGGCGGGTGTGCCGGGCGTTACGGATTTGATTACAGACGGCACCGTTCCGCCTCCTTTTGTCCAGAAACAACAATAGAGGGAGAAATATCCCCCTCTATCCCATGTTGCTTTCCGGAATTATTTTGCTTCCACAGAAATGACCTCGCGGCCGTTATACGTACCGCAGGCTTTGCACGCTCTGTGCGCAAGACGCATTTCGCCGCACTTCGGGCACGCGACCAGATTGGGGGTCTCGAGCTTCCAATGAGAGTTGCGTCTCTTGTCACGTCTCGCTTTCGATACTTTCCCCTTCGGAACCGCCATGATGACACCTCCTGTTACTCTTTCTCCAGGAGCTGCCCTAAGACAGCCAGCCTGGGGTCAATTTCCGCCTTGCATTCACAAGGCCCATCGTTCAGATTCTTCCCGCATTTTTCACAGAGGCCTTTGCAGTCTTCCCTGCACAGAAACCTCTGGTCCATGTTCAGGACGAATGCCGTGGTCACGACCTCGTCCACATCTATATAATCCCCGTCAAGAGGAAATATATCTGGGTCGTCCGTGCTCTCACAGTCTGCCGCAAGAACGGCTTCCACGTGCTGGCGGACGGGGCGTTCAAACTCCTTGAGACAGCGGGCGCAGATACAGTCAAGCATAACGTCCAGCTCTGCCGTAAGCACCAGCATACCCGCGTGGTTTTCCACCCTTCCCGCCGCTTTCGCGCCGGGCCGGATCGCCTTCACCGATTCGAAACTGAGCCCGGAAAAATCCGGTTCGTATTCAAACGGGACGCAGCCGCCGGGTATATTGATGATTTCGTGCAGGTCAAGAAGCATAACGCACCTCTCACACAGTCGCTATAGTATTATAAGTCAAATACTTTCGCTTGTCAAATACATTTTCGCAGATTTTTTGAACAGATTTTTCCCTTTTCAGCAGAAAATATTCTATCACATCTGTCAAGTCCCCGGCGGCTTCTGTTGCAATCCGGCAGCGGGTGTGATAAAGTCCAGTTAACGCAAAACGCGCGGCGCCGCAGCCGCGCCGGCGGGAGGATCGGCATGAAAGAGTTTACCATTCAGAAAAACGACGCCGGACAGAGGCTGGACAGGTTTGTGGCCAAGGCCGTACCGCTGCTGCCCGCCTCACTGGCCCAGAAATACATCCGCATCAAGCGCATCAAGCTTTGCGGCAAGGGCGCTGCGCGGGACACGCGGCTCCGGGCCGGCGACACGGTTCAGATGTACGTCAACGACGAGTTTTTCCAGAAGCCCACGGAGGAAAACGCATATCTGAGCATTGTGCGCCCCAGCCTGAACGTCGTCTATGAAGACGAAAACATCCTGCTGGCAGACAAGAAACAGGGCATGCTCTGCCACTCGGACGGCGGCTGGTCGCCCAACACGCTGATTGCCAACATACAGGCCTATCTGTACCAGAAAAAGGAGTGGGATCCGAAGGCGGAAAACGCCTTTGCGCCGGCACTGTGCAACCGGATTGACCGCAACACGGCAGGCATCGTCATCGCGGCAAAAAATGCCGAGGCGCTGCGCATCATGAACGAAAAAATTAAACTGCGTGAAATTGACAAATACTATCTCTGCGCCGTGCACGGCAGGCCGCAGCCGGCCAGCGGCACGCTGCGTGGTTATCTGTTCAAGGATGCGGCCAAAAACCAGGTGTTCGTGCGCACAGCGCCGTGCCCCGGCGCCAAAGAGGCTGTCACCGCCTACCGCGTTCTGCTGACAGAGCGGAACCTATCCCTTGTGGAATGCCGTCTGCTGACCGGGCGCACGCACCAGATCCGCGCCCAGATGGCCGCCGCCGGCTGGCCCCTTCTGGGCGACGGGAAATACGGCGTCAACCGTCTGAACAGGGAGTACGGCGAAACGGCGCAGGCACTGCGCTCCTATAAGCTGGTTTTCTCCTTCCAGACTGACGCCGGCGCGTTAAATTACCTGAAAAACCGCAGCTTTGAATCCGGGAAACAGGAATTTGTCGAAAAATATTTTTCCCGCCCGAAATTTGATTGACTTTTTATATGTTTAATTATATAGTTATTCTGCTTTATTTTAAAAAAAGAACGGGGGAGGATAATGTCCAAAGAACTCATACGCCTTTCGAACTGCACGATGGCGTTTGATGACGAAATTGTTTTAAACAATTTAAACATTTATTTCAATGACCAGGAATTCCTCACACTGCTCGGACCCAGCGGCTGCGGAAAGACCACAACGCTGCGGATCATCGGCGGCTTTCTTGTGCCAACCAAGGGAGACGTGTTTTTTGACGGTGTGAGGATTAATGATGTTCCGCCTTATAAGCGGCAGGTCAACACAGTTTTTCAGAAGTATGCTCTGTTTCCCCATCTCAATGTATTCGACAACATCGCCTTCGGCCTCAAGCTGATCAAGCCCCGCCTTTCAAAGTCAGAAATTGAAAGACGCGTCACGGAGATGCTTGAGGTGGTCAGTCTGCGCGGCTTCGAACACCGGAACGTCTCGCAGCTGTCCGGCGGCCAGCAGCAGCGCGTGGCCATCGCCCGCGCGCTTGTCAACCAGCCCAAGGTTCTTCTTCTGGACGAACCGCTGGGCGCTCTGGACATGCGCCTGCGCAAGGACATGCAGCAGGAGCTGAAGCGAATACAGCAGGCGATGGGGATTACTTTTATATATGTGACCCATGACCAGGAAGAGGCCCTGGCCATGTCGGACACCGTCGTTGTGATGAACGAGGGCGTCATCCAGCAGATCGGCACGCCGGAGAAGATTTACAACGAGCCCAAAAACGCCTTTGTGGCCGATTTTATCGGCGAGTCAAATATTGTGGACGGCACCATGCCGGCCGACAATGTGGTTGAAATTTTCGGCCGCCGCTTCAAATGTCTGGACAGCGGCTTTGCGCCCGGCGAACCGGTCGATGTGGTCATCCGTCCGGAGGACGTGGACATCGTGGACGCCAGGGACGGCCGGCTCTGCGGCACGGTGGTCAGCATCACCTTCAAGGGGATGTTCTATGACATCATCGTCGATTTCAAGGGCTTCAAATGGCTGATTCAGTCCACGGATTACTGCGCGCCCGGCTCCTATATCGGCATCAAGATCGATCCGGACGGCTTCCACGTGATGAAAAAGAGCAAATATTCCGGTATGTTCGGCGACTACAGCTCTTACAGCGCGGAATATGATGAAATCGGCGATGCGGAATACGATCCCGACTCCCAGCCGGAGGATCCCGGGGAGGCGGCCGGCGATGAGGACTAAGACACATCTGTTCAGCATCCCCTATATTGTGTGGATGGCATTTTTTGTGGTGGCGCCGGTCATCATCGTTCTGGTCTACGCCTTCACCTCGCCTGCCGGCGGTTTTTCCACTGAAAATTTCCAGAATATGACCGACTATCTGGGGGTTTTCGGCCGTTCTTTCTGGCTGGCGTTTCTCTCCACGGTGCTGTGCCTTGCGCTGGGCTATCCTCTTGCTTTCGTGCTTTCCAGGGAGCGCAGCCACCATCAGCGCATTCTGGTCATGCTGTTCATGCTGCCCATGTGGATGAATATGCTGCTGCGCACATACGCATGGCTGTCCATTATTGAAAACACCGGCCTGCTCAATCAGTTTTTGGCCATTTTCGGACTGAAGCCCCTGGCCATTGCCAACACCCAGGGCGCCATTATTCTGGGCATGGTCTACAACTTCCTGCCTTTTATGGTCCTGCCCATCTACTCTGTCCTGTCCAAAATTGACAATTCCTACATTGAAGCGGCGCAGGATCTGGGCGCGCATCCCGGCGGCGTCTTCCGCAGGGTTCTGCTCCCGCTGAGCCTGCCGGGCGTTTTGTCCGGCATCACCATGGTCTTTGTTCCGGCGGTGAGCACGTTCGTCATCAGCCGGATTATGGGCGGCAGCAAATTCATGCTCCTGGGCGATCTGATTGAAATGCAGTTTCTGGGCGCGGCGTACAATCCCTATCTCGGCTCCGCCATTGCGTTTGTCATGATGATTATTGTCATGGTCTGCATGCTGCTGATGAACAAATTCGGCTCCGGCGATGAACAGGTGGTGGCGCTATGAAGAAAATCGGCTCCACCTTCGGCCGCGTCTATATGGCGCTGATCATGCTGTTTCTCTACGCGCCGATTATTGTACTGATTGTTTTTTCCTTCAATGCCGGCAACAGCCGCAGCATCTTCACCGGCTTTTCCCTGCACTGGTATGCAGAGCTGTTCCGTGATTCCATGGTGCTTGAAAGCCTGTATACCACGCTGGCGGTTTCCCTGCTCTCGGCCGTCATTGCCACGGCCCTGGGCACCTTCGCTTCCATCGGCTTTTATTCCATGAAAAAGCGCTGGCGGGAGCCGCTGCTGGCCATCAACAACATCCCCATGATGAACGCCGATATTGTAACCGGCGTGTCCCTGTGCCTTCTTTTCGTGGCGGCAGGCAGCATACTTGGATTCAGCAACGGCTTTGCGACGCTTCTGATCGCCCATATCACCTTCAATGTGCCGTATGTGATCCTTTCCGTCATGCCGAAGCTCCGCCAGCTGGACCGCCATCTGGTGGACGCGGCCCAGGATCTGGGCTGCACCTGGATGCAGGCCTTCTGGAAGGTCATTGTGCCGGAAATCCGTCCGGGCATCGTCAACGGAGCGCTGATGGCCTTCACCATGTCCATTGATGATTTTATCATCAGCTACTTTACGGCCGGTACCGGCGCGCAGACGCTGGCGGTCACCATTTACTCCATGACAAAAAAGCGTGTGACGCCGGAAATCAACGCGCTGTCCACGCTGCTCTTTGCCACTGTTCTGACGCTGCTGATTGTGGTCAACGTCCGTTCCGCGCAGCAGGAAAAAAAGCGTCTGAAAGCTGAGCGCGCACTGCGCAAAACATCCGTTTAATTGAGGAAGGAGTGCAGAATCATGAAAAGAATCATCTCAATTGTCCTTGCAGCCGCCATGCTGCTTTCCATAACCGCCCTGCTGTCCGCCTGCGGCAGCGGCGAGAGTGTCACTGTCTACAACTGGGGCGAATACATCGATGAATCCGTACTGGACGACTTTGAAGAACAGACCGGCATCAAGGTCAATTACAAAACCTTCGACACCAATGAAGCGCTGTATTCCATGCTGAAAACCGGCGGCAGCGACATTGATGTGATCATCACCTCCGATTATATGGTTGGCCGCCTGATCAAGGAAGGCATGGTCCAGAAGCTCAATTACGACAACATTCCCAATTTCTCTCTTGTCAGCGACAGTCTGAAGAACCCGAACTATGACCCCGACAACGCATATTCCGTTCCCTACATGTGGGGCACTGTGGGCATCATTTACAACACGGCCATGATCTCCGATCCCGTGGACAGCTGGGGCGCGCTTTTCGACCCGGCCTACTCCGGCCAGATTGCCATGATTGACAACTCCCGTGATGCGCTGGCCATTGCGCTTCTGTATCTGGGCTACAGCGTCAACACAACGGACGAGGCCCAGCTCAACGAAGCATACGAGCTTCTCGTTCAGCAGAAAGAGATTGTGCAGACCTATGTGATGGACCAGATTTTCGACAAGATGGAAACCGGCGAGGCGGCCATCGGCACATATTACGCCGGCGACTACCTGACCATGCTGGAAAACAATCCCGATCTGGCCTTTGCCTGGCCCAAAGAGGGAACCACCTGGTTCGCCGACGCCATGTGCATCCCGGTTGCCAGCACCAGGCAGGAAAATGCCGAAAAGTTCATCAACTTCATGACGGATACCGACGTCTGTGTCCGGAACATGGCGCAGACCGGGTATGCCAGCGCCAACGGCGACGCCTGTGAGGCGTATGCCAGCGAGCTGGATGAGGACGCCTACGCCATCATGTTCCCGGATGCCGGCTTCCTGGCAACCTGCGAGATGTTCGAAAATCTCCCCGAAAAAACCCTTGCTCTCTACGACTCTCTCTGGACACAGCTGAAGTCCTGAGCAGCGCTTCGAATCCGATACGTCAGATCCCCGCGGGCATACGCCCGCGGGGACCTTCTGTTTCTGCGCCGCTTCAGGCGCGTTTTTCCAGGCGTCTCCCGCCGGAACAGAAAAACCTGCTTGATTGAACGCGCAAGGGGTCTTACCCCCTTGCACACATTCCCCGCTGCTCACTCCCGCAGCGCTTCTTCATAGTTTACCGACAAACTGAGGCCCGGCAGAGTTCTCTGCCGGGACCACAGCGTATCGAAAAAATATTTTCGACACGCTGTGTGCCGTTTTTCGAACTTCAGAAAGTTCGAAAAACCTGCTTAATTGAACGCGCAAGGGGTCTTAACCCCTTGCACACATTCCCCGCTGCTCACTCCCGCAGCATTTCTTCATAGTGAACTGACAAACTGAGGCCCGGCAGAGTTCTCTGCCGGGCCTCAGCGTTTTCTGCGTTTTCTGCGTTTTCTGTTTTATCTGGCGTATCCGGCAATGACTGCGGGGTCCTCCGTCAGCTCCAC
>JAEDDG010000013.1 GCA_016293865.1 Oscillospiraceae bacterium | reverse complement strand
CTGGCCAGCTCCACCGTGCGCAAAATTCAGCTTTAACAATCAGAAAGGCGGCGATGACCGAAATGACGGCAAACACCGGCCGGGCTGTTCTTCAGCTGACGGCAGACAAAACCTATACCCGCCACAGTGAGGGCGCGTTCCTGCGCATGAACGACGGCAGCATTCTCTACGCTTACAGCCGTTTTACCGGCTCGGATGACGATGGCGCCCCCAGCGACATTGTCGGACTCTGGTCCAAAGACGAAGGCGAAACCTGGTCTGAACCGGTTACGCTCCTGCGTGCCGCAGACTTCAATACGCACAACATCATGAGCGTATCGCTGATGCGTATGCAGAACGGCGATGTGGGTCTGTTCTTCGGCGCACGGCACAAGCCCAGCGAAGGCCTGCGCTATCTGGCACGCTCCAACGATGAGTGCAAAAGCTTTTACAAAACCACACTCTGCTCACTGAGTGACCGTCCCGGCTATTACGTGCTGAACAACGACCGTGTTATCCGGCTGAAAAGTGGCCGTCTCGTCATGCCGACGGCGTTCCACCGCGGCGGCTACGATTGGGAGGATAAAAAACGTCTCTACTTCGATTCCTGCGGTGTTTTGTGCTTTGTACTGTCGGATGACGACGGCGAGACCTGGCATGAGGCCCCGGATACCGTTCATCCGCCGTTTGTCTCCAAAAACGGCCTGCAGGAGCCCGGCGTACTGCAGCTTCAAAACGGCGTGCTCTGGGCCTGGGCCAGAACCGATCACGGATATCAGTATGAGTGCTTCTCCATGGATGACGGCGAGCACTGGACACAGGTGCAGCCCTCCCGCTTCACTTCGCCCTGCTCTCCCATGCAGATCAAACGCAACCCGGCCGACAATTCGCTGATGGCCATCTGGAACCCGATTCCCAGCTATAACGGCCGCTGGCAGCATCCCGGCTATTACTCCGGCCGGACACCCTTTGTCTACGCCTTCAGCAAAGATGATGGAATGACCTGGTCGGAACCTGTCGTTTTCGAGGACGATCCTGACTGCGGCTTCTGCTATCCCTCCATTTTCTTTACAGATGACAACAGCGTACTGACCGGCTACTGCGGCGGCTCCTTTGCCGGCGGCGGCGACTGTCTGGCCAGTTCCACAATCCGCAAGATAGGTCTGGTGTAACTATGGGCATGCTCGGTTTTTCCGGATATAAATCATCCCCCGGCGTACATGAACCGCCACCTTCAAAAGGATGGCCGCGGTATAAGTTTATCGTTCAAAACCACTTTTTCCGGCTGATCAAGCTGAATCTGCTGTTTATTGTGTTCTGTATTCCGGTTTTCACAATTCCCGCAGCCATTGCAGGCATGTCGGCAGTTCTCATGAGCCTGGTACGCGAAGGAAATACCTTCATGTGGAATGATTTCTGGAGCGAGTTCAAGACAGACTTCCCGCAAAGAATGCTGATCTGGTTCCTTCTGATGCTGGTCCCCAACCTGATCGGCTATATTCCCATTCTGATGGGCTATGAAAACGCGGCTTCGTTTATCTCAGTTGCGATCAGCTCGCTGCTTTTTGTCGTCACCTGCTACTGGTTCCCGATGATTGTCAAGCTGGATTTATCCGTCTGGCAGGCGCTGAAAAACGCTGTGTTTCTTGTCCCGCTTGAATGGAAACGCAGTTGCATCATGCTTGTGATGGGCGCAGTTTTCAGTTTTCTGGCCGTTTATCTGTACCCCTATTCACTGATTCTTCTGCTTTTGGGCGCGTTCTCTTTCATGTATCTGGCCATCTGCGTGATGGGCAACGATACCATCAACGAACGTATTTTAAAAAGTAACGGAACCGAAGATGAAGAGGACGAGGATGAAGCGGACGGCAAAGACGAAGACGGCTTTGACGACGTATCCTGTGCAGATGACGATCTGCCCGAAACGTAATTGAACATCACACCGAACAGGGAGACAGCGGTATATTCCGCTGCCTCCCTGTTTCTTTTTCCCATGCGTCATATTTTGTCCGGTTTGTAAAATACTATAAAAAAACCTGGAGGGACGCATGGAAGTTCTGAAAATTACTCTCACAAGCATTCTGTCTGTATGCGCGCTGTTTATAATTACAAAGCTGATGGGACGGCGTCAGATCTCGCAGCTGGATTTTTTTGATTACATCACCGGTATTACGCTGGGTTCCATTGCGGCGGAGCTGGCAACGGATATTGACGCCCCGTGGCAGTCGCTGATTGCCATGGCAGTCTATCTGATTTTTTCTCTCGGACTGAATGCCGCCGCCCGCAAATGGCCGCGCACACGCAAATTCCTCAGCGGCACACCGACAATTCTGATGGACAACGGCAAGCTCTACCGGGAAAATATGAAAAAATGCAAAATAGACCTCAGTGAATTTCTGGTTATGTGCCGCCAGGAAGGCTATTTTGACCTGGCAGCCATTCAGACCGCAGTTTTTGAGTACAACGGCCGCATGACCATCTTACCGGCCACGACGCGCCGTCCTGTTACGCCGGAGGACATGCAGCTGACTCCGCCGAAAGAAACTTTTTTTGTTGAAGTCATTATGGACGGTCAGATTCTGCATACCAACCTCAAGCGCATGGGCGCAGATCTGAACTGGCTGAATACACAGTTGAAGGCGCAGGGCTATAAATCCACCGGAGAGGTTTTTCTCGCTCTCTGCGACAGGGGCAAAAATCTGGCGGTCTACCAAATGCATTAAACAGAAAACCACCCTGCCGCATGGGCAGGGTGGTTTTGAAAATGGATGGATTATTACCGGATGACTGCGCCCAGTTCGTCTTTCAGAGCGGCCAGAACGGCGGCCATCACGGCGTCGCTGTCCGCATCTGTCAGCGTACGGTCATCTGCCCGCAGCTTCAGCGCAAACGCTGTGCTCTTCTTTCCTTCCGGAATATGAGAGCCCGTGTAAATATCGAACAGGGTCACATCCTTCAAAAGCGCGCCGCCCGCCTTGCGGATGCATCCGGTCAGCTGCGCAATGGTCACGGTTTCATCGCACACAACCGCCAGATCGCGCTGAACCGTCGGATATTTGGGCAGCGGCACATAGACGCCTTCGGCCGCGCGCACGCTCAGCAGATCAGCAAAATCCAGTTCTGCAGTATACGTTTCGCCAAGCCCCCAGGCAGCGGCCACCTTCGGGTGAATCTGGCCCAGAACGCCGACCGGCTTTCCGCCGACGGTAATCTCCGCACAGCGGCCGGGATGATACGACGGGTTATTCTCCTGGGCGGTAAACTCTGCGCCGTTCACGCGCAGGCTTTTCAGCAGCGCCTCAACCGCGCCCTTCAGCTCGAAGAAGCCTGTCTGGCCATACGCGCCAAGCGCAATGATCGTCCGCTCGTCCGGAAGCTCGCCGGCTGCCTGGTTGCGGTAGACTTTTGAAATCTCGTACAGCTTGACATCTTCATTTTTAACGCTTTTGTTGCGTCCCAGAGTATCCAGCATGGACGGCAGCATGGACGTACGCATGACGCTTGTGTCCTCTCCCAGCGGGTTCAGAATCACAGGACCATTGCGCAGGGGCGAGTCAGCGGGAATGCGCAGCTTATCGTAAGCCGACGGACTGATAAACGAATATGTCAGGATCTCTGAATAGCCCATGCCGCGCAGCGTCACGCCCGCAAAGCGCTCCAGCTGCTGGCGCTCAGTCAGGCCGCCGGCCTGGGCAGCGCCGGCAAACAGCGTGGGCTCAATTTTATTGTAACTGTAGAAACGGCCCACTTCTTCGGCGATGTCCGCCATGCCTTCCACATCACCGCGCCAGGAAGGAACCTTGATCTGATCGCCGTCCACCACAAAGCCCAGGCGCTCCAGCGTCTGAACCATGAAATCCTCCGGAATCTTCGCCCCCAGCAGCGCGTTGATTCTCTCCGGCTCCAGCTTCAGCACCGGCTGCTGCCACTTGTTGGGATAAATATCAATGCAGCCATCCAGCACTTCGCCGGCACCCAGAAGCTCCACCAGCTCACAGGCACGCATAACCGCGCCATAGGTGTTTTCAATATCAAGCCCCTTCTCAAAGCGGCCGGAAGCATCCGTGCGCATGCCGAGCTTTGTGGCTGTGCGGCGAATGGACGTGCCGTTGAAGTTTGCGGACTCGAAAACCACAAATTCCGTCTTTTCCGTAATTTCTGAATTTGCGCCGCCCATAACGCCTGCAAGACCCACCGGCTTGCACGCGTCGGCAATAACCAGCATGTCCTTTGTCAGCGTGCGGGGCGTGCCGTCCAGCGTGTCCATGACTTCTCCATCTCTGGCGGTACGCACCACAATTTTTCCGCCGTCCAGGCAGGAATAGTCAAAGGCGTGCATCGGCTGGCCGTACTCCAGCATCACATAGTTTGTGATGTCCACGATGTTGTTGATGGGGCGCACACCCATCGCGCGCAGGCGCTGGCGCATCCAGCGGGGCGAAGGCTCAATTTTAATATTCTTCACCATTTTTGCCGTATAGCGCGGGCAGAGCTCCGGGTTGGCAATTTCAACGGACAGATGCGTATGGATATCTCCGCTGCCGCCTTTGACTGCCGGCTCGTGCAGCTTCAGCTCCCGGCCGAAGGTCGCCGCGGTCTCGCGCGCAAGCCCGATCACAGACAGGCAGTCCGGCCGGTTGTTGGTGATTTCAAATTCCACAATGCTGTCATCCGCGCCGATAATCGGGCGGATATCTGCGCCGGGAACAGCGTCAGGCTCCTGCAGGATCCAGATTCCGTCCTCAATGGCATAGGGAACGTCATGCAGATCCAGGCCCAGCTCCTTGATGGAGCACATCATGCCGTTTGATTTTACGCCGCGCAGTTTGCCCTTTTCAATTTTAATGCCGCCGGGCAGAAGGCTCTTGTGCTTGGCCACCGGGACAAGATCGCCCACGCGGACGTTCTGCGCGCCGGTCACGATCTGAACAGGCTCCGCTTCCCCGATATCAATCTGGCAGATCCAGAGATGGTCGGAATCCGGATGCCGCTCGGTCTCCAGAACCTTGCCCACAACCACATTCTGTATTTCCTGAGACGGCTCATAGGTGGTTTCCACCTTGGAGCCGGAATCGGTCATCGCATCGTCATATTCCTTTGAGGACACAGTTACATCCACAAATTCAGACAGCCATTTTCTTGAAAGATTCATATTCTGTCTCCTCCCTTAAAACTGCTGCAAAAAGCGCATGTCGTTTTCGAAGATCAGCCGCATATCGGTAATCCCGAACCGGCGCATGGTCAGGCGCTCGGCGCCGATGCCGAACGCAAAGCCGGAATATTCATTGGGATCTATCCCGCAGCCGGCCAGCACGCGCGGATGCACCATTCCGGCGCCCAGGACCTCAATCCAGCCCTCGCCCTTGCACACACGGCAGCCTTTGCCGCCGCAGACATGGCACTGTACGTCAACTTCACAGCTGGGCTCCGTAAACGGGAAGTGATGGGGACGGAAACGGGTCACGGAATTTTCACCGTAAATATACCGGATCAGTGCATTGATGGTTCCCTTCAGGTCGCCCATGGTAATGCCCTTGTCCACCACAAGACCTTCAATCTGGTGGAACATGGGGGAATGGGTGGCGTCCACCTCGTCCTTGCGGTAAACGCGGCCCGGAGAAATGATACGGATGGGCGGCTTCTGCTTTTCCATCACGCGCACCTGCACCGGACTTGTCTGGCAGCGCAGATGAATTTTTTCATCCTCGGTAATATAAAAAGTATCCTGCCACTCACGCACAGTATGGCCTTCGGGGATATTCAGCTTGTCAAAATCATAGACGGACAGCTCCACCTCCGGACCTTCCGCAATGGTAAAGCCCATTCCGATGAAAAAATCCTTTGCCTCGTCCAGCAGAATGCTCATGGGATGCTTATGGCCGAATGCCACCGGCGTACCGGGGATGGTCACATCCAGCTTTTCCTTTTTCATGCGCTCTTCCAGATGCTTCTCTTCCAGACGCGCAGCCGTATCGGAAATCTGCTTTTCAATTTCGCTTCTGATCTGATTTGCCAGCTGGCCGATAACCGGACGCTCCTGCGGGGAGAGAGAACCCATCTGCTTGAGAATGGCCGTCATCTCGCCTTTTTTGCCCAGGAAACGAACTCTGACGTTCTCCAGGTCTGCCGGCAGGTCGACGCTGTTCAGCGCGGCAATTGCTTCAGCCTTGATCTGCTCAAGTTTTTCCTTCATCGCTTTTTCCCTTCCTACCTGTAATAATCTGCAAAAAATAAAGCCCCCTCGTTCCGGCTGACCGGGACGAAAGAGCGCTCTTCCGCGTTACCACCCGAATTCGGCGCAGCGCGCCGCACTCACAGGGCCCTGTATCGGGGGCCGGCCGCCGGGGATTGGCCGGCGCTTCCGGGCGAACCGGACGCAGAGGACACAGGGCGCTTTCAGCCGGTGGCAGCCCCTCTCTTTTGTGACCATCAGATGCGTCATCTTCCCGTTCATCGCGTAATCTGTATGATTTCTGCATTAATCTTATTTATAACACAGATTCTGTTCATTGGCAATAATAAAATTGACTAATTTTCCGGATTGAAATATAATCTGAACAAGGCTGTATGAACCCAGGAAAGCTGAAACCTATTCATTGGAGGATCTCACATGAACCAGAATAAACCCCTGATTGCCGAGCAGTATATCCGCTGCGGCAAACGTTCTGCCAACACACTGAAATCCATTGTCATTTTCGGCGGTGGTTTTGCGCTGAGCGTTCTCGTTTATTTTGCTTTTCTTTATATCATCAACCCGGACTATGCCGCAATTGCCGCCATAATAACCATGCTGGCCAGCCTCTTCTCCGTAAATGCACTGGCCAAATATGCACTGACCGAGTTCGAATACAGAGTCGTAAACGGAAAATTTGAAATCACACGAATTCAGGGCCGCTCCTCCCGGAAAAATTACATTACCTTTTCCGCCACAAACGTTCTGTCCCTGGAGCACTACTCTGTACCGGCCCTGCGGCGTCTGCAGGAAAACGCAAAAAAAACGCTGGACGCTTCCAGCTATATCAACTACGACAACTGCTGGCTGGTGCTTGTCGACATTGGTCTGGGCAAGCGGGTCGTTGTGATCATCGAACCGACAAACGAAGTTCTGGATCTGCTGCGCCGTCACCTGAATCCGGACAAAATCAAAGGCTGATGGAAGGAGCCGCATATGATTAAGCTTTATTCCGCCGCAGCGATGCGCGCAGCGGACAACTACGCCATTCATCAGCTGGGCATTCCGTCGCTGCAGCTGATGGACACAGCCGCCGACTTTGTGGCCGAAGCGGCGCTTGGTCTGATGGAAGGCAGCAGCCGTGCAGCTGTGTTCTGCGGCAGCGGCAACAACGGCGGGGACGGTATCGGCGCCGCCGTACATCTGCTGAATCTCGGTATGGATGTGCGGGTCTTTCTCACCGGCCGCCGGGAAAAGATGACCGGTGACACCGCCGCAATGGAGCTGCGCCTGCAGCATGCCGGCGGCAGGCTGGAAGATTTTGACCCTGCGCGTGCAGATATCCTGGATTATGTAAACACATGCGGCGTCATCATTGACGCCATGTTCGGCATTGGCCTCAACGCGCCTCTGCGCGCATCCGCCGCGCAGGCCGTCGCGTGCATCAACGCCTCTCCCGCGCCGGTTGTCGCGGCAGATATTCCCAGCGGAATCGCAGCGGACACAGGCTGCGTTCTGGGCAGCGCCGTGCGGGCAGATGTAACAGTCACATTCACCGCGCCGAAGCCCGGGCATTACACGGAACCCGGCTGTCTGTACTGCGGCCGGCTTCTCGTCAGGCAGATCGGTATCCCCCGCGAGGCGCTTGACGCCGCAGGCAGTGCAGATGTTTTCGCCTTCACGGATGCGGACGCCGCCCTTCCCCGGCGTCGGCCGGATGCGCACAAAGGCGACTTTGGCCGCTGTCTGATCGTCGCCGGCAGCGTGGGTTACACGGGCGCACCTGTTCTTGCCGCCCGCGCCTGCGTACGCAGCGGCGCAGGTCTCGTTTTTCTGGGTGTACCGCAGGAAATCTACGCCATTGCCGCCGTCAAAAGCGATGAGGCCATGCCATTTCCCCTGCCCGGCACAGACGGACGTCTGACAGAAGAGGCTGTTCCGGAGCTTTTGAACCGCCTGAAAACGGCTGATGTATGTCTGGCCGGTCCCGGTCTCGGCCGCAGCGCCGGCGTCAGCACCGCAGTGCGTGCGCTTCTGCGCAGCTGCCGCTGTCCGCTCGTTCTGGATGCCGACGGCATAAACGCCATCGCCGGACATATAGATTTACTGGACGAAGCCACATGTCCGATCATTCTGACCCCGCATCCCGGCGAATTTGCGCGTCTTGCTCCTGAGCTTGCCGGCCAAAGCCGGCTTACCGCCGCCGGAGCTTTCGCCGCAGCGCATCACTGCACGGTGGTTTTAAAGGGCCACCGCACAGTAACCGCCTTCCCTGACGGCACGGTTTATCTGAACACCACCGGAAATCCCGGAATGGCCAAGGGCGGCAGCGGCGATGTGCTTGCCGGTATGATCGCCGGTTTCCTCGCCCAGAAGCTGCCGCTTGAAACTGCGGTTCCGGCAGCCGTCTGCCTGCACGGAAAGGCCGGCGACCTGTGCGCCGCTGCCGATGGGGAATACGCCATGACGCCCTCGGATATGATCTGCATGCTGGCTGAGGTACTGAAAAACGCAGCGGGGTGACGGCATATGCGCCGTTTTATGGCATTTTTTGCATCTTTTGCACTTTTCTTTCTCTCCTCCTGTACCGGGCAGGGGCCGTTGGCACTGTTTGAAGACATCCGCGCCTTTTACAGCGGCGCCCAGGCGCTGTCCATTACGGCAGATGTCACAGCTGACTACGGCGGTACAATTTTTGAATTTACTCTGCTTTACTCCGGCAGCATAGCCGGCGGCCGGATTGAAGTGCTGGCGCCGGAGACAGTCGCAGGAATTCAGGCCGACGTTTCTTTTGAAGACGGCGTTACGCTTCGTTACGACGGCGCCGAGCTGTATACGGGCGCTCTTTCGCCTGACGGACTCTCTCCTGTGGACTGCATTCCCGTTATGCTGCGCCAGTGGTGCAGCGGCTACATCTCCGCCGCCGGATACGACAGCGTCATGGGCATCGACGCGCTGCAGGTGGATTTTGACATTGACGGCGTGCTGCTGCGCACATGGTTTGACCGGGAGACCTGGATTCCCGTCACCGCAGAATTTGTCAACGGTAATGCGGTTGTGATTACATGCGTTTTCCGCGACGTGGCCGATACCGCATCATAAATCATAAACAGAAAAACTTTCCCCGCAGGGATTGCGAAAAAAACTGCAAAATGGTAAACTGTATGCGGATGCACCGCCGCATCCGCCGCCGCATAGGATAAACCGGAGCAGATACGCTCCGGCGGCAGTGGATTTGCGGCAAATGCTGTATATTTTCTTCCGCTTTGTGAAAGAATTATAGCAGTCGGGTACATATTGCTTCAACTGACACCATGTTGCCCGGCCGTTATAATCTTTGTCGGAGAGTGAAGATGTGTGATCAACGGAGTAAGAAGAGGAGACATCTACTATGCCGACCTGAGTCCTGTTGTCGGCAGTGAGCAGGGTGGCATGCGGCCTGTTCTCATCGTCCAGAACGACACCGGTAACAAGCACAGTCCCACGGTGATTGCGGCGGCCATCACCTCTCAAATCAACAAGGCCCGGCTTCCGACTCACATTGAGCTGGCAGCCAAATCCTATGGTTTGACCCGTGACTCCGTCGTGCTTCTGGAGCAGATTCGTACAATTGACAAGAAACGACTGAAGGAGCGCATGGGCAAGCTGGACGACACGCTGATGAACCGCGTGGACAACGCCATTGCCGTGAGTTTCGGGCTGCAGCAATAAGCATTGTGCGGGGGAGCCCGTCTCCCCCGCATCACGAAAGCGCAACCGCTTGGAGGTACATACCAATGACAAAAAAACAGAAATTCACCATTGCCGTCAGCGTTCTGCTGCTGGTGGTCTTTGTTGCCGGCGTCAGCGTCGCCGTCGCCACTTCCTCGTTCGGCTCGCAAAGCGATCCGCTTGTCACCATGAGCTACCTGAACCAGACTGTTAAAAACGACATTGAAAACCAGCTGGACAGCGCCATCGACCAGGCGTCAGCTGAATTATCCGCCCTGCTTGATGCAAAACTGGCTGACATTCAGGACGGAGACAACGCATTCAAGCTGGTCACCCTGTCCAGCGGACAAACCCTGACCTGCAGCGCAGGCACTGAGCTGATGCTGCGCATCGGCTCGGCTGTCAGCACCGGTGACGACAGTCCCAGGCTGATCGACACCACGGACGGCACATCTGTTTCCTCCTCCGGCACCAGCCTGACCACCAACCACCTGTATATGGTCACAATCGCCGGAAACGGCATCAAAGCCACCGCCGGTACGACGAAGCTTCTTGTCCGCGGTACATATACCATCGGCTGAGTTCTGCACCGCTCCTTACGCGCATATCATAGACTGCGGTCTGTGATATGCGCGATTTTGGTTTTTGGAGGTCATTGCGGTGGATCCACTGTGCGGCATTTACGATGTATCCTTCCTTGAGCGCCGTGTTGGGACGCTGACTGTCTCAATCAGCGGCCTGAACACCGTGTTTGAGTGCCGCTGCAGCGCCGGCAGCAGCGGAGAAATTCAAAGACTGTTCTGTGTTTCGGACGGCGTTCCCGTGGCCATCGGCGTCCTGATGCCGGAAGGCGGCGGATTACATCTTCGAAAGCGCTTTACCAAAAACGCGCTGATGCGGCTCGGACTATCATCGATCGAATCATGCTTTCTGTCATCCGCATCACAGGCCGCCCAAATCACCCGGCCGGACAGCGCCTGTGCCTGGCGTACAGCCGCCGGACATGATCTGGTCTTCGAGGACAGCGCCCTGACCGCCTCCTGTCGCGGCAGGACAGATCTGCTCGCCAGCGGAGACCGGGCGCAGCTTCTGCTGGCAGTTCCGGTGGACGCAGATGCGCCGTTTCCTCTGATGCCTGTGTTCTGCTTTGGCGACGCTGCGGAAATACGTGGGAAAGACTACGTGGTTTTCTGCCTGAAAAATGGAAAATTTATACAATCCGAGCATATTTTTTCAGAAAACTGCACATAATGGTTAAAAAACCAGGCTCCGGTATTTTCTGAATCTTCCGGCAAATCCTGCTAAAAATCGTGTGCAGGCCTTTACAGCCGGACTGAATTGGTATTATAATAGAGACGTACTGTGAAAATGGGCAGTCTGTGCAACGGAGGTGTTCAAATGGACGAATTCACAAGAAAATTTGACGTCATCGATAAGCATGCGGAAATGCGGGAAATTCTGTCGTCCGTTTACAGCTCCCTGAAGCTGAAGGGCTACAATCCCGTCAACCAGATTGTCGGCTACATCCTGTCGGAAGATCCGACCTATATCACAAACTACAACAATGCCCGCGCACTGATCTGCCGGCTGGACCGCGATGAGCTTTTGCAGGAGCTCGTGATCAACTACCTGGAAAAATAGGCAAAAAATGCCGGCCCCCTGCGGCACATCTGCGCAGGGGGCTTTCTTTTTCGGACTGTATCCTGCTGTTTTCCGCATATGCATCGGGCACTGCTTAAACCGGATCTATGCTGTTTTGCATCTGCCCGGCCGCGCATCTGCGCCGGGCAGATGCAAAAACGGAGCAGGATACAAATCGTAACAATTTCCATATTTCGCCAATAAATTGTCATTTTATCTAAAATTGTTGGCAAAATATGGACATTTTTCCAATTTTAACATGTATTTTATTGAAGTTTTTTATATTTTTATTCTCCATTGCCGTTGACAAACAAGAAACAACATGTTACAATTTAGTTACTTTTATGGGAGGACAGTATATGGCAGGAAAAAATGATCTTTCAGAAGCTCTGGAATTCCGTGGTCATCCGCTGCGAAGGAAAGACAACCTCATCTATTACGGCAGCATGGCGGACAAGTACATCATCATGCTCCAGGTGATCTCTTCCAAAAAGGAAGACGATATGGATGTGGCCAACAAAGTCATTGTTCAGCTGCAGTATACAGATCCGGACCTGAAGTCCAGAGACAGAGTTGTAAAGAAGACTGAGAAGGAAAGCCTCTACGCTGCGATGGATGTCGCTTCCGTCTGGCTCGAACGGGCGCTTTCCACGAAGTAAACGATCAGGAAGGATAAACTATGAAAAACTTCAAGAAAATGATCGCGGTCGTTCTGGTTCTGGCCAGCATGCTTATGTGTGTCGGTTCCTTTGCTTCCGCAAGCAGTATTGCATATGGCGCCGCAACAGTGAAAGCCACCTCACTGAATATCAGATCCGGCCCCGGTACGTCAAACTCCGTGGTTGGTTCCATTCCCAACGGAAAAATCATTGTCATTCTCGAGCGCACCAGTGACAGTTGGTACAAGATCAATTACAACGGGACGGTCGGTTATGTTTCCACCGATTATCTGATCAACATCCTCACTGCCGAGAACTTCAATGCCGGCGGTCAGGTCTCTGCCAGCGGCGTGCGGATGCGCAGCGGCCCCAGCACGGATTACAGCATTATGGGTACATATTACAGCGGAACTTCCATGAATGTAATCGGAATCAACAACGGCTGGTATAAGGTTCAGTACAACGGCAGCACAGGCTACATCCGTTCTGACCTGTTCACCATCACCGGCAGTTCCGCTTCTTCTTCCAGCAGCGGCAGTTCTTCCACCTCCACGTCCCTGTCCACCGGTGAAAAGATGGCGCAGTACGCCCTCCAGTTTGTCGGTTACAGCTACGTTTACGGTGAAGAAAGCCCCTCCCGCGGCTTCGACTGCTCAGGGCTTACCTATTATGTCTGCGGACAGTTCGGTTACAGCATCTCCCGTACCGCTTCCCAGCAGTACAAAAACAACGGTTACTCTGTCTCCAAATCCGAACTGCAGCCCGGCGACCTCGTGTTCTTCTCTTCTGACGGCTACGGCGTCACGCACGTCGGTATGTACATCGGCGACGGCAACTTCGTCCATGCCTCTACCTCCAAGGTTGGCGTCATCGTCAGCAGCCTGAACAGCAGCTATTACACCCGCGTATGGTGGGGCGCCAAGCGCATTGCCGACTGACACAATCCGAATTTTGAATCAGTCCCCTTCGGCACGCCGGAGGGGACTGATTTATTTTTGTTTTACATTTCCCTGAAAGCCGCGTATAATCTGAATAAACACCGCATGGTCAACATGCCTGATACAAAGAGGCGCTTTTATGAAACTGTTTCTCATCTGCGTGGTCATACTGGCCGCTCTGGTTGTGCTCTGGCTTGCCGCCGGCGCAATCTGCTTCAGAATTGCCATTGTGCGCGCTTCTGCCTCCGCTCCCAGCGACTACATCAAGGGCGTGCGCGCAAAATACCGCGATACGCTTACGGCCGGCGAGGCCTGGATCCGCAGCCAGGTGACGGAGCGCGTGTCCATCACCAGCTCTGACGGCCTGCAGCTCTCCGCCAGACTTTATCTGCATCCGGAAGCCAAGGGCATTCTGTTGTTCTTCCACGGCTACCGCTCCAACGCCGACATCGACGCCAGCGGCGCAGCCGAGTATTATTACAACCTGGGCTACAGCCTGCTGCTGCCTGATCAGCGCAGCCACGGTCAGAGCCAGGGACGGTTCATAACCTTCGGCATCCGCGAAAAAGACGACTGTGTTCTGTGGAGCCGCTGGTGCGCCCGGCGTTTCGGAGACGATTGCCCTCAGATTCTTTCCGGTCTCTCCATGGGCGCGACAACCGTTCTGATGGCCGCGGGCCAGAAGCTGCCGGACAGTGTGCGCTGCATCATTGCAGACTGCGGTTTTTCCTCCCCTGCCGACATTCTGCGCAAGGTCATCCGCAGCGATTATCATGTGCCGCCCATCATCATCCTGCCTGCCATTGCGTTCTATGCAAAACACCGCGCAGGCTTTTCCATAGACGCTTACTCCACATATGCCGCTATGGAAACAAATACGCTGCCGGTTTTATTTGTTCACGGGCTGGCGGACGCTTTCGTTCCCTGTGAGATGACGGAGGCGTGCTATGCCCGCTGCACGGCGCCCAAGCGTCTCGTCCTTGTCGAGGGCGCAGGACACGGCCTGAGCTTTCTGGTGGACACGCCGCGCCTCAAAAAGGAACTGCAGGATTTTCTCTCCAGATATGTTTCATAAAAGCAGCATCAGAATATACAGAAACAGCCCGCAGAAAAGGATTCTGCAGGCTGTTTTTGTTTTCACTCTTTCGGGCAGGCGCACATCCGGCTGCAGTTTGCCCGACGTCGGAGCTGCGGGAAAAGCATGTGTCCGCAGCAGGGACACCCTTTCTGCCCGCAGCGGCGGTTTCTGTGTCACCGGCCGGGTTCCGGCTCCACCAGGCCATACTTCACCTTGATACGGTCCAGCTTTTCCAGCATGCTCTCTCCGAAAACCAACAAAAAAGCAGCTGTGGCTGCCGCCAGAATCGCATCCATCGGGAATCCGGAAATATAGTAGGCCAGAACCGTCTGCCAATTCAGCTCCGCCTGCCACATCAGCGCGGAAGCGGGATTCACAATTCCGCCGTAGATCAGCAGCGCACTCAGCGCGCCGAACACGGCCAGCGTTGCCCGGTCCCGGCCCAGCAGACCCTTTTTGAACAGGACGCCGGATAAAAAGCCAATCAGACCCATGGCAAACATCTGCCACGGTGTCCACGGCCCCTGCCCGAAAAACATATCGGAGACCAGCATGGTCACTGCGCCCACCAGGAATCCAGCCTCTCCTCCCAATGCAACGCCCGCAATGATGACTATGGCTGCCACCGGCTTGAACTGCGGCAGCATGAAAAATGCAGCACGGCCCGCAACGCCCAGCGCACATAAAACGGCAATGGTCACAAGCTCCCGCGTTTTTGGCCTGCGCCCCTCAAAAACAAGCGCAAAGGGCAGCATGGTCTCCAGGAGGACAAAAAGCGAAATGAACATATATTTCCTGTCGTCCAGCAGAAAAACACCTGCCAGAATGGTCAGCGGAATACAGAGCAGAATCACCGCCGCCGCGCACACCGTCCGCTTCGGCAGCTTTTCCCGCCGCAGCTGAGCCGTCGGCCGCTGCCCTCTCCGGCAGACAGACGCGACCAGAACAATCAACGATGCCAGCAGCGCCGCATAGCCGCCGCTGCCCGTGCCGAAAAGCGCCGGAAGCTCTATCACAGACATGGTATGCAGAAAGGCCAGCAGCGCGGCCGCAGCGCTGACACACGCAGCTGCCGCCCGCCAGGCCGGCAGTTTCTTTCTGCCGCCGGCAGCTTCAGTCCGCGCCGCTGGGGCCGCACGGAACGGCTCCGCGCCGCCGGTCTGCGGCGGTTCGGGCGCAGGCGGCACGGTTCCGCCGCATGCCTCAATCACATCGGCGCAGGTAACCGCCTCCGGCAGCAGCTGTCTGGCCATCCGGTTGGCCGCCGTTGTATAAAAGCTGTTGCCCGAGAAAAACGCCCGGGGCGGTCCGGCGGAGACAATGCCTCCGTCAAAGAACAAACCGCATTCATCCGCATATTCTGCGCAGAACTCCACATCGTGACTGACCATAACAACCGTCACGCCGCGCTGCAGCAGCGCGCGCAGAAGCGCAGCCAGCTGCCGTTTATAGCCGGCGTCCAGGCCTTTGGTCGGCTCGTCCAGCAGCAGGATGTCAGGCTGCGTCAGCAGCACCTTCGCCAGCGCCGCACGCTGCTGCTCACCGCCGGAAAGATCATATGGATGCCGCTCCAGCAGGTGATCCAGCTGACACAGGCGGACCGCTGCAGACAGCGCATCCTGCCGGGCCTGCCCGGACAGCTGCGCGTCCTCAAACATCTCGTCCAGCTCCTGTGCCACCGTATTGTGTACAAATAGCGTCTGCGGATCCTGCGGAAGCAGCGCTGTTTTTCCGGAAATGCCGATTTTCCCGCGGTAAGGCCTGCGCACACCGGCCAAAAGGCTCAGCGCAGTGGTTTTTCCGGCGCCGTTGCCGCCCAGTATGGCATAAAACGTCCCCTTTTTAACAGAGAGCTGAAAATCGCGCACCACATCCGGCGCGTCCTTTTCATAGCGGAACCAGACGTCTTCGGCAGTGACGACTGTTTCGCCGCCTGCCGGCGGCGCCGTCTGCGGCAGCGGACGCAGCGGATGGTTTTCTGCATAACGGGCCAGCCAGAGCCGGCCGTCCCGGACGGTGACAGGACAGTCCTGCGCATCCTGCACGGCCGCATAAATCCGCATCGGCGCCGGCATGGCAAAAAACATCGGATTATTCTGACTGCGCAGCTGCTGTCCAACCGCCTGCGGCGCCCCGCTGCTGACAAGCCTGCCTGCATCCAGAACGAACAGCATATCCGCGCAGGGCAGGATTTCCTCCAGTCTGTGCTCCGTCAGCAGCACTGTGGTCCCCAGCTCCCGGTTGATTTTCACAATTGTCGCCAGAAAGTCGCTGGCCGCAATGGGATCCAGCTGGCTTGTCGGCTCGTCCAGGATCAGCACGCGCGGCTGCATCGCCATCACAGACGCCAGGTTCAGAAGCTGCTTCTGGCCGCCGGAAAGCTGTGAAACATCCCGGTGAAACCAACCCTGAATTCCAAAAAAGCTTGCCATCTCCGCGACGCGGGCGCGGATTGACGGCGTATCCATCCCCAGGCTCTCCAGGCCGAAGGCCAGCTCATGCCAAACCTTGTCCGTGACGATCTGTCCGTCCGGGGATTGCTGCACAAATCCGATTTCACTGCTTTGCCGCCGCTCATCCAGCTTCTCCAGCGGCGCGCCCATGAACAGAATCTCACCCGTCCGCCGCCCGTGCGGCGACAGCGCCGGCTTCAGCAGGCGCAGCAGCGTGGATTTGCCGCAGCCCGAAGGCCCTGCAAGCACAGACAACGATCCCTCCGGCAAAGACAGGCTGATCTCTTCAATCGCCGGACGCGCCTGCTCAGGATATGAAAATGTCAAACCTCTGATTTCAAATGCGTCCACTTTCTGTCCTCCCAGAGATCAATCCCCACCGGCAGCACGCACAGCAGGAAAAATACTGCATAAACGCTGAGACTGTATCCGTTCAGCGGCGCGCCGGCCAGCGCCGGATAAAAGCTCCATTTCAGCGCACCGGCAATACCGCCGGCCGCCACATACACCCCTTCTGCCAAAACCAGCGCCAGCACTGCGGCGCTGCGCCGGTCAAAGCGATAAATGGAAAATGCCGTCCTTCCCGGCAGGCCATACCCGCGGCTTTTCATGCTGTCCGCCGTATTCACTGCATTCTCCAGCGCCCAGGTAACCAGAATGGAAAAAATTTTCAGACCGTTGCCCATGCGCTGCAGCAGATTTCCCTGATCCGGCCCGCGGCCAATGCAGCGCTGGGCGTTGGCGACCACGGCAGCCTGTGTCCTGAAGCGCGGGACACAGCGCAGCGTCATCGACAGCAGCAGCGACATGGATGGGATGATCCGGCCGAACAGATATACGAACTTGTCCGACGTCAGCACAACATTGCAGCACGCAAACCAACTGATGACCGCAGCAAGAAGCACCGCCGCAGCCGCTCCGTAGACGGCAGACTCAAGCGTCAGCGGATTACCGTTCGGCAGCCAGGCCAGAACCGTAACGCCCCTGTGATTGAATGCGACGCTGATGGCCGCAGTCACAAGCATCAACGGAAGCAGAACGGCCGTCCGCTTCAGCAGCGAACGCATGCCGAAAAGCGCGGCAGCATATGCGGCCGCGCCTGCCAGTGTGATTACCAGGCATACGGGATTCATAAAAAACATGGTCAGCAGCAGTATTGCCGCAAAATAGGCAAAGTTCACCACAGGGTGAAGTCCGGAAAAAGAATCGCCGTTTTTCATCTTATGAGAAGTTGCTGCCTCCGATATCAGCGCCCAGATCACAGGTATACCGCCAGCAGATCACGTCGCCGTCCTCAACCGCCGTTCTGGAACAGCCGTACTGCGGATAAACACCGTTGACACTGTACATCCACCCGGAAAGCTCGCCCGCGTCAAATTCATATATATTGGCAATTCCTTCAATATACGCACTTGAGTAAATCGGAGAGTTTGAGTACTCCATATGAATGCCCTTTTCGCGCAGAACACGCTGCAGGACATCAAAAATCGTCTCTCCGTCCTGAAGCTCAACCTCAACCGGTGCAAGAACCCAACCGTCGCCCGGCACAAGGCTCTGCACACCGGAAGAAATCTTATCCAGATTATTCAGGAGAGTCGCGCAGGAAACCGAAATTGTGCACGTCCGCGGTTCAGGTTCGGGTTCGGGTTCGGGATCAGGCTGCGGCTCCGGGTCAGGCTCCGGCTGGACGTCGGGCTTTTCCTGCGCCGACCCCTGCTGCGGATCAGAAGCATCCGGCGCCTTTTCGCCGCTCCCGGACTCCCCGCTGCTTCCGGTCTGTGCCGGCTTCTGATCAGCTGTCTGCTCCGCACTGTTCTCCGCGGCGTCGTTTTCCTCCGGCAAAGCGTTCCCCTGTTTGCCGCCGTCTTCTTTGCCAGCCGGAATGTCAGCCTGAACCTGCGTTTCCGCCGCATCATCTGCCGTTCCGTCCGTCTGCGCGGACTGGTCCAGTGCATCATCTGCCGCCGGCTTTTCTCCGGACGGGCTGCCGCCGGCAAAAAACGCAGCCGCCAGAAGAACAATCACAGCAAGGCCGCCTGCCAGCCACCATTTGTTTTTCCGAATCCATGTCATTGGCTCACACCTCACAGAAGTTCCGCGCTGCCCAGCATATTGAACAGCATCTGCGCCATCTCCCCGCGCAGCGTCTGATCCTTCGGGCGCAGCTGCGTCATCGAGGAATCGAAAATTCCGCTCCTGCAGCACCACGCCGCATACACCGCCGCCCAGTCGGACACCTGCGCGCCATCCGGATACTGCGCAAGAATCTGCGCGGCATCCTCAGCGGAAACAGAAGTATCCAGTCCGCACAGGCGCGCGGCACGGCTGACCATAATCGCCGCCTCCTGCCGTGTAATGGTTCCCGCCGGATTAAAGCGGTCATCTGCCACACCGTCAACAATGCCGTACGCATAGGCCGTTCCGATATACGGCGCATACCACTGGTTTGCAGGCACATCCTTAAACGGTCCGCCCGTCTTCGGCGTCAATCCCAGCGCCCGGACGACAATGGCCGCAAATTCCGCCCTGCTCATGGATTTACCGGGCAGGAATGAACCGTCATCATAACCGTCCACAATTTCACGCTCCGCCAGCGCGCGGATCGCCGTGCCGGAGGGGTGCGCTGCCGTGTCGAAAAAATCACAACCCGGCAAGGTCACCAGCATGGCATGCACATCCGCATTTTTTCCGCTCAGGCCGGCCGGAACGTCACGCATATCAAACAGGGACGTACTGCCCTTTTCAAAGCGCAGCAAAGCTGCCAGCGCCAGCATGGCCTGTTCAGTCGCAATCCTGTCCTCCCCGTCGTCCGCCAGGTGCGCGAAGCCTTTGCCCGGCGTATACGTGCGCAGGAGCGCATCGACCAGCGTGCCGCCGCTTTTCACAAAGCGCGCGTCCGTTACGGGGATATTCAGCGCGCAAAGCGCAATCACCGCCTGCGCCGTGCTCTCCGTATTGGCGGTTCCCCAGCTGGAAAAACCGCCGTCATCATCCTGTGCAGCAGAGAGATACTCCACCGCGCTGCGTACGGCCGCCGCCACTTCCGGCTGGCCCTGATAAGGCGCCAGCGCAGTCAGCACCATGGACGTCACGTCCGGATCCGACCGGTCCGTCAGGCCAAAGCTGCCGTCCGCATGCTGGCGGGAGAGCATATATGACAGATACATTTCACGCGTGGCCTGTACCGCAGCCTGGGAATTCTCCGGCATGGCATAGCCGCCGCAGTCCAAAGCCAAAAGTGCAAAAGCCGCGCCGTTGATGCCCTGCAGCACCGTTTTTTCAAAATCGCCGAGAGGCGTCAGCAGGTTGTAGCCGCCCACATCCGTGCAGCTGCGGCCCAGCGCCGTCAGCGCAAGGATCATGCGGGAGTACTCGGTATATCTGCGTGCGCTCAGAACGCCGCCGCAATCCGCCACATACTTTTCAGCAGCGTCCGCATAAGAGGAAAAATACGCATTGCTGCCCTCCAGGCCGCTGCGGGCAAGACCGATCACCAGCCACTCGCCGCCGGCCTGTCCCGGCTGCGGCTGCGCCGTTGACTCTGCCAGGAACGCTGCCGTCTCCTCCGCGCAGGTCTGAACACGGCTGTCGGCGGCAGATGCTCCGGCACACAGCCCCAGAGCCAGTACTACCGCCAGAGCGAGCGACACAATGCGTCTGAATTTCTTTGCTTTCATACGGATTTCTCCTTTCCCAAAACAGCAAAAAAGCTGCGGCAAAACTGCCACAGCCGGACTTTTCTGTGCACGACACGATACCGGGAGTGCTCCCGGCACAAAACTGAACACAGTAGGTCTCCTGACTTGTGATAGGGCGGTCTCCCGCCTGCGTCCTGCTGCCCGTCTTCTCAGGTCTCCCCAATGACGGATTCACATCCAGCGCCATGCGGCGTTTAGGCAGCGGCCTCACACTTACAGTGCCGGCACGTTTCGGACTTGAACCGAATTTCCTCATCCCGGCGTCTGCCGCAGGCAGCACGGCCGGGACACTGCGCAGTCTATTCTGTTTTATACACCATACCACATTCCCCCGCATTGTAAAAGGATTTTTTAAGATTCCCGGCAATTTCTTTCGGAAAGGAACGCAAAAAAGCGGCAGGTTCCGGGTATGAAACCTGCCGCTCTGTATATTATGTCTTTCCTGTTATGCCAAGCTCTGCAGCAGCTTCCCTGCCGCTTCGCTGATTTCGCCTGCGATACCGCGGCAGAACATGGAGCTCTGCGGCTCATAGCAGTACTGGTCATAGGCGTAGTCGGAGCAAATGTAGCCGATGGTGGTGCCCATGGAAACCGTGGAAACAAAGGTCGTTTTAAAGGGGGACGCCTCCTTGATGGCCAGGCCGATCTCCACGAACATCTCTGCGGATACCGCGAAGACCGCCCAGTCGCCCACGCGCACGGCACGCATCCGCACCGGCAGTCCGTTTGCAAGCCAGGCTTCCTTGCCGTACTTTTCCGCTTCAAAAGCATGCTTGACCAGCTGATTTGCGCCGATGAGCGTGCATTCTGCGCTGCGGCAGATGGAGTACGGCGCGTTGTTTGCGATCAGCTCGTCATACTCACGCTTTGCCTTCTCCGCGTTGGCCACCGCATCCGCGTGAGCGGGAATCTCCCGCAGCTGGCTGGGATAGAAATCCAGATCCGCAAATGCAATCTTCACATCATCTGCGCTGAACTGCATGTTTTCAAGAACATCCGTCACCGCACCGCCGATGGCGCGGCCGATACGCTCCGCTTCCTCAAAGGTCTGACCATGACGGAAGAAACGTGTGGACTGGTTTCCGGAGCAGCCCTGCACAAAGCCGAATACCGCCTGCGGATACTTCTCATTGACCGCGACCCGGGTATAGGCCACATAGTCCGCTGAAATCAGGGAATTGTCCGCGTGCAGCACAGTGGGATGCAGCGCGTAGTTGGTCAGGCAGGCGCGGAGCGTGCCGTCCATATCCTGCACTGCCAGGACGGAAACGGAGGGATCCGCTTTGTAATCCGGGTTATGACGGTTTCCGCCGACGCCCTGCTCTTTTCCGCAATAGCCGGTGCCATAGCCGATCTTTGCCTGGAAAGCCGTCTCCTTCGCTTCTTTGGCAATTCCTGCGATCTTTTCCATCACCTGATCCATGTACTCGGGATACATCTCTGCGCCGAGGCTCTCCTCATAGGGATTGCAGCTGGGCATAGGGCCGGAGTGCGTGTGGATGGCGCAGAGGATGATATGCTTTTTGTCCACGCCTGTCGCCGCTGCAATTGCATCCACAATCCTGTCGCTGCGGGTACGGGAATAGTAGCACAGGTCGCTGGTGACATAAATAAACTCCTGCCCGCCGCATGCCAGATACAGCGCGGATGCATAGAGCTTATCGTGTACGCCGGTGGACACCTGGCTTGTGGGGTATCCGCACATCATAGCCGGAAAGTCCGGGGTAATGCTGCAAATTGCAGAACCTGCCTGAATCATAGTTATTCTCCCTTCCGCTCCGGCGCTGACCGGAGCACAGCCGTTATACTTTTCGCCATGCTGCAGCACGGCGGTTTCCACAAACAGGACGCGGGCGGATCAATAATCGTCCACGTCAAAAACCTCATGCCGGAAAAAGTATTTCCGGTCCTCATCCGTGATTTTTCTTTGCACACGGCACGGATTTCCGGCGGCCACAGAAAGCGGCGGTATGTCGCGGGTGACCACGCTGCCCGCGCCAATCACAGAGCCGCTCCCAATTGTCACGCCAGGCAGAATCACCGTGTTGCCGCCCACCCAGACGTCATCACCGATTGTAACCGGCTTTCCATACTCATAGCCGGACCGGCGCGACAGTGGATGAACCGGATGACCTGCCGTATAAATGGCCACGTTCGGCCCCAGCAGAACATAGCTGCCGATTGTAACCGGCGCCACATCCAGAATTACACAGTTATAATTGGCCAGAAAATGATCCCCGATCCGGATATTGCTGCCGTAATCGCACTGAAACGGCGCCTGGACACAGAAATCATCGCCCACCTGACCGACAATCGCGCGGAAAAGCCGCTCCTGCTCCTGAAGATCATCCGGCGGGCAGTGGTTGAATGCAAACACCCTGCGCCGGTTGGCGAAATATGCCTCCCGCAGGCTGCTTTCCGTACACCGGTACGGCAGTCCGGCAAGCATCCGCGCGCGCTGATCCATAAAACCGCCTCCCGAGCCGGCATGCCGGCTATTTTCCAAGCGATTATATACCTCTCCGGGCACTTTGTCAATTTGCACAGCTGTCGTGCCCTGCCGGATTTTTCCGGCTGTCTGACAAGCACAAAGCGCTCTCACGGCCACGCCGGAGAACGCTTGCACTCATCCATTCTGTCCGGCAGCGGCTGCCTGCCGCTTTTCCCGGCTCACCCACCGGAAAACATATGTATACAGCATGCCGGAAAATGACACAAAGATAATCGCTGCGACAAAAAGCGGCACATAGCTTGACGTTGCGTCGTAAACCATCCCGCTGACCGTCGGTATCACCGAGCTGCCGAGATTCTCCAGCGCAGAAACCACGCCGAAAAACGCCGCATAATCACGCGCGCCGAAAACCTTCCGGATCAGATACGGGATTCCGACTGTAATATAAGAACACGCGAAACCCATCAGCGGGAAAATCAGAAGCATCATCACCGTATACCGCGCAAAAATGCTGACGACAAACGTCATGACCATGACGACTATACCCAGGTAGGTAACCCTGCGGATTCCCAGCTTGTCCAGAAGCATGCCGAAAAAGATTTTGCACACAGCCAGAACGCCCATGCAGACAGAGAGGATAAGAGCCGCTTTTGACGCGGCATATCCGACATTTTCCAGATGCGGTTCCAGCACGGACACCATTGTCTGTGAGCCGGCGGCGTGCAGAACCGCTGCAAAACACGTAATGATAAACACTGCCGAGAACCTGTACTGACGGAAGCTGCGGCCGCTGCAGTCCTCCGCCGGGAGCTGCGCATGGCTTCCATACGGTTTGAAGCCCACATCCGCAGGCTTTTCACGCAGGACAAAAATACCCGTCAGCATCAGCACAGCCAGCATGATCAGCGCCTGGATCAAATATGTAGCCCGCCATCCAAGACTTTCAATCCACACACCCGACAGCGAGCCCAAAAGCATTCCGCCGATCCCGGTCCCCATCGTTGCGATTCCCAGTGCGGTTCCGGATTTTTCAAAAAACCAGTTGCCGATGATCCGCGCCACCGGCAGCAGGGAAACATACGGTTCAGCAGCGCCGATGATCAGTGAAAGCAGATAAAACTGATACAGCTGATCTGCAGCGGCATACAGGCCGTATCCCACGGGCATCAGAACGGCACAGAACAGGAACATTTTCATCATGCTGAATTTCCTGTATACAAATCCGGCCATCATGGATGAGCCGGCATAGCTGATCATCAGCACAGTATTGATGACGCCCACGCTGCCGCGCGGCACGCCGATTCCCTCAGACACCGGAATAAAAAACAAGCTGGAGCAGTTGGACGTCAGGCCGATGGTCACGGCCATGACCATCGCGCACGCCGCAACGATCAGCACATAATACAGCTTTTCATTGTGAAAAAACTTAGTTTTCATCCTTCATGCCTCTTTCTGATTATGCTTCGGGCGGCCTATATCATAACAAACGTTTTCTGCCCCGTCAACCAGAATCGGCATTCCGCACAAAAGCATTACACAAAAAAGGCGCCGGGTCATCCGGCGCCTCAGCGTGTCGAAAATACTTTTTCAACACGCAGTGTGCTGTTTTTCGCACTTCAGGAAGTTCGAAAAGCCTGTTCTATTGAACGTGCAAGGGGTCTTTACCCCTTGCACGCACTTCCCAGCTGCTCAGCCCCGCAGCACTCTTTCATAGTTCACCGATAGCCTGAGACGCCCGGCCTTGCCGGGTGTCTTCACGCAAAAGCGCTTATTTTTTGTTCCGCAGCGCTATATCGCCGCTTGTCGTCTCAATGCTGAACTCATTTTTTCCGCTGCCTGCGACATACTCTCCATCGCCGGTATAGATCATCGGGAAATCGCACGTCAGTTCGCCGGACACGGTATCGGTCTCAAGACGGAACTCGCTGCTTTCCGGCAGTGTCAGCTGGACAGAGCCTGAGACAGTCTCTATCTCCAGTTCCTCCGGGCAGCTGTCCGTCCGGAGCTGAACATCCCCGGATGTTGTGCCGACTTCGGCACTGTCAAAGCTGCCGCTGAATTCCACCCGGCCGGACACGCTGTCCACATCCAGACTGCGGGTCTGCGCAGACTCCCCGGTTATGTCGCCGCTGGTTGTACCGACTTTCAGCGTGCTGTATGCCCCCGACAGCTTTACGCTTCCGCTTACTGTCGAAACCTTCAGCTCTGTTTCCCCGCCGGTATTGCTCACGCTGATGACGCCGGAAGCCGTATTGACCTCTGTCTTCCCGAGTGAACCGGTAATCTGCACATCTCCGGAAGCTGTATCGACACTCAGATGCGGAAATACAGAGTTTTCCACTGTAATTCTGCCGGATGCAGTGTCAAGCTCTGCATCATCAGCAAAGAAATCCGTCACCCGCAGTCCGGCAGAGCCTCCGGAAAAATCAAAGTCGCCGATTACGCCCTCCATCGTCTTCGGGACGAGCACTTCAAGCTGCTTTTCAGGCAGGATGCCGACGCTTCCCCTGGGGAATGCCTGAATCACCAGGGTGCCGTCCACAATTCCCCAGCGCAGCGCGGTATCTGCAGTCAATCTGTCCGGGCTGGACTCTGTAAATCTGATTTCCGCGCCGTCATAGGACGATACTGTCACCTGTCCGCTGGTCCATCTGACGTCAATCCCCCGGATTCCATCAACTGCCGTGGAATAAACACCATCCGGCGCATACCCGTTGTCAAGGTCAAGCCAGTGTTCCGTTTCATAACCCCCGATTGTCACGCCGTTATTGAGGCGGCTGCGCAGACCCTCCCAGCTTGCACCGAACGCAAGAGCCGCTGCAAATACGACAACTCCAACCGCGATCAGGGCACCGGCAACAATCAGTGTAATCTTCATGCCTTTTCTCATTGTGCAGCCTCCTTTTTAATAAACAGGGACCGGATCCAGCGTGCAAACAATCCTGTCAGACGGACAAGCCCTTTTCCGACCGCAAGCACGCCCAATACAGCCAGAATCCCCAATCCGATGACGATCAGGCCGCCGCCCGCCATAAGCAGTCCGTCCGGCAGCGCCACGGCAGGCGCAGCAAACCAGGGCGCGGCAATCAGCACTGCGCCGGAAACCAGAATGCCTGCCGCCACAGCAAACAGTGCGATAAATACAGACCAGATGCAGATGTAAACCGTCAGCACAAGGCTCAGAAGCACCAGTGACACCGGGATCCAGATGGGCGAGCAGAGAATCATAAAAACAATGCTTCCGGTATCCCAGCCCTTTTGGGGTTTGACCCGCGACTTCACCAGCACCGGCAGCGAAGTCTCACGCAGAATCTCCCCGGCCAGCGCGCCGGCATCTCCCAGCGTGGCCACTGCCTGTTCCTCATCGGTTCCGTCTTCAATCATGTCGTCAAGCATCTCGGAATAGTAAGACAAGTGCCGCTCCCGTTCTTCTTGCGGAAGCTGCTGCAGGCCGCGCTCAAGCGCATTGAGAAAATCAAGTTTCGTCACTGCTGCGTCCCTCCCTGATATATTTGTATACGTCGGCAATCTCCTGCCAGCTCTCCAAAAAGCTGTCAATCTGTTTTTGCCCTTCCTCCGTAATGTGATAGAACTTCCGCAGGCGGCTGTTGTGTTCAACGGAATATTCCGTCAGGCACCCGGAGGATTCCAGCCGGCGCAGAATCGGATAGAGTGTCGATTCAGAAATTCTGATGCATGGGGAAATGTCTTTAATAATTTTATAGCCGTATGAATCACCGCGGCTGACGGCGGATAAAACGCAGATATCCAATAATCCGCGTCTCATCTGCGGATCGATCATTTTATTACCCCCTTTCGCGCAATACTATATAACGCATAGTACTGTTTGTCAAGATGTATTTCTTATTTCCGCAGGTTTTTCGAAAAACACGCGCGCAAAAACTGGCGGCCTTCCCGTCCGGGCAAAAAACTTGAAATTTTAAAAAACAGCTGTATAATAGGCATGCAACTGAATACTGGGGAGCTTGGACAACAGGCTGAGAGGAAGGTGTGGCCTTCGACCCGTGAACCTGATTTGGATAATGCCAACGTAGGGATGTGCGAGATATGCAGAATGGGAAGTTTCCAAATTGGGAGCTTCCCATTCTTTTTTTGGAGGAATTGCAATGATCAAAATCAACGGTATCAATTCTGATGCCGCCGGCCGGACACTTGCGGAATATCTGGCAACAGCTGATTACTGCCTGCAGCGCATCGCCGTCGAACGCAACGGCGAAATTGTGCCGAAGTCCCTGTATGACAAAACCGTACTGGAGGACGGGGACGAAATAGAGATTGTAAGCTTTGTGGGAGGTGGCTGAAATGATCCTGACCGAGGAACAGGCCGAACGCTATTCGCGGCATTTTGTACTGCGTGAAATCGGGCTTTCCGGGCAAAAACGCCTGCTGCAGTCAAAGGTGCTGGTCATAGGCGCAGGCGCGCTTGGTTCCAGCGCACTGATGTACCTGGCCGCCGCCGGGACCGGGACTCTCGGCATTGCAGATTACGACCGCGTGGAGCTGTCCAACCTGCAGCGCCAGATTATCCACACCGCGGAAAACACCGGCATGCTCAAAACACGCTCCGCAGAGCTGGCGGTCAAAGCCCGCAATCCGGACGTCGCCGTTCAGCTGCATTCCGAAAAAATGACGGCTGACAACATCCAGCGCGTAATCGCGCCATACGATATTGTTCTTGACTGCACAGACCGGTTTGAAACAAAGTTTCTGATCAACGACGCCTGCGTTCTGTCCGGCAAGCCCTACGTTCATGCCGGAGCCGTACGGTTTGAAGGCCAGCTCATGACATACGTCCCCGGCCGTGGGCCGTGCCTGCGCTGCCTGCTTGGACATGTTCCGCCTGCAGAGGACACGCTGGCCTGTTCACAGGCCGGAGTGCTCGGCGCTGTGACAGGCGTTATCGGGAGTCTTCAGGCATTGGAAGCGGTCAAATTCCTGCTGGGTATCGGGGAACTGCTGACCGGCAGAGTTCTGACCTTCGACGGTCTGTCGCTGCGCACCCGCGTTTCCGCCGTTTTCCGCGCAAATCCGGACTGCGGTGTATGCGGACAACATCCCGTCATTCACTCTCTGTCCGACAACCGCAATGAATACAGCGAAGGATACGCGTGCGCCGCTTCTGCGCAGGAACAGACCGGGGAGTGAAGCAATGGCACAGGAAACAGACATCTGCAAATACATGGCAAACCGTTCTGAAAACGATTTGCTGATTGACATCCGGGATGAGACGTCGTACAGGCTCGGTACAATCCCCGGCGCAATCAATATTCCAATCAGTCAGATCCGTCAGCTGTATGCGCTTCCCAAAGGCCGGGACATCTATGTGTTCTGCCAGACAGGCGAAGTCAGCGGGGAGATTGCCGAACTGCTCTCGGACGCCGGCTGCAGCGCCTGGAACCTCACCGGCGGATACCGCAGATACCTGCGGAACCAGATGGAAAAAGGTGCGGACTGAACCGCACAGTAGAACTCTGCAAAAAGAAAGGATCCATGGCTATGCCGAACAATGACAATCTGATCATAGGCAGTTATTCATTCAAATCCCGCTTCATCCTCGGCTCAGGGAAATATTCCCTGAAGCTCATTGAGGCAGCCGTCCGGGACGCCGGTGCGGAAATCATCACGCTGGCGGTACGCCGCGCCAACACCAGACAGCAGGAAAACATTCTGGATTATATTCCCGAGGGCGTAACCCTGCTGCCCAACACCTCCGGCGCAAGAACCGCCGGAGAGGCAGTCCGGATCGCCCGGATGGCCCGTGAGCTGGGGTGCGGCAATTTTGTAAAAATTGAGATCATGCGGGACTCCAAGTATCTCCTGCCTGACAATCAGGAGACCATCCGGGCTACGGAAACGCTGGCCGGGGAGGGCTTCGTGGTCATGCCTTATATGTATCCCGATCTGAACGTCGCCCGCGACCTTGCAAACGCCGGCGCGGCCGCCGTCATGCCGCTTGCCTCCCCCATCGGTTCCAGCAAGGGACTGGCCACCCGGGATTTCATCCAGATTCTGATTGATGAAATTGATCTGCCCATCATTGTGGACGCAGGCATCGGCCGGCCTTCCCAAGCATGCGAGGCCATGGAGATGGGCGCCGCCGCCGTCATGGCCAACACCGCGCTGGCCACAGCCGGAGATCTGCAGATGATGGCGTCTGCCTTCCGGCAGGCTGTTGAGGCCGGGCGTAAGGCATACCTTGCCGGTCTGGGCCGGGTTCTGGTCCGCGGCGCTTCCGCCTCTGACCCGCTGACCGGATTTCTGCATGACTAAGGAGTGAACGCAGTGGAAAACCAGTTTTTTGTTGACTCTGAGTATCTGTCCCCGGAAGCGCTGGCCAAAAAACACCGGCTGGAAACCGATCCCTCCTCCAGGAAGAATCATATGGAATACCTGCCCGGCATGGAGAAAATTCACTCTGATGTCTGCCGGTCAGTGATGGAGCACATGAACGCTTACGACTGCACCCGCTATACGGCAAAAGATGTGCAGACGGCGCTGGAGCACACAGTCTGCTCGATTGAAGACTTCAAGGCTCTGCTGTCCCCGGCGGCTGAACCGTTCCTGGAGGAGATGGCCCGGCGGGCGCGGCTGGAAACCAGCAGGCATTTTGGCAACACAGTCTATCTGTTTACGCCGCTGTATATCGCCAACTATTGCGAAAACTACTGCGTTTACTGCGGCTTCAACTGCTATAACCATATCCACCGCATGAAGCTGACCATGGAACAGATCGAACATGAAATGCAGGTGATCGCCGACAGCGGCATGGAGGAAATCCTGATCCTGACCGGCGAGAGCCGCACACAGAGCAGCGTCCGGTATATCGGCGAAGCATGCAGGCTCGCACGGAAATACTTCCGTATGGTAGGTCTTGAGATCTATCCGGTAAACACCGATGAATACCGCTACCTCCACACATGCGGCGCCGACTACGTGACGGTATTTCAGGAAACCTATGACACAGACCGGTACGAAGCCCTCCATCTGCTGGGCCATAAGCGCGTCTGGCCCTACCGCTTTGACGCACAGGAGCGCGCACTGATGGGCGGCATGCGCGGCGTGGCCTTTTCTGCGCTGCTGGGATTGTCCGATTTCCGCAAAGACGCACTGGCAACCGCCCTGCACGTATACTACCTGCAGCGGAAATACCCGCAGGCGGAAATGTCCCTGTCCTGTCCGCGGCTGCGTCCAATCATCAACAACGATAAAATCAACCCCCGAGATGTGGGCGAAAAACAGCTGTGCCAGATCATCTGCGCGTACCGCATATTCCTGCCTTTTGCAGGCATCACGGTTTCCTCCCGGGAAAGCGCCCGGTTCCGGGACGGCATTGTGAAAATCGCCGCCACCAAGGTTTCCGCCGGCGTGTCCACCGGCATCGGGGATCACGAGAGCAAGTATACCGGAAAGCAGGCTGACGGCGCACAGGGCGACGAGCAGTTTGAAATCAACGACAGCCGAAGCTTCGGTGAAATGTACGCAGACATGGCGGACAAAGGCCTGCAGCCCGTCCTGAACGATTATCTGTATGTTTGACATAATTTGTGTAACCAGCCGCACGCTCTGCTGCGAAGAATTTCTGAACCGCCTGGAGAAAATTGCGGCCGCCCGCCCGGCGGGCATCATTCTACGGGAAAAGGATCTGACAGAGACGGCATACAGGCAGCTTGCGCAGCAGGTGCTCGCGCTGTGTCAAAGCGCCCGGGTTCCCTGTATTCTGCATGGCTTTGTGCACACCGCCATTGCACTGAAAGCCGGCGCCATTCATGTCCCTCTGCCTGTTCTGCGCAGTATGACTGCGGCACAGAAGCGCTGCTTCCGGATTCTGGGCGCCTCCTGTCACAGTACGGAGGAGGCGCTGGAAGCGCAGGCCCTGGGCTGCACGTACATCACCGCCGGGCACATCTTTCAGACCGGCTGCAAACGCGGACTGCCGGGACGCGGCCCTGGTTTTCTGCAGGGCATCTGCAGCAGCGTCTCCGTCCCCGTCTATGCAATTGGCGGAATCAACAGTGAAAATCTCTGCGCCGTACGGCAGGCCGGCGCACGCGGCGCCTGCATCATGAGCAGCCTGATGCAATGCCCCGATCCGGGCAAATACCTGCAAACTCTTGTGAAAGCCGGTGAACAATGTGAAATTCAACCGTAAAAACCTGCTTTTGTATGCGGTCACAGACCGGGCATGGACAGGCAGACAAACGCTGCTGGAACAGATTGAGGACGCGCTCATCGGCGGCGTGACAATGATCCAGCTCCGGGAAAAAGGTCTGGCTGAACCCGACTTCACAGCAGAGGCCATTCAGGTCCGTGACCTTTGCCGCCGTTACGGGGTTCCGCTGATTATCAATGACAGCGTAAATGTGGCTCTGAAAAGCGGCGCGGACGGCGTCCACGTAGGCATTGAAGACGCGCCGGTCGCAGAGATCAGAAAACTGGCCGGGCCGGATTTCATCATCGGCGCCACAGCCAAAACCGTCGCACAGGCTGCGGCGGCACAGGCGGCAGGCGCAGATTATCTCGGTGTGGGGGCGGTCTTCCCCTCTCCGACCAAAACAAACGCCATCCGCATCACTGCCGCGCAGCTGCGCGCCATCTGCGCGGCTGTCTCCATCCCTGCGGCAGCTATCGGCGGGATCACGTTTTCCAACATGCCGCAGCTGCGCGGCGGCGGCATGGCAGGCTTCGCCGTGGTTTCCGCTGTATTTGCTGCCGCCGACATCCGCTCCGGCGTCAGGGCGCTGAAAAGTAGGGCGGAAGAAATCATTCTGTAACCGGAACGGCGGCAGGCGGCCGCAGGGCCTCCCTCCTGCCGCTGATCGAACGAAAAAGGAGCTCGGTTATGAAAACAGCATTATCCATTGCCGGCAGCGACTCCAGCGGAGGTGCCGGCATCCAGGCCGACCTGAAAACAATGACCATGAACGGTGTTTTCGGCATGAGCGCCGTCACTGCGCTGACCGCCCAGAACACGACCGGGGTTTCGGCAATCATGGAAGTCACGCCGCTTTTTCTGCAGCAGCAGATTGACGCGGTTTTTGAAGACATCCGTCCGGACGCCGTCAAGGTCGGCATGACTTCTTCCGCAGGCCTGATCCTCGTTATTGCCGACAGGCTCCGGGCCTATCACGCCGCCAACATCGTCGTTGACCCCGTTATGGTCTCCACCAGCGGCTGTCCGCTGCTGCGGGCAGGCGCAGTGGCTGCGCTGCGCAGGGAGCTTCTCCCTCTGGCGGCAGTGATCACGCCGAACATCCCGGAAGCTGAAATTCTGGCCGGCATGCCGATCAAAAATCCGGACGACATGGAGGCCGCGGCAAAGCGGATCAGCGGGGAATGCGGCTGCGCTGTATTGTGCAAGGGCGGTCACAGCGTCAGCGACGCCAACGATCTGCTGTATGCAGATGGGGCGGCTCAGTGGCTGCCGGGCAGGCGCATCAGCAATCCGAACACCCATGGCACCGGCTGTACCCTGTCCAGCGCCATTGCAGCCAATCTGGCAAAAGGCTGTGAACTGGCCGTATCCGTTCGGCGGGCCAAGAAATATATCTCCGGCGCGCTGGCCGCAATGCTGGATCTTGGCAAGGGAAGCGGCCCGCTGAACCACGCCTTTGCCCTGCCCCCAGAAATCACCGAATGCAAATGAATATCAGAAGGAGAGAATCGATATGGAGCGAAATTATGCCACCCAGATGGATGCGGCGCGCCGCCGGATGATCACGCCGGAGCTGAAAACCGTCGCCGCCAAAGAACACATGTCCGTTGAAGAGCTGCTGCCACTGGTCGCCTGCGGAAAAGTCGTAATCCCCGCAAACAAAAACCATAAATGCCTGAATCCGGAAGGCATCGGCTCCATGCTCCGCACAAAAATCAACGTCAACCTGGGTGTTTCCCAGGACTGCAAAGACTACGACGTGGAAATGGAGAAGGTGAAATCCGCCATTGGGATGGGCGCTGAGGCCATCATGGACCTGTCCAGCCACGGCGACACAGGTCCCTTCCGCCGCAAACTGACCGCGGAATGCTCCGCAATGATCGGCACCGTCCCGGTTTATGACAGTGTAATCCACTATCAGCGGGATCTGGATACGCTGACCGCCAGAGATTTTATCGACGTCATCCGCCTGCATGCACAAGAAGGTGTGGATTTCGTCACCCTTCATTGCGGCATCACCCGCAAAACCATCGAACAGATCCGCAGGCATAAGCGCAAAATGAACATTGTCTCCCGGGGCGGTTCGCTGGTCTTTGCCTGGATGTGCATGACAGGAGAAGAAAACCCGTTTTATGCGCATTATGATGAAATTCTCAGCATCTGCCGCGAGTACGATGTAACCATCTCCCTCGGCGACGCCTGCCGTCCCGGCTGTCTGGCCGACGCTACAGACGTGTGCCAGATTGAAGAGCTGGTCCGTCTCGGCGAGCTGACCAAGCGCGCGTGGGCCCAGGATGTCCAGGTGATGGTCGAGGGACCCGGTCATGTGCCGATGGATCAGATCCCCGCCAATATGAAAGTGCAGCAGACCATCTGTATGGGCGCGCCCTTCTATGTTCTGGGGCCGCTGGTCACAGACATCGCCCCCGGCTATGACCACATCACCGCCGCCATCGGCGGAGCCATCGCAGCCATGAACGGCGCTGCGTTTCTGTGCTATGTGACGCCGGCGGAGCATCTGGCGCTTCCGAATCTCGACGACGTCAAACAGGGGATCATTGCAAGCAAAATTGCCGCGCATGCGGCCGATATTGCCAAGGGCATCCGCGGTGCCCGGGAAATTGACGATCAAATGGCCGATGCCCGCCGCGCGCTCAACTGGGAACAGCAGTGGAAATATGCGCTCGATCCGGAAACCGCAAAGGCGATCCGGGCAGACCGCTCCCCCGAGCACGACGATACGTGTTCCATGTGCGGCAAGTTCTGCGCCGTGCGCAGCATGAACAAGGCCCTCAGCGGGGAGCATATCGACATTCTGTAAGAAACTGCCGACCGGCCGGACTGAACTCGAAAACCGACGCGCAGCCTTGCAGCGGTCGCCGCATTCGGATTCAGAAAAGGTGCTTTCCGCACGCGCATTCTGCATTTTCTCATCAAAAAAGCCGGAGCAAGCGATCAGCAGCCTGCTCCGGCGTGTCTGTAAAACGGCAGGGATGACAGCGCTTCCGCGTGCGGCAGGAAAACCCGTGCGCAGGTTGCATGCATCGTCCCGGACAGCAGACGGGAACTTTTACACTATAGTGTAATGTAAGGCAGCGGCCGCCGGCCGATACGGATTGATGTCCTCATGTTATCCGGCAAAAACGGACAGTTTTCTTTGCAGCTGCTCGCGGCTGCGGGAATTCTTCAGGATGGTACAGCGCAAATCGCCCTTGCGGCATAAATTTAAAAACCCCTCTTGACTAACGAGCGTTAGGTAGTTATAATGGGGTCATGCAAGCAAGCCGTTGGGCTGGAGTAAAGGAGTGTATCTATGGATCGAGGAAACACAAAGCAGGAAATTCTGGAAGCATCCCTTGATCTGTTCTCCATTCAGGGATTTGAAGCCACCTCAATCTCCCAGATTGCGTGCGCCGTGGGCATTCGGAAGGCATCTCTTTACAGTCATTTTGAGAACAAGCAGGCGATTCTGGATGCAATCGTGAAGGACGTTCTGGATCAGTATGCGGAGCACTCCATCTTTGTAAAGACGGATTGGGATCAATACGATGACGCGGAGGATAAACCGGCGTTAACGCCCGATTTAACTGTCCGGATGATTCTGGGGCAGATCCGCTACATTCTCCATGATCCCCATATCAGCAAGGCACGAAAGATGCTGGTAATGGAGCAGTTCCAAAACCCGGAGCTGGCAAAGCTGCAGACCAGGCAGAATTATACGGATGTGCTGCATTACTTCACAGGGCTCGTGAAATATCTGATCCGAAGCGGTGTACTGGCTGAGGATGATCCCGAAATCATGGCGGCTCAGCTCTGTCTGCCCATTTCCACATGGATCAACCTCTGTGATCGGGAGCCGGACCGCGAATCGGAAGTGATGGAGCTGGTAAGACGGCATATTCAGCAGTTCTTCAAAATCTATCAGAAGCGGAGTTCTCTCAGTCATTAAGCCATACGGCCTGATGGTCAATCCTGTATTTCATGGAGGATTCTGTTTGGAAGCGCATCAGAAAGCAAAAGAGACTGCCACATAACCGGTTGGTCTGTGAAACAAGAGCGAAGATTACCTGGCAAGGAGCAGAGCAGCGCGGCTGTGTCCGCCCGGGCATGGCCGCTTCATTTTGCGGCTGCACCCTACCGAACGATAGGCAGTTATTGACATAAAGAAAGGATTTCGTATGATCACACTGTTTGCAATCGGCATCATTGTATTTACAGCGAAACTTGTTCATTTTGCATTCAAAGCCGCCTGGGGAATCACAAAAGGCGTTCTGTTTGTGATTGGGGTTCCGGCTATGCTGATCGTGCTGTTTGCTGCTGGGCTGACAGCCCTTGCAGTTCCGCTTTTGGTTCTTGCGCTGTTGGCAGCGTTTCTCCTGCCGGTTCTGAAAAGATGCTGAGGCCATCCGGGGGAGAAAAGCCAGTATGGAACGCCTTTTTCAAGGTAACTTCATGAAATACATAAAGTCCGGATACCGGATAATATAAAAAGGAGACTGATTCAACATGAAAAAAACGATTGTTCTGCTTATTGCGGTGATTCTGTGCCTGTCTCTGGCAGCGTGCGGCAGTGCGCCCGGGTCTGAGCAGGTCCCGCAGAACCCCAATTCGGAAGCATCAGATACAGAAGGTTCTGAGGAAATGCAGCAGCCGCAAAGTGACAGTTCTGCACAAAGCGGGAGCACAGTGGAAAAATCCGAAGAGACCACGCAGCAGAGCATGGATTTGACAGGCCCATGGCACCTGGACAGTGAAAAAAACGATCATACCGCACTTTCAGACCGCTTCCCGGGGTATGCAGAGTGGGGCGCCAGCATGGAGATCCGGAGCGACGGACAAATGAGCTGGTATATTGGCGCCGAAGGATGGCACGGAACCTATGAAGTGGACGGTGAGACGCTTCATGCTGAGATGAATTCGGAGCTTGATGGGCGTACGCTCTCCTGGGACTTTCAGATAACCACGGAAAACGAATCCGCAATGCTGGAAACCGAGTATGAGGATATAACGCTCTGTTGGATTTATGGAGAGGCGGAAGAATCCTCAAACTGATGCCGTCTTCTGTATAACCAACGGTTTTTAGGAAAGGCGCCGCGGTTCACGCTTCCCTTTTGCGGAAAAATCCGCAAAAGCTGTCTTGTACAGCTCTTAATGAAAAACGGTTCAAGCTTATGATCAGGACCAGACATGACAGTAAGTGACGGATGCATTGGCGGGAAACAGACGCAGCATCTGAAAAACGGACACATATACATACAAAAAACACCTATATGCAGCCGGGTTTCTTTTGTAGAATACAGGATATAAACTGCTGCATGAAGGAGTGCACTGAAATGGAAGCTGTATTTGATTTTCTGCGGGCAGCGCTGCCGTGGATCGCGGTGGGCCTGCTTCTTGCGGTGTTTATTGCAAGAGGCGCAAAGAAGACGAAAAAGGAAGAACAAACCGGCGATTACGGGACAGAGGGTATGTGTGTGGGCATGTGCCTCGGAACCGCCATCGGAACCTCCCTTTGGAACAATACCGGTATCGGCATCTCCCTCGGTATGCTGATCGGTCTGGCCATCGGAACCTGCATCAAAAAAGAGGATCGCGGTGATAACAACGACAAAAAGAAATAAGGCTGCATTGATCCCGCTTTCCCTGCTGCTTCTTGCCTGGGCAGCCGCGCTGATGCTCTGCTGCAATCAGGAAGGCTTCACAGAACGCCACGCGCCGGATGATCCGCAGCTGGTTGTACGGGTGGAAAAGGAACCGCTGGTCTCACGGTCAATTTCCCGGAAAGCGGCGTCTGTACGGTCGTTATCACAATCTCTTGTGCAGAAGGAAGCATGCGTCTTCAGTTTAAGGAGGAACCAGTATGAAATCCCTGCAAACCATTCAGAAGGCCTTCCGGGTCTTTCAGATTCTTACAAAAATTGCTTTCATTTTCAGCATCGTGGGTGCATCCCTCTGCGCTGCGGGCGCACTGTGCACGGCAGCCTGGCACACTGGAGTCCAGGTGCTCAGGCTCTTTGGTGAGCCGCTCACCTTCTATGCGGGCAGCGAAAATGTGAACCAGGCCATGGCAGTCCTGCTTTCTGATCTGGTCTGCCTGACCGCCGACGCCATTCTGCTGGCTTTCGCCGGACGGTATTTCAAAGCCGAACAGGCCGATGGCACACCCTTTACTGAAAGCGGTGCGAATCTCATCAGACAGCTTGGTATCCGCTGCATCTGGATGCCTGTCACAGCAATCGTGATCGCGTCCGTTATCACGGTGTGCCTGGGTGCGGAGAGAACCGGCGATATCAGCAATCTCCCCAGCGTGATTACCGGTATCGTTCTGATTCTGGCTTCTCTGATCTTCCGCTACGGCGCAGAGTTGGAGGCAAGGAACCGTCCGCAGATTTCCGGCGGGGAAAAAATGGATGCCGTTCAAGGCAGGAATATTGAAAACCAGTAAAGCACCGGGAAAAAAACATGAATGCGCGCTTTCGCTGAATTCGATCTGCAGGAGTAGAATATGGCAAAGAAACAAGCTGCACCGAGAGTGATTTTAATCGTCGGAGCAAACCGCGGAATCGGTTATCATCTGGCGAAGCGTCTGCTCGAACTCGGCGATTTCGTTTCGGTTCTGGATATTGAAACGGACAATCTGGAGAAATTAAGAGACCCCCACCCCGATCAGTTCATTTCAATTACAGCAGACGCCGCAAAAGACGAAGATATCCAATACGGCGTGTCTGAAACTATAAAACAGTTCGGAAAAATTGATATCGCTGTACATAACGCCTGCCTCTGTACTTTTGAAAGCGCGTCAAACAGCAGCGATGAGCTTTACCGCAAAGTCATGGACATCAACTTCTTCGGGGCGCTGCGCCTTTCAAAAGCGGTTCTGCCGGCTATGCGCAAACAGGGTTTTGGGCGGATCATTTTTACCAGCTCCGGTGTTGGCGTTACCGGATTTGGCAACATTTCTCCTTACGCTTCGTCAAAGGGCGCCATTGAAGCACTGGCAAAATGCCTTGAAATCGAAAATCAGGAATATGGAATTTCCTTTCATTTGTTCCATCCCCCGCTCACGAATACGGCCTCATCATCGGGACTGCCCGTTCCGAAAGAAATGATGGCAGCTCCCCAGAAAGTCGGGAAAGGGCTTGCCGAGCATATAGGCGCAAAAAAATTTGTCATATGTCATTCCTTCAGTCAGGCGATGCAAATGAAGCTCTGCTATCGCCATTCTCTGTTTATGGGCAAGATGATGTGGAAAATGGCAGCACGGGCGGCGCAGAACAATCAAGGATCAAACTGATCACGCGAAAGGAGCCCGGATATGGAGGCAGTCATACTGCGCAGATTTCAAAAAGGGGATGAATTTGCTGTTTCGGATGTGATCTGCACGACGCTGTCCATCAGCAACCGAACGGATTATCCGCCTGCGTTTATTGAGGAAAACATCAGAAGTCACTCTCCGGAGATCATTGCCGCAAGAGCTGAAGAAGCTCACTTTTATGTGGCCACGGACGGAGAAGCAATCATCGGCTGCGGCGGAATCACCGGCTATTGGGGCAGCGCCGAGGAAAGCTACCTGATCTCGATCTTTGTTCTGCCGAACCATCAGGGCAAAGGCGTGGGCAGAAAGATTGTTGAAACCCTGGAAGCGGATGAATACTTCCGCCGGGCCTGGCGCACCGAGGTCGGTTCCTCCCTGACCGCGGTGCACTTCTATGAAAAAATGGGCTATGCGTTCAAGGATGGAATTACGGTCCCCGATGAATACGGCGTTGTAAGACTGGAAAAGCGAAAGGAAACACGAGGATGAAGAAAACAGGATTCAGGCATTCCATCATCGTTTCCATATGCGCGCTGCTGCTTCTGACCGCGGCAGCAATATCGATCTAAGGATGTGCAGGCGGTCAGGGAGACGAGCACGCCGGCGCAAACGGAACGATGAACATCGATTTCGGAGAAGACGGGATGATCCGAAACGGAACAGAATCTGAGACCTATCGGGTTGAAGATGGACAAAAGGGTATTCTTTCAATTCATGTCTCCAGGGTATCCGGCCGGCTCGACATCGATGTCTATCCCGTTGACAATATGGACAGGCCAAATTATACCGGCAGAGATCTGGACCGCGCATCATTTGATGTGATTGTGGATGAACCCGGCGAGTATAAGGTTTGCTTTACGGCAGCCGAATTTGTCGGTGAATATGGAATCAACTGGAGAACCGAGGAGAACACAGACAAATAACAGTATACGGGCAGACAGGAGCGGCTCGGAAATGGGAAGGAAAAAGAACAGCAAGGTCGTGGTCTGGTGCAGCATCGTTTCCGCAATCTGTTTCGGGATCGTCAGCTACGGCCATTTTTACCGCGGGCGGACGGAGCTTGGATGGATATTCGCAGTTCTGACCGCGGCGCAGCTCGCGCTGGCGGTAATGAACTGCTTGATTTCCGGTAAAAAGGAATAAACCTGAATTAAAGGAAGGATGAGCATATGAATCAGTCAATACCCAAAACCGGTGCGGCCATTGCTGCGGCAGCCGTCTTTCTGTTTGCAGTATGCCTGGTATTCGATTTTTCTTTTGGGTCATACCTTGTATGTATGTTTTTGCCGATCGGCTACATAATGATGGCCGCAGGTTTTCACCATGAATGCAGCGAAGAGCGGCGGGTTTCTGCCAATATCGGCCTGGTTTTTTCTGCAATATACGCCGTACTGATTTTCCTGGTCTATTTTGCACAGGTAACAAGCGTCCGGCTGGAAGATCTGAATGAGCAAGCGATGCGGATATTGAATTATCAGCGGGGCGGCCTGCTTTTCAACTATGATTTGCTTGGATACGGAATGATGGCGCTTTCCACTTTCTTCATTGGTCTTTCCATAAAGGCGGATCGCACTTCAGACAAGTGGCTGAAATACTTAATGATGATCCACGGGATCTTTTTCATCAGCTGCTTCATCATGCCGATAACGGGTGTGTTCACAGGCATGGCAGCCGGAGAAACAGGTAAAGGCGGAACCGTCGCGCTTTTGATCTGGTGCGTTTATTTCTTTCCGGTCGGGGTGCTGTCATATAAGCACTTTAAAAAAGCAAATTGACAAAATCCGGTTTTTTGAGTCTTAAACCGGACTTTGAAAAGGAGATATGCGTATGGAAAATGCGGAGATTACAATTCGCCCGGAAGAACATAAGGATTATAAAAGCATTGTCTCTCTGATTTTGCGTTCATTTCAAGAAGGAACGGACTATTCTGATGGAACCGATGTGATTGCATTGGTGGAGGAAATCAGAGATTCAAAATATTACATTCCGGAGTTGTCATTTGTCGCGGAACTAGACAGCAAGGTGGTCGGACACTTTCTGTTTTCAAAATTTCCGCTGTCACCTGCAAGGGAGGGCGGTCATCATGATGAAACAGATTCCGGAATTGTTATGTTGGCCCCTGTATCTGTCCATGCCGATTATTTTCACCGTGGAATCGGAACCGCAATGCTGAATATGGGAATTGAGAAAGTGCGGCAGGCGGGCTTTAAAGGAATAACCGTTGAAGGAAATTACAACTTCTACAATAAAGTTGGATTTCGGACATCATCAGAATACAACATTTTCCCGACAACCGGATATCCCATGAAAGAACCCCGGTGCATGATGTGTCAGGAGACATATGAAGGCGCATTGGATGGCATACACGGTTATATCGTTTATGACATGTATTTCAACGCATAAAATCGAAGTCATCCCTGCACAAAGAAACCGGCAAACTCCGGTTTCCCAAAGAATAGAACGGACCGGATAACCGGTATTTGAGGAAGGAGTACCATGGAAAACAAAGCCCTGGTCGTGATCGACCTTCAGAATGACATTACAAAGAACTACAGAGAGATCATTGAAACGACCAATCAAGCAATCGATCGGGCTGCTGCAAACAATATGGATGTTGTTTACATTCAGCACAACAATCTGTCTGCCGGAACAAGAACTTTCAAGCCCGGCACCCGCGGTGCCGACTTTGTTCCTGAACTGAAAATCGTATCAGATCACATCTTCACCAAGACGAAGAGCAATGCTTTGACAAGTGACGAATTTGCCGCCTTTATCCAGGCACACAACATCACCGGGTTTTATATTGCCGGAGCAGATGCCACGGCCTGTATAAAATCCACCTGCTACAATATGAGCAAAGCCGGTTTTGCCGTTCATGTTTTGTCTGACTGCATCACCAGTTATGACAAAAAGAAGCTGCCTGAGATGCTTGAATATTATGCAGACAAGGGCTGCACCGTCGGAAAACTCAGTGAAGTCATGTAAGCGTTTCAGACAGACTGCTGATTGCCGACATGAACACAACGAACTGACATCATCAAATAAACAGGGAGATACATAAAATGAAAGTTATATATGAACACAAACCCGCAATGACCTTTATCGGTTTTTCCACCTCCATCCGTCCGGAGGAGGGGTATCAGAAGTGTCCGGAATTCTGGGACAGGGAGTATGCGCGCAAGTACGCGCGGCTCTGGCAGACCATGAAGCCGGAAACCCCGGTCGAAGCAGCAATCCTGGAAAACGGCGTGGGCCTGTTCGCCATCTGCGATGAGAAGGCGGGCGTCTTTGAATACTGGATCGCCGGGCTGTACAGAGGCGGCGCAGTACCGGAGGGGCTGAAGCTCTATACCTTCCCGGAAAGCGACTGGGCGGTGTTTTCTGCCAGGGGTCCCCTGCCCCGTTCCCTGCAGGAGCTGAACACCCAGGTCTGGCAGGAGTGGTATCCGGGCGAGGGACAGAAGTACAGGGCAAACGGCAGCGCCATGCTGGAGGTCTACTCCCCCGGCGATATGCAAAGCCCCGACTACGAATGCGGCATCTGGGTGCCGATATGCAGGCCCGGCGGACAAAATGAGCACGAAGCGGCCGAGACTGTTTCGACCATGACGGTCACAGGTATTCTGTAAATCTGTTTTGTCTGTTTCACACAGGCAAAAATCCAAAAATACAAGGAGAATCCAGAAACTGACTTATGAGACACAGAAAAATTCTTTCCTTACTGATTCTGGCGCTGTGCATTCTGCTTGTCGTTTCCGGCTGTAATGCGGGAACAACGGAAGCAGCAGGGACAGCGGATACAACAGAAGCAGTGGATACGCCAGCAGCAGCGCAAAAGCGGGAGCCTGTTGCATCGCTTCAATGTATCCAGCCCTCCGCGCTGAACAGCCTCTGTCCGGCGTCCGGCGCACAGGCGGCGATAAGCTGGGCCGACTATGAAAGCGAGCGCACCACCGTGCTGCTGGCAGATGTAAACGAGGACGCCGTCTGCCGCGAGATCACGCTGGACGGCGTATGGGATCTCAGAGAGCAATCCTTCTCCGACGGCAGGTTTGCCCTGTGCCGGCGTGAGACGAACACATGGAAATTCCTGAGCGCCTCTCTGGAGGAACTCGGCGAATGGACTCCCGAAAATGTAGACGGCTTTTTTTCCTATGACGGGAACACCTACTATTTCCTTCGCGACACACTGCTTTACCGGCAGAGCGTCAGCAGCGGAGAGGTCAGCAGAGTGCAGCTGCCTCTTGACCTGCGGCTGTTGGAACTGACGGCCTTTGACGCGCCAAACGGCACACTGGTCATGCAGTTTTTCCTGTCACCGTACAGCAGCGAGTGCGGCACAGCTGTTTTTGATATGGAGACGGGCACGCTTACCATGCTGCAGAAAAACCGCTATCGGGTGACCTTCTGCGGAGATGATGTATGCCTGCTGTCTTTCGACAATGAAAAGATGGGCTATTCCGTTACATACGGAGGCGGCGACCAATTTCTCTTTGCAGACGCCGAACTCTTCTCAGACACCGCCGGCGACCTGTATACCATTCCCGGCTCCCCCTACCTGATGGGTATTGCCGCAGGCCGCTCCATACTGTACGCTGCGGATCAGCAGATCTCGTCCTGTCCGCTGAACGACGCCGGCATCGACGGAGAGATGCGCTCCGCCTGTTATTTGCCCGACGAAGGCGTCCTGATCGGAGCCGTCTATCAGGACGGCGCATTCCGGCTCTATGTGATGGACCCGGCGCAGCTCTCCTTTGCGGAGACAGGCGGCGACGCTCCGGTACCCTCTCCGTTTGTGGTGGATGACGCACTGGCGGAGTCCTATTGGGGCAAGGTTTCCGATGCGCCTCTGGCCGAAAGCCTGCAGGAGGCGCGTCAGTACGCGGATACACTGGAGGAAAAATACAATGTAAGCATCCTCCTGTCCTCCCAGTGCAAGGATGCGGCATCATGGTGTGACATGCCGATCACTTTGACGGACACCATGAGCGCCGATGAGGAGCTGAACGGCGTCTGTGCAACGCTGGAGGCGCTGGATCGCAGTCTCGCGCTGTATCCGGAGGGTTTTCCTGCCCAGTTCCGAAATGGCGCGGAGGATGGCGGCCTCTGCTTTTTGCTGGTAGAACATATTGAAAGCAGCTACAATGTGGTTGGCTGCACCTATGAGCGCTACGACTGGCAGTATATCGCTCTGGATGTACACCCTTCCTACAGCCCGGACAGCATCATCTGTCACGAGATGTGGCACGCCACGGAAAACTACATTTTCTCCCAGGACTACACGGCGCTTCCCATGGATGAATGGGACGCTCTGAACCCGGAGGGCTTTTCCTACACCGACTATGACAACCGGGTGGACCCCACATATCCGGGACTTCTTTACACCAGCGATCCGGAAGATATTCACTTTGTGGACAACTACGGCTGTGTAAACCGACAGGAGGACCGAGCCCGCATCATGGAGTATTTCATGACTTTTGAGGATGAAGCTCAGATTCTGATCCAGTCGCCCTTTATCCGCCAGAAGCTGCAGATCATGTGCGACGCTGTCCGGAGCGCCTTCGATACCGCCGGTTGGGAAAATGTCCGCTGGGAGCGGCTTCTGTGATGCGCTCAACGCCCCCTGCGGCCAACACCCGCGCCGGCCGTTTTCCGATGCCGGCACAAAAAATGATACATTCAAAATTACCAAGGAGAACATAAGGAGAACATAAAATGAAATTCAGATTCTTTGCTGCTGCCATGATTGCGGCAGTTCTGCTCTTTTCTCTGACTGCCTGCGGAAAAATGCAGTCCCCGGCTGCTGCTGACAATCCGGATTCAACTGTCCGGGAAACCGATCAGCAGGATGATACAGAGTCCTCCGGAAGCGAAGACGCCACGGTCCCCGGGAACAAATCTTCCGAAACCGAATCCGCTCCGGACGGCGGGAACGAATCTTCTGAGTCTGAATCCGCCCCGGACGGCGGGAAGGAATCTTCCGGAGTCGAAGACGCTCCGGACGGTGAGGAAGCCGCTCCCGATGAGGAGCCCTGGAAAACAGAGTTTGCCGATGCGTTGTTTGAGGAATATGGCGTCCTTCCGGAATACTATGAGGATCTGGGCGACGGGATCTATCAGGTCTATGTGGAGGTTGGCGGCGCCATCGTCCCCTTTGTCACAGTGGACTCAGCAACAGGCGATTACCACGGGTAAAGACTTGCAGCAGGCGCAGAGCGCGCATTTACGGTAGGCTGAAAAACCGGGATTGATTGCAAACCGCCACAGGAATCGAGCCCTGTTGCTCTATGCCCACAGTACCGACCGCACAGAGGCATAAGCGGCTATCCGGGCAGGACAGCTGCTTATGCCTTCGCTTTCCTCTAAATCCGACACATTTCACTGCAAATCGCACCTATCACAGCAGACCGTCTTTTTGTACAATTCAGACATGAGCCGGGCGCTGAAAATTCCCGCAGCGGCATAGCTGTACAGGACTTCTCCGTTCTGCAGGCAGATTAAAAGCAATTCCCGGAATAAATGGGGCAGAAGTTCAGGCGCAAAACCTGTAAAGTTATTCTCTTGGAGAGGAGCAGCATCAATGAAGTGCATTTTGAGAAAATGGCGGCTGTCGGATGCAGCGGATCTGGCGGCGGCGCTGAATAACAAAAAAATTCTGAACAATCTGCGTGACGGTCTTCCCTTCCCCTACACCGGGCAGGATGCCCGTGACTACATTACCGCAATGCTGTCCGCAGATGAAAACAGTACCTTTGCCTATGCCATCACCATAGAAGACCGGGCTGTGGGCAGCATCGGCGCCTTCCGGCAAAGCAATATCCACCGGCAGACAGCGGAGCTGGGATACTATCTGGCGGAGGAATACTGGGGCCGGGGCATTATGACGGAGGCCATCCGGC
>JAEDDG010000012.1 GCA_016293865.1 Oscillospiraceae bacterium | reverse complement strand
ATTCAATAGTATTCCCGCAGTACCAGATCCGTCTCACCCGGGTTCAGCCCGACTTCATAGCGGATCACACGCGGATTCTTTGCAATCTCCTCACGCACCAGGTGCAGAAGCTCTGTTCCGCCGTGGAAGCCGTGAATAACCCGCAGACGGTAAACGCCGCCGCCTGCCCTGCGCAGCTGGTTTTCAAGATGCGTTCTGGCCTGACGGCGGGTCATGCCGTGCACGTCCACTTCAATGATCCCGGCCGGTCCGGTCTGTGCAGGCCGGCTGTTTCTCCCCGCCATGGACAAGCTCCTTTCCGTATATCTCTGTATAAGTCAACACGCCGCCGATCCGCTCTGACCGCATCAGGCTGATGGCATGAACCGGACAGGAAACGGGCGCATCCGCGGCACACAGGCGGCGCAGCTCCTGCCCCGGGCGGAGAATCACCGTTCTCGCTATAGTCAGGTGCGGCGTGAACGGCCGGTCTTCCAGCCTGAAACCGGCGTCTGCCAGGCCGGCAGCCAGCCGGTCCTGCAGTGTATACAGCGCCGGTGGCGCATCGATACCGAGCCAGAGCGTATCGCCCCGGCCGCCGCGAAACCGGCCAGGCCCGCCGATGGTAATCGAAAACGCAGGGCCCGCGGCCGCATCCATCGCTTTCCGGATCCTTGAAATCCCGGATGGCGGCACATCGCCCAAGAAGGCCAGCGTCAAATGCAGATTCTCGCGCCGCGAGAAATTTCCCTGTGCGGCGGCGGCGCGCAGGCGCTCCTGTCTCCGGCACAGCGCGTCAAGCACATGCTCCGGAAAACGGACGGCAATAAACAACCGCATGGCGCTGCCCCCTTTCACCGTCAGTCTTTTGCTTATTATATTTTTTCATTCGCAATCCGTCAAGCGCGGCAGATTTTTCATACTGCCCCGCCTGTAAACGATACTATTTTTCAGCATGGAGGTCTGTCATGAAAACAGCAGTTACAAGAGAGTGCGCGCTGGCTCTTCTAAAAAAGTACAACAGCGAGCCGTTTCACCTTCTGCACGCCTATACGGTCGAAGGCGTCATGCGCTGGTTTGCACAGCAGAAAGGCTTTGCCGATGAAGCCGACTTCTGGGCTCTGGTTGGCCTGATGCACGACGTGGACTTCGAACAGTATCCGGAACAACACTGCGTCAAAGCGCCGGAGCTTCTGCGCGAAGCCGGCTTTGAGGACGATTTCATCCACGCAGTGTGCAGCCATGGCTGGGGCATCTGCACAGATGTAAAGCCGGAGCATCCCATGGAAAAAACACTCTTCGCCGTTGATGAGCTCACAGGCCTGATCGGCGCGGCAGCGCGGATGCGCCCGTCCAAAAGTGTGCAGGACATGGAGGTCTCCAGTCTGAAAAAGAAATTCAAGGACAAGAAGTTTGCCGCCGGCTGCTCCAGAGACGTCATCCGCCAGGGCGCTGAGCTGATGGGCGTGGAACTTGACGCCCTCTTTGCTGATACGATCGACGCTATGCGCAGCTGTGAGAACAGCGTCAACGCAGCCGCGGAGGCATAAAATGGCAACAGGAATCATTTCCAACATTCAGTGCGCGTCCATCCACGACGGGCCTGGCATGCGCACAACCGTATTTTTCAAGGGCTGCCCGCTGCGCTGCCTGTGGTGCCACAATCCGGAGACTTACGCCTTCGGCCGGGAACTGCGCCTGAAGCGTGAGGCGTGTATCCATTGTCTCAGCTGCGTGCAGGCCTGCCCTTCCGGGGCGCTGACCGTCAGCGGCGACACACTCCGGCTGGACAGGGAAAGCTGCGTCCGCTGCTTTTCCTGCGCAGACGCATGTCCTTCCGGCGCACTGGCCGTCAGCGGCCGTGAAATGACCGCGGACGAAATCCTTGCAGAGGCCCTGGCTGACAGGAGCATGTATGCGCGCACCGGCGGCGGTGTGACCCTTTCAGGCGGCGAGCCCACCGCGCAGTTTGAAATCTGTCTTGAGCTGCTGACGGCTCTCCGGTCAGAGGGCATCCACACCTGTCTGGATACCAGCGGCCAATGCGATCCCATGCGCTTTGCCCGGCTGGCCTCCGCTGCTTCCATGGTGCTTTTTGACCTGAAGCACCCGGATCCGGACCGGCATGCGGCGCTGACCGGCACAAACAACAGACTGATTCTTGCAAATTTCGCACTTCTGGGAGAACTGGGCGTGCCGGTGGAGGTGCGTATCCCCGTAATTCCCGGCATGAATGACGATGAGCAGACAATGCGGACCTTTTCCGGGCTCATTTCCGGAAACCGCGCCGTGCAGTCTGTCATTCTCCTCGGTTACCATAAACTCGGACAGTCAAAGATCTACAATTTTGACGAGCACGGACATGACATCGGCGTTGTACCGCCGAAGCAGGCACAGCTTGAGTCGCTTGCCGGCATCATCCGCAGTACGGCAGCGCTCCCTGTGCAATGCAGATAACAATAAGGAGGAACCGATCATGAGCATGCCATCCTACGCTGAACGCATTGCAGACCTGGTTAAAAAGAAGCTGGCAAATACTGCAGAAAAGCAGCGCGTGCTGGGTAATATGGACTATGACGACCACGGTCTGATTCTGCCGCCGGAAGATCAGCGCACCGTTGTGCAGACCATCAGCGGCTCTGGCTCCCCAATCAACGACGTTGTATTCAAAAATTTCACGCCCAGGCCGACAGGCGCCGACGGCGGATTCTACGGTCCGCTGGGACAGGGCGCAAACTTCCGTGATTTTCTCTGCTTCCATCCGCCCGTGATCGACCCCATGTGCGGATTGGCAGGCGGATACATGGTCAATTTCACCACCTACCGCAAGGGACCGAATCCGGATGTCGCTATTCCGGAGGAGCTGGCCGAAAAGCAGGCGAAATACAAAATTGAAAGCGGCGTTTTCTCCATGCAGCATTTCTGCCAGGACGCGCAGATTCTGCTGGATCTGGGTCTTGACGGGCTGGAGGAAAAAATAGAAAAATACCGGGCAGTCAACGGAGAAATGGACGGCTTTTACGAGGGGCTCTCCATGACGCTGGACGGCGTCCGCACCTGGATCCTTCACAACGCCGCGTATGCCGCGCAGCTGGCTGCACAGGAGCCGGATCCGGAGGTCGCTGCACATCTGAATCACCTGTGCAGGATGAATGAGAAGCTGGCGCATGCAAAGCCGGACACCTTTGAAGAGGCGTGTCAGCTCATGCTGTGGCTGCAGATGGCCTGCCGTTCCTACAACGGCAGCGGCTCCCTGGGCCGTCTGGACATTCTTCTGCTTCCCTATTACACGCGCGATGTTCAGGCCGGGATCCTGGACGATGAAAAGGCCATTTTCCTGATTCAGTGCATGCTTCTGCGGGACACTTCCTATATTCAGATCGGCGGCTACGACGCAGACGGGAACGACACCACAAACCATGTGTCCTACCTGATTCTTGAAGCCGTTCACCGGCTGAAACTGCCATCCAACATCGGCGTCTGTGTGGGACGCGGCATTGACCGCGGCCTTCTGCGTCGCTCCGTGGAGATGCAGTTTGAGGACAAAAACGGCAATCCCCGTTTTGTGGGCACCGACGCGCTTGTGGAAGGCTTCTGCCGCAACGGCGGGGTCACGCCGGAAATGGCCCGCGCCCGTTCCAACAGCGGATGCCACTGGCTGGCCATCCCCGGCCGCGAATACTCCCTGATGGACTGCATCAAGGTGGATCTGGCCATCTGCTTTGACTACGCGCTGAGAGACGCTGTGGCCGCATACGGTGAACCGACTGTCGCTCAGCTTCTTGACGGTTTCCGCCGTCACGTCCGCGAAGTCGTCGCCATTTTCGCAGAAGGCTTTACATACCATTATGAACATCAGACCCGCAACGTTCCGGAACTGCCGCTGGATCTGCTGTGCCACGGCACCATTGAGCGCGGTCTTGATGCGTCCAACGGCGGCGTTGACCATTACTACTGGGGCATCGACGGCGTCGCCATTGCCGTCGTCGCAGACGGCCTTGCCGCAATTGAGCAGAGAATCATCAATGAGAAAAGGTACACCTACAAACAGCTCATTGCGTTTCTGGACAGTGACTGGGCAGGTCCGGAGGGCGAGAAGGCACGCCTGTTTTTCTCAAACTGTCCGCATTACGGCCACGGCGGCACACCGGCCGATGAATACGCACGCACACTGACAGAGATCTTCACGCAGGAGGTCAAAGCCGCGCGCACGCCGAAATACGGCCAAGAAATGGTTCCGGGTCTTTTCTCATGGGCAAACTCCATCTCCATCGGCCGCCTGCTCGGCGCAACGCCGAACGGCCGTCACGCCGGCCGGCCCGTATCCCACGGCGCAAACCCCTGCCCCGGCTTCCGCAGCGACGGCGCGGCAACCGCCATGTCCAGAGCCATCGCCTTCATTCAGCCCGGCTATGGGAACACCGCCCCCATGCAGCTGGAGATTGAGCCCACAATCACCGCCGAAGAAGGCGGCATCGAGATGATCATGGCTTTGATTGAAGACCACTTCGCCGGCGGCGGAACCCTGATCAATCTCAACGTTGTGGACGCGGAGAAAATCCGCAGGGCAAATGAGGACCCGTCTCTCTACCCGGATCTCGTTGTTCGCGTCACCGGCTTCAGCGCCTATTTTGCCAGTCTGTCCGCTGAATTCCGCCAGCTGGTTACGGACCGCGTTCTGGACAAAACCGTTTCCTGACACATTGCCGGACAGGGTCCGGCACAAACAGCAGCCCCGGCGCCCTGAATGACGCCGGGGTTTTTCATTTTTGCAGGAAAATATGTCGTTTGATGCACATGATTTCTTCTTTACACAGTTTTTTGCAGGGGAAATTGCCTTTTTTGAAATTTGATTCGAAAAATATTCACTTTCCCTTGATTTTCAACAACTTACAGTATATAATTAGCCTATATTTTTTGCATCCACTCATGTGGTACATCAACACTATTTTTTGATTTGGGGAATGATCATGAAAAAGACACTGACTCTCGTACTTGCACTTGTTCTTCTGCTGACCTGCGTTCTGTCCGGCTGCGGCAGCCAGAGCGCGTCCCTGCGTTTTGTGACCGGCGGTGAAAGCGGTACATATTACGCATTCGGCAGCGTCATTGCACAGCATGCCACCAACAACGCCGGCATTACCGTAACCGGCATTGTGGGCAACGGCTCCCAGGCCAACATTCAGGAGCTGGAAGACGGCAACGCTGAGCTGGCCTTCTGCCAGTCCGACGTTATGGCGTACGCATACAACGGCACCAATCTTTTTGAATCTGCCGTTGACTGCTTCTCCACAGTCGCAGCGCTGTATATGGAACAGGTTCAGATTGTTACACTTGACCCGTCCATCAAAACTGTCGCCGATCTGGAGGGCAAAAAGGTTTCCATCGGCGCAGCCGGTTCCGGCGTGTATTTCAATGCCATCGACATTCTCGGCTGCTATGGCCTGACTGAAGATGACATTCAGCCCACCTACCAGAGCTTCGGTGACAGTGCCAACGACCTGAAGGACGGCAAGATCGACGCAGCCTTCATCGTTGCCGGCGCACCCACCACCGCGATCACCGACCTGTCCACCAGCAAGGATGTCTACCTTGTCAGCCTGGATGACGAACACATCAACACCCTGCTGGAGACCTCTGACTACTACTCCAAAAACGTCATCCCCGCCGATGTTTACGGCCTGGATGCGGATGTGACCACTGTCGCTGTCGGCGCTGTCATTCTTGCCCGCGACGACGTGTCTGAGGATGCGATCTATGCGCTCGTGGCCGACATCTTTGACAACGCTCCGAATCTGATCAGCTCTCATGCGAAATACGGCGAACTGAGCCTTGACTTCGGCGCATCCGTCACCTCTGTTCCCTACCATGCCGGCGCAGCGAAATACTTTGCCGAAAAGGGCTATGATGTTCCGACCAAGTAATGGCTCGTTTCTGAAATGACCGTATTCAAAACTACGGCGAGTATTTCTCGCCGTAGTTTTCGGCTTAAATGCGTAATTGTACACGGAGACCTGATTCCAGAAAGAGGAGGAATTGAATGAAGCTCTTCCGTAAAAAAGATGACGATATCAAGCGCACAAATCCCGTGCCCGCAGCCGCATCTGAGGAGGATCCGGCTGCAGATCTTGACGCGGTTATGCGTAAATATGACCGGGAATCTGCCACGCGCATCTGGACCGGCGTGCCAAAAATCATTGTACGCTGCATAATGGCGGTTTTCTCTCTCTACTGCATTTACATGACACTGTTCAGCTCTGCCCTTCCCGAGAAGCGTCTGACGCTGTTTCTCGGCATGATCATCATCATCGGGTATCTGACCTATCCCGCCAGGAAGGGCTCTGTCCGCGTCAATCACATCCCGTGGTATGACCTGGTTCTGATGGTTCTGGGCGCAGGCTGTTTCTTTTATTTTGCCTTCAATGCCCTTCCTATCATCAAGCTGGCCACCCGTATTGAGACAATCCATGTGATCATCGGCGTTGTAGGCATTCTGATTCTGATTGAACTTTGCCGCCGCTGCGTGGGTGTTCCCATTCTGTGCGTGGTCGGCGCTCTGCTGGTCTACACTTTTATCAACCAGCTCTCCTGGAACCCCAGCTTCTATCAGGCATTGAAAAATGTGGTCTATAAGCTGTTTTACACCACCTCCGGCGTCATCGGCACGCCGATCAACGTCTGCTATACTTACATTGTTCTTTTCATTATTTTCGGCGCTTTCCTTGAGCGGACCGGCATTGCCAATTTCTTTATTTCTCTGGCTAACAGAATTGCCGGCTGGTCCTCCGGCGGACCGGCCAAGGTCGCCGTTATCTCTTCCGCCCTCTGCGGTATGGTTTCCGGCTCCTCCGTGGGCAACACAGTGACCACAGGCTCCGTCACCATTCCCATGATGAAAAAGACCGGCTACAAGCCTGAATTTGCAGGCGCAGTGGAGGCCGCAGCATCAACCGGCGGCCAGATCATGCCGCCTATTATGGGCGCCGCTGCATTCCTGATGGCAGAATACATGAATCTGCCTTACATGGAAGTGGCAGTCAAGGCCATTCTGCCTGCAGTTTTGTATTTCACCGGCATTTTCATCGCCGTTCATCTTGAGGCGAAAAAGCTGGGTCTGCGCGGCCTTTCGAAAGAGGAAATGCCGAAATGGGGTCATCTGCTCAAAAAATGCTACCTGCTGATCCCGCTTGTCATGCTCGTATGGCTGGTTGCTTCCGGTGCGCGGACCATGCAGTTCTCTGCCGCCGTCTCCATTCTCGCCGCTGTGGTCGTGGGCTTTTTGAATAAGGACGAGCGTCTGACCTTCCAGAAAATCGTTGAAGCACTGGAAGCCGGTGCGAAGGGCGCCGTCACTGTGGCTGTCGCCTGCGCGATGGCCGGTATGATCGCCGGCTGCATCACCGTTACCGGCCTTGCCTCCACTCTGATCAACGGCGTCGTTCAGCTCTCCGGCAACACGCTGATTGTCGGCCTTGTGCTGACCATGATCTGCTGCATCATCCTCGGTATGGGCGTTCCCACAACCGCCAACTACTGCATCATGGCCTCCACCTGTGCGCCGATTCTGATCCAGCTCGGGATCCCCGTTGTATCTGCCCACTTCTTTGTGTTCTATTTCGGCATCGTTGCGGACATCACGCCGCCTGTTGCCCTGGCTGCATACGCCGGCTCCGCAATTGCAAAATCAGACCCGATGAAAACAGGCATCAACGCCACAAAGCTTGCCATTGCGGCATTTATTGTGCCGTATATCTTTGCTTACAGTCCGGCGATGCTCTTTGAAAACATCGCCGGCTGGATTCAGGTCGTGCAGATTATCATCAGCGCTTTGATCGGCCTGTTTGGCATTGCGGCAGCCCTGAACGGCTTCCTGATGTGCAAAATTCCCGCTGTTCTGCGCATTCTCCTGGCCGGCGGCGGTCTTGCAATGATGATCCCCGGCACGCTGACAGACGTGATCGGCATCGTCATTCTGGGCTCTGTGATTCTGTACCAGTACTTGTCCCGGAAACGCACGTCTATTTCCGCTGCCTAATAATTCCAGTGTTTATCTGAACGCCGTGCTCAGCGCACGGCGTTCTTTTTTGCTGCACACCTTCCTCTCCACGGCATAGATTGTAATGGCGGCATACCATTTTCCACCGCCCCTACATCTTTGAAAAGGACCTTCGATATGAGCGAAAAGACTCTGTTTTCCATACCTGTCGGCGCCGTCGGCACTGTCGGCGATGTTCGCCTGTCCGGCGCCATGCGCCGCCGCCTTCTGGATCTCGGCCTCGTTCCCGGCGCACAGGTGACCTGTCTCTACGCCGCACCCAGCGGCAACCCGCGCGCATATCTGATCCGCGGTTCTGTCATTGCCCTGCGCAACCGGGACGCGCTGAATGTGGCGCTGGCATAGCCTATGGGACTTACTGCTTCCTCCACCGGCACAGGCGCAGTCGCCCGCGGCCTCTCCGTACAGAAGGAGCAGCCGGGAGATCTAATTGTCGCTCTGGCCGGCAATCCGAACGTCGGCAAAAGCACAGTGTTCAACGCACTGACAGGAATGCATCAGCACACAGGAAACTGGACAGGAAAAACCGTGTCATGCGCCTCCGGCATCTGCCGCCGTGCGGAGAACAGCCTGATTTTCATCGACATTCCCGGCGCGTACTCTCTGCTGGCCGTCTCTGCCGAGGAAGAAGCCGCCCGCGACTGCATCTGTTTCGGCGGAGCAGACGCCGTTGTGGTCGTATGCGACGCAGGCTGTCTGGAGCGCAATCTGAACCTTGTCCTTCAGATTCTGGAGGTTACACCGCACGTGGCCGTTTGTGTCAACCTCCTTGACGAAGCGGCAAAGCGCGGCATACATCCCGATCTTTCCATTCTGGAAAAACGGCTGGGCATTCCGGTCGCAGGAACCAGCGCAAGAAGCGGCAAGGGGCTCGACGTCCTTGTCAGGCGCACAGCCGAGGCTGCCCGCGAAACATACCTCCCCTGCTGTGTGCGCTACCCGCAGGCTGTTGAAGACGCTGTGAACATACTTGAAATGCCACTGGGCAATCTGCTGGAAGGGAAACTCAGCGAGCGCTGGGCCGCGCTGCGCCTTTTGGAAGGCGATCCGAAATGTCTGGACGCCATTGCTTCCTTTCTCGGCTGGCGCCTTGAAGCCCAGGCTGCCATACAGCCGCCCCTGCAGCAGGCGCGCAAATGCCTGGAAGACGCCGGCTATACCGGCCAGAGTTTCCGTGACACGCTGGTTTCCTCCATATACGCATCGGCTGAGGACATCTGCCGGGAGGCTGCGCCCGCAGTGTCCCCGCCGCGGCGTCAGGTCACTCTGGACCGGCTGCTGACACAGCGGGCAACCGGTCTCCCGGTCATGCTGCTTTTGCTGGCGCTGGTTTTTTATATCACAATCCAGGGCGCAAATTACATCTCGGATTTCCTTTACAGCGTATTGTTCCGGTTCGGAGGCTGTCTGTCCGGCTGGCTTTCCGGCGCTCCGTGGTGGCTCAGAGGCGCTCTTGTGGACGGCGCATACAGGACTGTCGCCTGGATCGTCTCCGTAATGCTCCCGCCTATGGCCATTTTCTTCCCGCTGTTTACGCTGCTCGAAGACCTCGGCTATCTTCCGCGCGTCGCGTTCAATCTCGACAACGCTTTCAGGAAATGCGGCGCGTGCGGCAAGCAGTCCTTAACCATGTGTATGGGCTTCGGCTGCAACGCCGCCGGCGTGACCGGCTGCCGCATTATAGACAGCCGCCGCGAGCGTCTGATTGCTGTGATCACCAACGCCTTTGTGCCGTGCAACGGCCGCTTCCCTGCTCTGATTGCCATCATCAGCATGTTTTTTGCCGGCACAGCAGGCAATATGGCCGCTGCCGGCATCCTGACGCTGATCATCGCATGCGGCGTCGGAATGACTTTTCTCGCTTCAGGATTTCTCTCTGCAACTGTTCTGAAAGGCGTTTCGTCCGCCATGGCCCTTGAACTGCCGCCTTTCCGCGTGCCTCAGATCGGAAAGGTGATCATACGCTCAGTCTTTGACCGCACGCTGTTTGTTCTGGGGCGGGCTCTGGTTGTGGCAGCGCCGACCGGCCTGGTCATCTGGACGCTTGCAAATGTATCTGCCGGCGATATGACGCTTCTGGCGCATCTGACCGGTTTTCTGGATCCAATTGCCGCACTGTTCGGCCTGGACGGCGTGCTTCTGGCGGCATTCATTCTGGCACTGCCGGCCAATGAAATTGTCCTTCCTGCAGCAGTCATGGCCTATACCGCCTCCGGCGCGCTGACCGGATACGAAAACCTGGCTTCCCTGAAAACACTGCTGACCGCCAACGGCTGGACCTGGGTCACTGCCGTCTGCACGCTGATTTTTTTCATGTTTCACTGGCCGTGCTCCACAACGCTGCTGACCATCCGCAAAGAAACCGGAAGCGTGAAATGGACGCTGATCTCCTTTCTTCTCCCCACAATCTGCGGACTCGCGCTGTGTTTTCTGACTGCAGGCGTTGCCCGTCTGTTCTGAACAAAGAAAACCTCCGGTTTCCCGGAGGTTTTCCGATTATTCCGCGTAAATTGCCTTCGTGATTTTCCTGTGGATATACTGAACAGCCAGACTGCATTTGCGCACATGCTGGGTATATACACAGCTGATTCGGTTTTCCGGATCAATGAGCAGGTAACTTCCGGCCGCGCCTTCCCAGCCGAATTCTCCCGGCGCGCCGCCGTTGCCGTCAGCGTTCTCAACAAACGTCCGGACACCGAGTCCGTAGCTGTAATTGATCAGATGCGGCCAGTTGCGGTGCATGGACACACGCATTGCGGGGCTCAGATGGTCCTGACGCATGAGATCGATGGTTTCGGGCTTCAGAAGCCGGTAACCGCTGCCGGCAGTTCCGCCGCCGGCAAGCACGTCAGCAAAAACAACCAGATCATCCACACAGCTGATCAGACCGCTGCCTCCGCAGAAATAGCCTGGATTGGGCACATAAGCATTGCCGGAAATGGGGTAACAGGTCTTCTGGTCATCATTCATCATATACTGCGCCGCCAGCTGATACCCGTCGGTTTCCCGAGGCTCAAAGCCTGTGTGGTTCATGCCAAGCGGCCTGAAAATCTCATTTTCCAGAAATTTGTCATAACTCAGGCCGGATACAACCTCCGCAACCGCGCCGAGGACATTGTGGCTGAGACTGTACAGGAAATCCGTCCCCGGCTCAAACTGCAGCGGAACCTGCGCCATCAGCGCAGCGCCGCGGCGGGTATCCACCGCCGAATCACTGAACATGGCCTGCATGGGCGCGGATGTCATGTCATAGGACATGCCGCTGGCCATGCGGATCAGGTCGTAGATCCGCATTTTGTGTTCAGGCACGCGCGGCGCGTCCGGCTGACCAGCACCGCGATAGACCTGCGCCGTTGGATCATAGCCCCCGGCAGCCGCAGCAGTCTTCGGCGCGCCGCCCAGCATCACATGCGCATATTCCGGCAGATACTTCTCCACAGGGTCATAAAGCCCGAGCTTTCCCTGCTCAACCAGACGCATGATTCCCACAGCCGTGACAACCTTCGTACATGAGTAAATCCTGTAAAGCTCGCTTCCGTCCACAGGTCTTGTTTTTTCGTAGTCCGCCCAGCCATGGCGGAAGCGAAAAACAGTCTGCCCGTCCCTGCGGATTTCACAATCACAGCCGGGAACCACTTCATGCGGCAAATTGTCAAAAAGTTCCTGCAGCGCATCTGTATTGATCATGGTGATTCCTCCTATTCTCCGATTGAACGCGAGTACTCAGTCATCGTCATATCCGTCCGTGATTTGAAAAGATTGGCAAAATAACAGCTGTTGTCATATCCCAGAGCGGCGGCAATCTGCGTAAAATTCATGGTGCCTTCACGGATCAGGCGTTTTGCCTCACTGATTTTCAGGTCAATGAAAAAGTCAATGATTCCCCGGCCCATCTGTGCGCGGAAAAGCTTTTTCATCTGCGGTACGCTGCAGCATTGGGCGGCGGCAATCTCCTCCAGCGTCAGACGCCGGCTGATGTTCTCCTCCAGATATGCCCGGATGTTTTTCGCCAGCTGACGGTAGCTGTTCTGCTGGGCATACGTCTCCACACGCTGCTGAATGCGCATGCTGTCCCTGCGCCGGTACAGAGAGATCAGCAGCTGTTCAATTGCGCTTTGCAGCATCTGCTGTGTTCCGAACGGCACAGAGCTTGCTATGCCGCTGCCGGACGGGCACATGTTGCTGCTGCCGATCAGGAGCACTTCCGCTTCCTGCAGCGCCCGGTTCAGGCACTCGCGCTCAAACGCATCGAGCACCATGATTCTGTGATTGAAATACCGCATACAGCGGCTGCGGCATTCAAATGCGGTGACAATAAAATTGGCCGTTGTATTCTCATAGGCCGCCACAGCGTGAAATTCATTCGGGCAGTGAAAAGCCAGCTCTCCTGCCTTCAGAACATATTTCTGTTCTCCGGCTGTGATCAGGATGCGCCCCTTATCCACATAGATCAGTTCCCAGAAATCGTGGCTTTCGCCGGCAAAAACAAAGTTTTTCGGGCTTTTATGGTAAAACGCGCTGACAACCGCCTGTACAGTCAGCTCCTTTTTCAGCGGATATCCATGCAGGTTCCGTTCTGTCACCCGCGCATTCCTCCCTTCTGTACAAAAGATACTATATGTATTTGTCACAGTCAACCAAAAAAAAATTTCCGTATCCGATAGTACAAAATAAATATCTTTTAGCATATACTCAGATTCACCCTTTCTTTTTATAATGAAATCATCCATTATGAGAAAGGGGATTTTTCCGATGAAAAAAGGCATCAGCATCTGGTCATTTGCTCCCGCTCCCTTGAAAGAGTGCTTTGAGCTGGCCAAGAAAGCCGGCTTCGACGGCGTAGAAGTCGCGCTGGATGAGAAGGGTGAAATCGCGCTGGATTCCACCAGGGAAGATATCCTTAAAGTTAAGGCGGCCGCTGACGAGGCAGGCATTGAGCTGTACAGCGTGGCTTCCGGCCTGTACTGGAGCTACAATTACACCTCTGACGATCCCGCCGTGCGTGAAAAGGCAAAGAACGCCACGAGAAAACAGCTGCAGATCGCTGCATGGCTCGGCTGCGATACCATTCTTGTGGTCCCCGGCGCAGTATCCGTATGCTTCGCGCCGGAGCTCGGTGTTGTGGATTACGACGTTGCTTACACCCGCGCACAGGAAGCGCTGAAAGAGCTGGCGCCTGAGGCCGAAAGACTGGGCGTAAAAATCGGTGTGGAGAATGTCTGGAACAACTTCCTCCTCTCTCCGCTGGAGATGGCGCGCTTTATTGATGAGATCGGCAGTGACTATGTCGGCTCTTATTTTGATGTCGGCAATGTGCAGTACATCGGCCATCCGGAGCAGTGGGTCAAAATCCTCGGCAAACGCATCTTCAAGGTGCATTTCAAAGACTATCGCAAAGCTGTCGGCAGTCTGGACGGCTTTGTGGATCTGCTGGCCGGTGATGTGAACTATCCCGCAGTGATGGATGCATTCAGAGCCATCGGTTATGACAACTGGGTCACCGGCGAAATGCTGCCGCCCTATACCCACTATCCGGAAACCATTCTTTACAACACGTCCAACTCCATGGACAAGATTATCGGGAGGGCTTAACAATGATTAAAATCGGATTGATCGGCTGCGGTTTTATGGGCAGCATGCACAGCGCATGCTATTCTGTCATTGAAGGCGTTGAAGTCGTCGCTGTCGCAGACGTACGTCCTGAAAAGGCGGCTGAAATCGCCAAGAATCACCCCGGCTGCAAGATTTACAGCACCGGCATGGAGCTGATCGAAAACGAAAAGGTCGACGCAGTGGACATCTGCCTGCCCACCTTCCTGCATGCAGAACACGCCATCGCGGCTATGCGCGCAGACATGAATGTTTTTGTTGAAAAGCCCGTCGCCCGCACTCTGGCTGAGGGAGAAGAGATGATCCGCGTCGAAAAGGAAACCGGAAAAATGGTTCAGGTCGGCCTTGTCATTCGTTCCTGGAATGAATACATGTGGCTCAAGGAGAACTATGACGCCGGCAAATTCGGCAAAATCCTCTGTGCCAACTTCACCCGTCTGAGCTCCCGTCCCACATGGGGCTGGGAAAGCTGGCTGGACAATCCGGACCGCAGCGGCACCGCGGCGCTGGACCTGCACATCCACGATGTGGACTTCGTGCGCTATCTGATGGGCGAGCCCACCGGCTTCTATTCCAGAGCCGGCCGCAATGCTGATGGCCTGCTGGAGCACATCTCCACAGTCTTTGATTACAACGGCGCTGCTGTGACAGTTGAAGGCGGATGGGGCTATCCGGCTGCATTCCCCTTCACCGCAGTGTTCCGCGTTGTCTGCGAAAAATGCGTTGTCGTTCTCGGCGGCGACGGTCTGCACATCTACTGGAACGACGGCACCGACGAGAAAGTCGAGCTGAAGGAAGAATTCCAGGGCAACAACAATGCCGGCGGCAACCTGTCCAGCCTGGGCGGCTATTACAACGAACTGAAGTACTTTGTCGGCTGCCTGACCACCGGCAGCAAGAACACCCGCGCACCGCTGGATGACTCTGTCAAATCCCTGGCCCTCGTCCTCAATGAAATCGAGCTGGCCGGCGGCTGCAAAATCTGAGCACGCACAGTACTGAACGCAAAGGCGTCCTTTGATCATCAAAGGACGCCTTTTTGCATGCATTTTCACCGCGGTCTGCCGTCTTTTCCCCAGCCGATCCGCCGGATCAGCATGCCAGAAACCGCGCCGATGGCAATCCCGGCGATCACGCCGGAGATGCACAGTACCGGCAGATAATAGATCAGGCTTCCCGTCTCCAGCAAAAAAACAGCGACAAGAATCTGGCCGGCATTGTGCGCAACGCCGCCGCACACGCTGACGCCGACCGGGCTGAAGCGACCGGTCTTTTTTACAAGCTGCATGACCGCAAGGCTCAAAGCCGCACCCGCCGCACTGTATGCAAATGTGAACATGCTCCCGAACAGGATGCTGGCAAGCATTACCCGGACAAGAGAAATCACCCAGGCATCACATCCGCGCATCCGGTAAAGGGCAAAAACCGCCACAGTGTTCGCAAGTCCCAGTTTTACACCAGGCACTGCGAAAAAAGCGGGAATCAGCGACTCCGCATAGCTGAGAACCAGCGCAAGAGCAATCAGCACGCCGTATTCAGCAGCCAGACGCGCCGGCGATCTACCGTGCAACCGCATCGACCTGCGCCTCCTCTCCGCCTTCAATCCGCACCAACAGGCGGTGCGGCAGGCAGACAATGGTCTGCCCGTCCCACTGAACCGAACCTGTACGGACGCACACGCGGTCCGGGCAGTCGGCGTCAGTCACTCTGGCACACCCGTTCTCAATCACAAGCGTATTGACCCCGCGCGCTGTCTCAATGATATATTCCCCATCAGCATCGAGCGGATAGCGCGCAAGTTCCTTCCCGTCCGCCGTCACAACCGCGCAGCTGCCTGTCTGGCGGCCGAGCGCCAGCAGCAGGCAGCCGATTCCCGCAGCGGCAAGAAGGCACAGTATTATAAACAGATCATTCCGCCGCTTCTTCATCCAAACCTCATTCATAAGAAAGTATGCTCCGGCCATTGACCGGAGCATACGGCTGAAATTCTATCATGCTCTGTGTGCGCCGCTGAAATCGCCGAAGGCGATGCAGCCGCGCTTGCATACATCTGCGCAGTGACCGCAGTCCACACACTTTTCATAATCAATTGTGGCAAGATTGTCAACAATCGAAATCGCATCGGCCGGGCATTCACGGACACACATCCGGCAGCCGATACAGCCCACATCACAGTTTTTATGGACAAGCGCCCCGTTGCTGTGGCTGTTGCACATGACAAACGCCCGCTCAACATCGGCGATCAGTGTAATCAGATTGCTGGGGCACGCTTTCGCGCACATCCCGCAGCCAATGCACTTGCGCGTATCCACATGCGCGATGCCGTTCTCAATGCAGATGGCATGCTCCGGGCAGACAAGCGCACAATCGCCAAGGCCAAGGCAGCCATAGGAGCAGGCGCTGTGTCCGGAATAGAGCAAACGCGCAGCGGCGCAGCTCGGCACACCGCGATAATCCATTCTGCGTCTGCTTTTGTTGCAGTCGCCGCGGCATTTGACCATGGCGACCTGCTCCACCACATCCTGAAACTCAACGCCGAGCAGATCACTGAGCTGTCTGGATACGGCGTCAGCACCAGGTACGCACAGATTCGTCTGAATGCCCTTCTCTTCCGCCAAAGCCTTTGCATAGCCGTCGCACCCGGCATACCCGCAAGCACCGCAGTTTGCACCCGGCAGACATGCACGGATCTGCTTTGCCAGCTCATTTTCCGGCACAGCCATAATTTTGGACGCAACCGCAAGAAAGACAGCGCAGATCACGCCGATCGCCGTTACAGCAAGAATGGCCAGGAGAATTGGATTCATGCCTGCACCTCCTTAACCGAGCAGGTTCTCGATCACACCGGAGAACCCAAAGAATGAAACGGATACGATGGACGCAGCAATCAGCGTAATCGGCAGGCCCTGGAAAGACTCGGGAACGTCGTTGCCTTCAATTCTGCCGCGCACACCGGAAAACAGCACCATAGCCAGGAAAAATCCGAGGCCGCTGCCGAAAGAATTGAACATTGCCTGTGCAAAGGTGTATTCCGCATCAATATTGGCAATACACACGCCAAGAACCGCGCAGTTTGTGGTAATCAGCGGGAGATAAACGCCCAGAGATTTATGTAAACTCGGCAGATATTTCTTCAGAATGATTTCCACAAGCTGAACCAGAGCCGCAATAACCAGGATAAAGACCACCGTCTGGAGATAACCGAGGTCATAGGCGCCGCTCTGCGGCTTCAGCAGATAGTACTGAATGGGCCAGGTAACGGCTGTGGCCAGACACATGACAAAAATAACGGCAATGCTCATGCCCGTTGCCTGATCAAGCTTTTTGGATACACCCAGGAACGGACAGATACCCAAAAACTGCTGCAGGACATAGTTGTTGACGAATACGGCGGTCAGAATAATCAGAAAGATCCCTCGGATTGTCATGCCTTGTCAGCCCCCTCTCCGCAAGCGCCGCAGTCCAGCTTGCCGCACGCGGCCGCAGACGGACATCCGGCGCAGCCAAATTCCTTTTTGGCCGGTTTCTTTCCTTTGGTCACCTTCGCGACAATCGCGATCAGGACGCCGAACACGAAAAACCCGCCGGGCGCCATGGTGAAAATGGAAATGGGATTGTCAGCAAGCACCGGAATGGGCATACCGTACCAGGTACCGCTGCCGATGATTTCGCGGATGCTCGCCATAACAAACAGCGTCAGTGTAAAGCCGCAGCCCATGCCCAGAGCGTCAAGGATGGAATCCACAACGCCGTTTTTATTGGCAAACATTTCCGCCCGCCCGAGAATAATGCAGTTGACAACAATCAGCGGCAGGTAAATGCCGAGCGCGGCGTCAAGCGTCGGCAGATAGGCCTTCACGATCATCTGCACAACGGAGACGAAACCGGCGATCAGCACAATATAACAGGGAATGCGGACCTTGTCCGGAATCACACGGCGCAGCGCGGAAATACAGATGTTGGAACAGAGCAGAACAAACGTCGCCGCCGCGCCCATGCCCAGAGCATTGGATGCCTGCGTGGTCACTGCAAGCGTCGGACAGGTTCCCAGAACCAGCACCAGTACCGGGTTTTCCCGGATGATGCCTTTTGTAAAGGTCGCAAGTTTTTTGCTCATCATGCCGCCTCCTTTACAATTTCATAGGCACTGAAGCAGTCCCTGATGGCGTTGATGTAGTATTCGGAAGAACGCGTCGCACCGGATATCGTTTCCACGCCGCTGAGAGAGGCGTCCTTCCCCGTGAACTGGCTGCGGAACTCATCCTGCGTCGTTTTTGAACCCAGACCGGCCGTCTCCGAATGAGACAGGGTCTTGCAGGAGACAATCACGCCGTCGGCATCCATACCGCAGATCAGATTCATGGTGTCCTTTCCGCCGTAGCCGTCGCAGGTGATCATGAAAACATAACCGGCTCCATTGACAGCGCGATAAACCTCGGTGATCGTTTCCGGAAGGCCATCCGCCTGAACAAGTTCAAAGCTGTCCGCATCAGGCAGGACCTCAATGCGGGCCTGTTCATTCAGACGCCGGGTGGTTTCCTCAATGATCGGCGCGGTCAGGTCGTTTGTGAATGCCAGCGCAGCTGAAATGACAATACAGATGACCGTCAAAACAAGAATCGGCGCGATAAAATCAGTCTTAACACTGGAAGCGCGCTTTGTCATGCCTTCACACCTCCCACCGGTTTATGGATTGTCCACTTTGTGATATACGGCGTCAGGATATTCATCAGCAGAATTGAAAATGATACGCCCTCCGCGTAATTGCCCCAGGTGCGGATCAGAACCGTCAGCAGGCCGCAGCCCAGGCCGAAGAGAAAGCGCCCGGAAGTTGTCGGCGGCGTTGTGGTGTAATCCGTCGCCATGAAGAACGCGCCGAGCATCAGGCCGCCGGAACAGATCTGATAAACCGGCTGCCCGCCAAGAAGCAGCGTAAACACAAATACCGTACCGATAAACGCTGCCGGCGCATGCCAGGTAATCACGCCGCGGGCCATCAGATAAATTCCGCCCAGCACCAGAGCCACAACGCACGTCTCGCCGATGCATCCGGTCTGATTGCCCAGGAGGAGATCCGTCAGCTTCGGCAGCGCGCCGCCGGCGCTCATCCGGCTCAGAACAGTGGCGCTGGACATTGCATCCACATTGCTGCCGACAATACCGCCGACTTTGCTGGTAAAATCCGTCATGGGTCCGGCAAAGGCAACAAGCATGATCACACGGGCTGTGGCCGCCGGGTTGGCAAAGTTCTGGCCGATACCGCCGAACAGCTGCTTGACCACAACTGTTGCCACAAGCGCGCCGAAAGCAGCCTGCCACAGCGGAATGCCGACCGGCAGGTTAAACGCCAGGATCACACCGGTAACGGCCGCGGAGAGATCACCGGCCGTTGATGGACGCCGGCAGATTTTTTCAAATCCCCACTCGCCCAGTACGGCAAAAGCCACACACACAAGCGTCACAAGAAGCGCGCGGAATCCGAACAGGATAACCGAAGCAATCAGCGCAGGAGCCAGCGCAATGAGCACATCCAGCATAATTCTGCGCGTGGTGACCGGCGAAGTGATATGCGGAGAGACAGACACGATATTTTTCATTTTGCCTTTGCCTCCTCTGCTGCGGCGGCTTTACGCTCAGCCTCCGCCTTTTTTGCCGCCTGATATTTGCGCAGCCGTCCTTTGGCCAGCTTATTGACCATAACAAGATGCCGCTTGGCCGGACACACATAGCTGCAGCAGCCGCACTCCATACAGAGGTTGACCTTCAGCTGTTCCAGCGCCTCATCATTTTTATGGTTATAGGCATTTTCAATCATAGCCGGCATCAGCCGCATCGGACAGTGCGCCACACAGCGGCCGCACTTGATGCACGCAGTCGGCTCCGGCGGAACTGCATCCTTTTCATCCAGCGCCGTAATGGCGTTTGTATTCTTCAGGACCGGCTGGTCCGGATCCGGCACCGCGATGCCCATCATCGGGCCGCCGTACAGGAGCTTGACCGGTTCATCCTCCACCTCGCAGAACTGCAGGAGGCTCCGCAGCGGTGTGCCGATGGGCGCGATCACGTTGCACGGTTTCTGAATGGCGGAGCCATCCACAGTCACGCACTTTTCAACCAGCGGCATACCGGTTTCTATGTATTTTGCAATAAACGCCAGCGTCGTGCAGTTGATCACAATCGCGCCGGCGTCGATGGGCAGCTTTCCTTCCGGTACGATGCGGCCGGTTGTATTGTAAATCAGAACTTTTTCACCGCCCTGCGGGTAGGTGGACGGGAGCTTGTGCACTTCTATTCCCTGCCGGCCGGCGCACCGCTCCTTGTACAGCTTGATGCACCCGGGCTTGTTGGACTCAATCGCAACAATAATGCGCTTTGCCTGCAGGTATTTCTGCAGATATTCAATGCCCTGCATGATATAATCCGCATCGTCCAGCATGGTTCTGGTGTCGGACGTGATATACGGCTCGCATTCAGCGCCGTTGATGATCACGGCCTCAATCCGGCTCAGATCCTTCACGCTGAGCTTCACGGACGTCGGAAAACCGGCGCCGCCCAGGCCGACAGCGCCGCTGGCGCGCACGGCATCCAGAAAGCTCTGCAGATCCGTCACCTGAGGCGGAGCGATTCCTTCCCAGACTTCCTGCTTTTTGTCCGTTTCAATCACAACGCTCTGCACCTGATTTCCGCTGGAGACCAGAAGCGAACCAACCCGCTTGACTGTACCGGACACACTGGAGTGCACCGGTGCAGAAACAAATCCGCCCGGCTCACCGATCAGCTGGCCAACCTTTACCTTGTCTCCGGCCTTAACAACGGCCCTCGCCGGCGCGCCGATGTGCATGGACATGGGAATTGTAACCACGTCGGGCACAGGCAGGCGCACAGGAACGCAGTCCGCAGTATTCTTATAATGCGGAATGTGAACACCTGTCATTCTGAGAAAAGACACCTAAACTCTCCCTCCAATTCGCTCTGTGGATACTTGATTTAAGCGCCCACTGCATAAACACATCAATTATACACCATGCTCTGTAACGACGGCAAGTTCATTTTTAGACTTTTACACATTCTTTATTGCAGTCTGCGTGCGTATTCTGCAAATCCGGGCATTGAATTCCCTGTCCGCGCATGCTATGATATGAAAAAGTTCTGATTCTGCAAAGGAGCAACCGATCATGTATACAACTTTGACTGCGATTGACATTCTGTTTGCGGCCGTCTTCCTTCTGTACGGCGTCTGGTATCTTGTAAAGCCGCCCAAATTCAAGGGAAGCAATGCCCTCAACACCGTGTACACGCGGAAAAACGAGGCTGCGTGGCGCTACGGCCACAAAGTCGGCGGCCTGCTGTTTCTGGGTTCCGGCCTTCTCCTTGCATTGCTGTGCGTACTGAAGCGCCTTCTGATCGGGCCGGAGTGTTCCGCCTTCATCCGCTACGGCTATACCGCGCTGGAGCTGATTTTTGTCATCGGTTCCATTCTCATTACAAACGCCTGCGTCAAGAAAAAATTCGGTTTTCAGGATTAGGCCGCAGGGCTGCTGCAGCGCACAGGGCTGCATGATTTCTGCATCTTCAGGGACGGCTTCCGCCGTCCCTTTTTTTACAAGTTGACGAATATCTGTCTCCAGTCTTATCTGAGCGAATAACAGCGCCGCACGTCGGATCTTCGCTTATCAGCACATCTGTTTCCGCAAAAAAGCAACCGGTTTTTCACAAAAAATCCAAATATCGTGCATTTGCACAGCTTTTTATTTCTCGTGTCTGTTCTGTTGATTTGTGATTTTGTATTCTGTAAAAAGACATTTCTCCAATATTTTTGTCATTATTGAGAATGTACTTCGCGCCGTGTGCCTGCTATGATGCAGGCAGAATGGCTGGATACCGACAATAAGGAGGGTGTAATGATGAACTACACAGCCACAAAGAAGACGCTTTCAAGGATTCTCGCATACGTTCTGCTGGCATGCCTGTTTGTGGGCCTGCTGCCGGCCGGCGCAGCTGCCGCATCTGACGGTCAGCCGGACGTCATTGTCGCCAGCGGCGGCAGCGGCTACAAATGCCATTTTCCGGACGTCCGGAAAACATCTGACGGCCTGATAGCGGCCTACTATTACAACACATCCCACGCGCCCTACAGTCTGGGCAACAGTCTGGGCCGGATTTACATGGTCCGCGGTTCTGCAGACGGCAAGACATGGGCAGCGCCGGAGCTCTTCATTTCTCCGGAAAAGCTGGCCGACTGGGGTCTGGGTATCTGGAACAGCGGCGGCACCCTGTATTATAATGAAGACAAGACAAGCTATCCGGACACGCCCTACTACTATTACAGCGGCAGTGAAAAAGTGCGCACCGCTGCTCTGCCGTCGGACGCACAGCTTGTGATTGAGTCCCGTGACCCCAACTTTGCGCGGATGAACGACGGCACACTGCTGTTCACCTTCTTCACCCGCCTGCCCTCTGCGGCAACCGTCAACGGGCAGACCTTCCAGAACAACGGCTATTACACCTGGGGGCGCACCTACATCATGTACTCCAGAGATGACGGTGAGACCTGGAGCGCGCCCACGGAAATTCCCAGCACATATCTGAACAAAGGCGCTGCCAAGCGCGGCGACATCGCCATTTACAGTGACGGATCCATTCTGATCCCGCTGTATGGCTTCAGCTCCTCCTGCGGCGGCACCTTTACCACTGCCAATGTCGCAGCCCGGCTGAACAGCGACGGCACCTGGTCCTTCACAAACGAATACAGCACCCACAGCTTTGAGGGCACCGCCAAGAACGGCGCTTTCCGCCTGGCGGACACTGAGGTCTCTTTCGGCGTCACGGAAGACGATGTGACCTATGCGCTCTGCCGCAGCAGCGGCGATTTTCTCGTCTCTTACGACAAAGGCGCTTCCTGGACCCTGCTCAGCAACCAGAAGGCCATTTCCGGCGTGGACACCCAGCAGCCCAGCTTCTGTCTTCTGAACGATGGCAGCGGCCGGTTCTTTGTCACCTGGTCAGAGTCGCACAGCGGCAAAGGCCGCTGCGTCTGGGGCAAAATCTTTGACCCTGCCGAGGGCTGGACCGCCACTGAAGCGCAGCTGCTCTACATGGACTCCAGATCCGGGGATATGGCCGACCCCACCGGCATTCAGCTGAACAACGGTCAGCTGTTCACCATTTTTTATGACACCTACATTCCGGCCATCGGCGGCGTGTTCCATTCCGTGGATGAGCTGACTGCAACGAATGCGCCTGTCGATTCCACGCTGCCGGACTACACCATTTTTGAAGAAGATTTTGAGGACTACAATACCGGCGTAATGTGGAATAAAGACCTGAACCCCGCTGTGGAATACCACACCTGGCAGGCCATGTCCTCCGTTGCCGCAGAAGGAAGCGGCGAGATCGGAAACAAATATCTCCGAATGAGCGCACCTTATGAGGCCAGCGGCAACAGAAACATCAACTCAACACGCTTCACGATTTCCACACCGCTGTCCGGCGACGGTTCCTTCCAGTTCGACTACCGTTTTGAAACGAAGGCGGACACGTTCCAGGCCATCTATGTGCGGCCGGACAACACCTCTACCGGAACAGCAGAAGGCGCCCAATATGTCATCCAGATCCGCCAGGACGACGCCAACGGCGGCAATTATATCCGCCTGATGGGCAGCGGCGGCACAACAATTCTGGACACCGCATACGACGCCTTTGAAATCGGCGAGACCTACACCTTCAAATTCTGGCGCATCGGCACAACTCTGTACATCAAAAACTGGAAAGCCGGCACCGCTGAGCCCGAAAATACGCTTATGTCGTTCTCTTCCCCCACCATGCGCACAACCGGCTATGTGGGTTTCGTCTATCAGTGCAACGACATTGACGGCACACATGACTCCAACCCGACCGGCGTCAATTACCTGTATGTCGATAACTTCAATCTCTCCAGGAATTACAGTCTCAGTCTGAACCGCAGCATTCTCACCGCCTTTGAGGGCAGCGCAGACGCGCAGCTGACAACGACCCTCGACCCGGAGGACAGCTCGGCAGTTATCCAGTGGTCCTCCAGCGATGACGCCGTGGCCTCTGTGGACAGCACGGGCAAAGTCACCTACAACGGCGTCGGCAAGGCCGTCATCACCGCTTCCTGCGGAAAGCTCTCCGCAGAATGCGCAGTAACCGTTCTGGAACTTTCCGATGAGTTCAAAGACGATCTGACGACCTGGTATTACATTGACAAGGATTTTGAGGACAACGCCATCGGCAATTATGTGGCAGACGACCCCGACTTTATCTTCTCCATGCGCCAGAACGGTGATGCGTCTGACACCGCTATTGTCAGTGCAGACGGCAGCAACGTGCTGAAAATGGTCGGCGGTCCCATCAGCAGCGGCAGAGCCACGCGCCTTCTGGCTGCCGGTACCGGAGATCTGACGCTGACCTTTGACTTCAAAATGCCCTTTACAGCAAGCGGAAGCAACTGGCAGTCCGTCTACCTGATGGTGGGCAACGCGCCGAACAACTCCTTCCAGCTGCGTCAGTGGGTTCTGAACGGTGAAGACAGCGGCAAAATCCGCTATGTGAACGGTGCCGGCGATCTGCTGGATGTGTACACCGCGCTGGATGCGGAGCCTGTACAGAAAGTGTTTACCGATGTGTTTGAAACCGGCGAGGACGCGCCCTGGTACTCCGTGAAAGTCGTGCGCACCGGCAGCCGTGTATACATCAAGCTCTGGGAGAAAGACACAGATGAGCCTGACGCCTTCCAGTACATCATTGAAGCTGAAGCGCTGCGCGGCAACGGGATCCAGATCGCCTATCAGGCGGTGTCCCCTGAGCCGCAGTACCTGCTCCTGGACAATCTGGTCGTCTCCAAAAACACAGAAATGACCATCAGCGACACTGCTCTGGCCGGCAAGCCCACCCGGACGGCGCAGTTGAACGTCACCTTCGACCGGGATGTATCCGGCGAAACCCCGACGCCGCAGGTTGTCTGGACCTCCAGCGATGAAAAAGTGGCCATCGTGGACCAGACCGGCAAGGTCACCTATACCGGCGCCGGCGAGGCTGTCATCACGGCCGCGCTGGACAATCTCACGCAGACATGCGCCGTCACCGTGACGGACGACAGCACGATTACCTCCATCCATTCTCCCGAGGCCGCGCTGACCGCCCAGTCTGAAACCATTTTCACCGCCTCCGTTCCCTACGAGACCAGCTCCATTCACCTGAACATCACCACCGGCGACCCGGACGCATCTGTGACCATTGACGGAAATCCCTACACCGGACAGGCGCTGCTGCTGACCGCCGGACAGCAGAACACCATCCGCATTCGCGTGGATTCCTCTGCCGGAACCAGCACCACATGGTATACTGTGGTCATCTACCGGGCCCAGAAGGGCGAGACGCCCATTATTATCCAGCCCGATCCGGATCCCACGCTTCCCTATGTCTTCCCGTTCACGGATGTGACGAAAGACAAGTGGTATTATAACGACGTCGCCGCCGCACATAAGCTCGGCCTGATCGACGGCATGACCGACACGACCTTCGTGCCTGAGGGCGAAATGACTCTGGCACAGGCGATCACGCTCGCGGCGCGGATGCACTGCTCCGCCACCGCAGGCGGAACGCTTGAAAACGGCGACCCCTGGTATCAGACCTATGTGGACTATTGTCTGATTCATGGGATTCTTGACAAAGCCCCCACAGCTGAGGCGCTGAACGCACCCGTAACCCGCGCGCAGTACGCCGAGCTCTTTGCAAAGGCGCTGCCCGCCTCCATGCTGCCGGCCGTCAACGATATCCCCGACAACTCCATCCCCGACGTGAAAATGACCCACAAAAACGCGGCGGCCATTTATACGCTGTACCGCGCAGGAATTCTGGACGGGCGCGACGACTACGGTCGTTTTGACCCGGACGAAACCATCACACGCGCTGAGATCGCGGCCATTCTTGTGCGCATGATGGATACCACCGCCCGCGTTCCCGCGCCGCTCCTGCTGGGCAGATGACTCGGAATATGCAGCTTCTTTCAGGGAACGGACGTCTCCGGACGTCCGTTCCCTTTTTCTGCCCGTATCGGAGCATAAAAAAAGGGCGTCTCCCTTTCGGAAGACGCCCAGCACTTTTTATTCCCTGTCAGACTTAATCCACCAGCCGGAAGCGCTGCCAGATGGTTCTGCAGACATCATTTTCCATCAGCCACTGTGTATAGAGGATCGTACCGTCGCTGAGCTTGACTGCAGAGGGCTGGCCAAACCGGAGCATGGAAAACACGCCCAGGTTGCCCGTGGTCTGCGTCATGGCAAACTGCGGCTCCCAGACATATTCGCTGGATTCCACTTCCCATTTGCCGTTTTCCAGATTGACGATGCAGGCCAGAACGCCGTAGCGCTCCACATGCCGGCGCATGCTGTGCAGCGTCAGAACCCGCTCGCCGCCCAGTGCGCAAATACCGGACGCCTGCCCGTGCACGCCTGTGTCAATGGCCGGGCCGAAGGTTTTGCCGTTGTCCGTCGAAATGGCAATCTGGTTGTTGTGCAGCTCACCTGTTTTCAGATTCTCCACCCAGGCGATGTCCACAAGTTTGCCGCTGTCCGTTACGGCAAGTCGCTGCTCCCAGACCGTGGTATCCGGGCCGAAATCCATGATGACCGTATCATCGTTCCAGGTTTTTCCCTGGTCAGTGCTGCGCAGCAGGCGGCCGCACATGGGTGCAGTGAAGTTTCCTTCCCAGTCCTGCATGGCTGCAATAGGCGTAACATAGTCGCCGTTGGCCAGAATGGTCAGCGGAGCGGACGCCTCAGCATGCGGTCCCCAGGCTGTATTGACGCGGCGGCATTTTGTAAAGGTTTTTCCGCCGTCAAAGGACTCGGCAAAGAAAGCCGGGCAGTCCAGAAGGCCGTTCGTCTCCACATTGGCCGGGCCAACGTCGCCGTGGTTGCGCACAAAGCCGTAGCCAATGGCAATCACATGATTGCCGCCGGCGTTCGTCACCTTCATGGAGCCGTCAGCCGGATACGCCTCATCGCTGAAGTCAAAGGGGGCACCTGCAAACTCTCCGAATGTATTTCCGCCGTCCGTGCTGCGCAGGATGTTCGTTTTGCTGTCCGGCGCGTCAAAACAGCTGCCGATGCTGGTCGCCGCGAGAATCGTCCCGTCATCCATCTCGCAGAAATACGGCATATAGCTGCTCCTGTCTCCTTTTTTCGGCGCAGCACTGCCATAAATAATCCCTTCACCAAGCTTCTGAAGTTTCATAAGTCCCTCCGTGCGCTCATGCGCTGTCTGTAATTGTACCGTGCAGAAGCACAGCCTTTCCACGATTATAACAGAAAGCGCCAAAAACGCAAGCCATGCTTTTGCTTTTCTGCACATATTTCTTCCCAGCACATTCGGGCATATGGTATAATCATACCAGTTCCCGCAGCGCAGACCCGTCTTGCGGTACATATGCATTTTATGCTATGATGGCCCTGTTCCAGAAATTCAATCCGGAGGTGAAGATGATGCGTAAAAAGAGCACTTTTGGTTTTCTGTTTGATATGTCCCGCGGCGTGCGCGGCACGTTTCTGGCTGTCATTCTGTTTTCCGTGCTGAACATCATCTTTGCCTTTCTGATGCCGCAGATCGTTTCATTCACTGTCGATTCGATCATCGGCAGCGAAGCGCCCTCTGATTCGGGCCTTATTGCCGCCATCGCCGACGCCTTCGGCGGCCGGGATACGCTGCGGGCAAATCTGCTTCTCATCTGTACCGGCGTCGTCCTCTGCGCTGCTGCCGCAAACTTCTTCAGCTGTCTGGCAAAGGACAGCATCGCACGTGCAACACAGGGTCTCGTGCGCAATCTGCGCAACAGCCTGTTTGTCCATATTCAGCATCTTCCCTTTTCCTGGCACAGCGCAAACTCCACCGGAGACATCATACAGCGCTGTACATACGACACGGACGTCGTCCGTGAATTCATTTATTCACAGCTGATCGAGGTTGTCCGTACAGTCCTTCTGGTGGCCGCCGCCTTGATCCTTATGTTCAGAATGAACGTCAGGCTGGCCTGTGTCTGTCTGGCCACCATCCCAGTAATTATCCTGTACTCTCTGCTGTTTTACCGGCGCATCTCCAGGCAATTCCTTCTGGCGGACGAGGCCGAGGGCGAGGTCATGACGGATGTACAGGAAAACCTGACCGTCGTGCGCGTTGTCCGCGCTTTCGGCCGTGAGCGTTTTGAAAAGCAGAAATTCGAAAAGCGTCTGGATGTTTTCACAAACAAATGGGTTGATCTGGGCTATACACTCGGCTTTTTCTGGGGCATCGGCGATTTTGCCACTGCCGCCCAGCTGCTGGCTGTCATCTGCGTGGGCGCGTATCTCGGCGCCGTCGGCGAGCTGTCTCTGGGGAACTTTCTGGCGTTCGTCACTTACACGCAGTCCATCGCCTGGCCGGTCCGCAGTCTCGGCCGCACGCTCTCGGAAATGAGCAAGGCCGGCGTCTCTGTCCGGCGGCTGCAGGAAATTCTCGACGCACCTGCGGAGGAAAATCCGCCGGATGCCCTGAAGCCGGACCTGAACGGCGATATCGTCTTTGACCGCGTCTCTTTTGCCTACGCAGGCACACCCGTACTGAAAGATCTGAGCTTCACGGTCAGGCGCGGCTCCACCTTCGGAATTCTCGGCGGAACCGGCTCCGGTAAATCCACCATTACATATCTTCTGAACCGGCTGTACGACCTCGCTCCTGAAAACGGCCGCATCACCATTTCCGGCATCGATATATGCCGCATGGATCTCACATGGCTGCGCGCTCATGTGGGGCTTGTGCTTCAGGAACCGTTTCTCTTCTCCAAAACAATTCGTGAAAATATCGATATCGTCAACGGCAATTCCCCGATGGAGGACATCCGCGCGGCAGCCCGGGCAGCCAAGGTTGAGGATGACATTCTCTCGTTCCCTAAAGGCTATGATACTGTCGTGGGCGAGCGCGGCGTTACGCTCTCTGGCGGACAGAAACAGCGCATTGCCATTGCGCGCGCGCTGCTGTCCGGCGCTCCGGTGCTCGTGTTTGACGATTCCATGTCGGCCGTGGACATGGAAACAGACGCGGCCATCCGCGCTTCCCTGCTGGAAAATACCGGCGGGCAGACTGTGATTCTGATTTCCCACAGGATCAGCACGCTGATGACTGCTGACCGGATCCTTGTTCTGGAGGACGGACATGCCGCAGACATCGGCACCCATGAAGAACTGATTGCACGGGATGGTCTCTACCGCCGTGTTTTTCTGACGCAGACCGACGCCGGTTCTCAGCAGAATGGAGGCGATTCATTTGCGCAATGACGCCATTCACACCGGCAGCACGCGATTTGATCTGAAAATATGGGCAAAGCTGCTGCCCTTTTTCCGCGATCAGAAAAGGCGGCTGATTCTCATCGGCCTGATGCTGCTTCTGCCCGCAATTACAGACGCGCTGATGCCGCTTTTTATCAGATATGCCGTAAACAGCTTTATTGTCCCCGGCCAATATGCAGGACTGGGACGTTTCTCGCTTGTATATTTGGCTGTCATTCTGTTTCAGGGATTGTCCGTGGTGATTTATTCCCGGCAGAGCATGATGGTGGAGATGTATTCCGGCCGCGCCATGAAACACGCCTGTTTCATGCACCTGCAGAAGCTCCCCCTGGCTTATTACAACGTCAACTCTGTGGGGTATATTCTGGCCCGCGTCATGAGTGACACAGACCACATCTGCGGTCTTGTGGCCTGGGGTTTCAATTCATTTGTCTGGAATATCCTGTATCTTCTCGCGGCCACAGCCTGCATGTACGCGCTTGACGTCCGCATGGCGCTGATCGTCACAGCCGTGCTTCCCGCCGTACTGATTCTGACCATCATTTTCCAGCCGAAAATTCTGCGTGCCCGCCGCCGTGTCCGCCACGCAAATGCCATGATCACTGGATCATTCAACGAGAACATCAACGGCGCAAAAACAGCCAAAACGCTTGTGATTGAAGACCGGCTCTGCCGGGAATTCCGCTCGATCACAGACGAGATGTACACGCAGTCCGTGAAAGCTTCACGGCTGGGCGCCATCTATGTCCCGCTGATCTCCTGCGCCTGCGCCATGACCGTGGCGTTCATTCTCAAATCCAGCGGGACAATGGTCATGGACGGAAGCCTGGACTACGGCGTTCTCTCCGCATTCATTGCATATGCAGTCAGCATACTGGATCCCGTCTCTGAAATTGCTTCCATTTTCACGCAGTTTCTGGACGTGCAGGTCAGCATCGAGCGCGTGGATGCGCTGCTGCACGAAAAAATCACAATTGCCGATTCGCCGGAGATTGAAGAAGCGTACGGCACCGTCTTTGACCCGAAACCGGAACGCTACCCGCCCATCCGCGGCGCAGTCAGTTTTGATCACGTCTGGTTCCGGTATCCGGACGCACCGGACAATGATTACGTGCTGGAGGATATCTGTCTCGACATTCCAGCAGGAACGACTGTCGCCATTGTCGGTGAAACAGGCGCCGGCAAAAGCACGCTTGTCAACCTGGCCTGCCGTTTTTTCGAGCCCACAAAAGGCTGCGTGCGCATTGACGGCGTGGATTACCGCACACGCAGCCAAAACTGGCTGCACTCCAATCTGGGCTATGTTCAGCAGTCCCCGCACCTGTTTTCCGGGACAATCCGCGAAAATATCCGTTACGGCCGGCTGGATGCAACCGATCAGGAGGTGGAGGCAGCGGCAAAACTCGTCTCCGCAGATACAGTGGCCGCAAAAATGGAACATGGCTACGATGCGCCCGTAGGAGAAGGCGGCGACCTGCTCTCCACCGGTGAAAAACAGCTGGTCAGCTTTGCGCGGGCGGTGCTTGCCAATCCCCCGATTTTCATTCTGGACGAGGCCACCTCATCCATTGACACGGAGACGGAGCTTCTCATCCAGAGCGCCATATCCAAAATTCTGGAGGGCCGCACCTCGTTTATCATCGCGCACAGGCTCTCCACCATCCGCAGCGCCGATCTCATTCTGGTTGTGGAAAACAGGCGGATACTGGAGCGCGGCAGTCATGCGGAGCTGATGGCGGCCAAGGGCCGGTACTACAACCTCTACACTTCCATGATGATTCAGGAAGAATAACCTTTCAGCTGAATTCTGACACAGGAGGCGAATGATCCATGCATATTGTCGTTTGCATCAAACAGGTCCCCGCTTCAAACAAAGTCGACGTTGACCCTGTCACCGGCGTGCTGAAGCGCAGCGGGACGGAGTCCAAAATGAACCCATACGACCTCTACGCCCTGGAGACCGCGCTGCGCATCCGGGAACAGGCCGGCGGCGAGATTACCGCCGTCACCATGGGTCCGGACCAGGCACGAACCGTCCTGCGGGAGGCTTTTGCCATGGGCGCCGATCACGGCGTGCTGCTGTCTGACCGGCGGTTCGCCGGCGCAGACGTTCTGGCCACAAGCCGCGCACTGAGTCAGGCCATCCGGAGGCTGGGCGGCTTTGACCTGATTCTCACCGGCAAGCAGACCACAGACGGCGATACTGCACAGGTCGGACCAGAGATATCGGAGTGGCTGAATATTCCCTGCGCCGCCAATGTCCGCGGTATTGAGCAGCTGCGGGAAGGCGACATCACCGTCCGCATGGAGCTGCCGGACGCCGTTGAAATTTCCCGCATCGCATTTCCCTGCCTTCTGTCGGTGGACAAGGACATCTTTATGCCGCGTCTGCCCTCTTATCTGCGCAAAAAAGCGTCTGCCGACCGTGAAATCACTGTCTGGAGTCTGGACGATATGTCGGATACCGATCCTGAACATTACGGTCTCAGCGGCTCACCCACGCAGGTCCAGCGCATTTTTCCGCCGGAGCCTCATGGCGACCGGGAACTCTGGACCGGCGACGCGCCCGCGCTGACGCAGCGTCTTTTTGACCGGCTCAGCGACATGAAATTTATATAGGAGGGGTCGAAATGGCAAAGCTGATTATCCATCAGGACAAAATCATTGACCGCTATGCATTTCTGTCCCTCTGTCCCTTCGGCGCGCTGGAATATGCGGGCGGCAGCATTCACGCCGGCGCGGGCTGCCGGATGTGCGGCCTCTGTGTCAAAAAAGGCCCGCCCGGCGCCGCTGAAATCCAGCAGGATGAAACGCCGCGGCTGGACAAAGCCGCCTGGCGCGGCATCGCCGTATATGCAGATCAGACGGAGGGTGAAATTCATCCCGTGACCTGTGAGCTGATCGGAAAGGCCAGAGAGCTGGCCGCCGTCATCGAGCAGCCGGTATACGTGCTGCTGATCGGCAGCGGTATGGACGAGGCTGCGCAGCGCCTGCGGCGGTACGGTGCGGACAAAATCTATGTCTATGATGATCCGCAGCTGAAATATTTCCGCTGCGAGCCGTACGCGGCTGCTTTTACGCATTTTGTCAACACTGTAAAACCCGGCTCCATTCTCGTCGGCGCGACGACTGTGGGACGGCAGCTGGCGCCGCGCGTTGCAGCACGCCTGAAAACCGGTCTGACTGCTGACTGCACCGTACTGGAAATGAACGAAAACTCTGACCTGTCCCAGATCCGCCCCGCCTTCGGCGGCAACATCATGGCACATATCAAGACGCCCAACCATCGTCCGCAGATGGCAACCGTCCGCTATAAGGTCATGCGTGCGCCGCAGCGGTCCGATCCCTCCGGGGAAGTGATCCGCTGTTCCTGCGCCGGGCTGGATCTCTCCTCCGGTGTGGAGGTTCTCCGCATCGCACGGAAGGAACAGGAACAGTTTATTGAGGCGTCTGACGTCCTGGTGGCCGCCGGCCGCGGTATAAAAAAAGAGGAGGATCTTGCCATGCTGGAAACGCTGGCCGGACTTCTGGGCGGCCAGCTCGCCTGTACGCGTCCGCTGGCCGAGCGCGGCTGGATGGATGCAAAACGCCAGATCGGCCTCAGCGGCCGTACTGTACGGCCGAAGCTGATCATCACCGCCGGCGTATCCGGCAGCGTCCAGTTCGCCGCCGGCATGAACAACTCTGACACAATTTTTGCCATCAACAGCGATCCGAACGCGCCGATTTTCAAAATCGCGCACTACGGAATTGTCGGAGACCTGTACGGGATCATCCCCGAACTGATCCGGAAAATCCAGGCAAAAAAGGAGGCAGACAGATGAATTACAAAGCCTTTGACAGCTGTGACCTGGACTTTATCCGCAGCGCTGTCAGCGACCCTGCCCGTGTTCTCTTCGGAGACGCACTGGCCGAGGAATACAGTCATGACGAGCTGGGCGGCGCCAGCAGCAGGCCGGATGTTGTCGTGCAGATTGTCTCCGCCCGGGAAGCGTCGGCCGTTATGGCCTATGCCAACACACAGCACATTCCCGTCACGCCGCGCGGCGCCGGCACCGGCCTTGTGGGCGCCTCTGTGGCCATGGCCCACGGCATCATGCTGGACACCACGCTGATGAATCACATTCTGGAAATTGACGAGGATAATCTGACGGTAACCGTTGAACCCGGCGTTCTTCTGATGGAACTGGCCGCGGCTGTGGAAGCACAGGGGCTTTTTTATCCGCCGGATCCCGGCGAGAAATCCGCCACCATCGGCGGCAACATCAGCACAAACGCCGGCGGCATGCGCGCCGTGAAATACGGGGTGACGCGCGATTATGTGCATACGCTCGAAGTGGTGCTTCCGAACGGAAAAATCGTTGAATTCGGCGGTAAAGTGGCGAAAAGCAGTTCCGGATATGCGTTGAAAGATCTGATGGTGGGGTCAGAAGGCACCCTCGGCCTCATTACGCGCGCAACACTGCGCCTGCTGCCGCTTCCCAGAAAAACCATCAGTCTTCTTGTTCCCTTCCCAACCATGGCCCAGGCCATCCGAACCGTTCCGGTCATTGTCCGTTCAAGGGCCGTCCCGACTGCCATCGAATTCATGAACCGCAACGTCATTGAGGACGCTGAAAACTATCTGGGTAAAAAATTCCCTGACAAACAGTCTGACGCCTATCTGCTTCTGAAATTTGACGGTGAAACCACGGAAGAGATTGAGGCTGAGTATGAGAGCGTTGCGCAGATCTGCCTGGAACAGGGCGCGCTGGATGTTCTGATCTCCGATACGGAAGAGCGCGACGAAACCATCTGGAAGGCCCGCGGCGCTTTCCTGGAGGCGATCAAGGGCTCCACAACCTACATGGACGAGGCAGACATGGTTGTTCCGCGCAAATCAGTGGGTGAAATGGTGGAGTATCTCCACAGCCTATCTGAAGCTGTGGGCATCCGCATCAAGAGCTTCGGCCATGCGGGCGACGGGAATCTGCATGCATACATTCTCAAAGACGACCTGACTGAAGAACAGTGGGAAACGCGCATGCATCAGGCTATGGATCTGATCTACGAAAAAGCCCGGGCGCTCGGCGGACATGTGTCCGGAGAGCACGGAATCGGATGGGCCAAGAAGCCCTATCTGAAAGATTCTGTTCCGGAAGAAAACCTTGAACTGATGCGGGGCATCAAACACGCATTTGATCCGAACTGGATTCTGAATCCCGGCAAAATCTTTTAATTTTCTGGAGGACAGCTATGATTTTCAAAAACTGCACGCTGATCATGGAGGACAGACTTATTCCCGGCGCCAGCCTGGCAGCAGAGGACGGCATCATTTCCCGGATTTGCACAAAGGATCGGGAAAGCGGCGGCATTGACCTGCAGGGCATGTACCTCGCCCCCGGATTTGTGGATATTCACTGCCACGGAAGCGGCGCGCACTGGTTTTTTGATGAGCCGGCACAGGCAGCCGCATGGCATCTGAATGCCGGTACCACTTCCCTGCTCTGTTCTCTCTGGCGCAACGCCGGCACATATTCCTTTGAGAAGGCATTCAGAAATATCCGCGCTGCCATGGGACCTGACAGCTGCATCCGCGGTATCCATATGGAAGGGCCGTATCTTGATCCGTCGCTCGGAAGCGAGGGGGGCTCCCCCTGGCCCATTGATCAGGAGGAATACACCCGGCTGCTTGAGGCCGGCAGTGATCTGATCCGCCAGTGGACCTTTGACCCGGCCCAGCCCGGCGCAGAGGATTTTGCCGCTGCAGTCCAGCGTGCCGGCATTGTGCTGGCCGTCTGTTACTCCAAAGCGACGCCTGAGCTTCTGGAGAAGTATCTCAATTACGGCCTGCGCGTCGGCAGCCACATGCTCTGCGGTACCGGAGAGCCGGCGCCGCGCTTTGCCGGCACGCGGGAGCCCGGTTCTGACCAGTTCGTCCTTTTCGACGACAGGATGACAGCCGAAGTGATCGCCGATTCCCTGGGCGGACACGTCCGTCCGTACTACCTGAAGCTGATTTACAAGTGCAAGGGACCGGACCGCATCGCTCTGGTCAGCGACTGCTGCGCAGGCGGCGATACAGCAGGATCTGACGTCAACATCATCAACGGCGAGCTCTACGGAAGCCGGCTCACCCTCTCCGTGGCCATACGCAACATGCAAAAACATACCGGCGCAGGCCTCGTGGAGCTGATCCGCATGGCGTCGGCAACGCCTGCAAAAACCGTCGGCCTTTATGACCGGCGCGGCTCAATCGCCCCGGGCAAAGCGGCCGACCTTGTAATCCTTGACCAGGATCTGCAGGTCCGCGGCGTTGTCCTCGGCGGAAAGCTCGTCCGGAAGGATTTTTAACGGCACAGCGGCACAAAAAAAGACCGGATGGATGATGCCATCCGGTCTTTTGTTATTGTTCAGGGCGTCTCAGTCCGTTTTTGCGGCGCCGCATCCTGTTTTATTCCTCCGGCACGTCAGCACCGGACCGCATACCGTCGGGAGCCGCCACAGGAATTTCGCCCAGGCGAATCCCGTCAAAAGCCTGTGCTGCCAGCCGCACATACGGCAGAAGAACCACATAGGAATGGCTCCCGGCCTGGAACGACATGGCATCCAAATAGACAGTAGCAGCTGTCAGCTTGCTGTGACGGAGTTCGAATCCTTTCTGATCGCTTAAAAAAATCACTCTTTCATTTGTAATCACAAATCTGCCTTCATAATGCAGAGGGACATCCCCATACACCGCCTGGCTGGCGCTCTCTCCGGCATGCACGGATAAATTCTTTGTCAGGCTGAACGAGCCGCCGCCGTAACTGCCGGTGCTGCCGATTATGCGGTTTTTTATGATCTGTCTGGTTGCCTTCGAAAAATAGACGGCGAATTCACCGGCATGCAGAAATACAGGAACATCCACCAGGGGCAATTCAATTCCTTTTTCCAGTTTTTCAATCTGTTCAATGCTGAGATAAACGCCGCTTTCGATGGCTTTCTGATAAAGCGCCACTCTTCTTTTTTCTGCCTCGGCCTGCCTCCGCTCCATCGCCTCCCGCTGTGTTTTCGGATCTCTCAGTGAAATCAGCAGCAGAATCACACCGACAGCACCGAATGTATACGCCGGATACAGATTATTGGGCGCATATGTCTCCGGATTTGAATTGGAGGAAAGCCCCAGAATGGCCATCAGCACAGCAAAAGCCAGCGCGGCAAAACCGAGTATTCTGCACGGGCCAATGTATCTGCCGCCGGTCTGTTTTTTCCAAGCGGCGCGCCTTTCCATTTTCTGCTTCCAGCGCCTGCCTTTTTTAATCCGGGCATCCGCTTCGATCACGACCGCCGGCAGCAGCGTACAGAAAGCCGTTAACGGTATCGAGTAAATAAAATAGGCTGCTTCATAACCGACACTGAGTGTTCCGAACAAAAGCCAGCACCCGAACAGAATCCGGCTGATGATTTTCGTTTCAGACAGGAATCTGAAGAACTTTGAATCGTTCTCCAGCAGAACCGGATTCCCGCACAGCTCAATAATCAGGACAGGCACCAGAAATATGTGTGCAGTCAGCAGAATCCATTTGGAATCCACGTCGGCAAGCCCTGCCGCCTCACCCACCAGCAAGAGCAAAAGGATCATGATCCAGGCGAGTACCAAAACACGGCTGGATGTCTTCGTCCTTCTGAAAAAACGTTTGACTTTATCCATCGTCAGCATCTCCAGGCAAAAAATTGTCAGGCGCCTCCGCCCGCATCTTACAGCTTTTCCAGTTTAAAAATCACCGGCCGGTAACCGTCCGTGCAGCATGTGACAAACACATCCTGTCCGCCGCGCGCCATGCCGTACACCGTGCGCTGAATATCCGCCCACGCCCAGCCGCAGAATCCCTCCGGCATGTCCCATGGCCGCTCCGGACTTGTGACAAACGAATCGCCGACCTCAAAATGCGTGCAGGGCGACCAGGCCGAAGGATTGGCCGCATAAGCCTCGACCAGCTCCGGATTGTACAGCTTTTTCATCACCGTGATTTGAACCTGATGCTTCTGTATTGTTAGATGATTCTCCACGTCCAGACCTCTTTTCTTTTTTTCGATGATACCAGAATTTACATTGTACAGCAAGATTATTTTACCGCAGCGGGGCATACTAAGCAATGCAGTTACAATTCAGGAGGTGCTGAAATGAACAGCATGGACTTCATTAAAGGCATGGGCATCGGCATGGTTGCCGGCGCAGTCGTTGGCATGGCGGTCACGCCGAAAAAGAAAAACATGAAGAGCGTTACCGGCAAAGCTCTGAAGACTGCCGGGGAAATTGTTGAGAACATTTCCGACGCCATCGGTCTTTAATCTGCCCTCTGCCGCCGGCACGTCCGCCGGCGGCAGATTTTATCCGCATTCCGTGATTAACGCCGCATACGTGCAGCCGGGTCTTGACGAATGTTGGAAAAAACCGTAGAATTATAATAAATGTTTTTTGACTTTTTACATATACAGGGGGAAACAAACGTGTACAGGCTCGGTTTTGATAACGAGAAATACCTGACTTTGCAATCACAGCAGATTAAAAAGCGGATTGACCAGTTCGGCGGCAAGCTCTACCTTGAATTCGGCGGCAAGCTCTTCGACGATCACCATGCATCCCGCGTTCTCCCCGGCTTTAAGCCGGACAGTAAAATCAACATGCTCCTCCAGCTGAAGGATCAGGCGGAAATTGTAATCGTCATCAATTCCTCAGACATCGAGAAGAACAAAGTACGCGGTGACCTGGGGATTACATATGACCTGGACGTTCTGCGTCTGATTGACGCCTTCCGCGGCTTTGGTCTGTATGTCGGCAGCGTCGTACTGACTCAGTACAGCGCACAGCCGGCCGCAGAAGCCTTCCAGAAGCGGCTGGAGGCTCTGGGTGTCAAGGTCTACCGCCATTATCCGATTCCCGGTTATCCCTATGACATTGCATCCATTGTCAGCGACGAGGGGTATGGGAAAAATGAATATATTGAAACCTCCCGCTCTCTTGTCGTGATTACGGCGCCGGGCCCCGGCAGCGGCAAAATGGCCACCTGCCTGAGTCAGCTGTACCACGACAACAAATGCGGCATTCAGGCCGGATATGCCAAATTTGAAACCTTCCCCATCTGGAATCTTCCGCTGCGCCATCCGGTGAACATGGCGTATGAGGCCGCCACGGCTGATCTGAACGACGTCAATATGATCGATCCCCATCACCTGGAAGCTTACGGCGAAACCGCCGTCAATTACAACCGGGATGTGGAAATTTTCCCTGTTCTTTCCGCTATGTTCGATAAAATCTACGGCAAATCGCCGTACAACTCTCCCACGGACATGGGCGTAAATATGGCGGGCTTCTGCATTTTTGACGATGCCGCCGTGCGTGAAGCAGCCTGTGACGAAATCATCCGCCGCTACTATGCCGCCTGCTGCAACCGGCGCAAGGGCTTGTCTGACGGCGCCGACATCACAAAAATCAAGCTTCTGATGAACAATGCCGGCATCAGTGAGAAAAACCGCGCCGCAGTCGCTCCCGCGCTGGCCAAAGAGGAAGAAACCGGCATGCCGGCGGCAGCCATTGAGCTTCCGGACGGCTGTGTTGTGACCGGCAAGACAAGCCGCCTTCTGGGCGCAACCTCCGCAATGCTGCTCAATGCGCTGAAGCACCTGGGCGGCATCGACGACGATGTGCATCTGATCTCCCCGAAAATTATTGAACCGGTACAGGATCTGAAAACCAGGCATCTGGGCAATCACAATCCGAGACTGCACACTGACGAAGTCCTGATTTCCCTGTCCATCTGCGCCGCAACCGAACCGATGGCCGCCAAAGCGATGGCCCAGCTTTCGTCACTGCGCCACTGTCAGGCCCACTCCACAGTGATTCTCTCTCAGGTCGATGAGGGGATCATGAAAAAACTCGGCATTGACCTGACCTGCGAACCCAAGTATCAGACGAAAAAGCTCTACCACAAATAATCCCTCCGGGAGAAAAAGTCTTCACGTTTTTCCGCAGCAGTGGTATAATATTGAAGTATTCGTGTCCGCTTTACACATGCCGCTTTGTTTTCCATTGCCGCGCATGTCGTCCGGAGCGGAAAACAGATGGATTGGTATCATTTATGGATTTCTCCAAGTTTTCATTCAGCGCGCATTTCCTGCAGGCCTATCTGTTCTGCGGACCTGACGGTTCCGGCAAGCTTGCCGCCGCCGGAAAGCTTGCTGCAGCCATGGTCTGCTCCGGCCAGGGAGACAAGCCGTGCGGCCGGTGCCGCGACTGCAAAAAAGCGGCTGCCGGTATCCATCCGGACATCACGACGATTACCCGCCCGGCTGACAAACGTGAAATCACAGTCGACCAGATCCGCGCCATCTGTGCCGAGGCTGCGGTTCTGCCCAATGAAGCCGCGCGCAGGGTATTCATCATCTGCGATGCGCAGCTGATGAACATCCAGGCGCAGAATGCGTTTCTGAAAACGCTTGAGGAGCCGCCGTCCCACATTTCCTTTTTGCTTCTGACCAACAACCCCGGCAGGCTTCTGGAAACCGTCCGTTCCCGCTGCGCACAGATCATCATGCCGCCAACCGGTGCGGGACAGACAGCCGCGGACACAGAAGCAGATTCCTTTCTTACCACACTGCTGACCGGCGATCCGCTGTCCATGGCAGAAGTCATTTTTTCTCTTGAAAAAATGGACAAACAGCGTCTGAGCGTTTTTTTCAGCGCTGTCCGTACTGCCGCCGCCGCACAGATGCGCGGGGTCGGTTCTGACAGCGCCAGGCTCGCAGCCGTGATCGCCGCAATGGATGAAGGCGACAGGTATCTCGATGCAAACATCAATGCAGGCAGCATTGCCGGACTCTTTCTGGCCCGCCTGCTGTAAGAAATGAGGCCATCAATTGACAGAAGTTGTAAGTGTTCGATTCAAGAATAAAGGCAAGGTCTATTTTTTCGATCCGGCCGGCAACACAGTGGAGAAGGGCGACTTCGTCATTGTTGAAACCGCCAAGGGCCTTGAATATGCGGAATGCGTTCAGGGAAACCACGATGTGGATGACAACACGCTGATTCCACCCCTGCGCCCTGTGATCCGCCGTGCGACGGCCGCCGACACAGAACGCGCAGAGGCCAACCGCAAAAAGGAGGCTGAAGCCTTCGACATCTGCCGGGAGAAGATCATCAAGCATGGTCTTGACATGAAGCTGGTGGATGTGGAGTTTAATTTTGAGGGAAACAAAGTCCTGTTCTTCTTCACCTCTGACGGCCGGGTGGATTTTCGCGAGCTTGTAAAAGACCTGGCCAGCGTTTTTAAAACGCGCATTGAACTGCGCCAGATTGGCGTGCGCGACGAGGCGCGCATGCTGGGCGGACTCGGCATCTGCGGCAAGCCCTTTTGCTGTGCACAGTTTTTGGACGACTTCCAGCCGGTGTCCATTAAGATGGCTAAAACGCAGGGCCTGTCTTTGAATCCCACGAAAATCTCCGGCACATGCGGCCGCCTGATGTGCTGCCTTAAATATGAGCAGGATGCCTATGAGGAGCTTGTCAAAAACGTTCCGAAAGTCGATTCTTTTGTGGAAACGCCTGCCGGCAAGGGCTCCGTTGTCGACGTCAATCTTCTGCGTTCAACCGTGCGCGTCCGGCTGGATGAACAGGCGGATACGACGCTGAAAACATTCAATGCGGATGAGCTGGAAGTCCTGGGCGGCAAGGCAAAGCGCGCAGAATTTCTGGCAGCCAAGGCTGAAGAAGCTGCGCGCGCCAAAGAAGAGGCCGCGCATCTTGAGAGCACACGCCCGAAGCGCAGTGAACACAAACCGGATTCCGCCCGTCACCCGGCGCGCCGGCCAAAAAAACTGATGCTGGAGGATTCCGAGTATCTCTCCGCCTCTCCCGAAACGCAGGAACGTGCCCCGCAGGAATCTCCCAGGGCGGAACACCCGCGCACCGATGAGCAGCCTCGCCGGCGCCGCCGGCCGCAGCCCAGAAATGAGCGGCGGGACAATGACGGAAAACAGCCCTCTCCTCACTCCGCACCGTCAGCACAAAAACAGGAAGGCGCTGCCGGCAGCCAGCACAGATCCTCCGGATCCAGGCATCACCGGCGCGGCAAAGGCAAACGGCCTTCCGGCGGCCCCACGCGTCCGCCGCAGGATAACTGAACTGCAGCAGCCGTGCAGAATTTGTCGCAAATTTCTATGTTGACTTTTCTGCACGGCTGTGTTATATTAATTGGGCACAGGGTAATGGTGCTATATCGCGGGGTAGAGCAGTCCGGTAGCTCGTCGGGCTCATAACCCGGAGGTCGTAGGTTCAAATCCTGCCCCCGCAACCAAATCAGCACGATGGTTTTGATACGAAACCATCGTGCTTTTTCTATATTCAAAACCCTTGTAGTATAAGATTTTTTACACTTTTGAATATGACATTGGTTTCATTGTATCAGAATTATCTGCACGAAAGTCCGAGTCGAAGACTAAGACCGCCCCGTTTCTCCATCTATGAAAAGCACAATGAAACTAACCTAAGAGCAAAAGTTACATTGTGATTAGACAAGTTTCATCGTCGAAAGAAAAAGCATCATTGCGGGCTGCGCAAGTTTCAAAGTCCTTATTATCGGACAGATACTGTGATATAATCCAAAATACAAAGGAAAGGGTGACTGACTATGAAATAGTTCGATACTTTTGAGGCGGTAAAGTTCCCCGAAGAAGATATGATATTTATAACCCACGATGGGTATCTTTACTACATTTACAACTACAACTCCAAATATAAACGGTGGTGGAAACACCGTAATGCCGGAAATGATCACCTTACTGTTTCCAATTACCCCGATGTTAGCAGGGATGAACTCGTAACCGCAATGAAGGGGCTGTTTCCGCAGAAGGAAACAGATTTCATGCGTATGTGCAATCCATCCCAGCTGTGCATCAGAGATATGCTGGATTTACTGAAAGAGGATCACCAAAAGTACATGGCGGACTATGCCATTGGCCATACCATACACCGGTTTTTGCTGGAGTCGGATATCTGCCACAAATCCTTTGAAAAGATACAGACGTTGCTGAGTGATGCTACCGCAAAGCGGTATGATAGCAGCCGGGTTCTCACTCAAATAAAGGATCTTTCTTTTTCAATAATCGGAAGAGACATTTTCAAGAAAGAAATCGGCATCGTTGATGGCCACGACAGTTCGTCCTATTTCTGGATTATGCCCGTGCGGGTCATCGACTATGAAAATACCGCTGATTTGGATAGCGTTGCAGAAATGAGAAGCGCAGAAATATCGATTGAAGAAAACGATGTTGCCCAATACCTCACACCGTTTCTCTATCAGCATTTCGATGAAGAACTCGAAGAAAATAAGAAGAGAAAAGATGTTTCTGGCTTTGAATGGTACTTAGAGCATAACTTTTTCACATTCGATTCAATGGTGCTGATCTTAAAGGACATTGAGGACACCGTTGATGCGTTGATTTCTGGTAGAGAGACCGAATACACCCAAAAACTGAAAATCAAGAGGGGCACCGCAACCTACCGGCTGGTATATGCGAAAAACCTAAACGAAGAAGAGGTCGCAGAGTACAATGCCAACAGACCTACAGAGGATGATACCGAAGTGGCACTCGTTGTTGATTTTTATCAGCGGTTCCTCTACCGGATGGAATATATGATGAAAGTCGGCAAAGAAAAGGGGTACAATTTGATATCCTTTATGGGCCCCTAATACACCCACAGAGGGCTTCACTTTTCGCTCTATGGTTTCATTTTTGAGTGAAACCAAATGAAACCATTTGAAACCGTATCATTTTTATCAACTGTTGCCAGACAAAAGCCTTGGAAACTTAGGTTTCCAAGGCTTTTGTGTGTGTTTTTCTTGTTCCTTTCCAGTCGTCAGTTTTCGTTTTTATTCGTCTTTGTTTGGCACTTCTTGGGCAATAAATGGGCGGCATGGATGTGTGTTGCATCCTTTTACTGTCGGTGTGTGGTCGGCACAGAGGCGGCGTATCAGGACTTCCCCCAGCAAAAGCCTCCAATGATTCCCCCATTCCCGCCGTTATTCCGTTTCCACGCAGAATTTTCTACGTCAGTTCTAATCCTTTCCTGTATGGATTCACATCGGTCACAGCCCGCCCTGGCAAGTCCATAGAGGGCTGTTTTCTGTTCGCTTGTTTCTGTGTCGCCCATTTGCAGCCCAAAAAAGTTCCGCCGAAGCGACACTCACAGAACGTTTTTGCGTCTCCTGTTTTTTACACTTTCCTTTGAAATGTACGCACTGTTACATTTCTCCTTTTCGCTGTATAATAGAATTATCAACGAAAGGAGCTGATTTTGTGGTTTGTATCATCAAATCCGGGAGAATCATTGACATTTCACCCGATCCCTCTGTGCGCGTTCGTGAGCTTTCAAACGGCGTTTGGGTCAAGCCTTCGCGCCCTGTTTCAGCAGACGAGATATTCAATGCCCGCGTGCTCTCTGATGCGGAGTTGTCTGCATATATGGAAAAGTCCGGCAAATCCAACTGATGCGCGCCGCTTGAACTTTGCAGAAACCGTCGCGTTGCCTGCTCTTCCCCGACAAGCTCTCCGTTTTTCCTCTTGACAGCGGCAAATAGATCTACTACAGTGTGTATGTCAGCAGTCTGTATGACGGGGCTAGGGCGAAAGCCTGAACCCTTTGCATCAGGCTGCTGGCATTTTATATTCTGAATTTCCTGTGCCTGTTCCTCTGTCAGTCTTCGTCCTTCACTATCCGTACGGTGTACATCTTGTCCAGCATCTCTTTCGGTATACCCTTCTTCAGGTACTCCTGCTTCAACCGTTCGATATTTTCCAGCACTAGCGGTATCTTGCTCTCTTCGCATCTGCGCGGATACTCGTCTATGTATATCGTTACCATTTTCTCTGCCATAATTTACGCCTCCTTCGTTTGTCTGTTCATTATATCGCGCTTCGGTATCAAAGTCCATTTCCTCCGCTTGTGCGCGTACGTCCGCGTCTTTCAGCTTTCCGAAACTGAACTTCTATCCACGCTCTCCTGCCTGCATGCGCTGCGCTCCAACCATTGCTTCGTCCGCCTGCGCCGGATCGCCCGCTGCAGCGTCCACGCTGTATGTGCGCGCGGACAGCCTGTTTTTTCCAGATTGACTTTCTTCCAGGCTCTGACGTATAATGCGAAGTGTAAGACGGTTGTCAGGGAAACCGCTCTCTCCCGCTTCGGGAGATGTGAGCGCCTTGAAGCCGTCTCTTTTTATCCAGTTGTCAATTGCGCCATAGCTGTCTGGAAAAGCCGTCCTTAAAACATTTCTTCCGTTCTGGAGAACGTCTATAAGCACGCCTGCCGTGCCTGTTCCTCTGTCAGTCTTCGTCCTTCAGCACCGCGTCCAGCGTCTCCGGCGTGTATACCTCCGCCCCGCTCTGCTCCAGCGCCTTCTCAATGTCCGTCAGGTACTCCGGCACCTCCACTGTCTCTTCCCCGGCAGAAAATTTTTCGCCCTTCATCCCGTTTGCAATTTCCATGCGCTACTTGTTGCTTCCGACCTTTTCTTCTCCGAACCCATTTCCCACCGGAATAATTTCCGAGCGCACGATTTGCTCATCATACAGCGCGATATATGAATCACCGGTGCCTTCTACCATGTTTGGATAGACAAATCCGTCGATGCCTTTTTCAGACAGCATTTCCCGCAGTCTCTTTGCGCCCGGTGTGTCGTAACCGTGCCCGTCCAGACTCTTGATTTCGCTCCACTGCGCATCCGTCAGCACGCCTTCGCTCCACAGGTATAATCCAGTATGTTTTGCACTCCACGAATTTATATCCAGTCTGAATCTGTAAGGATTTTTTATATTCAGACACACCCGGAATATTCTCCCTTTTTCCGCCTTCAGATCTTTCCTTCGTTTCATCGCCTGTGCCATCGTGCCGAAGTGGGAGCCGATATCGCCCTTTTCGAATTTCTCAAACTCCATCACCGGTGTGAAGTGGTACAATGCCAGCGGCGCTCCGAACTCGTCCGTAACGTCCGTGCCCTGCAGCCGCTGTGCCTGTTCCTCCGTCAGTCTTCGTCCTTCACTATCTTCAGTGTAAATATTCTGTCTGCTTCTTCCGGTGTGTAACCAGATCCCGGCTTCTTCGCCGCGTTGCGCAGATACTCCGCCGCTTCCTGTGCTTTCGGTATTGCGCTCTCCGGGATTCTGGCGGATTCTCCATCTCCATATGCTATCGTCACCCATTTCTCTGCCAAAATTTACGCCTCCTTCGTTTGTCTGTTCATTATACCGCG
>JAEDDG010000046.1 GCA_016293865.1 Oscillospiraceae bacterium | reverse complement strand
TAACCGGAAATGTCTGTCTGGAAAATGCCTTTCTGCAGGCGGGAAAGATTCAGAATATTGCCGGCGCTGTGTTCAGGGGGCAGAACGCCATGTTTTCTGACCCGTACCATATCTGAAAAAGCATCAGGGAAAAACTCTGTCACAATCAGGACTCCTTGCTGTCGTCGGTGAAACCTACCTGTTCAATAATAATATAATTGTACAGCGATTTCAACAGAATTTTGTAGATATCTGTCGAAAGGAAAAAACGCCGCCGGAAAAAAGTTCGCAGAGTGGAACATGGGTTGTAAAGTTCGGTAAATTGATGTACAATATTTACTGAATATGTACAGTGAGGAAATCCGTGATGACAGATGTGTATATCGTCCGTCATGCCGAGGCGGAGGGCAACCTTTTCCGCCGTGCGCATGGACAGTTTAACGGACAACTGACAGAGCTTGGAAAAAAGCAGCTGAGTTTTCTGGCACGGCGTCTGGAGCCTGTGCCGCTGACCGCCGTCTATGCAAGCGACCTGCGCCGCGCTGTCCAGACAGGAGAGGCGATCTGCGCCGGCCGGGGGCTGTGCGTGACCATTGAACCGCAGGTGCGGGAAATGAACCTGGGCATCTGGGAGGATCTGCCCTGGGGAGAGCTGCAGCACAGCTACAGGGAACAGTATGTCAATTTCAATAAATATCCGGATCTGTTCCGGATGGAAGGTGCGGAAACCTTTGGTGAAACCAAGCAGCGGGTGCTCACCGCTGTGCTCCGGCTGGCAGCGCGTCATCCCGGAGAGAAGATCGCCGTATGCAGCCATGGCGGCGCGATTAACGCGCTTTTGACTGCGGTGCGTGAAATGAATGGCGAGGATTTTGACCGCGGCTTCAGCGATAATACGGCAATATCGCTTTTACAGATCGAACAGGACCGTGTCCATGTCGCATATGCCAATGACAGCAGCCATCTGCCGCCGGATTATACGAACTTTGCCCGCCAGAACTGGTGGCAGAGCCTGGATTCCACGGACAGCGGCGATATGCGCTATGTATCGCCGGAGCTGCGCGGCGATTGGCTGGAGCTGTACAATGCGTGGACGCCGGACATGTTTGCACTGACCCGCCGCGCGGCTGCGGCAGACCAGGCGCAGGCGATGAATTCCAAGCACCCGGGCAGTCTGTCATTTGCCGTCAGCGGTGATGCGCCGGCCGGGCTTGTGCTGGCCGATGCGGATCCCGGCAGCCCGGATGCGGGCGAAATTCTGTGCTGTTTTCTGCGCCCGGAGCTGCGCGGGCGGTATTTGTCACCGCAGCTGATCGGACAGGCGATCTCGGTTCTGCGCAGAAGTCAGATATATACTGCCAAAATCCTTTTGCCGCCTGCTGCAGAAACGTGCCTGGCGCCGTATTTTATGAAGTATGGTTTCGGCGCATGCGGTGCGGCGAACGGCTGTGCTGTTTATGCAAAGGATATTTCCATATGACAAAAGCAAAGGATTTTTTGCCGGTGACGCGGAAGGAAATGCAGCTGCGTCATTGGGACGGTTATGATTTTTTGATCGTGACAGGCGACGCGTACGTGGATCATCCGAGCTTCGGCGCGGCGGTGATTGCCCGGGTTCTGGAGGCGGATGGTTTCCGTGTGGCTGTTCTGGCACAGCCTGCATGGCAGGACGCGTCTGCATTTGCAGCCATGGGCCGGCCGCGTCTCGGCGCTATGGTCACGTCCGGGAACCTGGATTCCATGGTTGCGCATTACACAGCGGCAAAAAAGCGGCGTTCGGAGGATTTTTATTCCCCGGGCAAGCGGGCCGGACTGCGGCCTGACCGTGCGGTGATTGTTTATTCCAATCGCATCCGGCAGGCGTTTCCCGGTCTGCCGCTGATTATCGGCGGGCTGGAGGCCTCTTTACGCCGTTTTGCCCATTATGATTATTGGGATGATCAGGTGCGCCGCTGTATTCTGGCTGATGCAAAGGCAGATCTGCTCGTATATGGGATGGGAGAGACGGCGACGCTGGCCATTGCGCGCGCACTGAAAAACGGTGTGCCGCCCGGAGAGATCCGCGATGTGCCGGGTACGGCCTATCTTGCGCATGACGCGTCTGTCTGCCGGTTTGCCCATGTGCGCTGCCCTTCGTATGAAGAGGTCTGTGCTTCCAGGTCCGATTATGCAAAGGCGGCCATGCTCCAGTATGAAGAGCATGACTGTGTGCGCGGCCGGGCTGTTCTGCAGGCGCACGGCAGCAGGACGCTGATTGTCAATCCACCTGCCAGGCCGCTGAGTACTGCGGAGTTTGACCGGGTGTCAGAACTGCCGTACATGCGGCTGCCGCATCCGATGTATGATGCGCAGGGCGGTGTGCCGGCCATTGAAGAGGTGCGGTTTTCGATTATTCACAACCGCGGCTGTTTCGGCGCCTGCAATTTCTGCTCGCTGGCCTTCCATCAGGGCCGCATGGTCACCTGTCGGAGCCATGCATCTGTTGTGCGCGAGGCGGAAAACATGACCAGAGAGCCGGATTTCAAGGGGTATATCCATGATGTCGGCGGACCGACTGCCAATTTCTGCCATCCGTCGTGCAAAAAACAGATGAAGTCCGGTATGTGCCGCAGCCGCAACTGTCTGACGCCGACGCCCTGTCCGAATCTGGACGCGGATCAGTCTGATTATCTGGCGCTGCTGCGCAGACTGCGGCAGATTCCCGGCATCAAGAAGGTTTTTGTGCGTTCCGGTATTCGCTTTGACTATCTGCTGGAGGACAAAAACGGGGACTTTTTCGCGGAGCTGGTGAAATACCATATTTCTGGACAGCTGAAGGTCGCGCCGGAGCACTGTATTGACAGCGTACTGGATTATATGGGCAAGCCCCACAACTGCGTTTACAACGCATTTATGGAGAAATATTTCCGTCTGAACAGCCGGTACGGCAAGGAACAGTATCTGGTGCCCTATCTGATCTCGTCCCATCCGGGCAGCAGGCTGGAGGACGCCGTTGCACTGGCAGAATATCTGAAGAAAAACAACAAATACCCTGAACAGGTTCAGGATTTTTATCCCACGCCCGGTACGCTTTCGACCTGTATGTATTATACCGGGATTGATCCGCGTACAATGAAGCCGGTATATGTGCCCCGTACTGCCGATGAGAAAGCAATGCAGCGCGCCCTGCTGCAGTGGGCAAAACCGCAGAACCGCCGGCTGGTGCTGAAGGCACTGCGTCTGGCCGGCCGTGAGGATCTGATCGGGTACGGGAAAAACTGTCTTGTCCGTCCGGACAGCGCAGGACGGCCGCAGGACAACAGTCCGCGTGAGGTCCGGGGCAAACGGACGCAGGTGGTAAAAGCTTCGGAAAAACGGCTGTCCGGTCCGCGCAGATCCGCGGCGGCCGGCCAGAAAAAAGTTGAAAAACAGGCGCGCCGCCGGCCAAGCAGCCGCGGAGGCCGGTAAAGGATAGAGGAGTGATCTGCAGTGAAATATTATGTTGGCATTGATCTGGGCGGTACAAATATTGCCGCCGGTGTAACGGATGCAGAGGGAAATCTTCTGTGTAAGCACAGCGTAAAAACGCTGCCGGAGCAGGGATTTACAAGTGTTGCTGCGCGGATGTGCGAGGCAGCGGAAGAAGTCATGCGCATGTCCGGAATTGATCAGAAAGACTTTGCCGGCCTTGGCGTCGGCGTACCGGGCGCGACGGATAATAAAACGGGCGATGTGATGCTGGCGGAGAATCTGAAATGGCAGCGGGTTCCGCTTGTTCAGGAGATGCACAAGAAAATTGACCTGCCCATTCTGATGGGCAACGACGGCGACTGTGCGGCGCTGGGCGAGATGTGGGCCGGCAACGGCAGGGGCCTTGACAGCGGCATCCTGATTACCATCGGCACGGGAATCGGAAGCGGCATCATTATTGACAAAAAGATTTTTACAGGCGGAACAGGCATCGGGACAGAAGCCGGCCATATGCCGCTGGTCTTCGGCGGTGAACTGTGCGGCTGCGGACAGCACGGCTGTTATGAGGCATATGCATCCTGCACGGCGCTGGTGCGTCAGACGAAGGCGGCAATGGAAGAAAATCAGGACTCGCTGATGTGGGAGCTTTCCCGCGAACGCGGCAAGGTCGACGGCCGCACTGCGTTCACTGCGGCACGCAGGGGGGACGCGGCGGCGCAGCAGGTCATTGACAAATATGTCTGCTATCTGGCGGCGGGAATTGCCGGCCTGATCAACGTTTTCCGGCCTGAAATCGTGATCATCGGCGGCGGCGTCAGCAATGAGGGAGATCCGCTGCTCATTCCGCTGAATGAAAGAATTCAGGAATACTGCTACGGCAGCGATGTCATTGCACCGCCGAAAGCCATTAAGGCCAAGCTCGGCAATGATGCGGGCATTATCGGCGCTGCGCTTTTGTGCCGTGAACTCTGAGCCGGCCGACCGGATTGTGCTGAGCAGAAAGGATGAATCGGATTGCTGAAATTTGACTGGACAAATGCAAAATCCGCGCTTGGAGATGCCGGGGCGCTTTGGAAGGAAGCTCTGGATGCGCGTTCCGTGCTGTTGAACCGCAGCGGCGCCGGCAGTCAGTTTACCGGCTGGCTGGAATTGTGCGGGAAAGACAACCGCAGCCAGCTGAGCAGAATCCGACAGGCTGCCGCTAAGATTTCTGAGGAATCTGAGGCGCTTGTTGTGATCGGCATCGGCGGCTCGTACCTGGGCGCGCAGGCAGCGCTGGACTTTGTCAGGTCGCCCAATTATAATCTGCTGAAGAAATCCACGCCCGACATCTATTTTATCGGGAACGGACTGTCTGCTGACAGCCTGAGCGAAACGCTGGCACTGGTTGGTGACCGCGATTTTTCTGTGAACGTGATCTCCAAATCCGGAACCACAACGGAGCCGGCGATTGCCTTCCGGATTTTCCGGGAATTGCTCGAGCAGAAGTACGGCCGGGAAGGGGCGGCATCCCGGATTTACGCCACAACAGACGCCCGCCGCGGTGTCCTGCATGAGATGGCCGTTCAGGAGGAATACACAACGTTTGTTATTCCTGACGATGTGGGCGGCCGCTACTCGGTGTTTTCGCCGGTGGGCCTTCTGCCGCTGGCGGTTGCCGGCGTGGATCTTGATGCCATGCTCAACGGCGCGCAGACGATGTTTGATGGGCTGTCCAGCGCAGATCCGGCGGTCAACCTGCCGGCGCAGTATGCGGCGGTGCGCAACGGACTCTACCGGCAGGGAAAGACCATTGAGGTTCTCTCCTGCTTTGAGCCGGCGCTGCGCTTCACGGGCGAGTGGTGGAAGCAGCTTTTCGGCGAAAGCGAAGGGAAAGACGGAAAGGGAATTTTTCCCGCCTCGACAGTTTTTACAACGGATCTGCATTCCATGGGCCAGTATATTCAGGATGGCCTGCGGATCCTGATGGAAACGTTCATCAAAGTAGAGCAGTCGGGATATGCGCTGCAGATTTCTGCGGATGAAGCCAATGCCGACGGCCTGAACTTCCTGGCCGGCCGGGATATGGCCTGGGCCAACCACCAGGCTCTGGCGGCGACCGCTGCCGCACATCTGGATGGCGGCGTCCCCAACATGACGCTTACGGTGCCGGACAGAAGCGCGGAGAGTTTCGGCACGCTGACTGCATTTTTTGAGGCGGCCTGTGGTGTTTCCGGGTACATGCTGGGCGTGAATCCCTTTGACCAGCCCGGTGTGGAAGCCTATAAAGTCAACATGTTTGCGCTTTTGGGAAAGCCCGGCTATGATGAAGTGCGCAGAAAGTTTGGAATCCAGGCCTGACTGCAAAGGAGCATTCTGCAAATGATCATTACTGTGACGCTGAATCCTGCCGTGGATAAAACTGCGGTTATTCCGCATTTCCGCGCCGGAGAGGTCAACCGCGTAACAGAGCTGCGGATGGACGCCGGCGGAAAAGGCGTCAATGTATCCAAGGTTTTGGCCGGCCTGGGCATTGAGAATACAGCGACCGGCATCTGCGGCGGCGCAACCGGACAGTTTATTCTGGACAGCCTGCGGCAGCTGGGCGTGCATACGGACTTTGTGTGCTGTGCGGCTGACACCAGAACGAATCTGAAAATTGCGGATCCTGCCGGCGGAACAACGGACATTAACGAGCCGGGCGCGCCGGTAACGGCGGAGCAGCTGTGCGCGTTTACTGAAAAACTGACGGCGATGACAGCGCCGGGAGATATGGTTGTCTTTTCGGGCAGTCTGCCGCCGGGTACGCCGCAGGTATTCTATGCGGAGCTGATCCTGCAGTGCAGGAAACAGGGTGTCCGGACGCTTGTGGATACGTCAGGCGAAGCGCTGCGGCAGGCGGCGCAGGCGGTGCCGTATATTCTGAAGCCGAACCTCGAGGAACTCCATCAGCTGACCGGTGAATCGATCATGTCGGATGACGGAATTGTCAGGGCTTGCAGGCCGTTTCTGGAACGCGGAACTGCGCTTATGGCTGTGACGCTGGGCGGCAGCGGCGCAGTGCTGGTGACACATGCCGGCGCCTTTAGAGCGGACGCGCTGCCGGTTACGGTGCGCAGCACTGTCGGGTCCGGCGACGCCTTTGCCGCCGCAATGGCAGCCTGTGTGCAGCGCGGCGCGGAAGATGAGGAAACACTGGCGTACGCCATGGCTGCCGGTGCCGTCAACGCCATGACCTGCGGAACTGCCGTGCCGGACGGTGCGCGGATCCGGGAAATGGCGGCGCAGGTGCAGGTGCGGCGCATCAGCGGTCAGCAGATTTGACCGGAGTATCTGAAAGGCGGAGAACAAATGAACGAAAAGTTTAAGAATTTCTTTTTTGCATGTAAATTTGCCACCAGCATGATGAATCTGATGACGGTTGTCATTTTTTCTCTGGTGGTTGCGGCATTTGCACTGGACATATTCCAGCAGGCGTATCTGCACTGGACAACGTCCATTGTCCTTCTTGCTATCGCTGCCGTATTCAGCCTTTTGGTGATTGCATACTGCATCGGCACGATCGTATATGCCATTTTTGTCTATATGAAAGTGATCTGAGGCTTCACGTGCAAAGCGAGGGCCTTCCCGCTGTTTTGAGCGGGAAGGCCCTTTTTGTGTCCGTTTTACAAAGCAGCGGTCATCCCGCCCACAAGAATTCCCAGATTGTCCCTGTAAATCTCATCAAATTGACTCAGCGGCAGCGGCGCCGTGCCCAGCCCGGCCTCGATGGTATATCCCGGGCGGACATACTGCGCAATAAACCAATCCTTATATCCGGCAAAGCTGGACGCATACGGCGTCTCGGCAAGTTCGTAGCCGCTGACCTCGGCAAACGCGCGGCCGATTTCCTCGGCATTCAGGGGTTCGTAGTCCAGGTATTTCCAGTAGATGACTTTTCCCTGGGTGTGATAGGACAGCGTCAGCAAAAAATTGTGGCGCAGGGTGAATTCATAGACTGCGCGGCTTTCCGGCGCTTCCAGCGGAGCGGCGCCCACATAATCTCTGGGGGCGGGGGAGACAAAGCCCTGGCTGAATTTGATTTCCCTGGCCTGTTCCCAGCCGGCAGGATACTGGAGATTCAGGTCAATCCCGTCAATATTGGCCTTCCAGCCGTCGGGAAAAGAAATCTGCGGATAATCCCGCGCAATGGCCGACGCCTGCTGATAGTACCGCCCGCTGTTTAACGCGCCGGTGACAAGATCGACGCCGTCCGGATCAACCATTGGCATCATGTAGAGCGTTGTGTCCTGATAGAGGGCAGAGGCGTCTGCGCCGCCGATCGTGCTGCCGGTGTTCAGCGCTGCGGCATACTGCTCAAGGAACTGAAGGAGAACCGGAGTGACAATCCATTCATTGGCGTGATGAGTGCCGTTGTAAAAAACCTGTTTTTTGCCCGTGCCGATTCTGCACGCGTACAGAGGCTTGCCCATGACGCTGTGGCCTGCGGTCTCAATGGCGATGTACGGAAAGCGGGCGCTGAGACCGTGGATGACGTAATACAATACATCAGACGTGAAGCGGATACTGGTGGGTACAACAGGGAAAGGAAGGGGGATTTTCAGCACGGTTCCCGGAATCAGCGCAAAGGGATCAATGCCGGGGTTGGCCGCTTCAACAGCCCGCAGCGACGTGCCGTACATATGCGCGATTTTATAAAAGCTGTCGCCGCGTTTCACGGTATGCGTTCTGTATCCATACAGATACGGCTGCAGCGCCCGCCATGTGGCGCTGCCGGCGATGCCGTCAGCCTTCAGACCATTTGACAGCTGAAAACGGCGGACTGCGTCTGCGGTTTTCTCACCGAATATGCCATCCGGCGCGCCGGGGCCGAATCCCGCCCGCTCCAGCGCCAGTTGTAAAAGTTCAACCTGCGGCCCGGTATTGCCCTGCCGCAGCGTTTTCAGATCCGGCACATGGATCACCTCCGCTACTATTCTATGCATGGCGGTGCTGTGCTCATGCAGCGCGGTGCGGTGAAATGCGCGAAAACCTGCGGCCGGCGTGTGCGCGGCCGCAGGTCTGAGACGAGACAGGGAAGCCGGATGTCCGCAAAGGCCGTTCGGCTCCTTTTAACGGATAATGTTCAGCAGCGACCGTTTCTTCGGTGCAAATTCCGCAATGACTTCTGCAGCCGGCAGGCTTTTCTCCTGCAGGGCAGACAGAATCCTGTCCAGAAATTCGGCGTCGGTCATGATTTCAAACTCCGGGATTTTCAGGATCTCCGCCGCCTGTTCCATGCAGGCGATCAGAAGCGTATAATAATCCTGCTGCGCCTTCAGCTCCCGGCCCAGACGGGGCAGCCACTTTTCATTGAGTTCCTTTAAAGGACATTCAAAGCGTATGCTGTCCAGATAGAGCCGGGCATAGCTGCACAGAAGGGCATAGGCGCGGTCTTCGTCCCATGTGCGGTCAATGTAATACCGCGTGCCGTATAAACCGTACAGCGTGCGCTGTGCGTCGAAGTAGCCGAGCTGCAGATTGAACTTGCTCAGCTCAGCGTCAAAATTCAGAACGTTGCCAAGGTCACGGGTTGGCGCAATGGTGGTCAGGCGCGTATTCTTCGGCATGCGGAACCGCTTTTCGAGGCCAAAGCCGTACATGCGCACGACGATGATGTCGCGGTATCCGTTGGATGTCAGCGCATGAATCGGCACGGCATCTGTCACGCCGCCGTCAGTATAGCGCTTTCCGCCGAGCTTTTCGCTTTTGAATGCCGGCAGATAGGCGCTGGCCAGAAGCATATCGCACAGCTGCTCGGGCGCAAGATCGCGTGCCCGCAGTTCAAGGGATTTGCGGTCAGTGACCGAATAGGTGATGATGTAAAAATCAGTGTCCGAATGGATGATGGCATCCGCGTCCATAACGTCAGAAATAAATGAACGCAGCGGCGAAACGTCGAAACCGCGATTCCGGATCAGCTCCACGGCACGCCTTGCGAAGGTCGTCAGATTTGCGCCGATTTCATGGCTGAAAAGCTGGCGCATCTCCTCGTCATTCACATCCATCACCTGGGAGAAGGTAATGTTCTGCCAGAGCGTTTCCGCCTTCTCCAGATCGCCCATCACCATCAGCGCGCCGTTGAGCGCACCGACCGAGGTGCCGGAGATGGCGCTGAATTCAACGCCGGCCTCTTTCAGCGCCCGCCATACGCCGATTTCATATGCGCCTTTTGCACCGCCGCCTTCCAGGGCAACGGCATATTTTTTGGTTGTGTCAATTTTAAGCTGCATGGATGACCTCCTGTCCGGGCTTGTCTGACGTTAAAGGTACAGGTTAATATTTTATCACATTTTTGGGAATAGTGTTGACTTTTCTGATGGCGGCTGGTTATAATCACTGGGAGAAAACGATCTGACTTCCTGGTCAGATCTGCATGAAAGGAGAAGTATTATGATTTCCTGCACAGAATTTATTCCGCTTTACAGTGAGTTTTTCAAGTTTATTGAATCCAAAGGCGGCCACGACGCTGTGGTGCGTTACTGGGAGTATATCTCAGATTACAGCATCGGTGACAAGACAAATCCCAACAGCCTGATCTCTTTTGTGGAGAAGTATGGGTTTGAGGGCACATGGAAATACTGGAGCCATACGCTGACTGAAGAAGCGTGCGATGTGCTGCGGATTTATGACCCTGTGAACAAGACCTGCTACAGTCATATGCGGCACTGTCCGTCCAAGGGGATGCTTCTGGAGATGAAGCATCTGGAGCCGTACTATGATTACTGCGGCCACTGCGGCCTGATTTATTCCCGTGTTCTGGAAAAATACGGAATCATGAGCGAGCGGGACAACTCCTGCGTTGATCATGCGGAATGCTCCAGCATGATGTACATGCGCGGCCACCGGCCGGGCCCTGAGGTCAGCCAGATAGACGACACAAAGATCGTAATGGATCTGAAGCGTGAGGACAATAAGTACCTTCACCGGGATTTTCATCTGATCGGCGATCTGGCGCTTAAATACTGCGGTGAAAAATACGGGGATAACGGTGTCCATGAATTCCTGTACCACTTTGCCCAGGTCAATTATGCGCCGGTGCTTGAGGATGCCAAAAAGCGCGGTTTGATTGCTTTGAAGGAGAAAATTGAACAGGTCTATGAGACGGAGGAAGCGTCGGAACTGCTGCATACTGAGCTGACTGAAGACCGCCTGACAGTCACGGTGGACAAAAGCCCGGTGATCGAGTATATGCATTCTTTGAATCAGGAGCCCAGCCGGTACTACATTGAGGAGACCCGCACGCTTTATGCCGCGATGGCGGACGCCTGCGATTTCGGATTTACTCTGGAGTACTATAAAGAGGACGGCGCAGCGAAGTTTACATTCTTTAAGCGCGGGTTCTGAGAAAATTTTGACGAAGAATCTCAGCATATGTCATTGAATTTTCAAAAATGAATTGATATACTATATATAATATATCAATATGCCGAATATGCAACACACGAAACAAATTAAGAGAAAGGATTGATGCAACGTGCGGAAAAAAGCAGGCAAATTGGTCGCAATTTTCCTGGTTGTGCTGATGCTGTGCGCGTTGTTCCCGTTTTCTGCTGCATTTGCAGCGGATGAGTGGGAGGGGTACACGGCAATTTCATCGCAGGAAGACCTGGAAAAAATTGCTGATGACATGTCAGGGAAATACTATCTGACGACGGACATCACGCTGGAGGGGATATGGACGCCTCTTGGCCTTGGTGTGTCCGGTTCCTATACAGACAAGGATTTTTCAGGCGTGCCGTTCAAGGGAATCATTGATGGTAACGGCCATACGATTTACGGAATGAATACCGGCAAACTGGAGACCTACGCAGGTGTCGGACTGGTAGCCGCCCTGCACAGCAGCGGCGCAATCCGGAATCTGACCATTTCGAATGCAAATGTGTATGCCCGCTATTGGGCCGGCGCTATTGCGGGCCTCAACAATGGTACGATTGAAAACTGCCATGTTGTGGACAGCGTGATCGCTGGCCGTGAGGGCAGCAATCCCCAAACAGAGTATAATTATGTCGGCGGATCACAGATCGGCGGCATCACAGGCTGGAACTGCGCTTCCGGTCACATCACAGACTGCTCGGTCATGACCACGAGCGTTCTCGGCAACCGCTTTATCGGCGGTATTGCCGGCGCCAACAACGGCCTGATCGAAAAGACATTTGTGCGCGACTGCGCCCCCAACGACGATGGCAGCAGCACCAGCTGCTGGATCGGCTCCAAATATTATAAGGTGAACGGAAGCAGATCCACTGCGCTGCTGCTGCATCTGAATCATCTGATTGCATTGTCAAATTATTACTGGTCGCAGGGCCAGATGACAGTCGGCTACAGCGCCAATGCGCCGTATATGATGGTCGGCGGACTTGTCGGTTCAAATGACAGCGATGCCGGCACGGGCACCATCCGCAACTGCTATGTGACAAATACACAGATTAATTCCATTGACGGCATGGGCGAACTG
>JAEDDG010000045.1 GCA_016293865.1 Oscillospiraceae bacterium | reverse complement strand
AGCAGCGGGGAATGTGTGCAAGGGGTTAAGACCCCTTGCACGTTCAATCAAACAGGTTTTTCGAATTTTCTGAAGTTCGAAAAACCGCACACAGCATGTCGAAAATAATTCTTCGGCATGCTGTGTGCGGCCCGAAAACGGGCCGCATTTTTTCTCATGATCCATGCTCAAAAGCGCCGGAAGAGGGGATCTCCGTCTTCCGGACGGCAGGATTATTCAGCGCGGCTTTCGCCGGTGGCATAATCAATGATGATTCCCGGCTGGACGTTGTAGACGAATACATTGTAGCAGACGCCGTCGCCGCCGTCTTCCACAGACAGGGCTTCCATCTGCACGCCGCGGGCCACGAGATCGGATCCTTCAAAAACCGGCGTGACGCGGTAGAGCACATGGTTGCCTGTTTCATGTACATAGTCTGCCACCATGTTTTCAAAGGGCAGCATGCCGTCCACATTCATATATCGCGTCCCGGTGATTAAGTTGCGCTCGTTGGCATTTTCGCCGGACAACTGAAAACCGATCAGATGGCAGCGGTTATACAGCGATTTGCCGTCCACGTTGTCATACTGGACGGAATGCCAGCCTGTGGGCTTGATCTGGCTGATGCTTCCGCGTTCTTCTGTCGGCATCAGGTCCAGACCAATATTGGCGTAAGCGGTGCCGCAGCGGTCCAGGGCGTCCAGCGGGCTGTACATTTCAAAAGAGGTCTGTGTCAGCTCCGATTCCTCAAAGCCGGGGATGTTGTTGTTGATCTCAACATATGGAGAGCCGGAATAGGCGGGAATATCCCCCATGGAAACGGTCTGCGCGTCTGCCGGGTTCAGGAAATGCGCAGCGGCAGCAACAAGAATCAGCAGAAGCAGCGCCAGAAGCGGATGGATTTTCGTGTGTCTGGATTGGTTTCGTCTGGCCATGTCAGTTACTCCGTATGTAGCATTCTCTTGTGATTCTGGCGTGAGAGGACCCGGTAAAATCTGTCTGTTCCGTGCAGAAAAAGCCGCATTGTTCTGGCACCAGGTCAAGATAGACGTCAGCCGGATAAACGCGGTTCCATTTGTACAGGCAGATGGATTCAATCCGCTGGAGATAGGGAAGAAGCGGTGCGCCTTCGGCAAAACAGAAATCCCCCTGCGGCGCACAGAGCAGGTAATCCGGGTCCACCTGAATCTGATCCGCACAGCCGGAAAACAGGGATGCTGAATAAGGTGCCATCCACAGCCGGCGGCCGGCGCACAGCTGTAACGCATCCGCGATCAGCAGACGGTCCCGGCTCTGACGGCGGTGATTGAACATCATTCCATTTTGATCATCGATACAGGCGATCAGCTTCACTGGCAACCTCTCCGTGTTCGGAATTTTCGGGACAACCCGGCGGCATTATTTTGCTTTCGGATATTCATTGCAGAGCAGGCGATAGGGCGCTTCGTCTTCTTCAATGGACGGGAAGCGGCCCATGGGCGGGTTGAAACGGTTGTCGCAGTTGTCATCATTGCACTGGCTGACTTCACCCAGAAGCACAGGGCCGGAGCCTTCCTCCACAGAAAAATCGTGGTACAGATACTGCTGGATGTGAATGCTCTCGCCGGGCGTCAGCCGGATCTGCGTACCGGCAGGGACTGTGTAGGTCCGGCCGTCGGTATGTACGGTCACATCGGATTTGTAATCTATTTCCTCGTCAGGCAGGCTGTTGTAGACGCGGATCAGAATGTTTCCGCCGCCGCGGTTGATAATATCCTCGGTTTTGTACCAGTGGAAATGATTGGGCGCATACTGTCCTTCCTTCAGATACAGCAGTTTTTCCGCATAGACTTTGGGATACCGGTCGGCCATGGCGCGGTTTCCGTTGCGGATGGTGATCAAAGAAAAGCCAAAATGGTCAAAATCGCCCTTGCCGTAGTCGGTGATGTCCCAGCCAAGCATACAGTCGCGGACCTCGTCATAGTCATGGCCTTTGTCCTGCCACTGCTCCGGAGTGAAATGACAAAAGGGCGGCAGATAAAACTGATGCTTTTGGCACATGCCTTCCATTTCCTTCAGAGCTTTGTTGATTTCAGAGCGTTTCATGGCGTATCTCTCCTTCAGTAACATGATTGCCTTTATCTGCTTGGGCAGCGGCGATGCCGGATGCCGCGTCTTCTGCTGTATCTATACTACCAATTCCGGGACGAAAAATCAATGCAGAACACAGTATGTCCGTCATTTGTCCATGGGAGAAATGTGTGCAGCGGCCGGCGGACAGACCAGCGCCGGAAGGCAACAGAAAAAGCCTGCCTCCGCGCAAAATGCAGGAGACAGGCTTTTTGCCGTTATGGGATTACTCGTACCGCTCCCAGTCGGGGTCTGCGGTCAGGCGGATCCAATACTCGTAGATTTCGCCTTTGTGTCTGTATTCGTGGCTGTTTGTGGCCTCCTGCACGGCCAGATAGTACCAGTCGTACGCGCTGTTGTCCGGCCAGACTGTCATTCCATCCAGCAGATCCTGTTCCGTTTCAGGCAGGCGCTGCAGCACACGGTTGATCAGCGTCATGGCTTCCGCACGGGTGATGGGCTGATCCGGGCGGAAGGTGTCGTCCGGATATCCGTCAATCCAGCCCAGCGTGACGGCGCACATGATTTCTTCCTCTGCCCAATGTCCGGCAATGTCGGTGAACTTGCTGCCGGCGCCGGAGACCGTCGTGTCAAAGCGCGCACAGATTGCCGCAAGCTCAGCTCTGGAGATGGGCGCATTGGGCTCAAATGTGCTGTCTGTACGCCCGTTGATGATGCCGAGCGCGGCCATGGTGGAGACAGCCGTGTTGTACCAGGAGCCGGCATTCACATCGTCAAACGGATTGTCGGCTGTCAGACAGCTGTCCCGGATTTCGTCTTTCAGCAGACGGAAGAAAATCGTCGCAGCTTCAGCACGGGTGATGTTTTCATCCGGCCGCACAGTTCCGTCAGCATAGCCGACGATGTAGGCAAAGTGGTCGTCTCCGTTGAGCATATCCGGAACGGTTGAAACCTTCCAGCCGGCATAGACGGTTTTGCTGCTGTCCATCAGGACGGAGGTGACAGGCTGCGTCAGTGCGGCGTCTGCATACCAGCCGGTGAAGGTGAAGCCTTCCCTGGTGGGAATTCTGGTCAGCTCCGCTGTTGTTCCGGAGGAATAGTATTCGGTGTCAAAGCCGGTTCCGCCGTTGGATTCATAGTGCAGCGGGAAAAGCTGAGAGGCGAGCGTCCATTTTGCGTAAAGCGTGATGTCTTCGGTGACAGGTGTGTCAAAATCATATTCTGTCGTGCAGGCCGCGTCGGTATACCAGCCTTCAAAGGTGTAGCTGCTCCTTGTGGGGTCTTTGGGTCTGACGGCGGCTGAACCGTCGGCAACCTTCTGCGCCTCCACGTCGGTGCCGCCCTGACTGTCAAAGGTGACGGTATAGATCGATTGCCTGATCAATGCTGCCCAGTTGCCATGCAGCGCACGTTCAACATTTATCGTGGCCGGACCGACGGAAACCGTCATGTTCTGCGAATCGAACGACCATTCAAATATTTTGTCCGCCAAAACTGACGGCAGGGAAAGATAGCCCGGTGCGTTGCTGCTACCCGCGAGCAATGCATCCCTGTTTTCATCCACATAATGAACCATATGGGAGCTGCCGCTTGCGTATGTCACCGGTGTGCGCCCGTTGTCATTGGCTGTGGCGCTCACCAGTGCGGGCTGATAATAGTCATCGTTTTGCGCGAAAAGGGATATGGTATCGTCCATGGTCAACGTAATGCCGTAGCCGGTTAAATCCACCGGACGGTAACCGTAGCCGATCGCGTTTGCATGATAGCCACCATAGGCCTGGACGAAACAGCCATCGGTGATGGAAATCTGAAATGCCACACTTCTTCTGTTGTTGCTTACGGGATATCCGCTGCCGATACCGGCACCGCCGTATGTGCCGCTGTAACCGGTCGCTGTCCCGCCGTATGCAGTAACTTTTGTGCCAGCGCCGCGAATGGATATTTTACCCAGCCGTTCCTCGGAGACTGTTCCGTCCGTATCTCCCCATTGGATGCCGTAGGAAGTGTTTGCTCCGCCGCCGATACCCGCGGCGCCGCCGCTTGCCGTCGCAGCGACATGTGCGCCGCCGGAAATCGAAATGCTCTTTACAGAACCATTGCATCCGCCGCCGATACCGGCTGCGCCCAGAGGATCATCGCCCGACCCTGCAACGGCAGTAATGTCTCCGCCTGTAATTTCAATTGTTCCGGCGCTTCCGGTATCACCGCTGCCGATTCCGGCAGAAAGACCGCCGCCCTGTGCCATAACCGTTCCGCCGCCGATGGTAATGTTCAAAGCATCCGAATAAGTATCGCTGCCATCGGCGGTGCCGCTGCCAATTCCGGCGCCGCCTTCGCTGCCGTTGGCCGCAACAGTGCCGCCGTAAATGGAAATGTCGCCTGCATACAGCCAGCCTTCGGTGACGCCGCCGCCGCCGATACCGGCAGCGCCGTACAGGCAGCAGCTCCAGGGCGCATAGTAATAAGCTTCTCCGCCGTTTGCTGTAATCTTGCCGCTGTTGATTACAATATATCCGAAGTCGCCTGCGTCCCGGTGACCGTCAACGTCACCGTAACCGTTGCCGCCGATGCCGGCGCCGGCGCCGGTATCGGATGAACCGGAGCCGCCGTTTGCCACAAGAGCCCCTTCACCTGTAATGATGATTTTTGCCGATTCCTCCTCGCTCAGGTTCCCGTCGGGATCCCAGCCTGCGGCAACTGCAATTCCCGCAAAACCGGGGGAGCCGGTCAGCTCATTTTCGCCAGCAAGCACGATTGTAATATGCGTTCCGGCATCAACGCTGACTGCGGCACCGTTGTGTCCGGTCATATCAACGTTCAGATCTGTAATTGTAAGCGTGGCCGCTGCCGCATCATAGGATGCGCTGCCGGCTGTGACAGCGCCGTCACCAGTCTCAACGCCCGGCTTTTCACTGTTTAATTGAACACCGCCGACTGTGATGCCATAGTCGTCTGCGGCGAACGCCTGGATGGCAGCCGCCGGCAGAAGACTCAGCACAAGGATTACAGTCAGCGCAAAGCATGACAGTCTCCTCAATATCTTGCGCATTGTGTTCCCCCCTTTTGTTTGATGCCCCAATATATTGAGACTGTTTCTGATTATAGCACCAATATATGAGTATGACAAGTGTTGGGAATCCGTTTGCGGAAAACTTGCGGGGAATATTGCGTATTTTCGGGAAGCGTGCCGCAATGACCGCATGCGGCCGCAAGAAAACGGCTGCATATGCATATGGTTTAGAGAAAAGCATGCATATCACCGGGAATCCGACAGCGCCGGGAAATGTCCAGGTGCGGACGGTGGTGATGCGGAAAGGAGCGCGGAATGGCAAACTGGAAGAAATGGCTGAAGGCGGCCGGTGTGCGCGCCGTAAAGACGGTGGCGTAGACGGCGGTGGCCGCCATCGGCACCAGCGCGCTGCTGGACCAGGTAAACTGGCTGGTGGTGCTGAGCACGTCTGCGCTGGCGGGCGTACTGAGTATGCTGACCAGCATTGCAGGCCTGCCGGAAGTCCAGAAGGACTGAAAAAGCCGCCCGGAAACGGGCGGCTTATGACAAAACAGATCTGCCGGCGGTAAAGCGCCATTGGAGACACTGAATCCCCTGCATTTATTCTCAAAACCGCGTCTGAACCAGAACCAAAGCCGACGCGATGAATTCGGAAGGAAAGACAGTGCCGTGAGCACGCTCTGCATTAAAAAAGTCGGAGCAAGCGATATATCGCTTGCTCCGACCTGGAGCTGCTAGGCAGATTCGAACTGCCGACCTCATCCTTACCAAGGATGCGCTCTACCTTCTGAGCTATAGCAGCATTGGCGACCGAGAAGGGGCTCGAACCCTCGACCTCCAGCGTGACAGGCTGGCGTTCTAACCAACTGAACTACTCGGCCAGACCAGCGTCTCATTTGAACGCTCGCTTATTATACAATCTGCGACTGTTTCTGTCAAGGATTAATTTTGAGATCTGCCAGGATTTTTTGCATATCCGCGCGCTCAACCGGCGCCCGGACACAGACAGGCGCTGCGGAAAACGGATCGGTAAACGACAGCTCAGCTGCATGCAGGAGATGCGCCTCCAGCCCCAGTGCGGCGGACAGGGCAATGGACTCCGCGGTGCCGTACAGCCGGTCGCCCAAAAGCGGATGGCCGCAGGCTGACGCATGCACGCGGATCTGATGTGTACGGCCTGTTTCAAGGCGCAGACGGAGTAAGCTGACGCTCTGGCCTTGCAGGACACCGGTACAGACAGTATCATAATGGGTGACGGCACGCTGACCGTCAGCTGCGGCAACACGCCGCATGTTTTCCGGGTCAAGCCGCCGGATCGGCAGGTCAATCACACCGCGCCGGGGCTCAAAAATGCCCGATACAATGGCCAGATAGTCCTTTTTTCCGGCAGACAGCGCGCGTGTGCCGGCCTCCTTGGCGCAGGCGTTTTTTGCGAAGAGCACCACGCCGCTGGTGTCGCGGTCCAGCCGGTTTACGGCGTGGCAGACGCCGCTGCCGCGGGTGTCTGTCAGGTACTGCGCCACATGGTTTGCGAGCGTGCCGGTGTTTTTTGCATGGGAAGGATGAATCAGGATGCCTGCCGGTTTGTTGACCGCCAGCAGCGCCTCCGTCTCCAGAAGAACGCGGATGCTGCCAGGCTCCGGCAGTATGTCACATGGCGGTTCTGCCGCTTCCACGTCCACGGAAACGGTTTCCCCGGCTGCAAGACGGTAGTCGGTGAACACGGGCCTTCCGCCGCAGAGCACGGCCTGTGCGCGCTTCAGACGCCGCGTCAGGGTTGCCGAGAGGTTGAACTGACGGCGGAGAACGGAATAGACCGTGATGCCGGCGTGTTCATCGGGAACGGTGTATGTCAGCTTCATCATTACTGCAGTTCCAGCAGTGCGCGGACAAGCTCTTCAAAATGCATGCCGTGGGAAGCCTTAACCAGCACCGTGTCGTCGCGGCGGATCAGGGAGGGAAGCGTATGCAGAAGCGCCTCTTTCATGGGGAAGTGCCAGGCAGGAATCCGGATCCCGGTGGAAATCAGACCTTTATAGATGAATTCCGCGCTTTTCCCGCAGCAGATCAGCGCGTCAATGCCCAGTTTTCCAACCAGGACACCCACATCACGGTGCAGCTGATCAGAGTTCGTGCCCAGCTCCAGCATGTCGCCCAGAACGGCGACGCGCCGGCCCTGAATGCCCGCCAGAGACAGAAGCGCAGCAGAGACAGAGTTCGGATTTGCGTTGTAGCAGTCGTCAATGACCGTGATATAGCCGCTGCGGCGCACGTTGGCGCGGCCGCCGACCGGCTGAAAGTCTGCAATTCCCCAGACGATTTCTTCGTCGCTCAGGCCGAGGGTCAGACCCACGGCAGCTGCGGCCAGTGCAGCCAGCACCATATGGCTGCCGAAGGCGGGAATATGTGCGCTGATCCGGCTGTCACCGTGAACGATGTCACAGACGATGCCCTCAAAACCCAGGTTGCGGACATTTTCTGCGTGTACTGTATTCTGCCGGCCGAGACCGAAGGTGATTTTCCGGATGCCCGGGTCAAATGTTCCCAGAAGCTCATCGTCGCCGCAGACGACCGCAGTCGCGTCCGGCTTCATAAACTGAAAGACCTCGCTTTTTGCGCGCAGGACGCCTTCCAGGTCTCCGAGCGCCTCCAGGTGGCAGTAGCCGATATTGGTCATGATGCAGATGTCCGGACGGACAATGTCCGCAAGGCGGGACATCTCGCCGAAATCGCTGATGCCCATTTCGATTACGGCGGCCTGGTGTTCCTCCTGCAGACTCAGGACAGTCAGAGGTACGCCGATTTCATTATTCAGATTCTCCGGCGTTTTCAGGACGTTGAACCGCCTGGAAAGCACGGCTGCGGTCATTTCCTTGGCGCCGGTTTTGCCGACGCTGCCGGTGACGCCGACAACCGGAATGCGGAACAGCGTGCGGTAGTGGGCGGCCAGCGCCCGCAGGGCACGCAGTGTGGAATCCACAAGAATGTAGGGACCGGCCGCATTGTCCAGCGGCTGCTCAGCCAGGCAGCATGCCGCACCGGCTGCATAAGCGGCAGGGGCAAAGCTGTGCCCGTCCGCGCGGGCGCCGCGGATGCATAAAAACAGATTGCCGGGCTGTACCTGTCTGTTGTCGCGCACAACGCCGGTAATGCAGGTCCCGCGCAGCGCGTCAGGGCCGACATAACGGCCGCCGGTTACGCGCGCAATGGTCTCCAGGGACAGAGGTTTCATACTCATGGCTGTTCACCGCCGTTAAACGTATTTTTTCATGGACTCGTCGATGATCAGCTGGCACAGATGGGCAAAGTCCAGGCCCATCGCGCCGGCCATTCTGGGGATCAGGCTGGTGGGTGTCATGCCGGGCAGCGTGTTGGCCTCCAGACAGTAAATGCCGTTGTCATCGGCAAGAAAATCTACGCGGCAGTAGGTCTCAATCAGAAGCGCCTGCGCCGCCCGGACGGCCATGCGCTGAATCTGCGCGGTCAGCTCCAGGTCAATCTGCGCCGGACAGATTTCCTCGGTGCAGCCGGCCTGGTATTTGTTTTTGTAATCATAAAAGCCTGTTTTGGGGATGATTTCAACCACAGGCGTCGGCTTGCCGCCGATTACGCCCACAGTGAATTCGCGGCCCTTGATATATTTTTCCACCACAACAGCATCCTCAAACCGGAAGGCCAGCTCCAGGGCGGAGTCATACTCGGCCTGTGTATGTACAATGCTGGTGCCTACGGATGAGCCGCCTGAGCAGGGCTTGACAAAACAGGGGAAGCCCACGCCTGCGTACGGTGTCCGCCCCTTTTCAACAGTAATGCCCGGCGGCGTCGGGACGCCGGCGGTGGCAAGGAGGCTTTTGGTAATGCTTTTATTCATTGCGACAGCGCTGCTCAGGTAGCCGGTGCCTGTGTAGCGGATGCCCATCACGTCAAAAACAGCCTGCAGGCGGCCGTTTTCGCCGTCCTCTCCGTGCATGGCCATAAAGACGAGATCTGCGGCCTGGCAAACCTGAATCAGGTTGGGACCGATGGTGCTGCTGCCGCCGCCGCTGCGGCTGTGTACGACTGCCTCCAGATCCGGTTCATGCGTACGCACGACGGCTTTGACGGCGTCGTATGGCTTTGTAAAAATTTCCCGGGGATCGCTGTAAGGCGCAGTATAGCCAAAATATGCGTCGATCAGGACCGCACGGTGTCCCAGCGTGCGCAGAGCCTGTGCAACCTGCGTTCCGCTGGAAATGGAGACATCACGCTCGGCAGACAGGCCGCCGCACAAAACAACAATGTCCATATGTACCTCCATTCTTTTACTGCCGTTGATTATACACCTTTTGTCTGAGCCGTACAACAGTTTTACTGCGGCACTTTCTCTGCTGCTGCCGTATTTTTCGTGAATCTGCTCTTTCTATCGGGCGCAAAAGATGGTAAAATATAAAAACTATGATTAAACAGCGCGGTGCGATTCCGCCGCGCGGAAAGTGCAGGAGAAAATGGAACGTGAAGAACTGAAAAGACGTCTGATTGAGCGGCTGGCCGATTCGTCCTCAGCGCTGGTCTGCAATGCTTACGACTTTATGGGACTGCATGCGCCATGCGCAGACTGGAATGTCAAGTATCTGACGCCGGAATTCCCGCCGCTTGTCGGCGAGGCGATTACCATCAAGCTCGACTGCAGCACGCCGGATGATGAGATCCGCTATGAATGGGATGCGGGCGAGAAGGAAAAGGCGCCGGTGAAGAACCTGTATTATGAAATGATTTCCAGAATCGAAAAGGCGTCTCTGCCTCAGGTTGTGGTTATTGAATCTGTGGGCGATTACAAGACGGGCGCGGTGATCGGCGACGGCATGGCAAAAACATTTCTGGCTGCCGGCGCTGTGGGCTGCGTGACCAACGGCGCCGTCCGGGATATTCAGGATGTGAAAAAGACCGGTCTGAAGACTTTCGGCGGCGGCTTTGTGGTTAACCACTATTCGCTGCGCTGGAGCGGACTTGGTGAGCCGGTGAATATCGGCGGCCTGGAGATCCGGACCGGCGATCTGATTCACGGCGACGGGGACGGGCTGATTACGCTTCCGGAGGCGGGCTGGAACAAGGTCGTGCGGGCCTGCAGATATGTCATGGATTTTGAAAAGCAGGCGCATGTGATCCTGCGCCGCACGGAAATCAGCGCATGCGAGAAGGAAAAGGCGCTCGGCGCACTGTCCGCACAGTACGGTGCATACATCGCCGCCATCGACAGCGCCGACGAGGTCTGAGCGGAGGCACGCCTGTATTTTTATTGATGCAGACTTGTGCTTCCGGCGGTCAGGGAGTATGACAATCTGCAGGCATTTCATGAAAAACAGACACCTGCAGCATATGCTTGCCGGAACTGGAGTGAAAAATGAAGTTTTTGAGTATCATTCGTGATCTGTGGCAGAACCGGATTCTGATCAGTGCGCTTGGTGCCTGGGGTGCGGCGCAGGTGATCAAGGCAATTCTATACAGAGTCATCAACGGCCGTTTCAGCATTGAGCGTCTGTTTGGAGACGGCGGAATGCCGAGCGGTCATTCGGCCACTGTCACGGCGGCGGCCACTGCGGCTGCAATCAACTGCGGCCTGGGCTCGTCGGAGTTTGCCATTGCGGTCATCATTGCCATCATTGTGATGCATGATGCCTGCGGCGTCCGGCGTGAAACCGGCAAGCAGGCGCTGGTCATACAGGATCTGGTGGAGACGCTCAATATACTTGCGGAAAAGGAATATACGCCGCCGCAGAGACTGAAGATCTTTGTGGGACATACGCCGATGCAGGTCCTTGTGGGCGGCATTGTCGGGCTGCTGACCGGCATACTGATCGGAATCCTTTAGTTTTGAAAAGAGGCTGACACTTATGGAAAAACTCCTGCGCCCGGCGCGGGTGGAAATTGATCTGGCGGCACTGGATCAGAATATCAAAAACATCAGGGCGAAGGCGGGAAAGGCGGCGCTGATCGGCGTCATCAAGGCGGATGCCTATGGCCATGGCGCCGTGGCGTGCGCGGAGGTTTTGCGGCGCAACGGGTGCCGCACGTTTGCCGTGGCCACGCTGGAGGAAGCGGCGCATCTGCGCGCGTCCGGTGCGGGAGAAGAGATTATCGTCCTCGGCCTCGTGCCGGATGCATATGCGGACGACGCAGCGCGGCTGGATGTGATCCCGGCTGTGTGCAGCTATGAAAATGCGGCCGCATTTTCTGCCGCTGCACAGCGGTGCGGCGTGCTGATGCAGGTGCTGGCGGCAGTGGATACCGGTATGGGCCGCATCGGATATCAGCCGGAAGAGGTGGAGAAGGCCGCTGCGGAGATTCAGGCGATGAACAGACTGCCGAATCTGGAGGTTGCCGGGGTTTTCTCCCACATGTCCACGGCGGACTGTGCGGACAAAAGCTTCTCCCGGCTGCAGGAGCAGCGCTTCAACGCTTTTGTCGCCGGGCTGAACGCGCGGGGCGCCGGCGTGAAAATGCGCACTCTGGCCAACAGCGCCTCAATTATGGAAATTCCCTCCGTGTTGTTTGAAGCGGTGCGGCCGGGAATTATTCTCTACGGACTGTATCCCAGCGGCGAGGTGGACCGCAGCCAGCTGGCGTTAAAGCCGGTGATGCAGGTGAAGGCAAATATTGTACATATCAAGGATGTGCCTGCCGGGTTCTCTGTGGGCTATGGACGCCGGTTCATATCCGACAGACCGAGCCGGATTGCCACGGTGCCGGTGGGCTACGCCGACGGCCTGCCGCGGCCGTATTCCCAGGCCGCGCAGGTGATTGTGCGGGGGAAGCTGGCGCCGGCGGCAGGCAACATCTGCATGGATCAGTTTATGGTCGATGTAACGGATGTTCCCGGCGTACAGACGGGCGACGAGGTGATCATCATGGGCAGCGATGGCGTCAACACCATCTCGGCCGATGACATTGCCGCCGCCACGGGAACCATCAACTATGAGATTGTCTGCGCCTTCGGACAGCGGCTGCCGAAGGTCTACCTGAACGGCGCGGCGTCCGATTGAAGCAGGGAGCGGCGCATTCGATCTGTTCTGCGGCGCGCGGACTGGCTGAACTGAGTTCTTATGAAAAAAGCGGCGGGGACGGGAACGTCCCCGCCGCTTTTGGCGGTCGGGTTATATGATCAGCATGAAAATCAGAGGAATGGTTCCGATGGCCAGCAGGTTTGAAATCAGGGCCATGCTGGCGCCGGCAGTTGTGTCCCCGCCGCTGGCCGCAGGCAGCAGAATGGTATTCATGCCCAGCGGCATGGCCATATAGGCGACGATGATTGCCAGCAGCGCTTCAGGCGCATGGAAGAGCTTCAGCCCGAAATAGAAAAGGAGCGGGATGATCAGGAGCCGGGC
>JAEDDG010000011.1 GCA_016293865.1 Oscillospiraceae bacterium | reverse complement strand
GCATCAAAGGCAACCTTCACAGTGCTCTGCGATACAGCGCCTGCTGCGCCCACGGCTGATGAGATCAAGAATCTCCTGGCCAATTTCAAGGTGGTCATCGACTGCACGAACAAGTATGTTGAGCATGCAGACGGTGAATACGGCCTGATCGACGGAAGCTATACGAAGGGCAGCGTCCAGGGCAGTCAGGCAAGCGGCTATACGTACAGCATTCAGATTCAGCCCGACAAGTATGTAGAGAAGTACAATACGGATATGGGCATCGCGCACAGGCTGGATCCTGCAAACCAGCAGGGCGTGACGATCAGCTTCACCTTCGACACGACGGCGAAGGCCTGGAAGCTGGCGGCCGGAACCGCATCAAAGGCAACCTTCACAGTGCTCTGCGATACAGCGCCTGCTGCGCCCACGGACAATGAGATCAAGAATCTCCTGGCCAATTTCAAAGTGGTCATCGACTGCACGAATGAAAAGGCTGAACATGCAGACGGCGAATACGGCCTGATTGACGGAAGCTATACGAAGGGCAGCGTCCAGGGCAGCCAGGCAAGCGGCTATACATACAGCATTCAGATTCAGCCCGGCAAATACGTGGTAAAATATAATGAGGATACCGGCGCTGATCACAGCCTTGCGCCTGAAAATCAGGCTGATACCGTCCTGACGTTCACGTTTGACAAGGAAACGAAAACCTGGAAGACTGCGCCCAGCCTTGAAGAGGCAATTTACACTGTGGAGTGCATTTCGGAGCCCACTGTCGGGTATGTGTGGCTGAGCTACGAATCCAACGGCGGCACAGAATATCCCTCTGAGCAGTATATTCAGGGCACCCTTGCTGTTCTTGATAAGGTTCCGGTCCGCGAGGGCTATTACTTCACTGGCTGGTACCGTGATCAGGAGCTGACGGATCGCATTACAGAGATTTACATGGTACTTGACCGGACGGTCTATGCCGGCTGGGAAAAGGTGACTGTGCCTGCAATGCTCAACGGAAGCGATCACTTTGCATACATCACCGGTTATGCAGATGGTACGGTCCGGCCGGATGCTGATATTACCCGTGCAGAGGTGGCAACCATTTTCTTCCGCCTGCTGAAAGATGAAGTCCGCGCACAGTTCCTGACAAGCGAGAATTCTTTCGCGGATGTCAATGAAGGCGACTGGTTCAACCAGGCAGTTTCCACAATGGCCGCTCTGGGCATCGTGGACGGACGTACGGATGACAGCTTTGCACCCAATGAGGCGATTACCCGTGCCGAATTCGCCGCAATCTGCGCAAGATTTGCCGCATATGACGGCGCTGCGGCCAACAGCTTTACGGATATTGCCGGCCATTGGGCAGAAGATGAAATCACCTGCGCTGCGGCGCTGGGCTGGGTCGACGGATATAATGACGGATCCTTCCGGCCTGACAAGAATATTTCCCGCGCTGAGGCCATGACGCTGATCAATCGCGTTCTGCAGCGTGTCCCTGAGAATACGGACGACCTGCTGGATGGCATGACGACCTGGGTCGACAATACTGACGAAAACATGTGGTATTACCTTGCCGTTCAGGAAGCGACCAACAGCCATGACTATGTGCGCAAGGGCTTTGTTTATGAGAGCTGGACAGCACTGAAGGCAGATCCCGATTGGGAAAAGTATGAAAACTGAAGGCGGCTTTCATGTTCCGGTTATCCGGAACTGACCGCTGATCATCAGTAAAAAACCGCAGTTTCCCTTGACCCCATGGACGGGAAACAGTGGACAGACATGTAACCGGAAGGCATTTTGCCTTCCGGTTGCTGCGTTTCTGCGGCTTTGGCTGCAGGTATGCAGAAGCAAAAATTCCCCCGCTTTTCCAGTATGGAAAGCGGGGGAATGCTGCAAGCTCATTCAGTTCTCAGTGCAATGACAGGATCTTTCTTTGCAGCCTTCTTGGCCGGCAGAAGACCGCCGATCATGGTAATCAGGATGCTGATTGCAACCAGTGCGATGGAAGAGGTCAGCGGCAGCTGCGCTTCAAGTTCTGCCAGCCCGGTCAGTTTTTCGATTACTGAGTTCATCGGAATAAGGGCAAGCAGCGACACACCAATGCCGAGCAATCCGGCGCAGCATCTGATAATAAATGTCTCCGCGTTGAATACCTGTGAAATGTTGCGCCTGGATGCACCGAGGGCGCGCAGAATTCCGATCTCCTTTGTGCGTTCCAGGACAGAAATGTGTGTGATGATTCCGATCATGATGCAGGAAACGATCAGGGAAATCGCTACAAAGGCGACCAGCACATAGGAAATGCTGTTGATAATCGTTGTAATGGAGGAGGTCAGCATCGCCACATAGTCAGTGTAGGTGATGCGGGCATCTTCTGCTGCCGTTTCGTTGTATCTTTCAATACAATCGGCAATCCTGTCCTTGTTTTCGAAACTGTCGGTGTAAATGCTGATGGACGCCGGGGCATCATAGCTCACTTTTCCAAAAGCTTTCATGTTGTCCTCATAGGTCGAGCCGGCAATATACTCGTCATAGACTTTCAGCAGGATCTCCCTGTCAGGCTCACCGGCAAGCCACTGGTCAAGCGCGGCTGCCATAGTTGACTCATCCGCTGCCGTATTGCCTGCAGCCATGCCGTTTTGACCTGCTCCCGTACTTTCTGTTTCAGAATTGTTGGATACATAGTATGTCATCAGCTTGTAGAATGACGCTTTGTCTGAGATGCTGAGTGCGCTCAAATACGCTTTGGCATCTTTGGCTTTTGCGTCATCGTCGGACGACTCAAATTTCATGCCGGTCAGTACATTGATTCCAGCGTCTGCTTCCTGTGCCAGAATAATTGCGCTTTCATCTGTATGAGTGATTACATAATCCGTAAGTTTGGAGGTGTACGCCGCGGCGGTGGTGATGCCTGCGTTCTGCGCATCCTCTTTCGGACGGATTATGCCGGTGATTTTCAGTTCCAGCGCATTTTCAAGCAATTCTTCTTCGCTCAGTGTGATGTCATCGATATAAGTAAAAGTACCGTTTTCACTTTGGGTATAGTGGTCGCAGGCGGGGACAAGATAGAAAGTATGAACTACACCCTGATGGCAGCCTACGGCGATATCGGAATCAACGCGTTTGCCATTATTTCATATCTGTCCTCTTTTGCTATGGCGGTGTTCTTCGGCGCATCGGAGGGGATGCAGCCCCTGTTCGGACAGGCATATGGTGCAATAGAGGACGAAAACCTGAAATACGATTACCGTGCAGGACAGTTGATCAGCGTTACAGGCAGTACCCTTTGCGTGACTGTTTATGTGCTTTTCCCACACTTTCTTTGTGAGCTGTTCGGTGCGGATGCCGAGACGCTGGAATTTACGGCAGCACATCTGTGGGAATACTGCTGGGGCTTTATTATTGGGAGTGTCAACAGCATGCTTTCCGCCTATTTTTATTCCACCAAGCGCTCCAGTCAGGCGATTGCCCTTAACGTTGTCCGCAGTTTTGTTATGAATTCTCTGATTATCACATTCCTGCCAAAACTATTTGGGAGCGCAGTTGTTTGGCACACCTTCGGTATTTATGAGGCGCTTGTGCTGGCTGTGGCAATCGCATTGAAGAAAACCACTGAGCGAAAAGGTATTATTTACAAGTAAGGAGGTCATATATGTCTGAACAGGCAGTGAAAAATACCGGAAGCAACATTGTTCTTACCGGAAAAATCAAACCGCTGTACTTGAAGTATCTGACTGCCGCTTTTGGGAGCGCGCTGATTTCCTCAATATACGGCGTGGTTGATTTGGCAATGGTCGGTCAGTATCAGGGACCGAGCGGGACGGCGGCGCTTGCTGTAGTCAGTCCGATCTGGAACATCATATACAGTTTGGGACTGCTTATGGGGATTGGCGGATCTGTGCTTTTCAGTACTCTGCGCGGAGAATCTGAGGAAAACCGGAAAAAGTCGAACGAATACTTTACAGCGGCGTTGATCGGCACGGCGATTCTGGCGGTTATCACTTGGGCTGCCATCCTTTTCTTTGACCGTGAGCTGCTTACGCTTTTCGGGGCGGAGGAGACGCTGCTCCCTTTGGCGCAGCGCTATCTTTACCCTGTGAAATTTGCCGTACCGAGTTTCCTTTTGACGCAGCTTATGGCGGCGTTTTTGCGTAACGACGGCAATCCGGGACTTGCCACAAAAGCCGTATTGTTCGGCGGTGTTTTCAACGTTTTTTGGTGACTGGTTTTTCGTCTTTGCTTTGGATATGGGTGTTATGGGAGCAGGTCTTGCTACCGTTATGGGTTCCGTATTCTCCCTGATGATTATGCTTACCCACTTTTTCAGCAAAAAAAGCACCCTGCGGCTGGAAAGACCGGCCAGGCTGTTTTTTATGTTAAAAAGGATCGGTGTGACCGGATTTTCCACCTTCTTTATTGATGTAGCGATGGGCATCCTGACCATGCTTTTCAACCGTCGGATCCTGCACTATTGGGGAACAGATGCGCTCTCCGTTTATGGGATTATTATCAATATCAGCACCTTTGTTCAGTGATGTGCTTACAGTATCGGGCAGGCGTCACAGCCGCTGATGTCCACAAATTTCGGCGCACGCCAGGGAAAAAGGATTCGTGAAATCCTGAAATGTGCTTTGGCAACAGCCGCCGTATTCGGCCTGATATGGACAGCGCTGGCTGAATTTGCGCCCAATCTTTTTGTCCGCATCTTTATGACGCCGACAAACACAATTTTGAAAATCGCGCCGGCCATTATCCGCAGTTACAGCATCTCATTCCTGCTCCTGCCCTTTAATATCTTTTCGACCTACTATTTCCAGGCTCTCATGAAGCCGTCAGCTTCATTTATTGTGTCAGTGTCAAGAGGTGTTGTGATCAGCGGTATTTTGATTTATCTGCTGCCTTTGATCTGCGGTGCGGACAGCATCTGGTTTGCCATGCCTGTTACGGAATTGATTGTTGGCATTTTTGCGGCAGTCATGATGACACGCTATACGAGACGGCTGGACGTTGAAATTGAGAAATAAGTTTAAAATGCGCCGTCAGTTTACCGTGAGTTTTTCTTGCAGTGTTATACTGCTGTACGCTTAAGCGGCAATACGCATTGGGAGGATACAGACATGGTTTTATATTTCAGCGGAACAGGCAATTCAAGATTTGTTGCAAAGAGCATTGCAGAGATTTCCGGAGATGAAATTATTTCGATCAACCAGCGGATCAAAGAGAATGATTACGGTCCGGTAGAGTCAGACGGGCCGCTTGTTTTCGTCGGCCCGGTTTATGCAGGCAGACTGCCACGCATCATGGATGAATACATCAGCAAAGTGAATTTCAGCGGCACAAAACAGGCATATTTTATCGGAACATGTGCGGCCACGCCGTGGCAGACTGTCCGTTATGTCGAAAAAATGTGTGCGCAGAAACAGTTTTCTCTGCTGGGCTTCAACTCAGTTGTGATGCCGCAGGGCTATATTGCAGGCGGAGGAACACAGCCGAAAGAAGTCAGCGATAAAATTCTGCAAGAAGCGGAACCAAAAATTGTAAAAATTGCAGAAGCGATACGGGATAAGCAGATGCTGCCCAAAGAGCAGCCGGTAAAGCGGTTATGTCAAAGATTCTGAATCCGATTATGTACTCCATGATGATAAGCGCCAAAGGCTTTGCCGCAACAGATCAATGTACCGGCTGCGGGAAGTGTACAGAACGCTGCCCGCTCAATAATGTGAAAATGGTAAACGGAAAACCTGTGTGGGGGAAGAACTGTAAGCATTGTATGGCTTGTATCGCTGGCTGCCCGGCAGAAGCAGTTGAATACGGAAAGAAAACGCAGGGAAAGCCAAGGTATTATCTCGGAGAAAAATAGGTTGCATATAAACAGCAAGGGACTGACGTGCTGCCGCAGTACGTCAGTCCCTTGTTATTTTGACCGGTTGAGTTTTTATTTGCTCTGTTTATGACGCTGCGGGAAAACGGCGGGTATTGAAGCCCTGCCGGCCGCAGCCTGTCCCGGCAGAAGCGCCTATGTATGCCTGCCGGATCAGCAGTGTTTTTGCCGGAAGACAAAATACCGCTGGCCGAGGTAGTTCAGCGCAGTGAAGATGCACATGCCGGCGAGCAGCGACAGATTGCCGCGCAGTTTTTCGCCAAGACCGGCCAAAAGCCAATTGACCGCCGGCTGTGCGGCGGAGTAGGCAACCAGGTAGCACACGGCAATATTCACCGCAAAACGCAGGGGCTGTGCAAGTCCGCCGCCGTGTCTGCGGAAAGTGAAATATTTGTTGAGAAAGTAGCTGAGAATGCTGGTCAGCGTATAGTTCACAGCAGAGGACAGCCAGTAGGAACAGCCTGCCAGATTATAAAGACCGAACATAATCGCGCTTCCCACGGCGGTATTCACAAGCCCAACGCCGATAAAACGGAGCATGGAGGCGTCAAAAAAACGCGGGCGGCGCGTGTTTTCCAACGCGGGCGGCCGGTTTTCGGACTGCGCTGCGCCGGACAGGCAGCGGCTATTCTGTTTTTCGGTTTGTTGTTCATTTGTGTGCATGAAGACTCCATCCGATCTGTTTTTTCATGACAGTGTGCGCAGAAAGATGCATATAGTATAGCACAGATGTCCGCAATTGCAAACGCGTTCCTGTTCGCCTCAAAGTCGCCGGATTGAACATATGAAGGCATTGAGCGCTGTGCTTCGATGAAATCCGACAGAATCTGCGCGGATGATGCGGTAAGCTGTATGTGCGGCCAGGCGCCAGCATCCGGATCAGCCGGGAGAAAACCGTCGGACACGCTTGGCCGGAGGGCACGTTTTTTGAAAAACAGAAGCGGTTAAAAACAAGCGAATATTTACAGATTTGTAACAATTTTTACAAGAAAGGGCGTATATCCGCTGATTTTTCAAACAGTATTGACACTGCGCGATGAATTGGATATACTGTAAAAAACAATGATTCGGATCTGCTATACATATGGCTCTGTCAATCCGGGCGGACGGCGGGGAGAAACCGGCTTTATTGAGGTACCTGCCGCTGGAGAGCACAGACACATACTGGTCGTCCATGGCGGAATGGGCGATCTGCAGCAGCTCAAGCGCGTTCTGTGCGGCGATTTCCGCGTTGGGCTTGCCAGCACTGTTCCTGCTGCCGCGGCATACCTTTCTGCGCACAGGCCGGATATGATGCTTGTGGATGCCGGACTGTCTGCCTGCAGCGGAAGTGGTGCGCTGGGCGTGTTCAGGACGAGTGCCCGCGCGCTGCCTACAGCAGTTTTATTTTCCGATTCAGTGTTTCCGGCATGTGATTTTGATACATATGTGCAGGGATTTATCGCATGGCCTGCGCCGGCGCAGATCTTTTTGGAAGATGTCCGCGCATTTGCCGCGCATTCACTGGTCTGACAGGGGGCTGCAGAGGGGCGGTGCCCTGTTTTTTCTGGAGAATGCTTTCTGTGCATGGAGGGATTTTTCATGTTTGTTTTTTTTATTGTGATTTTTGCTGCAATGCTCATTGCAGGCGTGATCCTGATTGCTGTGGGCTGGTACCGTATGAGCGCAGAGGATACGGAAGCGTTTGATGCTGCGCAGTATCAGACGCAGAGCGAGCAGGCAAAGCCGACAAGAGCGGATCCTGTGGCACATCTGCGCAGGAAGGCGGAAGAGGGAGATGCAAGAAGTCAGTTCGAATACGGACTGTATCTTGTCCGTCAGTCGGAGACATATCCGCCCAAGGATCCGAACCGGGATAAGGCGTACTCTTTCGGCGCTACATGGATCAAAATGGCGGCCAAACAGTCCTACGGACCGGCACTCATGTACTGCGGTGATGAGAATAAGAAACTTGCATCCGTGCATTATGAACGCAGGGAATATGATCAGTTTCTGGCCCATTCTGAAAACGCCATGAAGTTTTACCGCAGGGCGATCGATGTGGGATATCCGAGGGCGCTGGAAAAGCAGGAAGAAATTGAGGCGGCCGGGAGAAAGATCGAGGCAATGCGCCGCCGTGAAGCGGCGGGTGCTGACAAAACACCTGAGAATCCGCCGCAGACCGGCGCAAATCCGGAGAGCGGCCCCCGGGAGAAAGGGGATGAGCGGTAATGGCAGAATATAAATGCGTACCGTTAACGCCGGATCAGAGCGAAGACCCACGTGCCCGTGCCAGGATTATTTCCGAGTACAACGCGGTGGGGTTTGACTTCCTCTTTGCACATAAGGTTCAGATGCAGGAGGTTTCCGGCCTGTTTAAAAAGAATATTCGTGTCACTGATGTTGAGACACTTCTCTTTGTGCGCGATCCCATGTACGATGTGGATGCAGTGTCTGCCATTGATCAGCTGCCCAATTCGGAGCTGAACGGCGCTGCCGCCGCCATTGACGAGGCAGCAGCAATGATCCGCGCCGGCATTGTGCCGGAAAGCCCGCTTGAACCCGGTACGCACGTGCAGCAGCCGGTACAGCAGGAGGAGCATGCGCAGTCTTCCGGCAATGTCTGGAAAGAATCTGCGCCCTATGAGCGCGGATATGAGCTGCCGTTTGATACGGATCCTGCAGCGCCTCAGAGACGGTCATATGTTCCGCCGGTGGAAGCAGTGGATGACGGAGACTATTCTCCGCAGAAGGGATATGGCGCTGAGCGGATCAGAAAAGGACGCAGGCTGTTTATTACCGGTATCTGCCTGGCGTGTGTCGCAGTGATCGGCCTGATTCTCACATTTGCAATCCATGCCTCGTTCAGCCGTCCGGAGCCTGAGCCCGAGCCGACGCCTGAACCGGAGGATTCCAGTGAACAGTCCGGGGAGGAAGAGCCGGATCAACCGCTGGAAACAGTGGTCGACGGCATTCGCTACACCATTACGGACGGCCAGGCGTCAGTTACCGGCTTTGAATCCGGTACAGCTTTTGCCCACGGCGGCATGCTGATGATCGAGAGCACTGTTGAGGGCGCCGGCGTGACTTCAATTGCTGACGGTGCATTCCGCGGTCTGGACCGCGTGATGTTTGTCAGCATTCCCAGCTCTGTTCTGCAGATTGGTTCAGGCATTTTTACATCCAGCAGCGTGCGGTATGTGCTCTGCGCCAGTGGTTCCGCTGCGCAGACATATGCGGATCAGAATGGACTGGAGACGATTCTTACAAATGATGTAACGCCGTACAAGGAGCTGGAGTATTTCCCGAAGGTCTGGGGAACGGATACAAGCCTTTATGCTGTCAGCCCCAATAACGGAACGCTTGTCAAAAGCGGACCGGGTGACAGCTACAGGCAGACCGGAGCTGCGGCCGCAGGCACGCTGTATACGAAGCTGGCGGAAGATCTTGGCTGGAGCTTGATCGAATTTGACGGAAAATACGGCTGGGTCAGGACGGGCGACCTTGTGCTGGCGCAGAATTACAGCGGAGACACCTATACTTTTGCGACGGATTATTATTCAATCTCTCTGCCGATCGGCTGGAAGAGCATCGCAAAGATTGATGACAGCAACCCCAAACAGGTTGAGTTCATGAACAAAAAGTCTGCGGAAACCGGCAACGGCGGGCATGTGTTTTCCATTATTGTCACTCAGGACCGTTCCGAGTTTGAAATGCTGCCGAACTACGCTGAAATTGTCAAAACGGCATACGGCTATTATTATATTGCCTCTTATCCTTCAGATGTGCAGTTTGATCCGCAGGATGCGCAGGCCAGCGCGGAGTACTGCTACATGAGCGAGTGCGTGAAGCAGATCTGCGCCAGCATGTCTGTAAAGGATACAGGTGTAGCTGCCATGTTCGACGCGCATTTCAAGGAAAATCCTATTGATGCCGCGTGTGATTATGCAATGGTGGAGGATCCGTCCACAAAGGGAATGGTTGAGGCAATGGAGAAATATGCGGATTTCTGGAAAGATGAGATCGATTATGCATATGAGCTGCTGTTGGAACTGAAGGCCAACGACAGTGCGGCGTATACCACGGTTAAAACGGGACAGCAGGCATGGCAGAACAGCTATGCTGATCAGCTGGAAAAAGCGCTCGAGGGGATTGATCCTGACGGTGATGACGTGGAGCAGCTGAATTATGCGTACACCTGCTATGACTTCTTCCAGGATAAAGCACGGTCTCTGTATGAACAGATTTATGCCGTCATGCCTGATTACAGCTATCAATACGGCGGAGACTGACCGGATCCGCAGTGCAGAATCGAAAAACACCCGCAGTTATTGAGCGATATCCGTAAAACAGCAAATCCTCCGTATGATCATACGGAGGATTTGTTTATGTCTGCCTGCTCAATGCACGCAGTTGATCATTCAGTTCGTCCATGTGTTTTTCAAACCATACCAGAAGCAGTGCGGCCATATTTGCCTGTTTCAGATAAACAGCCCTGTTCCTGGAAATGGAGTCATAATACTGTCCATAGAAATTGCATACAGCCAGAAAATAGAAAAACAGTTTTCCGGCATTTTCTATATCGTAAGAATTCAATGAACCATATTTCATATATTCGGAAATATAGTCAATCAGTGCTTCTGTATTGACTTCGCCCCGTTTGATTTCCGGCGCCATGAATACATATGAGCGCACAATTTCCCAAATATATGGGTGTTTGCAGACACAGGTCCAATCAATGATGCCGTGTATTTTTTCATCCTTCCAGATCAGCTGCGAGATTGTATAATCGCCGTGTGTGTTCCCGCAGCTGAATCTGCCGATATCAAAATGACAGGCGGGCATGGCATCGACAATTCTCATATTGGAACAGATGCGCTCTGCGATCTCAGTATCCTTGTTTTCCACGGCTTGCTGCAATGTACGCATATAGGCATCTTTCATGCGTTCTGGTTTTCTGCATGCAAAAAAATCTGCACCTATACCAACCGGAATGTCCTCAATCCCCTTCATTGCTTTATGTATCCTGGCCAAAAAGGAAGCAGATTGCGCCTGCAAATCAACCGGAGCCTCGTGATATCCATATGTGATGCCCTCATAAAAATGCTGTACGGTCAACCGCCTTCCGTTTTCGTCTGCCGAAATCATTTTTCCATGCTTATTTGGGATAAATCTGCAGGCAGGAATTCCTTTGTCCAACAGTTTTTCGCATACTCTGGTTTCTGTATCAGGGTTATTCATTGCATTGTCGCTCGGATACTTGACAACATATTTTCTGCCATTTGCCTGTACGAAATAAGTCAATCCGCCTGCACCGTTTTCAGATGTTTCCATTGTTTCGATCTCAATGTCGTACAGCTTAAATAAGCGCATTCGCAATTGTTCAAATTCCAATTGTTTGACCAGGTCCAGGCGTGACCTGTCAATCCGATTCATAATTTCCAGAATCGGTATCGTTTCTCCGGCCAGCAGCTCATTGACTGTAATGCCGAGAAGCTGACACAAGGGTTCCATGTAAACGACTTCGGGCAGACCGTTCCCGCACTCCCATTTGGAAACTGTCTTTTCACTGATGCCCAATCTTGCCGCAACGTCCTTTTGCAAAAAGCCACGTTCTTTTCTGCGCGCTGCAATAAATCTGCCCGTCTTAATCTGATCCATTTCTTATCTCCCTTCATACTGTCAGGCGGTATGGTCATGACTTCAGATAAAAGAATGATATGACTTGACAATATGAATTGGAACCCACGCTCCGCAGGATGAACGTTTGTCATCCCTGCAATTTGCAGTTTGTCCTGTTCTTTTGCCGGATAAAACAAATCAAAAACCGTGAGACATTTACCGTCTGCAAGAAGAAACGTCCGATAATTCTGGCAATCTATCGGACGTTTTTCTGTATTCAAGTGACGGATTTCCCGGCTTGGAGATTTTACTGTCTTGCGAACGACGGCCTTTGAATCACAGAGGCTTACTGTGCCGCCTGAGCGCACAGACCGGCGTACAGTTCGTTGACTTCCTGAACAGGGCAGAGGCCTTCAGAGGCACCGGGCGCGCGCAGGGAGATCACGGCAGTGGCGGTTCCCAGAGCGATGCCTTCCTTCAGGGACAGCCCCTGATGCGCTGCATAGATGACACCGGAGCAGAACGCGTCGCCGGCGCCAACCTTGCCCTTCACATAGCCCTTGGGCAGGGGAATGCTGGGCTCTTCCACAAAGTTTCCGTCTTTATCCAGACCCCAGCCGCCTTCAGGACAATGGATGACTGCCCAGGTTGACACACCGAGCTCGAACATTTTTTCCAGCGCAGCGCGGATATTCTCCGGATGGAGTGTCTCGTCCTCATCGCGCAGAGTGATGCCGGTTGTCTGCTGGGCCTCCAGTTCGTTGATGACGCAGTAATCTGTATAGCGCAGAGCCGGCGTCACCAGGCGGACAAAACGGTCGCTGGCCTCGCTGACAACGTCGATCGATGTTTTGATGCCGTGCGCCTGTGCGTGTGCCAGCAGGCGCGCCATTTTTGTGCCGTATTCGTCATCCGGCTGATCCAGCGCGTCCAGCAGAAGAATATAGCCGATGTGCAGCAGTTTGGACGGAATCGCATCCCAGTCAATATGATCCTCACAAAACAGTGCGTTGGCGCCGCGGTACTGGAAGAAGGTCCGCTGCTTCGTCTCGTTGTTGCTCATAACGGCAGTGAAAGAGGTACTGCCCTGGCGGACAACGCCGGACATGTCAATGTTCGGATGCGCACCCAGCTGTGCGCTGATAAAATCACCCTCGCTGTCGCTGCCGATCACACCGATGGCCTTCAGCGGCAGGTCCGGGTCAAGCTTGGCCAGGTCGACAATGACGTTGCAGAGCGCGCCGCCTGTGGCGCGGCTGATCCCTTCGGTAATTGTTGTCAGCTCGCTCTGCTTCGGCCAGCGCTCGATGGGATAAAGGATATCGACAATCATATTGCCGGCTACACATATGCCGTTTCTCTCCATGGGGCTTCCTCCTTCGGAAAAGTCTTCAGTAATTGCTTATATTATACGCAATAACAGGAGTTATCGCAAGAAAAATCCGTTTGTGCGCATCAATGGATCACGCTGAAATCAAAGGGCCGCCTGCGGCGGCCCTTTGAGCAGTGCACTTTATTTGTACTGAATCGGCTGGCTGTTGATGATTTCATCCCAGAGGTCTTTGCCCACCAGCGTGCTCCAGGCGTCAAGCACCTTGCGGAACACAGGATAGTTTTTGCCGTCGCCGATGGTCTGACCGTTGAAGCGGGCGACAGGCGCCAGGCAGTAGGGAGAGGTTGTGACCCAAGCTTCATCTGCGTTGACGACGTCATAGATCATGATGTCATCCTCAACAAACGGAATACCCATGGCGGTGACCAGCTCTTTGACAGTCTGCAGGCTCATGCCCCAGAGAATGTTGCGGGCCCGGGGAGAGATGACCTTTCCGTCTTTGTAGATCACAAAGTTGGAGCCGCCGGTCTCAGTGATATTGCCGTTCTGATCCAGGAAGATGGACATCGCTGTGGGATCCAGAGAACTCACAATATGGTCGCCAACCCACATATGCAGACGGTTGCGGTGTTTGCCCTTGGGCGTGACGCACTGCGGCGGCAGATGCGGAACGGGCGCCGTGACCATATTGACGCCTTCTGCATAGAACTTCTTCCAGCTGTTCAGCGGCAGGGGAAATACGTGCTGGCAATAGGTGGGCGTCAGCGGACCGCTTTTCACAGCGGAGCCGGCATATGCGTAGTTGACGCCGGGCGTCACATAGAAAATCACGCCGAATTCGCATTCGGGATAAATGGCCGCATTCGCTTCAATCAGCTTTCTGCTGATTTCACAGACCTCTTCTTTGGTGTGCGGAATGGTGAGATAGGCGTTTTTGGCTGCTCTGAAGAAGCGCTCCACGTGTTCCTCAAGGCGGAACAGCTTCTGATTGAAGGTGCGGGTGAAATCGGTAACAGAAGCGCCGTTTGTGATGCCGATATCCATCACTGAAATCTTGCACTGTGTAATGGGCAGGTATTCTCCGTTCAGATAGGCGACCAGTTCATTTGAAGTGCTCATGTTTTTTCTCCTTTCAGACGATATGCCATATATGATCCTTCCGGACGAGCGGCACACAGATGTCCATAGAATACGGGCCGTTTCCGTGGCAGCGTTCGTCATAGAATTCGTAATCAAGGCCATTGGCGTCCAGCATATAACCGGAATGCGGCAGCCATTGGCTGTAGATATATTTCCATGTGCGTATGATGTTTCCAGCAAACTCCATTTTGTCGCCGAAGGTCGGCGGCGGTGAGAAAATGCCGCACAGTGCGGGCGGAACCCAGTCCACATACAGACTGTTGTCCACATTCTCCAGATTTTCCACCTTAACGCCCTCGACAAGCCGGAAAAGACCGGTGTTCACGGGAAAAGAGATGGTATATTCACCGTGCTCTTCGGGCCGGGCCTGGGCATAAATGCGGTTGTCCACTTCGTCCATTGGAAAAGTGTTGAAAAGGGCCGGCTGCTGCGCAATACTGGAGAGCTCCTGGGAGGTCCGGAGAACCACGCCGGCAATATAGAAGCCGGGACGTTTTTCCACGCGGAAAGCCGGCAGAAAACTGGCGCCGGTATCCGGAAGCGCGGCCAGAGGATTGGAGGACGGCGGGCGGTGGGAGCCGACACGGCGGCGGTACTCGTCAGGCGCGCAGCCATAGACTTTGCGGAATGCCTTTGCAAAACCATTATGGGATTCAAAACCGTAATCCATAGCCACATCGATGATTCGACGGCCCTCGCAGATCTCCCACGCCGCGCATGCGAGTCGGCGGCGCCGGATATACTCCATGACTGAAACGCCCATATATAACGTGAACAGACGGCAGAAATAGTATGGGGAAAAGCCTGCCCTGGCAGCCAGTAAATCCACGCTCAAAGAGTCACGCAGATGCTGTTCAATATACTCCGCACTTGCGGCAATGATTTCCTGACAGTTCAATGAACAGCCTCCTTTGACGGACGCCTGACCGGAGCGTTGTGCCGGAGTGGCGGAATATGTGCATATTATAGCATATAAAACTGCGCGGACTGTTCCGATTTTGCTCTTTTTTGCTGAGTTGACGATGGGAAGCGCAGTGTGCTACAATAAAACCGATCAGAATTTGAAGCTGAAAGTTGGAAAAGCGGATGCAGAACGATCAATTTGAACAATCTGAAGCGCAGCTGACGGAGGTCGGCGGCCGCCGGATGGCATGGCGTGCGTTTGCCGTATTCGGAACAGCATATGTCCTTCTGCTGGCGGTGTGGAACGGAATGGATATTGCGCTGGTCGGGCTTGGCGCACGGCTCTGGCCGCAGGCGGCGGAAACAACGTGGTTTCTGCTGGCTGCAAACGCGCTGTCGCTCTATGGCATAGCGCTGCCAATCTTCTGTCTTGTGCTGAAGGCGCTTCCTGCGTCAGCGCCGGAGCAGCACCGGATGGATGTCGGCCGCTTTATGATCTGCGTGCTGATGTGTTTCGCCCTGATGATTGCCGGGAATGTCGCAGGGATGATCGTTACGGGCTTGATTCAGCTGGCAACCGGCGCTGAAACAATCAATACGGCTTACGATCTGCTGACCTCCGGGGAAAATCTGGCGGTGCTCCTGATCAGCGTCGGAGTTCTCGCCCCGATATTTGAAGAGCTGATCTGCAGGCGGATTATGATCAATCGTCTGCGCTGCTACGGTCAGAAAACGGCGCTCGTTGTTTCCTCCCTTGCCTTTGCGGGCCTGCACGGGAACCTGAGTCAGTTTTTCTATGCGTTTGCGCTGGGCATGTTTTTCGGATTTCTGTACCTGCGCACCGGCAGGCTCCGCTATTCCATTGCCCTGCACATGATCATCAACATTGCTGCGACGGTTGTTTCCGCGCTGGCCGCTCCGCTGCTTGATCTTGCGGATGTCGGTGCGCAGGAACTTCTGAGCATCGGTCTGCCGGCACTGCTGCAGATGATGGCGGCATTCCTGCTGGTTATGCTGGAATATGGCTGCGCCCTTGCCGGACTGGTGCTTTTGATCCTGCGCCGTGACGGCTTTGTTCTGCCGGGCGGGGAAGAGCATCTGATCCCGAGGGGAGAACGTCTGCGGACGATTGCACTGAATCCCGGTATGCTTCTGGCTGCCGCCGCAGTGATTGCATTGTTTGCGGTCGGATATATTGTCTGAAAAAATAAACCGCATTTTTACGCCGGAAGCCGCAGCATTCACGGTTTCCGGTGTTTTTGCCTGTAAAAACCGTATTTTTATATGAAAATACGTTGACTCTGCGATTTGACTGTTATGCTGGATATGATATAATTTTATACAGAAAAACAATGGCCCTTTGGCCGGAGGTATATGATCTATGGAGTTTAAAACGGACATCCAGATTGCCCAGGAAACTGTGCCGGCACACATTCTCGATGTTGCGGCATCTGCCGGAATCGACGGGAAATATGTGGAGCAGTACGGCAGCAACAAGGCAAAAATCGATCTGTCTTACCTGAAAGATTCCGCCGGAAAACCGGACGGAAAGCTTGTCCTGGTTACGGCCATTACGCCGACGCCTGCCGGCGAAGGGAAGACCACAACGGCCGTGGGGCTGGGAGATGCTTTGCGCAGAATCGGCAAGAATGCCGTGATCGCACTGCGTGAGCCATCTTTGGGGCCTGTTTTCGGCATCAAGGGCGGCGCTGCCGGCGGCGGATACGCCCAGGTTATTCCCATGGAGGAAATCAATCTGCATTTCACGGGCGATTTCCATGCCATCGGTGCGGCGAACAATCTGCTGGCGGCTATGCTGGACAACCATATCTATCAGGGAAACAGCCTGAATATTGACCCCAGAAGAATTACCTGGCGGCGCTGTGTGGACATGAACGACCGTCAGCTGCGCTTTGTGACGGACGGACTTGGCGGCCGGGTAAACGGCGTGCCCAGAGAGGACGGCTATGATATTACGGTCGCTTCGGAGATTATGGCCGTCCTGTGTCTGTCAACCGGTATTTCCGATCTGAAAGAGCGTCTTTCACGTATCGTTGTGGGCTATACGTATGACGACACTCCGGTCACTGCCGGTGATCTGAAAGCCGCCGGCGCCATGGCTGCGCTTTTGCGCGACGCGCTGAAGCCGAACCTTGTGCAGACACTGGAGCATACGCCTGCCATTGTCCACGGCGGCCCGTTTGCCAATATCGCGCACGGCTGCAACAGCATCATGGCCACGCGCATGGCGCTGAAGGCGGGTGATTACTGCGTCACTGAGGCGGGCTTCGGCGCCGATCTGGGTGCAGAGAAATTCCTGGACATCAAGTGCCGCATGGGCGGGCTTCGTCCGGACGCTGTGGTGATTGTGGCGACCGTGCGGGCGCTGAAAATGCACGGCGGCCTTTCAAAGGCCAATCTGAACACGGAAAACCTGATCGCCCTGCAGAGAGGCCTGCCGAATCTTCTGCGCCATGTGGAGAATATTACAAAGGTCTACGGACTGCCGGCCGTTGTGGCCGTCAACCGGTTTCCGACGGATACAGAAGCAGAACTGGAGCTGGTGCGCACGCAGTGCGCTGCGCTGAGCGTGAAGACTGTTTTGTCAGAAGTATGGGGAAAGGGCGGCGCCGGCGGCACAGAGCTGGCGGAAGAGGTGGTCCGTCTTTGCACACAACCCTCAGATTTTCGCTTTGCCTACGCGGACGACGCGCCGCTGCTGGAAAAAATTGAAGCAGTTGCCGGAAAAATATACCATGCGGACGGCGTCACGCTGACCGGCCCTGCAAAAAAACAGCTTGACCGTCTCAACGCTCTTGGATTCGGACATCTTCCTGTCTGCATTGCAAAAACGCAGTACAGCTTTTCCGACAATCCTGAGCTGCTTGGCGCGCCGGAAGGCTTTACCATTACGGTGCGCAATCTGAAGGTATCTGCCGGCGCCGGATTTGTTGTGGCGCTGACTGGTGACGTAATGACCATGCCGGGGCTGCCGCGTGTTCCGGCCGCTGAGAAAATTGATGTGGATGACAACGGCGTTATTTCCGGCCTGTTTTAAAAAGGTGATATAATATGTTGATTTCAGAACTGGATACCTGGACATTTACGGAGAAACTGGCTTCCAAGGAACCCGTGCCCGGCGGCGGTGGTGTGGCTGCGCTGGTCGGCGCTCTGGGCGCCGCGCTGGGTTCCATGGTCGGCAGTCTCACTGTCGGAAAAAAGAAATATGAGATCTATGAAAATGAGATTCTCAATGCCATGGCCGAGATGGATTCCCTGCGTGCATCTCTGCTGCACATGATTGATGGGGACGCGGCGGCATTCATCCCGCTGGCAAAGGCTTATTCCATCCCGAAGGATGATCCCGCGCGGGCGGAGACTATGGAAAAGGCTCTGAATACTGCGTGCTCTGTTCCCATGGAAATTATGCGCACTGCTGCGCATGCTGTGGAGCTTCTGCGCGTGTTCGCAGAGAAGGGCAGCGTGATGGCGCTGTCTGATGTGGGCGTCGGCGCGGCCTGCTGCAAAACGGCGATTCAGAGTGCCAGCCTGAATGTGTTTATCAACACAAAGGCAATGGCCGACCGCGAAAAGGCCATGGCGATTGAAGCTGAAGCAGATGCGATTATTGACAAATACTGCGCGCTGGCGGATACAATTTACGCAGATGTGGTTGCACGCCTGAGAAAGAAGGGCTGAACCATGGCCACACTTTTGAAGGGTGCGCCGTGTGCTGCAGCGCTTGACAGCCGGACGGCGGCGCTTGCAGCGCGTCTGGCGGAGGAAAAGGGAATAAAGCCGCAGCTGGCCATCGTCCGCCTGGGTCAGCGGCCGGATGACGTCTGGTATGAGCGCGCTGCGCAGAAGCGCTGTGCAGCTGTCGGCGTTCTGGTGCGGCCTGTGACCCTGCCTGAGGAGACGTCCCAGCAGGAGCTTCTGGCGCAGATTCACGCGCTGAATGCGGATGAGAGCGTCCACGGCGTTCTGATATTCATGCCGCTGCCGCGCGGGATTGACACTGCTGCAGTCTGCTCGGCGCTCGACCCGGCGAAGGATGTGGACGGAATTACAGCCGGCTCAAGAGCAGCGGTTTTTTCGGGAAGCGGTGCGGGCTTTGCACCGTGCACAGCGGAAGCGTGCCTGCGTATTCTTGAGCATTACGGCATTGATCCGGCCGGGAAACGCGCGGCGGTAATCGGGCGCAGCCTTGTGATCGGCAAACCTGCGGCAATGCTGCTTCTGGCGAAAAACGCCACCGTCACCATGTGTCATTCCAGAACGCCGGATCTGGACAGCGTGGTCCGTCAGGCCGACATTGTTGTTGCGGCTGCTGGAAAAATCGGCGTTGTGGGGAAGGATGCGTTCAGATCCGGACAAACTGTCATAGATGTGGGAATGAACTGCGGAGATGACGGGAAAATGTGCGGCGATGTGGTGTTTTCTGATGCTGAGCCGATTGTCGGCGCAATTACGCCTGTCCCCGGCGGCGTCGGCGCGGTGACGACGTCTGTTCTTGCAGCGCATACAGTGGCTGCCGCCGGAAATCCCGCATAGGCGGGGCGGTGTGCGGACATTTTCACCGCCGGCCTTTAATCCGGAAGCTGCAGAAGAATTCACACAGAAAGACCCCGGAACAGGATGTTCCGGGGTCTTGGACTGTCGATAAACTATAGAAGAGTGTTGCGGGACTGGGCAGCGGGGAATGTGTGCAAGGGGTTAAGACCCCTTGCGCGTTCAATCAAACGTGTTTTTCGAGCTTCATGAAGTTGAAAAACCGCATACAGCGTGTCGAAAATACTTTTTCAACACGCTGTGACCCCGGAACATCCTGTTCCGGGGTCTGATTTTACGCTTTGTTCTGTGCGTCAACGAGTGCGGCGCCGCCGTAGATCCGGCGGAGCTTCGGCTTTTCAATTTTTCCTGTGGGGTTGCGGGGAACGTCTGCAAAAATAATCTTCCTGGGCCGCTTGTATTTGGGCAGCTGGCGGCAGTACGTGTTGACATCTTCTTCCGTACAGGTAAAGCCTTCCTTGATCTGAATAATCGCAGCTGCGATTTCACCGAGCCGCTTGTCCGGCAGGCCGATGACAGCGACATCACTGACAGGCGCAAAGGCGGAGAGGAAATCCTCAATCTGGACAGGATAAATGTTTTCGCCGCCGCTGATGATGACGTCTTTCTTTCGGTCGACAAGGTAGATGAAGCCATCCTCGTCGCGCATGGCCATGTCGCCGGTGTAAAGCCAGCCGTCCTTCAGAACCTCGGCCGTTGCCTTGGGATCTTTATAGTAGCACTCCATGACGCCGGGACCCTTCACACAGAGCTCGCCGACAGCGGTACCCTGAACAGGCCGGTCGTGCTCGTCCACAATTTTGACTTCCCAGCCGTAACCCGGCACGCCGATGGCGCCGACTTTATGTACATTTTCCACGCCGAGATGAACGCATCCGGGACCGATGGACTCGCTGAGACCGTAGTTCGTGTCATATTGCTGATTCGGGAAATACTCCAGCCAGTGCTTGACCAGACTCTGGGGAACAGGCTGCGCGCCGATGTGCATCAGACGCAACTGGTCAAGCTGATAATCAGCCAGGCTGAGCTTCCCGCTGTCCAGCGCGTTGAGAATATCCTGCGCCCAGGGAACAAGAAGCCATACGATGGTGCAGCGCTCATCCGAGAGCGCGCGCAGGATGTACTCCGGCTTGGTGCCTTTCAGCAGCACGGACTTGGCGCCGACCAGGAAGCTGCCGAACCAGTGCATTTTTGCGCCGGTATGATACAGCGGCGGAATGCAGAGGAAGATGTCGTCGTGGGTCTGACCGTGATGCTTCTGCTCAACCGTGGCCGCGTGCATCAGGCTGCGGTGCTTGTGCAGGATGGCCTTCGGAAAGCCGGTCGTACCGGAGGAGAAATAAATGGCGCCGTAATCGTCGTCAGTCAGAGGAATGTTGGGGGACTGGCTGGAGCAGTTGGCCGTCAGTGCGGCATAGTCATACGCGAAGGACGGGCATGTCTCGCTGCCGACGTAGACAAGCTGACACTTCAGCCGTTCTGCAATACCCTCAACGCGGCCGATGAATGCAGTGCCGAAAAACAGCACGTCGATATCCGCCAGGTTTGCGCAGTACTCAATTTCGTCGGAAGTGTAACGGAAATTCAGCGGTACGGCCAGGGCGCCGGTTTTCAGAATACCAAAATAAATGGGCAGCCATTCCAGACAGTTCATCAGCAGAATGCCGACCTTGTCACCTTTTTTGATGCCCTTGGATAAAAGCAGATTGGCCAGCCTGTTTGCCTTTTCGTTGAAGACATTCCAGGTGATTTCCCGGCGGTAAGGACCGGTGGGCGCCGGCTCAATCAGCTCGTACTCCTTCCAGGTTACATGGCGGCGCTCGCTGACCTCGGGGTTGATTTCCACGAGTGCGACTTCATCGCCGTATTTCCGACAGTTTTGCTCAAGAATTTCTGTGATGGGCATATGAATGACCTCCGATTTGCAGATTTGAGCGGATGATAAAAAATCGCAGCCGGCCGGCTGCGATCAGTTCCAGGCGGTTGCCCCTGACCTTTACAGCCGCGCACAAACAGCCGCGCAACCGTAAGCGCGGCCGTAAACATATGCATATGCAAAAGGCAGAACAGGGACAGGCATCTTTATCCGCTCCAGATCAACTGTGTTTTGGCTTTTTAAAGCATTAAAGTGACATTTGCTGTTATTCTATCAGTTCATTGTATGTTTGTCAATGCCGGACAGAAAAATTATGAATTTGCGTGAATTCGCCTTCCTTGCGGCGGCACAAACTGGTATAATTAAAACAGCAGTATACAGTGCGGATAAAGTGCACGGCATCGCGATCCGGCGGGAAATGTGAAAGACGCAGAAGGGGGAGAGAGAATGCGGACCCTTGCGTGGCTGGCGGCTTCGTTTTCAGGCGCCATTTTTGCGGCGGTTTATCTTCTCCCGGCAGGCTGGGCGGCTGCTGCCGCCGCGGTCTTTCTGGTGTGCGCCGCTGCCGCTTACTTCCTGCGCCGGCGCAGCCGGGCTTTTTGTCTTGCTCTGCTGATCGCGGCCGGACTGTGTGCCGGTTTTGCCTGGTTTTCCATTTATACCGATCTTGTTTTCAATCGTGCAGCGCGGCTGGACGGAACGCAGGCGCGCTTCACTGTTACGATTGCTGCCTTTCCGGAGAAAAGCACATACGGCGACCGGGTGGACGCATATCTGGAAAACGAGTCGCCGCTGCCGGTGCGTGTCAGACTCTACGGCGATGATTTGGCAGAGCTGACGCCGGGCGATGTGGTGACTGTTTCCGCCCGCTGCACACTGGCTGATCAGCTCCGCGGGGAGCATACTGACGTATTTACAGCAAAGGGCGTATTTGCATTTCTCTATGCGGAGGATGCGGCTGAGATTGAAAAGGACTGCGGCTTTACGCTTCGCTGGTCGCCGCAGTATCTGGCACATGCTGTTCGGGAGAAAATCAGGGAGATTTTTCCGCCGGAAACGCGCGGGATCTTTCTTGCGATTCTCACAGGGGAGCAGTCAGAGATCAGCGCGGATCCTGTCCTGATCTCTGATTTCCGGATTGCCGGTGTCTACCACATTCTTGTGGTGTCCGGCATGCATCTGAGCTTTTTGACAGGCATCTTCACGCTGCTGTTCGGCCGGCGCAGGCGGGCACTGCTGGCCGCGGTTCCGGTGCTGGTCCTGTTCTCCGCAATGGCAGGATTCGGCGCTTCGGTGACGCGGGCGCTGATCATGCAGCTTTTCGTGATTATGGCAGAGGCGTTCGGACGGGAAAACGACCGGATGACGGCCCTCGCGGCAGCGCTTGCATTTCTGCTGGTGATGAACCCGTATGCTGCGGCGGGAGCCGGCCTGCAGCTGTCGTTTGCTGCGACGCTGGGCATCCTCCTGTTTTCAGACCGGATATTTGCCGGGCTTTATGCGCCGCTGAAGGGACTGCGCATCTGTACTGTGAAACCGGTGCGGCGGCTGCTGTCTGCAATTGTCTCACTTTTTTCGGCGTCTGTCGGTGCAAATCTTCTGTCTGTCCCGCTGGTGGCGCTGTATTACGGGAATATCTCTCTTGTGTCGCCGGTTACAAACCTGCTGACAGTCTGGGCGTTTTCGGCTTCGTTCACGCTGGGCTTTGCCGCTTGTCTGCTGGGTTTTTTATGGACGCAGCTTGGAATCTGGGCGGCTTGGTGCGCGTCGCTTCCGGCGCTGTACGCGCGGTTTGTTGTGCAGAATCTGGCAAAGCTGCCGCTTGCTGCCGTCTACACCGAAAATGTCTATGTGACTGTCTGGCTGGTCTTTGTCTATGCGCTTTTGCTGGCGGGTGCCCGTTTTAAAAACGCACGCCGCATCGCGCTGCCTCTGTCACTGGCGGCGGTCAGTCTGTGCGTGATTCTTGTTGCAAATGTTTTCTGCAATCAGACCGGGAAACTGAAAATTACGGCGCTGGATGTGGGGCAGGGACAATGTCTGCTGCTGACAGCCGGCGATGCGGCGGTGATGATCGACTGCGGCAGTTCGAGTTATTCCGATGCCGGTTCTGATGCTGCGGAGTATCTGCTGGCGCACGGCATCAATGGTCTGGAATTGCTGGTTTTTACTCACTGTGATACGGATCACATCAACGGCTTTGAAACGCTGGCTGCCCGCGTCCCCATAGGTGCGGTCGTGATAACGCCGAAACGCAGCTGTTCGGGCGACGGCTGGAGTGAACTTGTGGCTGCGGCACAGGCCCGGGAAATCGAGGTTCTCTGCGTTGAGAAAGCGCTGGAGATTTCATTTGAAGGCGCTGAGCTCCGGATTATGCCGCCGGTGGACAGCGGGACGGGCGCCAATCAATGCCTGAGCATTCTTTGCTCTGCAGGGACATTTGACTTTTTTGTCACAGGCGACATGGATCAGGCGGATGAGGCTGCTTTGCTGAACAGGGAAGACCTGCCGAATATTGAACTGCTGGCGGTGGGACACCACGGCTCAAAGCGTGCGACGTCGGAGCTGCTTCTCCAGCAGCTGCGGCCGGAGGCTGCGGTTATATCCGTCGGGTATAATCATTACGGACATCCGGCGGAAGAGACATTGGCGCTGCTGGACAGATATCATGTGACAGTATACCGTACGGACCGTGACGGCACTGTGACGTTCAGTGCCGGATGAGAGGAGAAAAATATGGCGTCAAAAGTTGTGGATAACGCATCATATAAAGCTCTGTGCGCTGAAATCGCCGCAAAAACGCCGGGGAATCTCTACGTTTTTACCGGCGAGGAGCGGTATCTGCTGGAACACAGCGTGCGGCAGCTGCGTGCTGTGCTGCTGGAAGCGGGAACGGATGATTTCAATTACCGCAGGTATGAAGGCAAGGGGCTGGAGGTTGCGGACATCGCACAGGCCGTGGATGCCGTGCCGCTTTTTGCGCCGCGTACGCTGGTGGAAATATATGATTATGCGTTTGATGAACACAGCGAAGAAGAAAAAAAGCAGCTGCTCGAAGTGCTGATGCAGCTGCCGGATTATGTCTGTCTGGTGTTTATTTTTGATACGGTGGAATTCAAGCTGGACGGCCGGTCAAAGCTGAATCAGGAGCTGAAAAAGCTGCTCAAAGTCGTCCGTTTTGAGCTGCAGGAGCAGTCAGAACTGGTCAAATGGATCAGAAAACGGCTGCGGGCTGCAGGAAAAGCCATCAGTCCGGCTGACGCGGAGTATCTCTCCTTTCTGACCGGCGGCAGTATGACAGCACTTGTGCCCGAAATTGAGAAGGTTGCGGCGTGCAGCGCGTCACAGACGGTTACACGGGAAGAAATTGACGCTGTGGTGACGCCGGTTCCGGAGACAGAGGCGTATAAGCTGTCAGATGCACTGATCAGGGGGAATACAGCCGGGGCTGCGCAGATGATGAGCGAGCTTTTTCAGATGCGGGTGGCGCCGCATAAAATTATGTTCTGGGTGGCACGGGATCTGCGCTGGCTGACGGCTGCCCGGCTGTGTGCCGACAATGGAAAGGGGACGGATGAACTGGTTCGTCTCTGTGGGATCCGGTACCGGTTTCAGGCGGACAATATGATGCGCGCCGCCAGGAGAAGGTCTATGGATTGGTGCAGGCAGGCGCTTTTGTCCTGCTGTGAGACGGCTTACAGGCTCAACTCTTCCGGCATGGACGGAGAGACGCTTCTGAAAGGTCTGTTGATCAGTCTTTCCGTGTGAGGTGTAATGATGGTCACAGTTCGGGAAATTATTGTTGTGGAAGGACGGTATGACGCGGCTGCCGTCAAACGCGCAGTACAGGCGACTGTGGTGGAAACGGCCGGATTCGGCATTTTTTCCGACGCAGACAAGGTGAAGCTGATTCGCCGCCTTGCCAGTGAGCGCGGCGTTGTGATTCTGACGGACAGCGACAGCGCCGGCCTTTTTATCCGCGGCAGGCTGCGCGGCCTGCTGCCGGATCAAAAAATTAAGCACGCCTATATTCCGTCGATCCCCGGGAAGGAGCGCCGCAAGCGCGCGCCGTCCAGAGCGGGGATACTCGGTGTGGAGGCGATGCCGCCGGAGACGATCGTTCAGGCGCTGGAAAAAGCCGGCGCCACGCTGGACGGCGTGGCGGCGCAGGCAAACAAGGGGGATCTGACGAAATCGGATTTCTATGCACTGGGACTTTCGGGCGGGCAGGCCAGCGCCCAGCGGCGCAGGACGCTGGCCAGAGAGTTGGACCTGCCGGAGGAAATGACAGCCAATGGGCTGCTGGAGGTTCTGAACGTTCTGTTTACGCGGCAGGAATCCATGGCGCTCATTGAACGAGCCGTTCTTCAATGAGCACGGAGCCGATGGCGCCGACCAGCAAAACCGGCAGGGCCTGATCCGCCATGGACTTGGCCAGAAGGTAAAGATACAGCGTCTGCAGTGTGTATTCTCCCGCCCAGACGAGCACACACAGAGCGCCGGCAAAAAGCCCCAGACAGAGCAGAAGCGAATATTTCACGACACAGTATGCCGGAACAGTCGCCGACTGGATCCGGCATAGTATTTTCTGGATCTGACGCATTGCTGCATCCCTCCCTCCGGCATTGATTGTACCGCAGAAGTCCTGAACAGGACAAGTTGTAAATTCTGGGATAATTTGAAGGAATTTGTCGAAACTTGCGGTCGAAAAGTGTGGAAACTCCATATTTTCTATGAGATAATCAATGCGGAGGCTGAGAATGGAGAATGCGGAGGAGGCAGATTTATGGAAAAAATTGAGATGTGCAGGAAATATACACGCCTTGGACGGCCTGAGCAGAGAACGCTTGTCTATTATGTAACGGCTGAGCGCAGAGCCGTACCAACGGCTTACGGCGTCGGCATTGCGGTGGCGGAGACGGGGGAAGAGCGCTGCCTTTGCGGCATTGCCGTCAGCCGCGAAGCGGCGGAGCGCCTTGCGGATCTGCTGGCCACAGGAGGGGCGACGCCGGAAGGAATGGCCGCTTTTTTGCCGGCTGCCGTCCTGTTTCCGGCCGGCGCATAAAAAACGGTATACAAACAGCTGCATTTTGTGGTATATTATCCAGTAGAAAACTGGAAGACCAACGGAGGTTGTATAATTATGAAGTGCCCATTTTGCGGCTTTCCGGAGAGTAAAGTGATTGATTCCCGTCCGGCTGAGGAGGGCGCCACAATCAGGCGCCGGCGGGAGTGCCTGTCCTGTCAGAAGCGGTTTACTACATACGAGATTATGGAGCATTTGCCGCTGGTTGTTGTGAAAAAGGACGGCAGCCGCCAGACTTTTGACAAAATGAAACTGATCAACGGAATGCTGAGAGCCTGTGAAAAACGGCCGGTACCGCTGTCTGAGCTGCAGCGCGTGGCGGACGAAATTGAGCAGGAAATCCGCAATACACTGGAGCGGGAAGTGACCAGTGAACAGGTTGGTGAGCTTGTGATGCGCAAGCTGAAGAATCTGGATGAAGTTGCATATGTACGCTTTGCATCTGTCTACCGTCAGTTCCGGGATATCAATACATTTATGGAAGAGCTGAACCGGCTGCTGCAGGAAAAATAACTGCACAGCCGCAGACTGCATCAGTTGTTCAAGGCCCGGGTGCGGAAGCACACCGGGCCTTATTTCATGCAAAAAGGGAAAATGAACCTGTATTTCCCGGAACCTGCGGTATGATGCATGCCTGCTGCCGGAGATTATTGTTCCCGCCGTGCAAAGAAAACGCGCCCGCCTGTATCCACACTCATCAGGTAGACGTCTTTCGGTCCGCTGACGCCGTATTGCTTCAGCTGACGGCGCAGCCACGCATCGTCCACGCCCACAAGCGCCATATTCTGCCGGAGAACGCGTCCGTCGTTGATGACTATGGTCGGATAGCCGTAATCCTCGACCTGGATGCCCAGCTGCTGAGCAGTTACCGGCGAGCTGTCCTGCGTGCGCATAACGTTCAGCGTGCCGTTGGTTTCCAGTATGGCATAGCGGACTTCTGCAATATCTGTGATGCCGTTGCGCCGCAGTTCCACGGTCAGCTCGTCAATGGAAAAACGGCAGCGGCGCATTTCCTTCTGATCGATTTTCCCAGCGCGTATGATCATACTGGGCGTGCCGCAGAAAAATGCCTGCAGCCGCAGGTTTTTCAGAAGCGCCCAGGAAACCAGCATCTCGCACAATACCAGCGTGGCTACCGGAATCAGCCCCTGCAGCAGGGAGGTTTCGGTGTCCATCAGCGGCTGTGAGGCCACATCTGAGATCATGACGGCCACGACCAGCTCGCTGGGCTCCAGCTCGCCCAGCTGCCGCTTGCCCATGAGCCGTATGGACAGCATGACGGATGCGTACAGGATGACTGTACGCAGAATTAAGCTGACCATGCTGCCCGGCCTCCTTTGCGGCGTTTTTTATTAGTTTTCCCGGCTGCCGGCGGAGTATTGATGAAAATCATGCTAATTTTCACCGGGCAATGATCAGCCGGGTATTGAAAACGGAAACATGGTTTGTTATAATATTTTTACCGGAAGAACCGATAACCCATGTGAAAAAATTTTTAAATAAAGAGGGAATTCAAATGAAGATCATCATTGACACGCCTGAAAAGATTGCCGAGCTTGCAGCGGAGAGATACGTTGAACTTCTGAACAGGAAGCCCAATGCAGTCCTGGGTTACGCGACGGGTTCCACTCCGCTGGGACTGTATGCGCAGCTGGCGAAGCTGAACGCAGCCGGTAAGCTGACCTTTAAGGATGCAACCACGTTTAACCTGGACGAGTATGCCGGGCTGGACGGCACGCACGAGCAGTCCTATCGCTATTTTATGAATAAAAACCTGTTTGAGCACATTGATATCCCTATGGAGAACACACATGTTCCCTCCGGCACGGATACCGCGCATGCCGGCGATTATGACAAGGCCATTGCTGCTGCCGGCGGCGTTGACCTTCAGCTTCTGGGCATTGGCCATGACGGCCATATCGGCTTCAATGAGCCCGGCACGCCCTTTGGCTCCATCACGCACGTTGTGGATCTGACGCCCATGACCAGAGAAGCAAACGCACGTTTCTTCACGTCCATTGACGAGGTCCCCACCCAGGCGGTCAGCATGGGTATGAAGACCATCATGAACGCCCGCCAGATCGTGTTTATCGCTCTTGGCAAGGACAAGGCCGAAATCATCAAGAAGATGATTGACGGCGACGTGACCACCGAAGTGCCGGCGTCCATTCTGCAGCTGCATCCCAACTGCGAAGTGTTCCTGGATCACGACGCAGCAAGCCTGCTCTGAGTCCGCGCAGAAACACTGCCTACAATTTGAAAAGTCTGCTCACTGATCTGAGCAGACTTTTCTTCAATCCGGATACCGATAAAGGAGAGAAAACATGCCTTATTTGCAGGAACTTCTTACCCGCATTCACATGCCGCAGGAGGCATCCGGCGTGATTCTGGCTGCAGCGGAAAAAATTCCGCCGCAGGATCTGGCGGATGCAGCAGATGCGTTTTTTTCCGGAAGCGAAATCCGCGAAGAGATTAACGCCATATCTGAAAAAACGGGGATACCATTTGAAACAGCAACGCTCTGCGTCCTGATGCTGCTGAGTGAACGGACAAAGGCGGATTATCAGGCTGCCGGCTGGCCTGAAAACCTGTTTTATGACACAATGAGTGATTTTACAGTCTGGGCCAAAACCGGCATGCGTGCAAACGGCAGCTGGGGAATTCCCAGGGAGAACGACTGGTGGCTGCGCAAGCACCTGCGTATGGAGCTGGTTCGTCTTGGACGGATGCAGTTTGAACCCAGTACATTCCAGCTGGAAGAATATCATGGCCGGACAATGGACCTGCGGCGCGGAGATCCTGTGCTGAACTGTCATATTCCGCAGGGCGAGCCGTTCACAAAGGAGCTGCGCCATGATTCCTATACGCGGGCGGTGGATTTTTTCGGGAGAAATCTGTTTGCTGTTGAAACCTGGTTCCTGTATCCTGTCCACAGGCAGATTTTGAAGCCGACCTCCAACATCATCGGCTTTATGGATGAGTTCACAACCCTGCATACAGAGGTGTATCCTGACAACAATGACCTGTGGCGGGTTTTCGGCTTTTTGGATGACTATTCTCCTGAAAAACTCCCGAGAGAGACGAGCCTGCAGCGGGCGTATGCGGATCATCTGGCAAAAACAGGCGAGACCGGCGGCGGCTATGGGATCATGCTGTTTGAAAATGGCCGGTGCGTGCAGCCGTGAGCTGCTGAGGCAGACATACAGACCGGCCGGAAATCTGATTCCCGGCCGGTTTTTGCAATTCTTTTTATAAATATTCAAAGTTTTTACCCGAACTGCATGGAGGTTTGGCTTATAGTCAGTATCAGCAGTCTGCTTATCGCCTGTATTGCTTCGGTGTAATGCCTGTGTATTTTTTGAACACTTTTGAAAAATAGCTCTGATCCTCAAAACCTGTGGCAATGGCAATGTCGATGATGCTGTAATCCGTGCTGGTCAGAAGCCGCTTGCTTTCTTCCACGCGGATCATATTCAGGTATTCCTTAAAGGAAGAGCCGGTGGACTGTTTGAAAAGCGTGGAAAAATACGCGCTGTTCAGGTGTACTTTGGCGGCCACATCTTCCAGCGTGATGTTTGTGTTGAAATTTGCACAGATGAATTCAATGGCCGTGCGGATCAGGCTGTAATTCTTGCTGGGCAGCCGGGAGAACATGCACTCCGAAAAGACCTCTACGGACTCCTGCAGGCTGAAACAGAGGCTTTCAAGCGAATTGATGTTCTGAATGCCGTTGAGAAAGCGGTTGTTGATTTTCAGAACCTCGTCTGTTGCAGCGCCGCCTTCGATGGCCGCGCGGGAGAGCAGGGATGTCAGCTCAATGGCCCGCGTTTTCAGTGTGTCCAGCGCATTGCCTCCGGCGAAAAACACATAGCCGAGCAGCTCGTTCAGGATTGCTTTGGCAGCCGGTGCGTCTCCGGTTTTGACGCGTGCGATCAGCTCCTTTTCCTTTTCCACAGGATAGCTGCTCTTGATCCTTTCGGAGCAGTTCTTGTACATCTGGATGGATTCATTGATTCTGGATTGCTGGTGCATTTTCTGGCGGTTTTCTTTCAGCCACAGCTCATTGTCGGCAATCAGGTTTGCAAACAGCCGGTAGACAAGCCGCCCCAGGTAATTTGCTTTTTCCGGCGTGATGCATACGGCATCAGGAACGCCGGAATCGTCACCGGAACTGGCAATGAAAAACGGTCCGACCAGAACGGATCCGAACAGTGTGCCTTTAATGACAAGCGGGAACACCAGGTGGGCGAGCCCCAGCGCGCAGGTGAATGTGTAGGCCTCGCCGAAGCCGACAGCCCGGGTTGCGGCGGTATTGTGCCGCATGGTGCAGCTGGGGTTGTCTGCCGTGCAGCAGGACGGCAGATTTCCGAAGGATTGGACAATATTGCCCTGTCCCTCAAGAATGTGGACCGGAACGCCTGTGCAGTAATGGAGTGCCTGCGCCGCTTCATATAAGGTTGTCTGATCGATAAATGTAAACAGCAGATACTGCATTGCGCATTGCCCCCGTTGCTCAGAAGTATATAAAATTTATACCATTTTCAAAAATATTTTTCAATACATGTTTTGGGAGTAGACGTGAAATGGAAAAAATTCTGTTTTTTCAAAATTTGGCGGTCACTGCAGATATGCAGCAGGTTCTTGCGGCAATGGACTGTTTCCCGGACAGTCCGCTGTATGAGGAGGCCTGTGATGAATATGAAATTGTAAAGGAAAACATGCTGTCGGCCTGCCGGCCGGTGGCGCTTGCCGCTTTTACTGTGGCTGACGGCACATTTCAGGAGTCAGGCATTCAGCCGGGCAGTGAGCTTTTGTGTGTTCTGCGCAGCATCGGCTTTGATGCCAGCCGGATCAGCGGTGATTATTTTGCACAGGGAGATTATCTGAAGGGCATGATTGCCGACAGGCTGGCAGACCATCTGCTGTTCAGCATTGAGGCAGATCTGAACCCGCGGCTGATGGACACCTGCCGGCATCGCAGCCGCGGTGTGGCTGCCCGGTTTGACCCGCCGAATCAGGTGCCCATGACGGTGCAGAGATTTATTTATAATGAGACGCAGGCGGGCGCAAGACTTGGTTTCGGACTGTCCACGGGGTTTATGATTGATCCCCAGAAATCCTGCTCGACGCTGTATCTGCTGACCGATGATGTGCGCAAAGCGCAGATTACGCATGACTGCCGCAAGTGCCCGAATCTGACGTGCAGAGACAGAAAGCGTTACGGCGGCCGGGTTACTGTCTCCGGACATGGGACAATCGATGTGCGGGATGGACAGACGCTTCTCGATGCCTTCCGGGAAAACGGCATTTACATTCCTGCATTCTGCGGAGGCGGCGGCCGGTGCGGCAAGTGCGCGGTTGTCGTGACCGGCGGGACGGTTGAGCCCAGTGAAGCAGATAAAAGTTTCTTTACGGCGGAAGAGCTTGCCTCCGGCAAACGCCTGGCCTGCACAGCCTGGCCGGAGGGTGACGCAAAAGTGCGCATCTGCGCGGACGATGAAAGCAATTTTGATGTTGTTGCAGAAAAGCAGCCGCAGAAGGAGACGGCGTCAGGCCCCTGCGCCATTGCTGTGGACATTGGCACAACAACGGTTACAGTCGCTCTGATTGACCGGTCTGACGGGCGCATGCTGGAGAGCATCTCTTTTGTGAACCGCCAGAGGATGTACGGCGCGGATGTGATTTCCAGACAGACCGCTGCAGTCAGTGGGCAGGCGGACGCCATGCGCGACAGCATCCGCGGACAGCTGCTGGACGGCATTGAGTCTGTTGTGCGTGCAGCCGCTGTTTCGCCTGAGCGTGTGACGGCTGTGGGCATTGCAGCAAATACCACAATGGTTCACCTTCTGATGGGATGGCCCTGCGATGGGCTTGGCGTTGCACCGTTCAGGGCGCACAGCCTGGCGATGACGCAGCTTGGCTTTTCGGAACTGTTTGCCAGCAGCTTTCTCGATTGTCCGGTGATCGTCATGCCGGGCATCTCGGCATATGTCGGCGGAGACATTGTGTCCGGTATCCTGCACTGCGCGATGGCGGACAGCGACCGTCCGGTGCTGCTTCTGGACCTTGGCACGAACGGAGAAATGGCGCTCGGCGACCGGAGCGGGATCATTTGCACGTCCACGGCTGCCGGCCCCGCCTTTGAGGGCGGAAACATTTCCTGCGGAACAGGAAGCATCCCCGGCGCAATCTGCTCTGTGCGTATTGAAAATGACGCCGCGTCCGTGCAGACCATCGGCGGACAGCCGCCTGTGGGACTGTGCGGCACAGGTGTAATCGAAACTGCAGCAGAACTTGTAAATGCGGAGCTTGTGGATGAAACAGGGCGGCTGGACGACACATATTTTGATCAGGGCTTCCCTCTGGCTGAAACAGAGGAGGGCAGGCCCATCCGCTTTACCCAGAAAGATGTGCGCGAAATTCAGCTGGCCAAGTCAGCGGTGCGCGCCGGCCTTGAAACGCTGCTTCTGCGCCGGAAGATTACATACGATGATTTGGGCGCCGTACTCCTGGCCGGCGGTTTTGGCTACCGGACGGATAAGGAAAAGGCCGCTGCCATCGGAATGCTGCCAAAAGAGCTGCTGGCCATTACACGGGCTGTGGGCAACAGCAGTCTGGACGGCGTCATCACGCTTCTGACTGAGCCTGATGCGGCGGAAAAGGCGGTCCGGATTGCAGAGAACGCCGTGGAGATCGGTCTCGCGGCGGATCAGGATTTTTCAAGACTGTACATGGAGCACATGTACTTTGAGGAAGAGTAAAAAAGAGTCGGCCTGTCCGGATTTACACCGGTCAGACCGACTCTTTTTTCTGTGTTCAGTTTTCCTCTGTCAGAAGGGCCATGATGTCGCCGTAGATTTTTTCGGCGTTTGTTTGAAACCGCTCTTCAATCTGCTGCGCCTGCTGCTCGCTGCCGGCCAGAAGCTGCAGGGAAATCACGTCGCTGACGCCGTCCGACATGGACAGGGAAACGGTGCAGCCGCCACGGCTGCGCAGTGTGTGCGATACGGAAATCAGCGCATTGCGCCGCATTTTGACGGCAACTTTTGCGGCATTTTTTTCCGCCTGCACGCGTACAGAATAGGGAAGGCCGCTTTCAGTAATCTGGCCGTTGACGCGGCCCTTTTCCGTAATGGCATACAGATCGCCGCTGCGCGTTGCATGGCCGGTCCGGACAAGCTCAGCCAGACATGCGGCAAAGTCAAAATAGTTGATCCCTTCGTCAGCCATGGTCAGCTGGGAAAGCGTTTCCGCGTCCACCGGTTCCGGCAGGCGGGAGAGAATAAAGAGAATTAAAATTTTAATATCAAGATTGTCGTGAATAAAACCAAATCGACGATCCATTTTCAGCATTCGCCACCTGAAATGTAATAAATTATTTTCTATTATAATACAAAAAGCGCCGCAGGTACAGAGGAATTTTCCCAAAGCATTTGACAGGATTCGACAAGATGAGTACAATGTCCATAGAAATACGATCGGAGGGATCTGTTTGAAACGTTGGTTATCATTGGCATTGATTCTCGTGCTTTTGCTCGGCATGCTGAGCGGCTGCACGTTCCGTACACAGGAGCCAGAACCTGAACCCGAGCTGTCTGCTGAGCCTGAGCCTGAACCCGAACCGGAGCCGGAACCTGAGCCGGAGCCGGAACCTGAGCCGGAACCCGAGCCGGAGGATCAGATCTGTTCACCGCTGACGGGCTTGCCTGTCGAGGAGGATATTTCCGCTAACCGTCCGTATGCGATTATGGTCAACAACATCAGCGTTGCCCTGCCGCAGCACGGGATCTCGCAGGCTGACATGATTTTTGAAATGCAGGTTGAGGGCGGCATCACGCGCATTCTGGCGGTCTATGAAGACTTTGAGGATACGCCGGTTGTGGGCAGCATCCGCAGCTCGCGCCCGTATTACCTGGACATTGCCATGGCGCTGGATGCGATTTATGTTCATGCCGGCGGCAGCGACGAGGCGTATTCCCTGATGCGCTCTTATGAGATCGACCATATTGACGGCCTTTCCGATGCCGGCAGCGCCTTTTACAGGGACGCGAACCGCCGCGCTTCCATGGGCCTTGAGCACAGCCTGATGATTGACACGCAGGAGCTGGAGGCTTATGTCGCGCAGTCTGATCTGCGTACGGAGCATGAGAAGGAATATGCGGTCAATCTGGAATTTGCGGATGAAAGTTCTGCATCTGCCGGCAAGGATGCCGGAGATGTGACGGTCGCGTTCTCCGGTTCAAAGAAAACCGGCTTTACATACGACGCCGCTGACGGCCTCTACTATGCAACGCAGCATGGCGACGCCTATATGGATGCGGAGAATGACAAACAGGTGGCCGTGAAGAATGTGCTTGTGCTTTACGCGCCGTTCAGCCAGATCTCCGGCGACGATAAGGGCCGCCTGCAGGCAGATCTTACCGGCAGCGGAACCGGATATTATTTTGCTGACGGCAAGTACGTCGAGATCAGCTGGTCGCGTGAGAGCGTTTCCAGCCAGTTTGTGTTTACGCTGAAAAACGGCGGCGCCCTTCAGCTGGCACGCGGCACCAGTTACGTCTGCATCGTGCCTGAAAACAGCACGGTGGACTTCAATACTGCCGGATGAATGCCAGAACAGCGCGGCAGCGCTGCATCAAACTGAAAACAGCCAAAAGAAAACCGCAGAGCAGGAATTGCTCTGCGGTTTTTCCGGCAGCCGGTAGGGTAAAAATCCGTTCCGGCCGGGAATGCAGTATTCGCAGGTGACTCAGAGAAGATTGACGCCGGCAGCCTTGCACACGCGCAGCGTTTCGTCGTCCCAGATGGACACCTGGACTTCACCGATGTGGGCAGCGCCGATCAGCAGCATGCTGAGACGGGACTGGCCGATGCCGCCGCCAAGCGTCAGCGGAAGCTCGCCGTTCAGCAGCATCTGGTGGAAGGGCAGCGCTCTGCGGTCGTCGCAGCCGGCTTCCGTCAGCTGGCTGTCCAGGGATTTCTCGTCAACGCGGATGCCCATGGAGGAGACCTCGAAGGCCATGCCGAGAACGTCGTTCCAGAACAGAATGTCGCCGTTGAGCTTCCAGTCGTCATAGTCGGGCGCGCGGCCGTCGTGCTTGATGCCGGACTTCAGAAGTCCGCCGATCTGCATAACGAAAGCAGTTTTGTGGTCTTTCAGGTAGAGATTTTCGCGTTCCTTCGGGGTCTTGTCCGGCCACATGTCCTCAAGTTCCTGTGTGGTGACAAAGGAGACCTCACGGCTGAGGCTTGTCCGGATCTGCGGGAAGACGTTGCAGATGGCCACGTTGGTGTCCACAATCGCGTCGACAATGCTCTGCACAGTGGCCTTGAGATATTCAACGTTGCGGGTCTCGCGGTCAATGATTTTTTCCCAGTCCCACTGGTCAACATAGACGGAGTGGAGGTTGTCCAGCTCTTCATCACGCCGGATGGCATTCATATCAGTCACAAGACCGCTGCCGACAGAAAAGCCATAGGCCTTCAGGGCATACCGTTTCCATTTTGCCAGGGAATGGACGACCTGCGCGTCACAGCCGGCAGCAGGAATGTCAAAGGATACGGGGCGCTCGACACCGTTCAGGTTATCGTTCAGACCGGTGGATTCTTTGACAAAAAGGGGAGCGGATACTCTGCGAAGATTCAGCTTGCCGCAGAGATTATCTTCAAAGACCCTCTTTAATAATCCGATTGCTTTCTGTGTGTCGTAGATACCCAATGCGGGAGCGTATCCTTCGGGGATAAATGTCTTCATGAATATTCACTCCTTAATAAAAAAATACCTTCAAAGTATATGCCTATCCTGTTTCAATGTCAATATTTTTTTGCCGCCGGGAGGAAACCCGGCGGCATGGAATCAATGGACAGTATTGGAGCAGGCGTCCCTGTAATCTTCCGGCATTGTAATGGTGTCCGGTGGGAAGAATTCATCGACGGGAAAGTGTATGCGGCTGAAAAGAGCGCACGGATCGTTGCAGCAGCCGTCGGCGCTGCAGTCCTTTTCCGGCATGCAGTAATCATACGCGGGAATCATGAGCTGGGTGTCCCGTTCAAGCCGGACAATGGTGAATTGGCCCAGCGTTACGGTGACAACCCGGCCGCCGGAGTCGATGGCCAGGTGATCGCCGAAGACCTGCTGGATTGCATCGGGCACTTCCAGATAAGTACAGGACGTCTGGCAGTCGCAGGTTTCGCTCAGCTTCATGCTCAGCAGAACCGGATCGACGGCCTCAACCACGGCGCGGGGGAGATTGCTGCTGCGGGGCAGCTGGACGTCTGAACCGTCGAGAACGGTTGAGGAGGTGAATATTTTTGCATTGCCCTCGCTTCCGAACAGAATGACCCGTTTGTCAAATACGCAAAGGCCTGAAATCTGAACCGGCTTGCTTCCGAGCGTGAAGGCGTCGCCGGTTACCTTATAAAAATAACGCAGGTCAATGCTGTACAGGCCGCGGTTGAACGCGACTTCCTCAACATCGACAGAAACATACAGAAGCTGTGCGGATATCGGACGCACGCTGACGGCCGAGGCGATCACGGCCTGGGAAGCGGCGGTGGGGTACAGGCGCAAATTGTCAATACAGTCTTTGTCCCTGCAGCTGTCAAATATCTTTTTGGTATGAACGCAGACGGCCTCCCGGATGCTGGCATCCTCCGGAACCGGGCCGGGCGTCATCTTAGGCGGCATGGCTGTTCCTCCTTTATGGTTTTTACGCGGCTATCGCGTGTGATAACAGCGTGACTTAATACAGTTTATGCAGAGCTGCTGCCGTTGTGAGAAAACAGCATGGGCAAAGATATTGATTCATCCGGCTGTTCATGCTACAATATATGCGGCTGAGAAGAAACAGCCCGAATATTTGCGCAATGCGGCGGGAAGTGAGCAGACTGGTTATTTTGGGCATTGACCCGGGGATTGCAACAGTGGGATTCGGCGTGATCCGGGCAGAGCAGGCGAAAACCGATCTGATCCGCTGCGGCGCAGTGACGACGCCGGCCGGGCAGCGGCTGGCGATGCGCCTGCAGCAGATTTATACGGATGTGCTGGAGCTGATCGATACGTTTCAGCCGGATGCCATCTCTGTTGAGGAACTGTTTTTCAATACAAATATCACGACAGGCATTTCTGTTGCGCATGGCCGCGGCGTGATCCTCCTGGCGGGAGAGATGCGCTGCGTACCGATGTATGAATACACGCCGCTGCAGGTCAAACAGGCAATTGCCGGCTACGGGCGCGCGGACAAGAAGCAGATGATGGAGATGGTGCGCCGCCAGCTGCGGCTGGACGCGGTGCCGCGCCCGGACGATGCGGCAGATGCGCTGGCGCTGGCCATCTGCCACGCGCGTTTTTCCGGTTCCCTGATCAATTTTGGAGGTAAGAGCGCATGTTCTACTATTTAGAAGGTACTGTTGCAGTCCTTGAGGCCGGCGTTGCCGTGCTGGATGTGGGCGGCATCGGCTTTAAATGCTATACCACTGCCAATTCGCAGTCTTATCTGGAGATCGGGAAAAAGGCCAAACTGTATACCTACTGCAATATCAAAGAAGATGCGTTTGATCTGTACGGCTTTCATGAGATGAGCGAAAAGCGCAGCTTTGAAATGCTTTTGGGGGTTTCCGGCGTTGGGCCGAAGGCGGCGCTGTCAATTCTCTCTGCCGTGACGCCGGAGGATATGGCGATGGCGGTGGTCACGGACAATGAAAAGGCGTTTACTGCGGCGCCCGGCATCGGCAGGCGCATTGCCCAGCGGATTATCCTGGAATTGAAAGATAAGGTCGCCAAGGAAAATGCCGCGGTACAGCCGGCAGGAATTGTGCGGCCCGGCGGCGCGGGTATGCCGGGCGCAAAGCTGGCGGATGCGACGTCGGCTCTGGCTGTTTTGGGCTACTCGCAAAGTGAAATTACTGCCGCTCTGCGCACCATTGACGTGGAAAGTCTCACGGTGGAGGAGATTATCCGTCAGGTGCTGAAGGCGTCTGTAAAGTAAGGGGAAAAAAGTATGAGCATTGACTACAGCGATCACCTGGTGCATGACCGCGCAGAGGATGAGAAGCTTTTGTCTGTCAACCCAATCCGTGAGGATGACGGCGAATTCAGCCTGCGCCCGAAAACACTGTCTGAATACATCGGACAGCAGAAGGCAAAAGAAAACCTGCGTGTGTTTATCCAGAGCGCCAGACAGCGCGGGGAACCGCTGGACCATGTTCTCCTGCACGGCCCACCGGGCCTTGGAAAAACGACGCTGGCGGCGATTATCGCAAATGAAATGGGCGTGACGCTGCGCAAGACTTCCGGTCCTGCCATTGAAAAGCCGCGGGATCTGGCGGCGCTCCTGACAAATCTGAATGAAAACGATATCCTGTTTATTGATGAGATTCACCGGATGAACCGTGCTGTGGAGGAGATCCTCTATCCTGCGATGGAGGACAAGCAGATTGACATCATCATCGGACAGGGGCCGGCCGCAACGAGCATCTGCCTTGAGCTGAAGAACTTTACGCTTGTCGGTGCGACAACGCGTTCCGGGCAGCTGTCATCCCCGCTGCGGGACCGGTTCGGCATCGATCTGAAGCTTGAGCTTTATACGCCCCAGGAGCTTGCGCTGATTGTCAGCCGCTCTGCTGACATCCTGGGTGTGGAAATTGCTCCGGAGGGCGCGCTGGAGATTGCCTCGCGCAGCCGCGGCACGCCGCGGATTGCCAACCGCCTGCTGCGCCGTGTGCGTGATTTTGCCCAGGTTTACAATGACGGCAGAATTACGCGGGAAGCTGCAGACCATGCGCTGACGCGGCTGGATATTGATCCTCTTGGGCTGGACATGATTGACCGGCGGCTGCTGCTGAGCATCATCAGAAACTACGGCGGCGGTCCAGTTGGCCTGGAAACCATTGCGGCCACCATCAATGAGGAGCCGGTAACGATTGAGGATGTGTATGAGCCGTATCTGATGCAGCAGGGATTTATCATCCGCACACCCCGCGGCCGCTGCGTGACGCCGCGCGCGTATGAGCACCTTGGTCTTGAATATGCCGGTCAGATGAGCATCGATACGTGAAATGACAGGCGTCCCCCACATTTGCCTCTGATGTTGGTCAATTAGCACGAATTTTCAAGCTTTATTCACAAAATATTAAAAATTTTTACTGAAAACTCTTGACTTCATGCGGCAAATGTATATAATGTAACCATAATATTGGAGTATATAATTTTCCATGTGCATTAGTGATTTCAATGCGCTTGACGACGATTCTTTGTGGGAACTGGCGTCGGGCGGGAATACGGCTGCGGAGACGCAGCTGATTGAAAATTACAGCAGACTCGTCCGTGTCTGTGCGCGGCCATACTTTCTGACTGGCGGTGACGGTGAGGATCTGATTCAGGAAGGAATGCTGGGTCTCATTTCAGCTGTCAGACAGTATGATCCGGAAAAAGCGGCTTCATTTAAAACATTTGCGGAGCACTGTATCCGCAACAGGCTTTACACGGCAATCAAATCAGCATCGAGACTGAAGCATACGCCATTGAACGACTCAATTTCATTCGAGTCCCCTCAGTTTGACGAGAGTCAGGCAAGAGTATCGTGTTATTTGCGTGATCCTGAAGAGCTGCTCATTGCGCGGGAGCATTTTGATGAACTGACTGAACACATCAGCGGTTCGCTTTCCAATCTTGAATCTGAGGTTTTGGAGCTTTATTTAAGCGGTCTGTCATACAGTGATATAGCAAAAAAACTGAATAAATCCCCAAAATCTGTTGACAATGCTGTTCAGCGAATCAGGAAAAAGCTGGCACAGTGCCTTAATCCCGGCGTTATCAGTGAAAACTGACGCAAATATATGCCCTGCGGGGCAACTTTACTCAAAGTGAGGATTCGACATGTACGAAGACAAGACACTCAAATGCAAAGAATGTGGCAAAGATTTTGTGTTCACCGCCGGTGAGCAGGAATTTTATGCAGAGCGCGGCTTCCAGAATGAGCCCCAGCGCTGCAAGGCCTGCCGTGACGCGCGCAAGAATGCTGCCCGCGGCCCGAGAGAGTATTTCACCGCTACCTGCGCTGCCTGCGGCGGCGAGGCGAGAGTTCCTTTCGAGCCCAAATCTGACAGACCTGTTTACTGCAGCGATTGCTTCGCTAAGATGAAAGAACAGGGCTAAAACATGCCGGAGGAGACAGAGCCGTTCTCCTTTTCAATCTCATTGAATGAACTGTCCTGTCAGGCAGGCGGATTTTCCGCCTGCCTTTTCCTTTTGTATGCCTCTTTTTGCCGGGGACGGTTGTTGAATTCCCGGCTTTTACGGGTTATAATAGCCGCAAAGGCCGTAGTGCATGTCCAATGTGATGCGGTCTGTCTGAGAAAGGTATGAATATGATGGAGGATGTAAATATGACTGAGTTTGACAGAGATTCCATTATTGCTGACGTGCTTGCACAGGCGCCGCAGACTGCGCCGCTTTTCAAGGCCATCGGTATGCACTGTCTGGGCTGTGCCATGTCCAGCGGCGAGACGCTGGAAGAGGCGTGTGACGTCCACGGTGTGGACACGGATGATTTCATTGAGCAGCTCAATGATTTTGTCAGAAGCATTCAGAAATAACTGGCCGGGAAAGGACTGCGGGCTGCGCCGCTGTGTGCAGCCCGCTGAACATTGTTTATGGAGCAAAAACCGATTTTGTCTGAACGGCTGAAGGCTGTTGCCGCATTTGTTGAACAGGGAGCGAGCGTTGCGGACATAGGGACTGATCATGGCTTTTTGCCGGTCTGGCTGGTGAAAAGCGGCGTTTGCACACAGGCTGTTGCTGCGGACGTGCGTCCCGGCCCGCTGGCAAGCGCTGTGCGTACCGCGCAGGCGTGGGGCGTTTCAGAGCAGATCCGCTTTATCCTGTCCGACGGGCTGGATCAGATTGACCCGCAGTGTGTGGATACAGTGGTCATGGCCGGTATGGGCGGAGAGACAATGATGACGATTCTTGACCGTGCGCCATGGACGCTGCAGCAGGGAACGCATCTGATCCTCCAGCCGCAGAGCAAGCTGGACAGTCTTGCCAACTGGCTGGACTGTGCTGGCTATGCAATCGGTGATGCCTGTCTGGTCCGGGATGCGGGACGTATTTATGTTGTGCTGTCAGTGCGCAGGGGCGCAAGCCGTGCGCCGTTCAGCTGTGCGCAAATGTATGCGGACCGGATCCTGATGGAAAAGCGCGATCCGCTTTTGCCGGATTATCTGGAACTGCTGATCCGCCGCGCCCGAAAAGTCATACGCGGCCTTGAGCAGGCGGCCGCGCCGGATGTGCTGGAGCTGACGCGCCAGCGCCTGGCACTGGAAGGTTTTTTGAAGATGAAGGAGGAGACGAACGCATGGTGCAGGTAAAGGATGTCGCCCGGATGCTGGAAGCATTTGCGCCGGCGGAAATGAAAATGGATTTTGACAACGTTGGTTTTCTTGCCGGTACCGGAGAGACGGAGGTCACGCGCGTTCTCACGGCGCTGGACATCACGGATCAGGTGATTGACGAGGCGATTGAGAGCGGCGCACAGCTGATTGTATCGCACCATCCGCTGTTCTTTTCCCTGAAAGCCGTGACGGATGCTGATCCGGTGGGCAGGCGCGTCGTGCGTCTTCTGCGTGCCGGCCTGTCGGCGATCTGTATGCATACAAATCTGGATGCGGCAGAGGGCGGCGTGAATGATGCGCTGGCTGACGCACTCGGGCTGGAAAACAGGCAGCTTCTGACTGTTGAGGGCCACATGAAGGACGGGACGCCTTACTGTATCGGACGCGAAGGCTGGCTGGCCCGGCCTGTGCCGCTGGAAGAATATCTGGCGTTTGTCACAAAAGCGCTGAACTGCGGCGGCCTCCGCTATGTGCCGGGCGGAAAACCGGTGCACCATGTGGCTGTTATGGGCGGCGCAGGCGGAGATGATTATCAGCTGGCGCTGCAGAAGGGCTGCGATACATATGTGACGGCAGATGTGAAATATCATGTGTTTCTGGAATGCCGGGCGGCCGGACTGAATCTGATTGACGCCGGCCATTTCAATACGGAGAATGTGGTTGTACCTGTTCTTGCCGCACGGATTCAGGCAGAATTCCCGGAAATCAGCGTGCAGATTTCCAGCCGTCACGGACAGACAGAGAAGTATTATTGCTGATCGGAGGCGCAATCATGAACTGGCTTCGGTTTTTAACGGTTCTTGTCGTGCTGATTGCCTATCATCTGATTTTGTATTATGGCGTTCAGTATCTCGAGGGAAAACCGCGGACGGTCGGATGGGCGGTTGATCAGAAAATTCCGTACAGACCCGGCTTTATTTATATTTACTGTTCCTGGTTTGTGGCACTGGCTGCAGTTCCGGCACTGCTGTATTTGTTCTCGGCGGAGGCATTTGTTCGCTATTGCATTGCCTATGCGCTGAATCTGACAGTCAGCGACCTGATTTTTCTCTTTGTGCCCACGACATTCACACGTCCGGACGCGCCGCAGAAAGGTCTGACCGGTTTTGCGGTTCGCACTGTATACGGAGCGAACCACCGTTTTCTGAACTGCGCGCCCAGCGTGCACTGTTCCATGGCGATGCAGATGATGCTGTTTGCGCTGGCCTGTCCCGGCTGTCCGGTGATTCTGAAGGCCGCGGTGTCGGTCTGGGGCGCGTTGATTGTTGTGTCAACGCTGTTTGTCAAGCAGCATGTGCTGCTGGATGCGCTGACTGCAATTCCGGTGGCGCTGGCCTGCTGGGGAGCGGCGTATCTGTTCAATGCGCCGAATCTGGTGCAGATCCTGGGATTATAGCGGTGGAATACGGCGGCATAAATCAAGGAAAGGGATGGCGGCTTGCCATCCCTTTTTCAGTATCCGGGCACAGTTTGCATACATATTCCGGAAGCTGCCGCAAAAAATGTGTATGCCTTTACTGTTGCGCAAATGGTCCCGGCAGGGTATAATCAATATGTTCGAAAGAACAAATGCGCTGCATCGCCGTGAGCGAGCAGCAGCAGGGAGGTAAAAAATGAATAAAAACCATGCATCCGCAGAGGGTGCGGCCCGCTCCGGCGGGGTCAAACGGCTTGTGGGAACAGCCATTCTCACAGCGCTGGTCATTGTGCTGCAGCTTTTGGGCAGCATGATCCGAATCGGGACATACCCGCTTTCGCTTGTCCTGGTGCCGATTGTGATCGGCGCGGCAGTATACGGAGCCGGGACGGGTGCGTTCCTGGGCTTTGTGTTCAGCGCAGTGGTGGCAGTTGCCACAATTACGGGTGCCGATCAGGGCGCATTTATCATGTGGACGGCAAACCCGGTTATGACGCTCGTGGTGATTTTCGCCAAGGGGACGCTGGCAGGCTGGATTTCCGGACTTGTGTACCGGGCGATCAGCCGCAGAAGCGTATACGGCGGCGTGCTGGTATCGGCGGCAATCTGTCCGATTGTCAACACCGGCATTTTCTGCCTGGCGATGCTGACATTCTTCCGGGAGATTCTGGCGCAGTGGGCTGGTGGTTCCGATCTTGTTACGTACACGCTGCTGTCGCTGGCGGGCATCAATTTCCTGCTGGAGTTTGGCGTGAATATTCTGCTGGGGCCGGTCATTGTCCGGATTCTGAAGGCGGTGCGCCTGGCGTAAACGGAGGCATTGATTGATGATACTGGCGATAGATGCAGGAAATACCCATATTGTATTCGGTTGTATTGAAGGCGAGGAAATCAGGCAGATTTTCCGCGCAGCGACGGATATCCGGATGACGGCGGACGAACTTGCCGTGAAACTGAAAATGTTTCTGGAGTTTGCCGGCCTTGAGCCGGACAGCTTTGAAGGCGCCATTCTCTCTTCTGTTGTGCCGCCCATCAACACGCCGCTGAAGGATGCTGTCAAAATGGTCACCGGACTGGACGCCATGTGCGTGAGTGCAGGACTGAAAACCGGTCTGAATATCCTCATTGACAACCCGGCCCAGCTGGGCGCGGACCTGGTGGCCGGCGCGGTTGCTGCGCTTTACAAGTATTCTGCGCCGCTGATTATCTTTGATATGGGAACGGCGACGACGATTTCTGTGATCAGCAGGAAAGGCGGCTATCTGGGCGGCGCTATTGTTCCAGGTGTGGTGCTGAGCCTGAACGCGCTCAGCAGCGGCACCTCACAGCTGCCCAAAGTTTCTCTGGAGCCGCCGAAACGCTGCATTGGGACAAACACGATCGACTGTATGCGCAGCGGCGTTGTTTTCTCTGCAGCTGCCATGATGGATGGCATGATTGACAGAATTGAGGAAGAACTGGGATATCCGGCCACAGTTGTGGCTACCGGCGGAATTGCCAGCAGCATTGTGCCGCATTGCCGCCACAAGGTCATCTGTGACAGCAATCTTTTGCTGACCGGTCTTGCAGTGCTGTACAGAAAGAATAAGCCGCAGGAGCGTGCGCAGCGTTCTTAGCGCGCTGATGCGGAAACGGCAAACAGAAAAGCAGGGCGGTGTAACCACTTGGTTATGCCGCCCTGTTTCTATGACTGCTTCAGAAGCAGTATTCAATACAGATGTGCTGTGTGTCGCCGCAGCGTTCTCCGATGGAGATTCTGCGGATCAGTGTGCATGCAAGCGCCCGCGAGAAGGGAATGGATTCGGCTGTGCTTTCCGCAGGCGGGCGCAACGCGGATTTTTCCTGAGCGATGCGCGCGTCAACTGCGCACAGCGCTTCGCCGCCGATGCCGGCACGCACCAGACCGGTTCGCAGCGCCAGCAGCCGGGCGAGCGGCAGCGTGTTCGGCATATTGGCGACTGCGCTGTGGAAGCCGGCGGTGTGAGCGCTGATGTGCTCTGAAACAAGCTGCACGAGCGCGTCGGCGTCCATGCTGCAGCAGGTACAGGCGGCAGGGTCTGCGCAGTGCGCTGCACAGCGCAGATAGCGCAGACGGCCGCTCTTTCCGCCTGTAGTGAGAGTCATCCTCCCGCCGCATCCGCCGCAGTATACAAGGCCGGAGAGGGGATAGGGCTGGCCGCCTGCAGTTGTCCGTGTGCGTGCCTGCAGCTGCTGCCGGACCGCCTCGAACTGTTCGTGCGGAATGATGGCATCGTGTGTGCCGGGCACGCGTATCCATGCCGAAGCGGGAAGGGTGACGCGTGCACTGCTTTTATAGCTGATTTTCCGCTGGCGGCCCTGGATCATCATGCCTGTATACATCTCGTTTTTCAGAATGCGGGCCACAGCTGTCTTATTCCAGCCCGCACCGGTCTGCGTGAGAGCTCTGCAATGCGCAGCCTGGCGGGCACCGGGCGGATCAACGCCTTCGATGTTCAGACGCACAGCGATGCTGCGCGTGCTCTCACCGGACAGATACAGCGCGTAAATCCGCTGTACGACAGCCGCCGTTTCCGGTTCAATCTGCAGCCTTCCGTGCTGCTTCGGGTCCTTCCGGTAGCCGTACAGCGCAAAGGACCCGATGTATTGTCCGGCGGCGCGTTTGCAGTCCAGTACCGTGCGGACATTTTCCGACAGATCCTCCAGGTACCATTCGTTGACAAGCCCATTGATCTGGCGGGCCTTTTTATTGCCGAGACTGTCCGTGTCAGCGCCGTCAGTGACAGTCACAAAGCGGATCCCCCATTTTTTGAAGCTGCCGTGGATGTATTTTTCCACAGCCTCCATATCGCGCGTGAAGCGCGACTGGGATTTGCACAGGAGAATGCCGAACCGTCCGGCTGCAGCGTCGGCAAGCATGGCCAGAAAGGCGGGACGCCGTCCGTCAGCGCCGGACATATCCTCGTCCACATAGATCCGGTAAACCGACCACCCGCGCTGTGCGGCAAATGCCGACAGAATTGCCTTTTGGTTCGTTATGCTTTCTGATTCCTCCCGCCTGTCTGCATCCTCCTTACTGAGACGGCAGTAGAGGGCGCAGACACTGCTTTCAGACTTCTCCATATGATCTGTGTGCCTGCGGCACGGCATCGTGGGGAGCAGTGCCGTCCACATATGCGATGTGCATCTGCGGGAACTTGACGCCGTCCAGAGAGTCCGGATCCGCAGAGCAGTGCACATATTCGACCTGCTGCCCGCGTGCGCGCATGGCGTGTCCCAGCCGCCGCATCAGGGTGGATTTTCCGCCGCCCGGCCCGCCTTTGATGACGCAGAGGAAATCACCTTCAGCAGGAGATGTGAAGCGGTGATACAAAGAGTAAAAACCTGAATATGTATTGGCGCCGAGAAAATAATGCGTTGCGTTTTGAGTATTCATGGAACTGTCCTTTCAGAAAATAAGATTGAATCTGAATTCAGGCTCCGGCTTTGCCGGAGCCTGAATTCAGATTCCCTTGTATTTTTTTCGCGTGGCCATTCCGCCGCGAATGTGCCGCTCTGCCTTGTTCACATCAAGCAGCGCCTTGACCTGGTGATACAGCGGCGCGTTGAAATGCTCCAACCGTTCAGTGATGTCTTTATGTACAGATGCTGCGGACGTGAACGGTTTTCCGGATGCGGCCGGCGCAGAATAAAACAGGAGATGGGGCAGCGGCTCCATCTCCTGTTTTCAGATTTCGATGACGTTTCCGAGTCTTCCCTCTGCCGGCGACTGCAGGTAGACGTCAGCCGTGCCGTCCGGCCCGATTTCGATGCGCGAAATGATTCTTTTAAGCTGCGCATTGCGCATCAGCCGGATGTCCGCAGCTGACTCCAGCGTCGGGAAAAGGCTTTGCACCAGCGACTCAGGCTCCAGCGGATCCGAAGCTGTTTCCGGCAGCCGGCTGATTTCGCTCTCCAGCTGCTGAATGTCGCGGCGCAGCGCGGTCAGCTGACAGTCAAGCTCTTCTTTTGTAATCAGGTCCTGGACGCAGAGGTCCATGTATTTCTGCTTTTTCCGCCTGCAGCTTTCCAGGGCGGCAAGCAGACGTTTTCTGGTTCCGGGGTCAGCCTGCACAGCCGCTGACAGGCTGCGGCAGAGTCTGCCGCGTATCTGCTGAAGGGCGTTCTTTTTTCCGCGCAGCAGCGAGAGAAAATATTCCTGCAGCGCGCCGATCAGTACGGATTCATCCACAGTGACTGCGCTTAAGCAGCAGTCCGCGCCGTGTCCGTTGTGGCCGGAACAGACCCAGCGGACATATGTATTCTTATAGGTCCGCACAGTCCGGCGGAAAGAGCGGCCGCAGATTTTGCACCGGATCAGGGTTGAGAAGAGATGCTGGCCGCTGTGACGCGTCTGCTTTGTCTGAATAGCCTGTCCGCGGGTATGCAGGATCTGCTGTGCCCGCTCAAAGTCCGCAGCAGGGATGACGCACAGGGACGGCTGCTGAGTGACCAGCCACCGGGAGGCATCGTTGGTCTGCCTGCGCCCGGTGAGGAAATCTGCAACCTCCTGGCGTCCATTGACGACTGTGCCGGTGTACAGCGGATTGATCAGAATGCGGCGCACGGCGCTTGAAGTCCATGGGCAGCCGCGTTTTGTCCGCAGGCCTGATGCGTTCAGTGCATTTGCGATCACTGTTGTGCCGCGGCCGTCATTGATGTACCAGCTGTAAATCCGGCGGACAATGGCGGCCTCCGCCGGATTGACGGCGAGACTGAAGCAGTCCCGGCTGAGCTTATCATAGCCGTAAACCAGATTGGGCACTCTGCCGCGCGCCGCGTTCAGCCGTTTGCCGAATTTGATGCGTTTTGAGGTGTTGGCGCTTTCCTCCTGTGCAAGTGCGCCGAAAATGGTCAGAATAAACTCTGAATTGCCCATACTGGTCATATTCGCTGTGAGAAACTGTGTTTCAATACCCAGTGCTTTCAGCGTTCGGATGCTCTGCAGGAAATCAACGGTGTTGCGCGCAAAGCGCGAGATGTCTTTGACAACCACCATTTGGAAAAGCCCGGTCTGCGCATCACGCATCAGCTGCAGGAACTGCCGGCGGTTTTTGATTTTTGTGCCGGAGATTCCTTCATCGGCGTACAGTCGGACAAGATGATGCCCGTTTTGTCTTGTAAACGTGTCAAAGAACCGCTTTTGTGTTTCCAGGCTGTTCAGCTGGTCGGTTTTGTCCGTGGATACGCGGCAATATGCGGCAATATTCATTCTCTGCCGGGGACGGCTTCCGATCGGCCTGCGGATTTCAGCGCGTTTTCCGCTTTCTGAAGATTCATTTCTGCGAAAATGCGGATCAGCGCCTCAGCGGCGGCGCCGGGCGGATTCTCATCGTGAAACTGAAAGCAAAGCCTGTCCTGAATTCCCATTCTCCGTACCTCCTTTCCTGATTTATCGTATGCCTGCCGTCCGGCGGACATAACAGAAAGGTGACGGATATGCTGAACCGGGCCGTGGATGCACAATATCCAATTCATTGTTTTTGTGGTATAATAAACAATACGGTTTTGAATTTTTGTCAGCCACACCGAAAGCGCCCGCGCTTGAGGCCGCATTCTGCTGTATTCAGTCTGGCTGCGTATTTTTTGCAATCATCTGATGTTGGGGGGACTTCTGATGAAAAGAAGCATTGGAAGGGGCGTCATTTTCACTGCGGCGGCCGTCGTGCTGCTCCTGTGTGCTGCCGCCATTGCGGTATGGAAACTGGCGGGGAGCAGAGCGGATGCCCCGGCGGCCGATGAGCCGGCGTCGTTTGTGCTGTTTACTGAGGGATTCACGGAGAGAAAGATCGTTGATCAGGCGTCTGCTCTGGCGGCCGTCGGTGATATGGCGGATGTGCTCGGCATTGAAAATGTGGATACGGAGTTTTCGGTATGCAGGAAGAATACGCTTTCCGGGAATACATATTACCGCTTTTATCAGGAATATAAAGGGATTCCGGTTTATGGGCGCAGCGTTGTGGTTTCTGCTGATGCAGACGGGAACAGTCTGGCCCTGTCGGGGAATTATCTGAGCACCGGGGATCCTGACGTTGAGCCGAAGGTTGACATAACATTTGCCATTCAAACCGTCCGCTCATCCTGCGGAGCAGATGCCACTGTCAGCAGCAATGGACTTGTGATCTATTCTCTGTCTGAGCATCTGCCTGAATTGGCATGGAAGATCTATGCTGCGTCTGATCAGACAGTTGAATACTGCTTTGTTTCCGCAGAAAGCGGAGAGATTCTTGGCAGCCAATCGTTCATTTTTGCAGAGCAGGCCGAATGCTCCGGCGCGGATCTGGACGGCAACAATCAGAGTTTCCTCGCTGAATTCAATGATGGCGTATATGTGCTGGAGGATGCACGGCGGGATATCACCATATACAATGCGAATCATTCCACGCTCGAGAAGGAATTTGCCGTTATGGATTCCAACCGGCAGGTCTATTACACGGACGGAGACCATTGGGTGGATCAGAAGGGGAACATTGTGAGCATCGACGGCGACAATTATGCTTTTGTCATCCATGACGGGGATGGAAATGTTGTCGGCACGGATGGTGAATTTGTTGTTTATATGAAAACGGCGAATATTTTCACGAGGCTGGAGCCGGTGACCGGCAATTCAGCCGTATGGGAAAACGCCAAAGCCGTAACACTGATGTCCAGACTGGCCTCAACATATGATTTCTGGTCGAAAAAGCTGGGCAGGCAGAGCTTTGACGGCGCTTTCGGTTCTGTCATCGCTGTGTATGACGACTTTATGAATACCGGCTGGTTTGTGGGCGATACTGAAAATGCGTATTCCTGGGGCCTGCAGGGCGTGCCGATCACGGTGCTGAGCTTTGGATCGGACAATTCTCTGTCGACGGATGTCATTGCCCATGAGTACACTCACTCCGTAGAGCGGTCGATAAGCGGAATGGTCTATCAGGGTGAGTCCGGGGCGCTGATGGAGGCGTACTCTGATATTTTCGGTGAAATTGCCGAGGATTGGGACAATGACGGACTGCTGAACGGCAACTGCGATTGGATCCACAACGGAAGCCGGAACATGATTTCTCCGGCGCAAAGCAAATCCGCCTGCCCGGATACTTACCGGGGAAGCGCCTGGAAAGACGCCGGGGATGCAGACAATGACTTCGGCGGCGTTCATACGAACAACACGGTGATTTCACACGCTGTCTATCTCATGTCCACCGGTATCGGCGGCAATCCGGCTTTTCAGGCACTCAGCACGGAGGATTTGGCGCACCTTTTGTATGAAACGCTGTACACGCTGCCTGCAGACTGCACGTTCGGTGCGTTCCGTTCACTGGCGCAGAATATGGCGGAGATCATGTACTGTCAGGGGCGTCTGACCTATGAGCAGGCGCGCTGTGTTTCCAACGCCTTCTTCCAGGTGGGGATCGGCGCAGCGGCGGTGCCTGCAGCCAGAACCCTGACGCTTGATGTTTACGATGTGGATGGACAGCCTTACGACAACTATACGCTTTATATCCGCAGCGGCGGCAGCGAAAAAACCTGCGATGGAAAAATCGCCGGTACGGAAGGCATAACTTTCCCGCATAGCGGGCAGTATGAGCTGTGTGTTGTCGATAAGGCCGACTCTGAAAATCAGACGAGCGTGCTGGTTCAGGTTGTGGAGCACGGCGGCGTGACGAAATTGCCGGTCTATACGCGCTGCGGCGTGACGAAGCTGGATGGACCCATAGGGAGCGTTCAGCCTGATTTTACGGCTCATCAGGCCGAACTGATTGAGCACTACGGTGTTTTTGAATCCAGTCAAAGCGGAATCATGCACAGCTGGGAGGACCCATGGTTCCGTGGATCGGGTATTCTGAGCGCAGATCTGCTTGACTTTGACGCGGACGGTACGGATGAAATGCTGATCTGTGCCGCGGAGCCGTGCGACCACAATTCCGACGGCTCCAGCCATATCAGGCTGTATATGTACGACAGTGAAGGCGGAACGATAGTTCAGGCGGATGCCGCAGTGCTTGGCGCGTACGTCCAGGCGGATTATGCGCAGTCGGAACAGGCGGAAATTCTTCTGCACGCCAACTACTGGACGGAGGAAATGATCGCCGTCCATGCTGTGAAGATTTCAGGAAAGTGCTATATTGTGTGTGAAAAGCATTCGCTGAACAGCGCGTTTGCAGACGGCTCTGATCAGGCGTACTGGGTGCTGGCGTATGCGGACGGCGCGTTCCGCTATGTCTGCTCCTTCACGCAGACGGACGGCGGCAGCAGTGACTTTTCCTATACCGGCTATGCGTTTGAAAACGGGGTTTGTATAAAATCTGATT
>JAEDDG010000002.1 GCA_016293865.1 Oscillospiraceae bacterium | reverse complement strand
TGTCGGCATTGAGCTGCAGGTTTATCTGGATGACGGCAACGGCTATTGTGAGCTGGGGTCTGATCCGGTGTTCGAATTTGACGAAGACGGCGACCTGATGATTCTTTATGACGGATACTGGGTGGCCGTCAATGGCCAGATTATACCGTTTTTCACAGAGAGCTACGACGAATATGACGACGGCAGCTGGACGAACTACGGATACGCCCCGTGCAGCGTCAACGGTGTGGACAAAGAGCTTGTTTTGTATTGGGGCGATGACTGCCCGGACGGGACTGTTCTCGGTTACCGGAACGTCACGGAGATCGGCGGGCCTGCTGCAAAGGGCGTCTATTCACTGACGGACGGGGACGTGATCAGTTTTTATACGGACCGCTTTGATTACGAAGGAACCTTTGTGCGGACCGCGGATTTCGGCAGAACGATTGTTGTGGACGGCGGCCTGGACGTCAGCTACGAGTATGTGGGCAATGGGGAATGCATTGTTTACTATATGCTGACGGATATTTACGGAAACCACAGCTGGACTGAATCTGTGATCGCGGCCTGAGAATCCTGAGGCGTGACGCCGGCTGCATTGCAGGAAAAGCCCCCGGCGGAGAGTCCGCCGGGGGCTTTGCAGCAGTCAGATCATAAAAATCAGGAGAATTTCTTAAAGGCAATGTTTAAATCGACGCTTGTTTCAATGCCGGCGACTGTGCCGCCGTCTGTGTACTGCCAGATCTGGAAGTTGTAGTAAAAATCCGGCTGCGCGTCGTATTCAGCCAGCCAGAGATCATAAGCACTGATCCGGCCGATGTCATAGGTCAGATATCCGACGTCGTTGTTGAAATAGACAGCCGGGACATATCCGGCTTCCTGTATCCGCTGGCAGAACGCCAGCGCACATTGCGTGATGGTCTCGGCAGGGATCCCTTCCGTGCGCGCAGAGCTGTCGTGCATGTATTCCCAGTCGTAGACGATAGGGTACCGGATGTCACAGCCGCTGACGGCTTCCAGAACATAGTCGGCCTCCTGGCGCGCTTCCTCCGGCGTAATGGCCTGTGAGAAAAAGTACACACCGATATCAACGCCGTGCGCGGCGGCGCCGGAAATGTTTGCGGAAAAATACTCATCCATGAACAGGCCACCCTCGGTAAAGCCACGGTAGCCGACGCGGATCATGGCAAAATCGATGCCGTCCGCCGCCACTGCCGCCCAGTCGATTTCTCTCTGGTGAGAGGACACATCAATGCCGTAGGCTGCGTAGCCGCCGGTATATGTGATTGCGCCGTTTTCAGCAGGGGAGAAGGCCTGCGCGTCATACTGATTGACCGGTACGTCTTCATTCACAGGCAGCTGACCGCCGGCGTAATATATGTATTTGCCGTCATCCTGCACGTCCTGCTCAGGCACGGTGCGCACAGCGGAGCGGATCAGGAGAATGGTCAGCAGCAGAAGGAGCAGAGCCGCGGCGGCGATGACAAGAGCCAGCGCACGGCCGTGCAGCGTTCTTTTTCTTCTTGTGTACATAGGATACCTCTTGCATCATTCTGTTTGACTTACAGACGATTGAATGCCCCGTCAGGTTCCGTATCCGGGATTTTTCCTGTGAGCCACTCAAGCTCTTTTCTGAAAATCCGGTCGGCACAGTCAAAATCCACATAAGGCCGGTACAGCGCTTCAAGCTCGTCATGCATGCGCTTTGCGCCGGACAAATGCGCGCAGGCCATATTCTCTGTATCCTGCGCCAGCTGCAGGCTCTTCTGACGCAGACCGTGCGGATCCCCGCCCCCGGTACCCGTGACGGGATCAAGCTCCAGCACGCAGGTGCAGCGTTCGCTGTGCGCTGCTGCATAGGCGCCGCTGACGAAAGCGGCGGAACCGGGGAAAATCACATGCTCAATCTGTTCTGGCGCCCGCGGCGAACGGCAGATTACGGCGCCGGATCCGGCTGCCGCTGCGGCAGCTGCCGCGCGCTGCATAAATGCGTTTTCAAACCCGGAGCTGCTTTTGACATAAATCAGTTTTTCAGCCGGCAGGGACGCCTGCGGCATGGCCGGAATATAGCCGTCTCCCGTGACTGCGCTGAGAAAGATCTCACGGATGGGGCCTGGCTGACCGAAATCTGCGGCTGCATCATGCGCAATGATATCCAGATCGCCTGCAGCTTTCCCGGACAAAGACAGCTCGCAGCTGCTGCGTATACAGTGCGCCGCGCGCAGCAGGCTGTAAGCTCTCCCATATCCGCGTTTGTATGCGGTTGTCAGCTCTGAAAACTGCAAAAACAGCTGATGCAGCGCGCCGCAGTCATAAACTGCGCTTAAATCCAGGTATCTGCCGGACACGCCGGTAAAATCAGGCTCAGTTACGTGGGATGGTGTGCCGGAGGCACGCATTCGGAAGTGCAGTCTCAGTCCTCAGGATAGCCGTCCGGATTGCTGCTCTGCCAGTTCCAGGCGTCACGGCACATTTCTTCAATGCCGAACTGCGCTTTCCAGCCCAGGACGCGCAGAGCCTTTTCGGGATTGCAGTAGCACTCTGCAATGTCGCCGGCGCGGCGCGGTGCAATTTTGTAGGGAACGGGTCTGCCGCTGGCTTTTTCAAAGGCCTTGACCACGTCCAGAACGCTGTAGCCGTTTCCTGTTCCCAGATTAAAGACGGAGACGCCTTTGTTATTCAGATACTCCACCGCTTTGACATGGCCGGCGGCAAGGTCGCATACATGGATGTAATCACGCACGCCGGTGCCGTCACGGGTGGGATAGTCGTTGCCGAAAACATTGAGATAAGGAAGCTTGCCCACGGCGACCTGCGCGATGTAGGGCAGAAGGTTGTTCGGAATGCCTCTGGGATCTTCGCCGATGGTGCCGCTTGCATGGGCGCCGATGGGATTGAAGTAGCGCAGAAGGATTACGCTCCACTCCGGATCGGCGGTGTACAGGTCAGAGAGGATCTGCTCCAGCATGCTTTTTGTCCAGCCGTAGGGATTGGTGGGCGCGCCCTTCGGGCAGTTCTCAGAGATGGGGATTTCCGCCGGATCGCCGTAGACGGTTGCGGAGGAACTGAAGATGATCTTTTTCACGCCGGCTTCGCGCATAACGGTGCAGAGGCTTAATGTACCGGAGATGTTGTTTTCATAGTACTCCAGCGGCTTGCTGACAGATTCGCCAACCGCTTTCAGTCCGGCAAAATGAATTACGGAATCGATTTGCTCATTTCTGAAAATTTCCCGGACGCCGTCTGTGTCACGCATATCCGTCTCATAGAAACGGATGGGCTGACCGACTATTTTTTCTACGCGCCGCAGAGCTTCCGGCTTGGCATTGGACAGATTGTCCATCACAACGATGTCATAGCCGGCCTCAATGAGCTTGATGCAGGTGTGGCTGCCGATATAACCGGCGCCGCCAGTTACGAGAATTGCCATAAGAATTACCTCCCGAAAAATGGTTTGCGCGGCACTGCCGCTGCAGGAATTAGGATATGCTGTGAACGCCGGGGCCGGGGGCTGCGGTATAGAATGCAGCCTGCAGGCCTGTTTTCTCTGTATAAATGCGTCCGGTTTCGCGGATAAAGCGGGGGACGCTGTCTGACCTGACAAGGTTCACTGTGCAGCCGCCGAACCCGCCGCCGGTCATCCGTGCGCCGAGGACATACGGCTGCGCCCAGGCAGCCTCGGCCAGCACGTCCAGTTCCGGGCAGGTGACGGCATAGTCGTCGCGCAGGGAGATGTGCGACGCGTTCATCAGCCTGCCGAAAGCGGCCAGATCACCCTTGGCCAGATCATTTGCCGCTTCAATGGTGCGGGCATTTTCCGTGACGGCGTGGCGCGCTCTGCGCAGAAGCGTCTCCTCCTGCAGGTGATGTGCGCTGGCCGCAAACTGATCCGGGGAAATGTCGCAGAGCGCGGATGCATCCGTGTAAGGACGCAGAATCTCCAGAGCGCGGCTGCATTCCAGGCGCCGCTGATTGTAGGCGGAGGAGGCCAGACTGTGGCGCTTGTTTGTGTTGATCAGAACAAGCGCGCAGCCTTCCAGACAGAGAGGAACATGTGTGAAGCTCATGTCCGCCGTTTTCAGGAAAAGCGCGTGATCCGCGCGGCACATGGCCGAGGCAAACTGATCCATGATGCCCGTCTGCACGCCGATGAAGCGGTTTTCCGCTTCCTGTCCTGCAAACGCCATTTCCTCCGGCGTCAGCTGCGGGAAAAAGAGCATATGCAGCGCGCAGGCGACGGAAACCTCCAGCGCTGCGGAACTGGACAGACCGGCGCCGTTGGGAACGCTGCCGCTGATGAAAAGATCCACGCCGCAGGGCAGGACAAAGCCTCTGTTTTCCAGTGAACGGATGACGCCGGCAGGATAGTTTCCCCAACCGCGCTGCGGGTCATGGACAGCGCCGGTGACAGGCGCCGTTTTCCGGCTCCCGCGGCTTAAGTTGGCCGAATACATCCGGACGGCGCCGACGCTGTTCGGCCGGGCCAGTACGGAAATACCCATGTCCAGCGCACAGGGCAGAACGTGCCCGCCGTTGTAGTCTGTATGTTCGCCGATCAGATTGACGCGGCCGGGCGCAAAGCAGGCGGCCGGTGCGGGGCCGGGACCGAAAACAGCGCTGAACTGATCATTCAGTGCCTGATATGTTTCTGTCATTTTGATACCTCTGATTCAACAGCACAGCATTGCTGCATGGAGTTGTTCAGCTGATGTCATCATATAACAAAGAGCTGTTTTATGCAAGGAAAACCGGCGCGGCCGCCTTGACACCCGGACAGACGGGTGATATCATTAGGCCGTCCGAAGGACAAAAACAACGGGAGGGAAATCAGATGATTTTCGACGAACTGAAGAATATTGAGACGTATTATCCGATGAACAAAAACTTCAAGCAGGCCGCCGAGTTTTTCAAAAAGGCTGCTGATCTTGCACCCGGCCGCTACGAGCTGGAGGATGGCTGCTATGTCAACCTGATGGAGGGCACGACCCGCGATGCGGAAGGCGCGCAGTTTGAGGCGCACCGTGCTTATCTTGATGTGCACTATGTGGTGTCCGGCACGGAGTACACCGTGTGGGCTGACATTGATTCCCTCAAGGCCGATACGGAGTACAGCGCAGACAGCGACTGCCAGATGTTCTCCGGCGACGGCCGTATTGTCAGAATTGACGCCGGTATGTTCTATGTGGATTATCCCAGCGACGGACATGCGCCCAACTGCCACATTGACGGCGTTGCCAAGCCCTTCAAAAAGTGCGTGGCCAAGATTCCCGTTGAATAAGATGAATGAAGGATAACGGACGGTCTGAAACGCCTGTCTGTTGCCTGCCGAATCGCGATGTAAAAAGGCCCGGCGCACTGCGCCGGGCCTCAGCGTGTCGAAAAAGTATTTTCGACACGCTGAGTGCAGTTTTTCGAACTTCAAGATGTTCAAAAAACTGTTTGATTGAACGTGCAAGGGGTCTTAGCCCCTTGCACACATTCCCCGCTGCTCAGACCCGCAGCATTTTTTCATTGTTTATCGACAGACAGAGGCCCGGCGCACTGCGCCGGGCCTTTTTTGCAGAATGCGGATTTGCCGCGCGGCAGGAGTCTGGGGAACTTGCAGCAGAACGGTTAAACGGTCAGCGTTCCGTTTTCATCTTCAATCAGAATCAGAATGTTCTCTTCCTGGCCGGTTTCTGCGTTGACATAGACAATATAATGCCTGCCGTCCTCATTTTCGCATTTGAATTCATGGCAGTATACTTCATTTTTTCCGTTTGTGGGGATCACGGCCATCTGATGGCTCAGAACAGTCAGCGTGTCCGGAACCTGCGTTTCAGCCTGTGCCTCATCAACTGAGGTGTCGGGCAGCTGTCTTTGCGTATGGTTTGTGACATAGCCCAGACAGTCCATGCCGATCACGGAGCCGTCAGGCGCAAGCGTGACTTTGATCAGATCCGGATAGCAGATGACGCCGTCCTGTGAATAGGCACAGTTGACAATGACAGCGCTGCCGTTATAGCACACATACGTGGCAGAAACAGGATCAAAGCCGTTTTCTAAGAGAAAATCCTCAGCTGTCCGGCAGGCCTGCTCATCAGAGATGGGTTCGCCGCCGGTTTCGGTCCGCTTTTCAAAGAATACCACATGGCCGCCGGCAATTGAGACCTCAGCAGAGAGATCGGTGTTTTCCTGCCTGCCGCTGATCACATAGACCGGCACCGGAGTCTCGCGCCGGCCGGTGACCTGCAGCTCGCTTGTGTCAAGGCCTGTCAGCTTCGCTGTGGCTTCCAGCGCCTGGTTTTCGTCGACATCATCCAGGCCTTCAAGCAGCGCCGGCTTCTTTTCCGCAATGTGCTCGGAAAACGGACCGTCGTAGATCAGGGAGGGAATATCGCCGAAATCACTCTCCAGCTGTCTGAAGCTGCCGGCAAGGTCAGTGGGAACGTCGCTGTCGTCTGCACGGGCAAGCTCGTCCTGCGCCTGTTCAAGCTGTCCGATGGACACAGAGCCCTCGTCTACCTTTGCGAACAGCGTGCGCAGATCCTGGGACAGGGCGGAGGCGTTCCGGCTCAGCGCTGTCAGATTTTCAATCTCTTCCTCAGACAGACCGTCGCCCTTGGCGGCGCTGCGGGACAGTGCATAGGCGTAGTCGCCGACCTTGGCGATGAATGAGGACGTATGTTCAAGCTCATAGCTGGCAAACGGCAGCGTGCTCAATGCAGACTGCGCGGCCATGGCCTTGCCGAAAATTTCCGTGCATACGCCGGATGCCATGGATGGCGAGGTCGCGTAGCGGCTTTTCTGCAGTGCGTTATCGATCCCGTCCATGCTGGTCACAAGATCGGCAAATGCGCGTCGGTAGGCGATCTGAACGCTGCGGTTCGCGCCTGCTGTTTCACTGCGTGCCTGGAGAATAAAGCCGGCCAGAACCGCAAATGCAGCAAGTGTAAATGAAGCGAGCAGAATCACTGTTTTTTTTCGTAGTGAGATCAATAAAAACACCCCTTTTTGGATAATATCTTCCGAAAAGGGGTGTTTCATACAGTGAAAAAATTGGATTGGCAGGGAAAATGCGCTTATTCTGCCGCCTGCAGCCTGGCCACGGCAAGGCGGAGCCGGCGCAGCGTTTCCTCTTTGCCGAGAATTTCGCAGATTTCCACGGCGCCGCCGGGTGTGACTGCTTTGCCGGAGGCGGCAATGCGCACCGGCCACATCAGAGTTGCGTTCTTGACACCCAGCGCTGCGGCTTTTTCAACCAAAAGCCCGTAAATGCCGTCATGGTCCCAGCTGTCGAGCGCTTCAAGGTCCGGAAGAACGGCGGTGAGCATGGACAGTGCGACTGCAGTGTCGCATTTGGATTTCTTGTGGATGAAAAGATCGGTCGGGTAATCCGGAAGCGCTGAGAAAAAGTCGATTTTTTCGGGGATGTCCGTCAGCACCTCACAGCGCTGCTGAAGAATGGCGGCGATTTTCCCGGCGTCCATTGCGGGGTCGGTCACCACTGAGCGGATATAAGGCTCTGCCAGGGCGGCAAAGCGCTCCGGAGACGCGGCGCGGATGTATTCACTGTTGAAATACTTCAGCTTTTCAATATCAAAGATCGCCGGAGATTTGGAAATGCCGGTAATGTCAAAGACTTCTGTCAGCTCCTGCAGGGAATAGATTTCCCGCTCGCCGCGGGGACTCCAGCCCAGAAGCGCAACGTAATTCAGAATGGCGTCGTTCAGATAGCCCTGCGCCAGTAGGTCCTCATAGGACGGATCGCCGTGACGCTTGGACATTTTGCTGTGCGCGTCGCGCATTACGGGGGAGCAGTGCACATAAACAGGGATATCCCAGCCGAAGGACTGGTACAGAAGGTTGTATTTCGGCGCGCTGGACAGGTACTCCGAGCCGCGCACAACGTGTGTAATGCCCATCAGATGGTCGTCGATAACGTTTGCAAAATTATAGGTGGGCAGACCGTCTGACTTGATCAGGACATTGTCATCCAGACTGTCGTTGGGCACGGTGATGTCACCGAAAACCACGTCAGAGAAAGTGGTTTCACCTTCACGGGGGATCTTCTGGCGGATGACATAGGGCATACCTGCATCCAGCTTTGCCTGAATTTCTTCCGGGGACAGGCGGGCGCAGCGTCCGTCATATTTTTTGAAGCCGGCGTCGTCGCTCTCATCTGTGTCCTTGCCGCAGAAGCAGCGGTAAGCGCCGCCTTTTTCGATCAGAAGCTCGGCATATTTCAGATAGAGATCCCTGCGCTGCGACTGAATATACGGTCCAACCGGGCCGCCGATATCAGGACCTTCATCATGTGTCAGGCCGCAGTCCCGCAGTGTGTTGTAAATGACATCCACGGCGCCGTCAACATAACGGCCCTGGTCAGTGTCCTCAATGCGCAGGATGAATTTCCCGCCCATGCTCCTGGCAATCAGATAGGTGTAAAGCGCCGTGCGCAGGTTTCCAACATGCATGTATCCGGTGGGGCTTGGAGCGAAACGCGTACGTACTTCACCCTTGGGAATGCGCGCTTCCATTTCTTCAAACCATTTGTAATCTAAAGCCATAACCGAACCTCCTATTCGTCTGTCCAGAACATCATAATGCATGACAGCACAAATTTCAAGAGGATACTCCCGGCTGTGCCGCGCTTCGTACTGTCTGGTCCAACGGCGCGCGGTTGTTTTTTAAGCCGGGACGCAGTTTTTCGGCAGACGCCCGGCGGCGATACAGGAGAGCGTGTATGATTGACAGAGGTGATATAATATTATATCAGAATTTTGTCTCTGCATTTATTTGATGCCAATGGGAAGGAGGCGTAAAATTGGAGCTTCTTGAACAGATTTCCAAAGCGCTTTTCAGCAATGTGTCCGGTTCGGCGCCGGGCCCGCTGGATTATATCACTTGTGTGATCCGCTGGATTCTGCCGCTTCTTGCCGTGATTATCCTGCTGCGCTGCGCTTTGTCCATGCTGCGCGGGAAACCTGAGAGTGAGGTCTGGGGCTGGCTGAGTCTGCCTGACGGAACCCGGGCGCCGCTGTGTCACTGGGAGAACATCATCGGACGGTCAAAAACCTGCGATGTTGCGGTGGACGTTCCGACTGTTTCCAGAACCCATGCGGCCGTTATCCGCGACGATAAGGGAAACTGGCGCATCATCAATCTCGGTTCAAAAGGCGGCGTGATGGCCGGCGGGAAAAAAGTACCGGTTTCTGCGCTGATTCATAACGGGACGGTTTTAAAGCTTGCGGACGTCGAGCTGGTGTTTGTCGCGCTGTCCCCGGAACAGGAAAGGGAACAGGCCATGCGCCGCAGCAGACCGGGCCGCACATACAGGCCCGGGGCGACATTTCTGCTTCTGACCATGTTCCAGCTCCTTCTGGCGCTTCAGTTCTGCATTTCCATGAAGGACGACCTGAACCTGATCGTTCCTGCGGCATTTCTGCTGCTGACTGTGCTGATGTGGCTTTATTTTGCGCTGATCCGCTCTTTCGGACGGCTGGGGTTTGAGGCGGAGAGCATTGCCTTTTTCCTGTGTACGCTCAGCATGTCCGTGGTGGCCACCTCGGCGCCGGAAAGCCTGATCAAGCAGCTTGCCTGCCTTTTTGCGGGGCTGGTCGGTTTTGTGATCATCGGCTGCTATCTGCGCGATCTGAAGCGCACTGCAGACGTGCGCTGGGCGGCGGCCATTGTGGGACTTCTGCTTCTGGCGGTCAACGTGCTGACTGCAGATACGCTGAACGGAGCCAAAAACTGGCTGCAGATCGGCGGCGTGTCTTTTCAGCCGTCGGAATTTGTCAAGGTCTGTTTCGTTTTTGCCGGCGCCGCCACCATGGACCGGCTGTACATGCGCAGAAACCTTCTTGCATTTATTGCGTTTTCAGGCGCCTGTGTGCTGGCGCTTGTGCTGATGAGCGACTTCGGGACAGCGGTTGTATTTTTCTGTACTTATCTGATTATTTCTTTCCTGCGCTCCGGCAGCTTTGCGACGGTATTTCTCAGTGTCGGCGGAGCGGCTCTTGCCGGAATGCTGGCACTGACCATGAAGCCGTATATCGCATCGCGCTTTTCCACATGGGGACATGCCTGGGAGTATGTCAATGAGGGCGGCTATCAGCAGACCCGGGCCATGGCGGCCAGCGCCAGCGGCGGCCTGTTCGGCGTCGGCGCCGGCAACGGCTGGTTCCACCGCATTTTTGCTGCGGATACAGACCTGGTATTCGGAGTAATCTGCGAGGAACTCGGACTGATCATTGCTGTGCTGGCGGTTCTGGCCATTGTGCTGCTGGCTGTGTTTGCCGTCAAATCGGCCGCGACTGCCAGAAGCTCATTTTACGTCATTGCATCCTGCGCCGCAGTCACCATTATGATGACGCAGGTTATCCTGAATGTTTTCGGTTCTCTGGATATTCTGCCGTTTACGGGCGTGACATTTCCCTTTGTTTCCAACGGCGGATCAAGTATGATCGCCTGCTGGTGCCTGCTTGCGTTTATCAAGGCCAATGACACCAGACAGAACGCCAGTATCGCCGTGCGTCTGCCGAAAGGGCTGCGTGCGGCCATGCAGGGGGTGAGAGGATGAAAAAGGTCAAATCACGTACTGCGGCTGTCCTGCTTCTGGCGGCGGCGATTCTTGCAGGTATTGTCTTTTTTATCACAAAGCTTACGCTGAACGGCAGCGACTGGGCGGCGTTTTCAGCCAACGGAAATGTTTATTCCGGCGGTATGCTGGCCACCGGCACCGTTTATGACCGGGACGGAGAGGTTCTGGCCTATATGAACGATGGGGAACGCTGCTTTGCCCAGGACGAAACGGTGCGCCGCGCCACGCTTCATGCTGTCGGTGACGCGCAGGGCAATATCGGCACCGGCGCGCTGAAAATGTTTTCATCCGATCTGGCAGGCTATGATTTTGTCAGCGGCACATATACGGTGGGAAACAGGGGTGGAGAGGTCCGCCTGAGCATTGACGCAGATCTGAATGTGGCGGCCTACAATGCGCTGGACGGGCGCAGCGGCGCCGTGGCCGTGTGCGATTACGAGACAGGCGAAATTCTCTGCATGGTTTCCTCACAGACGTTTGATCCTGCAGATCCGCCGCAGCTTGATGCGGATGACACTTCCGGCGTCTATCTGAACCGGGTTTTGTCGTCCACATATACGCCGGGGTCGGTCTTTAAGCTGGTTACGCTGGCGGCGGCGATTGAGAATATTGACGACCTCTATGACAGAACCTTTGTCTGCACCGGAAGCTATGATGTGGGCGGAGACACGGTCGTCTGCTCCGGAACACATGGGGAGATCAATATTGAACAGGCGCTGGCGGTGTCCTGCAACAGTGCGTTTGCGCAGTTGGCACTGGAGCTTGGGGGCGATGTTCTCAGCAATTACGCAGAAAAAATGGGCCTGACCGAAAGCTTTGAAATCTCCGGCATATCCACCGCAGCCGGGAGCTTCGATATCGCGGCAGACGGTTCATCCCTTCTGGCCTGGTCCGGAATCGGCCAGTACACGGATCTTGTGAATCCGGCGGCCATGCTGCGGATGATGTGCGCTGTGGCAGGGGACGGGAGCGCGCCGGAGCTGACGCTCAAGGCGCAGGAGCGCAGCGGCCTGTTTTCCGCAAAGACGCGTCTGCTCAGCGCAGATACGGCGGCAAAAATCAGAGAAATGATGAGTTATACCGTGGCGTATAAATACGGCGCGGAAAACTACCCCGGTCTTGAACTGTGTGCCAAATCCGGCACGGCGGAGGTTGGCGGCGGCGCTTCACCGCATGCGTGGTTTGTCGGCTTTATCACCAATACAGACCGCCCGCTGGCATTTGTTGTCATTGTGGAAAACGGCGGCTACGGAAGCGCTGCCGGCGGCGCTGTTGCCAACGCAGTTTTGCAGGCCGCGGTGAATCAGTGAGGGTACAATGGAGAGTATTGCACAGAGAGATTCGCGCACGGCCATGCTTCTGGGCGTGCAGGGCGTGGCGCGGCTGCGGGCAGCGTCGGTTCTGGTGTTCGGCGCAGGCGGAGTGGGCGGCGCTGCAATCGAAGCGCTCGCGCGCGCCGGTGTCGGAACAATCGGCGTTGTGGACCATGACACGGTCAGCGAGTCGAACCTGAACAGGCAGATTCTCGCGCTGCGCTCCAATGTGGGCAAAAAGAAAACGGATGCTGCCGCCGAGCGCATCCGGGAGATTGATCTGCAGATCCGTACAGTCCCGTATGACCTGTTTTTTTCTGCGGAAACTGCAGATCAGTTTGATTTTTCAGCGTATGATTTTGTGATTGATGCGATTGATACGGTGCCGGCGAAGCTGCTGCTGGCCGTGCGCTGCTGCGCATGCGGGACGCCGCTTGTGGCCAGCATGGGTACAGGGAATAAGCTGGATCCTGCACAGCTGCGCATGGATGACATCTACAAGACCAGCGGCTGCCCGCTGGCCCGCGTAATGCGCCGGGAGCTGAAAAAACTGGGGATCCGCCGTCTGCCCGTGGTCTGGTCGCCGGAGGAGCCGAAAAAGCCTTTGTTTGAAAATGAAGACGGCGGGACGGGAAAGCGCGCACCGGGCAGCGTTTCCTTCGTGCCGCCGGTGGCCGGGTATCTTCTGGCCGGATACGTGATCAGAAAGCTGTCGGGGGTTGAAGAATGAACAGTGCGGTTATCGCGATGAGCGGCGGCGTTGACAGTTCTGTATCTGCTTTTCTCCTGCAGCAGGCAGGCTATGAGACGCGCGGCGTGATGTTCAGTATGTGCGGCGCATTCCGGACGGAGGACGGTATGCAGCAGCAGAAGGATATTGCGGATGCACGTGCAGTCGCAGAATCACTGCAGATTCCCTTTGAGGTGCTTGACCTGTCAGATGTTTTTCGTCAGCGGGTGATGCAGTTTTTCGCCGGGAGTTATATCCGCGGCGAGACGCCGAATCCCTGTGTGGAATGCAACAGAACGGTTAAATTCCCGTATCTCGTGCAGTATGCCGACGAAACCGGAGGCGGCATCATTGCCACCGGCCACTATGCGCGCACGCAGAGAGATCCGGGAACAGGCCGCACGCTGCTTTTGAAAGCGCGGGCTGCGGCAAAGGATCAGAGCTATGTGCTGTATAATCTCCCGCAGCAGACGCTTTCGCGGCTTGTTTTCCCACTGGGAGAATATGAAAAATCGCAGGTTCGCGCCATCGCGAAAGAACACCGCCTTTTGAATTTCAGAAAATCGGACAGCCAGGATATCTGCTTTATTCCGGACGGAGATTATGCCCGTTTTATTTCTGATTTCTCATCGTATGACAGCGCGCCCGGTGATTTCGTATCTGAAGACGGCAGAGTTTTAGGCCGTCACAGGGGACTGATCCATTACACCACAGGCCAGCGCCGCGGCCTGGGCGTCAGCGCAGACCGGCCGCTTTATGTGCTGCGGAAGGACCTGCAGCGAAACCAGGTGGTTTTGGGCGACAGCAGCGCGCTTTTTGCAGAGACTGTACGCGTTGCACAGACGCATTACATTCCGTTTGACCGGCTGACCGGGCCGCTGCGGGTACAGGCCAAGATCCGTTACAGTCAGCAGACTGCGCCGGCGGTGCTGGAGCCTACAGGAGACAGGGAAGCGGCGCTGCTTTTCGATGACCCTCAGCGTGCGCCAACGGCCGGACAGTCCGCCGTATTCTATGACGGCGATGTGGTGATCGGGGGCGGCGTGATCGTTTGCGCTTAACGCATGGCGCAGACGGCGGTTCTGCCGTGTGATGAAAACAAAATCGGGCGCCTTCCAGGGCGCCCGACGTGTGTGCAGGATATTCTATGCCTATTGCGTGAAATGTTCATGACAGTTGATGTGATCCTGGCAGAAGCAGTGATAGCCGGCGCAGCGCGAACAGTATCTGAATTCAAGCTGCGGATACTCTGTATCTGTTCTGCCGCACACCTCGCATTTGTGACGGTAGCCGCGCTGAGATTGATCTTTTCTGGCCTTCTGCGCCTCTTTCTTGAAGTTCAGCGTCTGCGCGGAAGTCTGCCGGCTGTACATCTGCCGGTTGCGGCTGAGGTAGTATGACAGGTCAGACCAGCAGAAAATTGCGCAGCTGACAATCGCAATGGCCGGAAGCAGATTTGCAGGAAAAGGTGTGGTTATGATTTCAAACACATAGAATGCCAGGTTGATCAGTCCGAGAATCTTCATTTTGATGGGAATGAAGAAAAAAAGCAGGACACGTGCGTCCGGATAGAGAATCGCAAACGCGAAGAACATGGAAAGATTCATATACGTTGCGCTGAGGAATACCGGCGATCCGCAAAGCCAGACAACAAAGCCAAAAATAATGGTCAGCAGTGTGGTGAACAGATAATAGCAGGAGAATTTGGCGCTGCCCCATTGCTGTTCCAGGGCGCGGCCGATGAAATAGTAAAAATACAGTGAAATTGCAAAAAAGAAAACGTTGCCGGACGAGGGCATGAACAGGAATGTAATCAGACGCCAGACCTGACCGCGCAGGATCAGCTGCGGGTCAAACATTAAAAACGCTGTCAGGGTGTGCGTGGTATCCATCATATTCAGCAGATACATGGCCACGTTGCCGATGACGATGTACAGCATCAGATTTGGAAGGCCAAAACGCGGATGCCTGTAACAGAATTTGTCAATAGCCCGATTCAATGCTTTCAAAATACTTACCTCCGCTGGTATTGTGGCAATATTGTACTGCAAGTTAACAGAAATGTCTATTTCCATATTGTAAATTATTTATTGTACAATCAGCTGTAAATATGATATTATTATATTTCAAAAGAATTTGACGAATTTGGAGCGGCTATGAAAAATAACGATCGGCATTTTCGTGCACCAATCCAGCGGCATATGGATCCCTATCATCAGGCAGACGGCGGCAGTCAGAGCCGGGATGCCGTTGATGACGGCAAAATCGAAGGGCGCAATGCAGTGACGGAAGCGCTGCGTGCAGGCCGCCGGCTGGACAAGGTTTATATTGCCAGGGGAGAGACAGACTCTGCGCTGGCGTTTATTGCATCGAGTGCCCGGGCGGCCGGCGCTGTTGTGGTGGAAACCGACCGGCGCAAGCTGGATATGATGAGCGTAACCGGCGCGCATCAGGGTGTGATTGCCATTGAAACAGCAAAGGAATACGCGACGATTGATGAAATCCTTGCTGTTGCCGAAGAGCGCGGAGAGGCGCCGCTGGTGATTGTCTGCGACGAGATTTCTGATCCTCACAATCTGGGCGCGATCATCCGGACGGCGGAGACTGCCGGCGCACATGGCGTCATCATTCCGAAACGCCGCAGTGCCGGGGTCACGGCAATTGTGGCCAAAACGTCTGCCGGCGCTGTGGAGCATATGGCTGTGGCGCGCGTTGCAAATATTACAGCGGCGCTGAAAGAGCTGAAGGAGAGAGGTCTCTGGATTTACGGAACGGCTGCCGGCGGAAGCTCAGATCTGTGGCAGACGGATTTTACGGGCCCGGCGGCAATTGTCATCGGCTCGGAGGGCGACGGCATGTCAAGGCTTGTGCAGGAGAGCTGCGATTTTCTTGTCAGCATACCGATGCGCGGCAAAATTTCTTCGCTGAATGCATCGGCATCTGCTGCAGTGGTCATATACGAAGCTGTACGGCAGCGCACGTCGCACTGATACGCGGCCGTGTTCGGAAGGCGGTGAGACAATGTCCAATGAATTTGACAGAAACGAGCATGAGAAAGGGAAGAGCGAATTTTCCCTGGAGTCGATTCTTGCGGAATTCAAGGGCACTGCCTACATTGACGGGGACAAAAAAACGCCCAGAAATGAACTGAATAAAAAGACGGAACAGATTGTTTTTGAAACAACCGGCCGTCACCTTTCGGCCGAATTGTCGTCTGCACAGGATTCAGAGGATGATGAATTTGACACGCTTGTGCGCCTTGTAAACCGCCACAGCGGCGATGACGCAGTGCAGGAACAGCCCGGCGGACAGAATTCCGGCCGACGTGCAGTCAGCAGGGAAATCTCCGATGAAGATGCGGCCTTTTTTGAAAGGTTTATGTATGCGCATCCCGGAACGCCGCGGCATTTCTCCCCGGTGGACGGGACAGGAACGCACGCAAAGAGCGGCCGCGCTGCTGCAGAGGCTGTTAAGCCGCAGAAGCGGGCAGCGGACGTAGAAAGCGGCCATTTCAGCGCAGCTGCGACCGGTGTGAACAGCGATGAGCGGGGGCAGCTTTCCAACGCTGCTGGAGCCGGGCGCGAAGCAGATGAACACGGCGCTGCTGAAAGGGAAGAAGACTGGATATCCAGCTTTGAACGGCGTGCAGGGCGGCCGCACTGGAGCCAGCCCTCTGTCCGGGAAAAGACTGAGGATGAAGCGCCGTATGACGGCACTGTTCCCGGCGCCTTTGCGCCTGAAACGGACGGCGGCGGAAAAGACGCACAGCCGCGGGGGTTCCGCGGATCGGGAATACTGGCGCGTCTGTTCGGCCGTGCGCGCTATACGGAAGATGCTGAAGGGGACGACGACAGCGGTCCGGACGGTGAACTTCCGGAGGAGTGGGAGGAGCCGGAGGAGGAACCGGATCTCCTGCACGAAGCGCGGCGGTTTGCCACAGGCGTCCGGATGCTGTCCATCCGGACGGCGGCCGGGTTTTTCATTACGCTTGTTATGCTTCTGTTTACGGTTTTCTATGAGAAGAAAGGCGCGTTTCCGTTTGGAATCGGGTCAGAGTTTGTGCTTCTCACAGGCATTATGGCTGTACTGCTTCTTCTTGTAATGGCACTGGCCGTTGATGTGCTGATTGACGGCGTCAGCGACCTGTTCCGCGGCGTACCAGGCTGTGAAACGCTGGCGGCGGTATCGTCCATAGCCGCTGTTGCATGCGCAATTGTGCTGATTGTGAACGGTGACGGCAGCTTTGGAATCCCCATGTGCATCGTGCCGGCCTTTTCCCTGTGTTATGCCATGCGCGGCAAGCGGCTTTACCGCACGGCGATGGCAAACTCACTTTCAGCCGCATCGTCAAAGGCTGTGAAATATGGGATCATCCGTGATTCCGGAACCATTGAGGACCGGTCTGTGCTGAAAAAGGTCACGGGGAAAACCGGCGGTTTTTACCGGCAGATTACGCAGGCAGATATCTGCGAGCGGATTTACGGCGTGGCTGCGCCGCTACTGATGATTGCCGCGCTGATTTTTGCCGCAGTTACAGCGATCGGCGGCCGTGGCTTTTCCGGCTTCCTGTATGCGCTTTCTGCACTGCTTGCGGTGTCCGCTTCCTTTACGGCCTTTACGGCGTTCCCGCTTCCATTTGAAACCGTGGCGAGGAAGACAAAAAACACAGGCGGCGTTGTTGCCGGCTGGGGCGGCGCCAGCGAAATCCATGATGCCGACGGCGCGATCATTACTGATGACGATGTATTTCCCATCGGAACGGTGACTCTTCAGAGTTACCGTGTGATGGAAGGCGTGGCGGAAAACAAGGCCATTGCCTATGCGTCCAGTCTTGTGGTGGCGTCCGGATCCGGACTTTCGAAGGTGTTTTCTGAGTTTATGCGCGGTATGGGTCTGGCACTTACGCGCGTTGAGGATTTTGCCTGCTATGAGGGCGGCATCGGGGCAGTTGTCCGCGGCGAGCAGGTCCTTGTGGGAACGGCGGGCTTTATGAACCTGATGAGCGTGCGGATTCCCGGCGGCGTGAACACCAAAAATACACTTTTTGCTGCAATCGGCGGCGAACTTGCGGCGCTTTTCGCCGTGAATTATACGCCTGCGAACTCCGTACAGAACGCGCTGATTGCGCTGATCCGGACGCGTTCGCCGATGATTTTCGCGGTGAAGGACTTCAATGTCACGCCGGCCATGCTCCGGCAGAAGTTCAAAGTGTCAGTCAGTGACATTGAATACATACCTTCCAAGGACTGCTACAGATTGTCGGATGACAGCGATGCTGACCATTATGACGCCGCTGCGGTTATTTTCCGTGAGGGACTCGGCCCGTTTGCGGATCTGATCCGGCGCGGCCGGCAGCTGCACACGCTGACGCTGCTTGCCTCGGTTGTTTCCGTAACCGGCGCATATATCGGAATGCTGATTGTATTTGCCCTCTGCTGGCTCGGCGCGTACATTTCTGCCTCGGCAATCAATGTACTTTTCTATATGATGGCCATCCATCTCCCGCTTATGTTCCTTGTCAAACGGATTGCCGGGAGCAAATGAACAAAAAAAGCAGGAGCGGCTGGAAAATTTAGTTGTATTTTGCACAGTGATAGTGTATAATTCCACACGGAAGTTTAACTTAACAAGGAAAGGACTTTTATTATGAGCTACGCCACCGAAAATATCCGTAATATCGCATTGCTCGGACATGGCAGCAACGGCAAGACCAGTCTTGCTGAAAGCATGCTCTATACCGCCGGCGCAATCGATCGTCTTGGCAAGGTCACTGACGGAAACACTGTCGGAGACTTTGACGCAGAGGAAATCAGACGCAAGATTTCCATTTCTGCGGCAACCATGTTTGCCGAGTACGGCAAGAAAAAGATCAATATCATCGACACGCCGGGTTTCTTCGACTTTGCAGGCGAAGTCGTTGAGGCGCTTCGTGTTGCAGATACTGGTGTGATTGTCGTTTCTGCAAAGGACGGCCTGAACGTTGGTGCTGAAAAGTCCTGGAAATATCTGACGAAGGCCAATAAGCCCCGCGCTTTCTATATCTCCAAAATTGACGAGGATCACGCTGATTTTGACCGCACGTTTGACCAGCTGCGTGAAAAATTCGGCGCATCTGTCTGCCCGCTGGTTGCGCCCATCAAGACCGGCGACAAATACACCGGCATCGTGGACATCATCACGAAAAAGGCGTATGAGGTCAACGGCGGCAAGAGAACTGAAGTCGCGATTCCCGCCGACATGCAGGATCGCATCGACGAGCTGTTTACCGACCTGTGTGACAGCGTGTCCATGACTGATGAAGCACTGATGGAGAAGTTCCTGGATACGATGGAGCTCGCTCCTGAAGAGATCCGCGGCGCTCTGGGCGGCGGCATCGCTTCCGGCGATATCTGCCCGGTTTACTGCGGCAGCGCGATGACCGGCATCGGCACCACCGTGCTGATGGATGCCATCGTTGATCTGTTCCCGGCACCCATGGAAGACGGCGAACTTCTGAAGGGCGACGGCGCAGCGAAGGCCATTGTGTACAAGACCATTTCCGACCAGTTCGGCAAGTTCTCTCTGTTTAAAGTGATCTCCGGCACCGTCAAGGCGGATTCTGTGCTTGTCAACGCACGCACCGGCGCCAATGAGAAAATCGGCAAGATCTATAACATGCAGGGCAAGAAAAACATCGAAGTCAGCGAGCTGGCCTGCGGCGACATCGGCGCCGTAGCAAAGCTTGCAGCCACACAGACCGGCGATACCCTGTGCGATGCCAAGGATGTGTCCGCGGCTGCCGGTATTGAATTTGCGCCGCCGTGCTATTCCATGGCGATTTCTCCCAAGGTCAAGGGGCAGGAAGACAAAGTCGCTGCCGGCCTGAAGAGACTGGCTGAAGAAGATCCGACCTTCTCCATTGAGAATAATGCAGAAACCAAGCAGATGGTGATCTCCGGCGCAGGCGACATTCATCTGGATGTGCTGTGCTCCAAGCTGAAAAACAAGTTCGGCGTGGAAGTTGAACTGACGCCTGCCCGCGTGCCGTACCGTGAGAAGATCCGCAAGACCTACAAGGCCCACGGCCGTCACAAGAAGCAGTCCGGCGGCCACGGTCAGTTCGGCGATGTGTGGATTGAATTCGGTCCGCAGGATGAGAGCGAAGAGATGATCTTTGCTGAGAACGTGTTCGGCGGCAGCGTGCCGAAGAACTTCTTCCCGGCCGTTGAAAAGGGCCTGCGCGACTGCGTCAGCAAGGGCGTTCTCGCCGGCTATCCGGTTGTTTATCTGAAGGCAACGCTGTACGATGGTTCCTATCACCCGGTAGACTCCTCCGAAATGGCGTTCAAAACTGCAGCTTCCCTGGCTTACAAGGAAGGCCTGCCCAATGCAAGCCCGGTCATCCTGGAGCCGATCGGCCTTTTGACCGTAACCATCCCGGACAGCAACATGGGCGATATCATGTCTGACCTGTCCAAGCGCCGCGGCAGCCCCATGGGCATGAGTGTTGACGCGGACGGCAATCAGGTTGTTGAAGCTGAAGTTCCCATGGGTGAGATGGGTTCCTACGCCATCGATCTGCGCTCCATGACCCAGGGCCGCGGTTCCTTCACCTTCAAGTTTGTCCGCTATGACGAGGCACCCGCCATTGTCCAGCAGAAGATTATTGAAGAAGCAAAGGCTCTGCAGGAAGAGGAATAATTCTTACGTCGATTAGTTAAAAAACACGGTGAAAGCAAATGCTTTCACCGTGTTTTCTATTTTTTCATTAAACCGTATTTCTGCATGACTTCGGTCAGGTGCAGATAATCACTCTGGCTGAGCCGGCCGAGCGGCAGCCGCGCTGCGCCGGGATCCATCCCGGCCATTTCCATGGCTGCTTTGACCGGAATCGGGTTTACATCCACAAACAGCGCGCGGAACAGAGGGAAGTACTGCCTGTTCAGAAGCTGTGCGGCGCCAAAATCACCGCTGAGGCAGAGATGGCACAGTTCAGCGACAGCACCGGGAACAAGGTTTGACGCAACGCTGATCACACCGGCAGCGCCGAGCGCCATCATGGGCAGTGTGTTGTCGTCATTCCCGCTCCAGACCCACAGCTCGCCGCAGGTGCAGAGAAGATTGGAAATCAGCGTAAAATCGCCGGAGGCTTCCTTCACGCCGTTTATGTTCGGATGCTCCGCAAGCACGGCATAGGTTTCCGGCCTGATGGTCATTCCAGTACGCGACGGAACATTGTAAAGGATCAAAGGCAGCTCAATGGCGTCCGCCACAGTCAGGAAATGGCGGATCAGCCCGGACTGGTTGGTTTTGTTGTAGTAGGGCGTGACCATCAGAAGACCGTCGGCTCCGCATTTCAGGGCGTTTTCTGCGTGTGCAAGGCATAAAGCGGTATTGTTGCCGCCAACGCCGGCAATGACTTTCATCCTGCCGGCGTTGTACTCTGTTGCAAATTCAATTAATGCGTCGTGTTCCGCAGCGGATAGCGCTGCGCATTCGCCTGTTGTACCACAAATGATGATTGCTGAAGTACCTGAGTCGTATTGAAAATCTATGTATTCAGACAGTCTTTTGTAGTTGATTATACCGTTCCGGAAGGGAGTAACAAGCGCCGTGCCGGAACCGGTAAACACAGGCTTTTTCATGAAACCTCCTGAATCAGATGTAGTTTTCAGCGCAGAGAAGCTCTGCCAGGAGGACAGCGCCGCCGGCGGCGCCGCGCAGGGTATTGTGGCTCAGACAAACGAACTTGTAGTCGTACTGTGTGTCCGGACGCAGGCGGCCGATGGAGACGGCCATGCCGTTTTCCAGATTGCGGTCAAGCCTGGTCTGCGGACGGTCCGGCTCTTCAAAATAGTGCAGGAACTGCTTGGGCGCAGAGGGGAGTTCCAGTTCCTGCGCACGTCCGGAATAAGCGGCCCAGCGGGCCTTGATCTCCTCAATCGTCGGCTTTCGGTCAAAGGACATGAACACGGCGGCCATATGGCCGTTGGCAACCGGCACACGCAGGCACTGCGCTGTGATTGATGGACCGTCTGCGTTTTTGATGACGCCGTCTTCCACGGTGCCCCAGAGCTTCAGGGGCTCCTGCTCAGATTTTTCTTCCTCGCCGCCGATATAGGGTATGACGTTATCGATCATTTCCGGCCATGTCTCAAAGGTTTTGCCGGCGCCGGAAATCGCCTGATACGTGCAGACCAAAGCTTTGGTCAGGCCAAATGCATCTTTCAAAGGATGCAGTGCGGGAACGTAACTCTGCAGTGAGCAGTTGGACTTCACGGCAATAAAGCCGCGCTTTGTGCCGAGCCGTCTGCGCTGGGCGTGAATAACTTCGATGTGCTGAGGATTGATCTCCGGCACGACCATCGGGACGTCGGGCGTCCAGCGGTGCGCGCTGTTGTTGGAAACGACAGGGCATTCGAGCTTTGCATATTTCTCTTCCAGCGCCCGGATTTCGTCTTTTTTCATATTGACGGCAGAAAAGACAAAGTCAACGGCGCCGGCAATTTTCTCTGCATCCGCTTCAGCGTCAAGAACTGTCATACCGCGGACAAAGTCCGGAATTTCAGTGTCCATCGCCCATTTGCTGCCGACAGCCTCCGCATACGTTTTGCCCGCAGAGCGGCTGCTGGCCGCAAGAACCTTCAGTTCGAACCACGGGTGGTCTGCAAGAAGCGTGATAAACCGCTGGCCGACCATACCGGTGGCGCCGATCACGCCGACATTATACTTTTTCATCGTTGCCCTCCTGATAACATTATATTCTCCAACGACCGGTTTGATAAAAATATGCGGTGAAAACAGTACCGGTACTGGAAAAGCGCCTGGTTATATGCTATAATAACCGTATATCTCAATATCCGTCGATTTTGAGCGCAATAAAGCTTTTTGAATGTTACCATACTTATTTTTGCCTGTCAACATGTCTCCCAATGGGAAAGGATTGAATATGAGAACATTTTTTAAAAAATCACTTGTTTTTTTCCTTGCTGCGGCGCTCTTTTGCGGGAGTATGCCTTTTGCTTCCGCCAGCTACACGCCGCCGGTTTCCACAGTAAGAATCGGCCTGTACTACGGCTCGGGCGCGCTGGATGGCGCAAATCTTGAAAACAGCGTGGGAAGCGGCTACCGTTTCGGCTATTATGACGCCGACAGAAATTTCGTTTCTGTAGGATATACGGATGAGACTGCGATTTCCATGGTTGTGGACCGGAATGTCTACTATTCCCAGAACTACGGCAATTATTTTGAAGGGAACGCAGGGTCGACAGTCGTCGGCTGCTATCACATTCAGCTCAGCAAGACCTACGGCTCCTATGATTCCGCCCGTTCGGCAGCAGATACTTTCACATCTGTCAATGCGTATGTAAAGTATTCTTCCGGAAATTACTATGTCTGCGTCGGTGAATATATTTCATCGGATGCTGCCAAGGCGGCAGGCGCCACGCTGAATATTGCCCAGGACTGGGATGTGACCAGCGGTACGGCGTATACCGTTGCAGTTGTTAAGACAGGTACGGACAAGATCCTCTTTGAGTTTGAATACGGAACCGCACATTCCCTCGGCGTAATGCCGCGTTCCGGCTCCGCCAAGGCGGAGACATATTTCAAGGGCTACCGCTACTATGGCGGCTTCCAATATGCGCGGCTGAACGGCGGCGATCTGACCGTGGTCAATTTTGTCGGCGTCGAGGACTATGTGAAGGGCGTCATACCCTATGAGATGAGTGCATCCTGGCCTGTTGAAGCGCTGAAGGCACAGGCAGTTTGTGCGCGTACATATCTGATGGCCGGTCTGAACGGACACAGTTCAAATGGCTTTGACCTCTGCAACACGACATGCTGCCAGGTCTACCGCGGCCTGAACTCTGCAAATGCAAACAGCAACGGCGCTGTGGACGCCACTGCAGGCGAATACCTGCTGTATGCCGGCCAGCTCTGCCAGACGTTTTTCTATTCATCCAATGGCGGCGCGTCCGAAAGCAGCGAAAATGTGTGGTATGCGAGCCTGGGTTATCTGAAAGGCAAGACTGACCCGTATGAGGCAAAGATTGCAGACAGCATTCCGGGGTATTACTGGACGGAGACTTACACGGCCGAGGAGCTGACCGGGAAGCTGCAGAATAAAGGCATTTCCATCGGCAGAATTGTGAATTTTGAAGTGACGCAGTTTACGCCCACAGGAAATGTGTACACCATCACTTTTACGGATGAGAACGGAAAGACAGTTTCCTATTCGAAGGAGCGCGTGCGCACGCTGCTGGGATTCAATTCCATGCGCTATAAAATCACATGCAGCGACGGCGGCGAGAGCACAGGCAGCACCCTCTATGTAAACAACAGTACATCCATGCTCAGCGGCCCGCTCAGCAAGCTTTTCGGCATCGGAGGCGGCGGTGATGTCGGCAGCATCACAAGCGGAAAAACATATGCTGTCAGCGGAAGCGGCGAAGTGTCTGAAATTGTCGGACAGGGCTCTTCCGGTTCGGATTTGTCGGTCTATGATCCGGACAGAGTGTTTACGGTGTCCGGCTCCGGCTCCGGGCATAATGTCGGCCTGAGTCAGTGGGGCGCATATTCAATGGCAAAATATTATGATAAATCATATCGGGATATTCTCTCATTCTACTATACCGGCGCTGCGATAGAAAAAGCCGGCTGAGTGATTCCCGCGGAGAAAACATGAAACGAAGCGATTTTTATTTTGAGCTGCCGGAAGAGCTGATCGCCCAGACACCAAGCGCCAGGCGTGATCACTCCCGTCTGATGCACCTTGACCGACGGACAGGCGCTGTTGAGCACCGGCATTTTTACGATCTGCCTGAATACCTTGAACCCGGTGACTGTCTGGTTCTGAATGATTCAAGAGTGCTGCCCGCCCGGCTTCTGGGCCGCAGGATGACTGGCGGCGCTGTTGAGGTTGTCCTTCTGACTGATCAGGACGGCGGAGTATGGGAGTGCCTGACCCGCCCGGGCAGAAAGACGCGGCCCGGGACTGAACTGGAGTTCGGCGAGGGAAAGCTGACTGCAACAGTTGTCGGCGAGACCACCGGCGGCAATAAGCTTCTGCAGTTTCATTACACCGGCATTTTCCTGGAGATTCTTGAGGAATTGGGAAAAATGCCGCTTCCGCCTTATATTCACGAGGAGCTGGAGGATTCAGAACGGTATCAGACGGTGTATTCACGCGTTACCGGCTCTGCTGCCGCGCCGACGGCCGGCCTCCATTTTACGCCGGAGCTTCTGGATCAGATCCGCGCAAAAGGTGTGCGTGTCTGCTTTGTCACGCTGCATGTGGGACTCGGAACGTTTCGACCTGTCAAGGCGGAAAATATAGAAGATCATGAGATGCACGCGGAATACTGTGTCATCCCGGAGGAAACCGCAACAGCTGTCAATGAAACGCATGCAAACGGCGGCAGGGTGATTGCTGTCGGAACCACCTCTTGCCGGACGCTGGAGTCCCGCGCGGATGCGGACGGACGGCTGGCGCCGTATTCCGGCTGGACGAATATTTTTATTTATCCAGGCTACCGCTATAAATGTATTGATGGACTGGTGACGAACTTTCATCTGCCGGAGAGCACGCTGATTATGCTGGTATCTGCCTTTGCAGGGCGGGAGAATGTGATGCGTGCATATCATGAGGCTGTGGAAAAGCGTTATCGTTTTTTCTCTTTTGGAGACGCGATGCTGATCCTGTAAATGCTGACAGTCTGCCGATTGTGCAGACATACCGAGATGATCAACCGGCAGCCGGGAAATCCCGGCTGCCGGTTTTGTCATGCGTTCTGTCGGCGGCTGCCGTCCGCCTGTTTTTATCCTGTCTCCGTTTCCGGAGCATGTCGATCAGATTCCGTATTCCGGCTGCCCCAAAAGCGGCGAGCCCGCTGAACACGAACAGAAAGCCGATGGGCAGCAGAAAAAAGTTTTCGCGCAGAACGCCGGAGCAGACCGGCAGTTCCTGCCGGTCTCATGACAGCACTGATATGTATGGCAGTGATTCTGTTTTATATTGCGATGGGCCTGTTTCTGGTCAGGTCAAATGCCGGCACGGATACAATGCCGGCCTGTGGTCTCTGTCTGATCGCGGCTCTGGCCGTGGGCCGGGCGCCGCCATTTTTGAAGAAAAGAGACAAAAAACAGAAATATTCAGATAAAAATACTTGACTCTGACGTTGCGTCACAGCCTACAATTGGATTGCACGGGAGGGATGAACATGCGGACAGTCAGGGAAGTCAGCAGACTGACAGGCGTTACAGTACGGGCGCTGCATCACTATGACGCAATCGGGCTTCTGAAACCGACCGAGGTGACCGAAGCCGGATATCGCCTGTATGATGACGCGGCGCTGCGCCGGCTGCAGAGTATACTGCTTTTCAGAGAGCTGCAGTTCCCTTTGAAGCAGATCAAGGCGATTCTGGACAATCCCGGTTTTGACCAGTCTGAGGCGCTGGCGCAGCAGATCAGGCTGCTTGAGCTGCAGTATGCCCACATCGGAAGACTGATCGCCCATGCCCGTGCAATTCTGAATGAAGGGACTGGTATTATGGAATTCCAGGCATTTGACAAAAGTGAGATTGAGAAGTACAAAGAGGAGGCAAAGGCCAGATGGGGCACAACGCAGGCCTACCGGGAGTATGAGGAACGGGCGCGCGCAGGCCAGGACTTTGCCGGAACTGCTGATCAGCTGATGGCGATTTTTGCAGAGATTGGTGCGCTGCGGCAGCTGCCGCCGGAAGACAGCGCAGTCATGGAGAAGATTGCCGGGCTGCAGGCGTTCATTACGGCGCATTATTACACCTGCACGGTGGAAATCTTAAGCGGTCTGGGAGAAATGTATGTCAGCGATGACCGCATGAAGCAGAATATTGACCGCGCCGGCGGTGAAGGCACTGCAGAGTTTGCCAGACGCGCAATTCAGGCATATTGCGCAAAAGAGTGAATATGCCGCATTGAATCCGTAAAAGCTCAGAAATGGGCTTTTACGGATTTTTTTGTCAGAACGGATGGTGCATGTCCGGAATTTGTGCAAATATCTGTTGACACGCAGGCCTGCGCAATGGTTATATTGAAGCAGGTGGAGACGAGACTGAATGAGGAGAGGGGATTGCGATGCATTTTGTGCAGGCAAAGGGTATCCTGTCCCCGCGCAACGGCATGAATCTGTACCGCGGCTGTGTCCATGGCTGCATTTACTGCGATTCAAGAAGCACATGCTATCACATGGAGCATGATTTTGATGATATCGAAGTGAAGGAAAATGCCGTTGAACTGCTGGAAGATGCGCTGAAGCGGAAGCGGAAAAAATGCATGATCAGCACAGGCTCCATGACGGATCCGTACATTCCGCTGGAAATGGAGCTCGGGAATGTCCGGCGGGCACTGGAACTCATCGCTGAATACGGTTTTGGCGTTACGATTCTGACCAAGTCCGGCACAATTCTCCGGGATCTCGACCTTCTGCAGGAGATCAACCGGAAAGCCAGGTGCGTCGTTCAGATGACGCTGACCACAAGCGACGAGGCGCTCTGCAGAAAACTTGAACCGAATGTCAGCACAACTGCGGAGAGAATCGAAACGCTCAGGAGGTTCCGTGACGCCGGGATTCCGACTGTTGTCTGGATGTGTCCGATTCTGCCGTTTATCAATGACACCGCAGAGAATATCTCGGCGCTTCTGGACGCCTGTGCAGGGGCAGGTGTGTACGGTGTGATCAACTTCGGAATGGGGTTAACGCTCAGGGAAGGAAACAGGGCATATTTTTACCGTCAGCTGGACAGGCTCTTTCCGCATCTGAAGGATAAGTATATACGCCTGTACGGAGACAGTTATGAGGTTTTGAGTCCGGACAACGGGCCGCTGACGGCACTTTTCCACAAACTGTGCGGGCAATACGGCCTGGTGCATGACAACCGTGCAATCTTTGAATATCTCAGTGCCTTTGAAGACAAGACGGATGCCGGACAGTTCAGCCTGTTTGATGAAGGCAGCCTGTTCAGTGAAAGCTGACTGAGTTGTAAATATTTTGAACTGCTGCGTTTCTGCTGTTTTTATCGGCATATATTTACAATGAACGGCTGATGTGGTAAAATATTCAAATTACTTAAGAATAATTCGGGAGAAAATGCGATGCTTGAAAAGCTGAAAGCGATCGAGGAAAAGTATAACGAACTTGCAAGACGCATGGAGCAGCCGGAGGTTTATTCCGACCCTGCGCTTTATGCAAAGCTGGCGAAGGAGCAGAAGGAAATTGCGCCGGTTACCGAGGCCTGGCGCCGCTATGAAAAGTGCCGGGATGACGCGCAGCAGGCGAAGGAACTGATGAGCGATCCCGATTTTCACGAGCTGGCACAGGAAGAGTATGAGCAGGCGAAAGCCGCGATGGAAGAAATTGAGGCGGAAATCAAGCTTCTGCTGATTCCGAAAGATCCAAACGATGAGAAGAACGTCATTATCGAGATCCGCGGCGGCGCCGGCGGAGAGGAGGCGGCGCTGTTTGCGGCCAGCCTTTACCGGATGTATACGATGTACGGAGAGTCGCGCAGGTGGAAATCCGAAGTGGTGAATCTCAATGAAACTGAGCTCGGCGGGATCAAGGAGATCAGCTTTGTGATTGAGGGCGAGGGGGCGTATTCCCGGCTCAAATTTGAAAGCGGCGTCCATCGCGTGCAGCGCGTTCCGGACACAGAGGCGTCGGGACGTATCCATACGTCCACAGTGACCGTGGCTGTGCTGCCGGAGATGGAGGAAGTGGATTTCCAGATCAATCCTGCAGATCTGCAGATTGATACCTATCGCTCTTCAGGCGCCGGCGGACAGCATGTCAATAAAACTGAATCTGCGATCCGCATCACGCATCTGCCGACAGGTACTGTGGTTGAATGCCAGGATGAGCGCAGCCAGCATAAAAACAGGGAGCGCGCCATGAAAATTCTGGCATCCCGTCTGTACGAGGCGGAACGCGAGAAGCAGAACGCTGCCGTGGCAGCTGAACGGAAAAGCCAGGTCGGTACTGGTGACCGGTCTGAGCGTATCCGCACCTACAATTTCCCCCAGGGCCGCGTGACCGATCACCGGATCGGTTTGACACTTTACAAAATTGAGCAGATTATGAACGGAGATCTTGATGAACTGATCGATGCGCTGATTACGGCGGATCAGGCGGAGAAGCTGAAAGCTTCTGAGGCATAATATGAAAACACTTGTCTTTCACCAGAGTGTCGGCACAGCCGGGGAAATCATTGCCCGCGGCGGGCTTGTGGGTGTGCCCACGGAGACGGTCTATGGCCTGGCCGCTGACGGACTGAATGCTGCGGCTGTTGAAAAGATCTATGAGGTCAAAAACAGGCCCGAGACAAAGCCCATCAGTCTGCTTGTTGCGGGAATGACTCAGGTGCAGAAGTTCTGTGCAGATATTCCGGTGCTGGCACACACTCTGGCTGCTGCGTTCTGGCCGGGGCCGTTGACAATGGTTCTGAAAAAGAGGGAGAACGTTCCGGAAATTGTGACTGCGGGCGGCGGAACTGTCGGCGTCCGCTGTCCGGATCATCCGCTGACGCTGGCTCTGATTGCGGAGACGGACTGCCCGCTGGCGGCGCCTTCCGCGAATCTGTCCGGCATGGCCAGCCCGAAAAGCGCTGCGGAAGTCCTTGCATATTTTGACGGGAAAATTGATGCGGTCATTGACGGCGGCTGCTGCGCGATCGGCGTGGCTTCCACGATCGTTGATCTGACCGGCGAAAAACCGCGCCTTCTCCGCGCCGGAGGACTGAGCTGTGCGGAGATCTTCAAAAAAACCGGAATTCTGGTGGAACAATGATTGTAATCGGCATTACAGGCGGCTCCGGTGCGGGGAAAACCTCCGCGCTTTTGGCGCTCAAGTCGCTGGGCGCCAGCGTGATTGATTGTGACGCGGTTTATCATGCGCTTTTACAGACGTCCAGTGCAATGCTGGACGAGCTGTCGCAACGCTTTCCCGGTACGGTGAGCGGCGGACAGCTGGATCGCGCCGCCCTTGCGGAGATTGTTTTTCACAATGCACAGGCCCTTGAGAGTCTGAACAGCATTACGCACCGTTACATTCGCACGGAGACTGAGCGCATGATTCAAAGCGCACGTGCGCAGGGCGCAGCTGCCTGTGCAGTGGACGCAGCCGCGCTGATCCAAAGCGGATTCAATGCGCTGTGCGATGTTGTTGTCGGCGTCGTGGCCGGACGTGAGACGCGGATTGCGCGAATTATGCGCCGTGACGGGCTGACGCATGAGCAGGCGGCCGCGCGCATTGACGCGCAGCCGGACGACAGTTTTTATTATCAGAACTGCGACTGTGTTCTGAAAAACGACAGTGCAACTCCTGCCGCTTTCACACAGTCTTGCATTCAATTTTTCAGTGATTTGATCAGGAGGGACAGTCATGTCTGAACGGGAATTGGCTTATGTGCAGAAACATGCGGCAGATCTCATGAACGCACAGGAAAAGGCAAAGTGCGAGGCGTATTGCGACGCGTACAAGCAGTATCTGGATGCGTCCAAAATTGAACGGGAAGCGGTAAAAGAGGCGATCCGCCTGGCGGAAAAGAAGGGCTTCCGGCCTTTCTCCCGCGGGCTGAAAGTATCGGCCGGCGATAAAATTTACAGAAATATTCACGGGAAAGCCGTTATTTTTGCAGTGGTCGGCAAAAAGTCTCTGGCAGAGGGCGCGAATATTGCCGCTGCGCATGTGGATGCGCCGCGTCTGGATCTGAAGCAGCTCCCGCTGTATGAAGACAGCGAGATTGCCATGCTTAAGACGCATTATTACGGCGGCGTGCGCAAATACCAGTGGGTAACGGTGCCGCTGGAGCTGCACGGTACGATTGCGCTGAAGGACGGCACATCGATTGACGTGAAGATTGGCAGCGATCCGGGCGATCCGCTGTTTTGCATTACGGATCTCCTGCCGCATCTGGCTGCTGATCAGAACAAGAAAACGCTGGGCGAGGCATTCACGGGCGAGAACCTGAATATCCTTGCAGGCAGCTGGCCGGAAGAGGGCAGTGAAAAGGAACGCGTGAAGGCGTCTGTCCTGCGCCTGATCCACGAAAAATACGGGATTACTGAGGCGGATCTGATTTCTGCCGAGCTGGAAGCTGTTCCTGCGGCAAATGCACGTGACATCGGGTTTGACCGGTCACTGATCGGCGCATACGGCCATGACGACCGCGTCTGCGCATTTGCGGAGCTCCAGGCCATTCTGGAGGTTGAAAACCCTGAAAAGACCGCGGTCTGCATTCTGGCCGATAAGGAAGAAATCGGCTCTGTCGGCGTGACCGGCATGAAATCCTATGCGTTTGAGTGCTTCCTGGAGGACATGTGCGACTGCCAGGGTGTGAAGCTGCGCCACTGCCTGGAGCGCTCCTACTGCATTTCTGCGGATGTCACGGCAGCCTTTGACCCCAATTATCCGGAGGCATTTGAAAAGCGCAACAACGCAAAAATCAATTACGGCATCGGCGTATGCAAGTTTACAGGCGCCCACGGAAAATCCGGTGCGAACGACGCGCCCGCGGAAGTTGTGGCCAAACTGCGCAGAATGTTTGACGATGCCGGCGTCATCTGGCAGATGTGCGAACTTGGCAAGGTGGATCAGGGCGGCGGCGGCACTGTGGCAGCGTATATGTCTGTGCGCAACCTTGTGACCATCGACGCAGGCGTTCCGGTTTTATCCATGCATTCTCCGTTTGAAGTTGTTGCAAAACTGGACTGCTATATGACTTATAAGGGCATAAAGGCGCTTTATGCCTCAAAATAAATTCTCAGTATTCTGCCGGGACAGCATTGCGCTGTCCCGGCGCTTTTGTCTGGATTATACAGATTTTTGTGGAAATCTTCGCACAGCTATGGTATGATACAATTAAAGCTGTCAGTATTTTGCAATGATTTCTGCGCGGCACTTTTGAGCAGTATCCGCTGCAAAACGGGCTTCTTTTGCCAATATGACGCGCTTTTGGCCATTCTGAACGGGGAGGGAGCAAAATGTCGGTATTCATGGCGATTTTGCTCGGCATCGTCCAGGGGGTGACTGAGTTTTTGCCGGTCTCCAGCTCGGGACATCTGTCGATTCTGCAAAATCTGTTCAAACTGCAGTACAGCGAGGCTGATCATCTTTTCTTTGATGTGCTGCTGCATGTCGGAACGCTGATTGCGGTGATTGTCACTTACCGCAAGGATATTGCGGACATGTTCCGGCAGACCTCCGATTTTATCACCGGCCGCGGAGACGGCGGAAAAGATGATTTCGGCCGTCTGTCGCCTTCTGTGCGTCTTTTGATTCTGATCATCATCGGCACGGTTCCGCTCCTGTTTGTGGTTCCGTTCCACAGCCGTCTGGAGGTGCTCTACGGAAAGATGTGGTTTATCGGTCTCGCACTTCTGGTGACAGGCGGACTGCTCTATGCCTCCGACCGGCTGATTGTCGGCCGCAAGAGCGAAAAAACCTCCCGCGTGGCGGATGCATTTGTCGTCGGCCTTGCACAGGCAATCGCGGTGATCCCCGGCCTTTCGCGCTCCGGGACGACCATTGCCGTCGGGCTCTCCCGCGGATATAAGAGAAGCTTTGCCGTCCGTTTTTCGTTCCTGCTTTCATTGCCGGCTGTTTTGGGTTCACTGCTTGTCACGTTTTTTGACGCGGTGCGTGCCGGCATCAACTGGAAGCTCATGCCGGTTTATCTGATCGGTATGGCAGTCGCAGCTGTGACCGGATATTTTGCAATCAGGTTGGTCAGAAAACTTGTGGACAGCAACAAGTTTGGAAAGTTTGCATATTATTGCTGGGCGATAGGCGCTGTGACGCTTGTGGCTTCCATTTTTATATGAGGTGAACTGTTCATGGCACAAAAAAAGACGGCCGGCACGAAAAGCCGCAGCTCCAGGCCGGCCGCGGGCGGAAAGAAAAAGTCAACAAAACAGACAAAACCCGCGCCTGCGCCGAAGCGCAGGGAAATCGGCGCGTTTGTCTGTCTGCTGCTGGCCTTTTTCCTGTTTCTCGGTTTTGGAAACAGCGACGGAACGGTAATCAACTTTTTCTGCAGCCTGCTGAAGGGCCTTTTCGGCTGGGGCTTTTACGCTGTGCCGTTTGCGCTTCTGCTGGCATCCGCTGTGCTGATGTTCCACCATGGGCGTCCTGTCCTGTGGCGGCTTGTCTGTGCGCTTCTGCTGCCTCTGGTTGCAGGCGGCCTGTATCAATTGTTTACCGATCCGCAGAAATATGCCCTGACCAGCGGATTGTTCACGCTTTTGTGGTCAGACGGTATGGAACTCAGGGGCGGCGGCGTTTTGGCCGGCGTTCTGTCAGCGCTGCTGTTTCGCGGATTCTCCAAGGCCGGCGCGGCAGTCACATATGTGCTGTTTGCCATATTCCTGCTGCTGATGGTCTTCAATAAGACAGTTGAAGAAATTTACTGCAGCATTCGGGAACATAAATTTACGCCGTACGAGCCGGAGCCGGAACCGGAATATGTCCAGCCGCAGCAGACAAAGGTGCGGAACCAGCCGGCTGCCCAGACGCCGCAGGTACAGCAGCGCCAGCAGCGGCGGTCAAGCATTGATATTCCTCTGGACGATGTGCAGACAGAGGCCTCTGCGCCTGTGCAGGAGCAGAAGGAGGAAAAAAAGTCGTTTTTCAACCGGAAGCCGCGTGTTACCACACCGGACCAGTACATTTCCGCAGAGCCGGCGCCGGCCCGGAATGATGACATTCCTGACGATATGATTCTGACCCGGGATTACCTGCGCCGCAAGCAGGCGGCCAGGGCGCTGGCCAGAGAGGAAGCGGAGCAGCCCGCAGCGGCCGCTTCCGCCGGACCTGCGCAGGCGCAGCAAAACGAGGAGCAGACGCATCCTGTCCGCGAACGGGATCTGCCCCAGGCGGACGCTGAGGAAACTGTACCGGAGACGGAAATCCACGTGTCCCAGCCTGCAGCGGCAGTGCGGAAGGAGCCGGCGCGTTCAAAGCCGGACCGTACGCCGATTCCTGAGCTGCAGGTTCCGCAGACCGATGACCATAAGACGGATTACGTGTTCCCGCCGTTGTCCCTGCTCAGCGGAGGCGGCGGAGAGCCGCAGACAGACGGACGGGAAGAGACGCGCATGAACAAGCAGCGTCTTGAAAATACGCTGCACAGCTTTGGAATCAACGCCAGCATTTCGAATATTGTACGCGGACCGTCGGTTACACGCTATGAAATGGAGCTTGAGGTCGGCGTCAAGCTGAACAAGCTGACCAATCTTTCGGATGATATTGCGCTTGCGCTTGGAGCGAGCGGCGTGCGCATTGCCGCCATTCCCAACAAGATTTCCACCGTCGGCATAGAAGTGCCGAACAAGCTGATCAGCAAGGTCTATCTGCGTGACATCATTGACTCGCCTGAATTCCGCAATTCGACGTCCAAGCTGACCTTTGCCATCGGCAAGAACATCAGCGGTGAGGCGATTGTCGGGAACATTTCAAAGCTTCCGCACCTGCTTGTCGCCGGTACGACCGGCTCCGGTAAGTCAGTGTGTCTGAACTCCATGATTCTCAGCATCATGTACAAGGCGACGCCGGACGAAGTGAAGTTTATCATGATTGACCCCAAAATGGTGGAGTTCAAGATTTACAACGGCATTCCGCATCTGCTCGTGCCTGTTGTGACTGAGGCAAAAAAGGCCGCCGGCGCGCTGCAGTGGGCTATTGTCGAGATGATGAAGCGTTACCGGCTCTTTTCGGAAACCGGCGCGCGCGACATCAAGTCCTATAATGCCCTTGCTGAAAAGGATGAGGAGCTGAAAACACTTCCGCGCATTGTTGTTGTGATTGATGAGCTGGCCGACCTGATGCTTGTGGCTGCCAAGGAGGTGGAGGAATCCATCTGCCGTGTGGCACAGATGGGCCGTGCAGCCGGCGTACATCTTGTAATTGCGACGCAGAGCCCGAGAGCAGACGTGATTACCGGCCTGATGAAGGCCAACATCCCTTCGCGCATCGCGCTGAAGGTTTCGTCCGCACTGGAATCGCGGATCATTCTGGACGCCGGCGGCAATGCGGACAAGCTTGTGGGCAACGGCGACATGCTGTTTGCGCCGATCGGTACGTCAAAGCCGGCGCGTATCCAGGGAACCTGGGTGTCCGACGAGGAGCGCGAGAGCATCGTTGAATTTGTCAAAAAGAGCGCGACGGCCAATTATGCGGAAGATGTCATGGATCAGATTGAGCGTGCAGCCGAGGACAAGAAATCGGGTTCGGCGCCGTCTGCGCGCGAGGAGAAAGAAGATACGGGGGATGAGCTGCTGCCCCAGGCTGTTGACGTGATTCTGGAGACAGGACAGGCGTCTGTATCCATGCTGCAGCGGAGACTGAAGCTTGGTTATTCCCGTGCTGCGCGCATTGTGGATCAGATGGAGGAGCGCGGAATAGTCGGACCCTTTGAGGGGTCAAAGCCGCGCCAGATTCTGATCACCAAAGACCAGTGGGCAGAGATGCGCTATGTACAGGGAACCGCGCCCGTTTCCAGGTCCGGAAGCGGCGAGGAGAATATGCAGCAGACCATGTATTCCGCAGACGATCTGTTTCCGCAGGGGGACGGAGAGAATGAAGAATAGCGGGGAATGCGCATTTCCTCATGCATGTTTTTGGTAAATGAACGAAAGAAGAGCCTGCTGTCTGTGTGAACAGCCAGCGGGCTCTTTCTGCAGTCCGCGACGTAAACCCGAAAAATGGGTGACGCGTGGCCGGAATCTATTCATTTTCCTGCATTTTCATTACGGCAGGGCCGGACGGGATCCTGCCTCTGTCCATGGCGCCGGGATACATGCGTCTCAGTCGGTGCATCACATAATGGTAGCAGGGGACAAGGAACAGATCCCCGGCAATCCATGCGATGGGATTGGCCCAGCAGATAGCGGTAAAGCCCAGCACGGGGACCATGAAAAGGCCGACCACGCAGCGTGCCGCCATTTCAAAGGCTCCGGCGAAGATGGCGTGCGGTGAAAAGCCAAGACCCTGGATTGTAAAGCGGTACACGTAGATGAAAATCAGAGGAATATACATGGCGCTGTTGGTGACCTGGTACTGCTGTGCATTGACAAGCACCTGCCGCACGATTTCCGGCTCATTTTCATCCAGAAACATGGATGCGAGGCCGGTGCCGAAAAACCGGATGACCACAAACGAAAGCAGAGCATAGCTGATGCCGATGATCAGACAGTCCTTCAATCCCTGCCGGACGCGGTCCAGACGAAGCGCACCGACGTTTTGCCCGGCGTATGTGGCGGCAGTTGTGCCAAGCGCATCCATCGGCGCGCAGAATAACTGGCTGACCTTCCCGCCTGCAGCGACAGAGGCCACTGCCACAGTGCCCAGGCCGTTGGTAGCGGCCTGAATCACGATACAGCCGATGGCGGTGATGGAATACTGCAGCCCCATGGGGATACCCATGGCGCACAATCTCTTCATATGCGGCGCACTTGGCCGCGTCTCGCCGGGCAGCATTTTAAGAATATCAAATTTTTTTACGATGTACACCAGACAAAGCACGCCGCAGATCCCCTGACTGATGACAGTTGCCCAGGCAGGACCTTCAACGCCCATACCCAGCAGGCCCACGCTGACGAGGTCCAGCACAATATTCAGTCCGGATGACAGAAGCAGAAAATACAGAGGAGCTCTGGAATTGCCGAGGGACCGGAGAATACCTGAGAGCAGATTGTACAGGATCATGGCTGGAATGCCCAGAAAGATCACAAAGATATAGTCATATGCTTCATGATAAAAGTCCGCCTTTGTATCCATCAGACGCAGAATATCGCCGCACAGTAAGGTGGTGGCCAATGTGAGAACCAGGGCAAAGGCTGCACCCAGGTACAGAGTGTTGGCAACATATTTTCTGAGATTGACATAATCCTTCTGTCCGAATTTCTGAGCAACTGGAATGGCAAAGCCCGCGCAGACGCCGGAGCAGAAGCCGAGCACCAGAAAATTGATGGATCCGGTTGAACCGACGCCGGCCAGCGCGTTAACGCCCAGAAAATTTCCGACAACAATGGTGTCCACCATATTGTAAAACTGCTGGAACAAAAGCCCGAATGTCAGCGGCAGCATAAAGCCAAGCAGCAGCTTCATGGGAGGACCGGAGGTCATATCTTTGGTTACTGATTTTTTCAAGAGAATCACCTCATATCATCGCTATGCGAACAGAGCTTACACTGGTTTGGATTAAATTTCAATCCGCAATTTGTGACAAATTCCAGTGTCCCGGATTGAGCGGATTACGGAAAAGCGACGATTTTTTGCCTGTTTTCCGGATATGCCGGAAAGCTGCGGCATTGTGCGGCGGGAGATGGCACGGGCGCAGGCCGACAAATGGTATCCTTGATTTGCTGTGATAAAATGAAATTTATTTTTTCAGATAATGGGCTTACGCTTCTGAAAAGTGAGAAAAAGTGACAAATACCTTTTTCCCTTGCGCCGGGCGTAACCGGGGCGGGGCTGGGCGGCTGAAATTGCAATCACTCTTTCCGTCCATACATTGAGGGTATGCCCCGGACCTACTCCAAGGAGCTGCTGGACAGCTATGAGGCCAGGAATTATGAGTACAACGGCCGGAAAATGACCGAGTATGAGGCCCTGCAGCAGCAGCGCAGCATTGAGCGCAGCCTGCGCCGATGGAAGCGGGAAAATGTGGCCATGAAAGCCGCAGGGCTGGACACAACGGAGAGCGCCGCCAAAATTGCCAGATGGCAGGGTGTGCAAAAAGACTTCATCAACCAGACCGGGCTCAAACGCCAGGCCGAGCGAGAGTACATCGCCGGGTGGGGCCGCAGCCAAGCGGCCAGCGCCAGAGCAGACACCAAAAAGTACGAAAAAGCGCTTGCAGAAAAGCAGCGTTATGATACAATGGTGGCAGAGCTCAAGTCAACAGGTGCAGTCCCAAAGGCGGCGGTTATTCATTTTCCCGCGCAGCAAATTGATGTCGAAAGCCTTGGTTTTGATAATACACATATCAATGCGGACAGAGAGCATCATGTCAGTGAAGAACAGGCAAAAGGGTATATTCGGTCAGCAATGGTATCTGTTACCGTTTGGGGCGGCCAGTATGAGCGCTATTACAGCAGATTGGGCGCTGCGTATGTGAATAATGCGGGGCGCTACATACGAACAGCCTACTCCGCAGAGCAATACGATGAAAAAACGATAGCATTTCTGGAGGTGCTAAAAAAGTATGAATATTGAATACCCGGTAAAGTGCCCACTTATGGACAATCGTGAAATTGATATGGATACCTGTTTTGACATCCACATGGTTGTTGAGGGCACCACGCCGAAATACACCGCACCGCAGGATATCTATAAGCATGAAAACTATGTTGCTATCTGCAACGAATGCAAGTTTCACAGGAATGATTAAACCGCCAAGCTGGAAGCAAGGCGGTTTTCTTATGCCCATATTTGATGAATGACCGCCCCCTGGGCGGTTTTTTCATACCAATTTAGCCTTTGCGCCGGGCGTAACAAGGAGCGCGCCGCAGGGGAAGCGACCCCCGTAATCAAAGCGTAGCGGAGAAAGGACCTATATGAAACGCGAATTTCTGGAGAGCCTGGACCTGGGCGATGGCGTAAAGCTGCCCAAGAGTGCCATTGATGCCATCATGACCGAGAACGGCGGATAAAAGTGCCCGGGCAGACGGAGCTGTCCGGGCACTTTTCAATTCACGCATCTGCGGGTATTCCGTAAGAACAGCGGCAGAAACTTGTCCGCGCTGCCGAAAACAGACTAAACAGGAAACAGGACATCATTCAACGGTAACTGTGCCGTCCTCAGAGACGGAGATCTTCATGCCGGTTTTGACATGCTTGAGAAACCCGTCGCCGAGATTGTCAACAACAGGCATTTTTGCGTCTGTCCAGACAGAGGACAGGATGGCGCCGGCGGCGGCCAGTGAGTCAATGCTTTTTGAAAACAGCATGCAGGCCGGCTGGCGGCCCATGGAGGCCGCAGAAAAAATGACAAAACCGCCGGTGGTGGAGCCGATGGTCTGCGGCAGACAGAGCGCCTTGCCGGCCATCTGCTTCTGATAGAGGTCGGCGTTGTTCTGGTCAGAGCATTTGGCAGTTTTGTCGCCGAACATCAGGCTTTTCTGATAGCTTGCAAGCGTATTGAAGCCGCCGTGGGAGACAAGCGCTTCTGCGGTGCATGTTCCGGGAATGACCGGACGCCCTTTGAACGTTCTCATTTTTTGGCCTCCTTTGTAATCCGCACCAGGATTTCGTCTTCCGTGTAATAGCGGGCGGAGGTATAGGTGCGCAGCTTGTTGGAGCAGGTAATGACCGGCATCTTTCCGCACATCGGGTTATTCATGTACATCAGCGGACAGATATAACTGGTGATGACGCCTGTGGCCTTCAGCCGCGGTGCATATTCAGTCTGGTTGAATTTCTCCAGAACGCCCGGTGCGGCTGTAAACACAGTGGGAATGATGACTTTTTTGTTGCCTGACCGCTCCAGCGCCTGCTCAATGCGCACCGTCCAGCTTTTCAGCTGTTCAAGTGTCAGATGCGGACATCCCACAAAGCAGAGCTTGGGTTTTGCGGAATAGTCTTTCCAGATGACAGGATAATTGTTCTTGACGCGGGCCAGCTCCGCCTCGTTGATGACGTAGGTCTGCGCGCCCGGCGCAATGATGCTTTCACCGGCTTCTCTGGCTTCCGGCGTCAGGTTTGCAATATGATACAGGCCGACAGCGCCGTTGGACGCCGTGGCAGCGCCGAAATCCTTCAGATAAGCACACGCACTGTCATTCAGTTCGGTGCCCAGGAAACGGTCCAGACCCTTGATATAGGGGACATCCTCCATGACCTTCATGCCGATGGCGCTGCCCAGAAGCTGCGCCTCCGGCAGCTTTTTGGTACGTACGTCGATGACCCAGGTCGCCTTGCGGCCCTCGTCGGTCAAAAGTCCGAAATAGGGAACCCAGCCTACAATGGAGCCGAACAGCTCCAGTATACCGGAGTTGCGGTTGCAGCGTGCGCCGAGAACGCTGTTTGCATATACGACTGCGCTAGATTCAGCCCAGCTGAGCACGTCGCCTTTTTTGGGCTGATTGCCGACTTCGTCCAGATAGCAGGTGCAGGTAAAGGCCTGGTCGCTGAGAATCCCCAGTTTCTGCAGCTGCTTTTCATAGGATTTCTGCTTGGAGTACATAACTTTGAAGAAAATCTGCTGGATGAGATTGGCCGGAACATGCTTGTCCATCGGCCGCGGGTCAACTGAGAACTTCTGACCTGAGACGGCACCGGCGTCAATCAGCTGATCCATCAGCTCGTATACCGCCTTCATGACGCCAAGTCCGAAGCTGGTGACCAGATGTCCGTATTCGCTGGTAACCGGCACCATTTTTTCGGCACCAAAGGTCTCGCCGTACATGACAAGGGTTTTCATGACTTTTGCAACCGTTTCACCGCGGCTGCCGTCCAGAACTGCCTGCTGCTCCGGCGTCAGAACCATATGCATTGTTCATCCTCCTTTATATGCGCGCGGCCAGATTATATGCAGCGCGCGTGGCTTCCAGCACGCGGCCGCCGGAAAAGCTGTCGCCGATGTTGTAAAGCTCAGGCGCCGCATTCTTTTCCTGCAGGGCGAAAAACAGCCGGTCATCCGGCCTGCCGCCGGCGGCGATCACCACCAGCTCGGCCGGCAGCATTTCCTCCTGCATGACGCTGCCGATTTTGGGCGCCAGAGGATTTTCAATGTTTTTCGGCAGGATCGGCTGCCAGGTGTTGTAGGGATTCGGTACATTTTTATGTACATTGCGGCTGACTTTAACATGACCGTCAGAAACAGACAGCACCTTTGCCATGTTGATCAGCCGGACGCCGTTTTTCTCCAGATAGTGGATCAGATGCCCGCGGTTGGCGGTGCAGGCGCCGTCCATAAAATATGGCAGCATTTCAACGACAGTAACGTCGCAGCCGTGCTCATAGCTGAGCCAGTAAGCTGTTTCGCAGCCCACAACGCCGCCGCCAATGACAACAATTTTTCTTGCGGTTCCCAGAAGGTCGGGGTTCGTCAGAAGATGCACTGCGTCAACTGCATTCGCATTGTCCAGACCCGGAATCGGCGGGACAGACGGCTGTGTGCCGACGGCAGTGATGATTGCGTCATATCCTTTTTCACGCAGCGAGTCGGCGTCGGCTGCTTCGGCAATCACGCTGACCTCTCCGCGCTCTGTCGCTTTGCGGATGTTCGCCTGTACATAGATGCGGTAGTTGTCAAAATCGAACTTGTTTTTCGGCACAGAGCCGGGCAGCATTTTCCCGCCGATAACGCCGGATTTTTCGTAAAGATCGATTTTATGTCCACGCGCGCCGGCGGTCAGCGCAAACTGTGCGCCTGCCGGACCGCCGCCGATGACGGCAATCCGCTTCGGCTGAGCGGCCGGAACAAGCTGCTCCGGAAGGACGTCCTCAAAGCCAGTCCGCGGATTGACGGCGCACTGCGGATGGCCGCCGTCCACAAATTCATTGATGCAGCCTTCCTGGCAGCCAATGCACGGACAGATGTCTTCCACGCGGCCGGCATACGCCTTGTTCGGCCATTCCGGATCGGCCAGTAGCGGGCGGCCAAGCATGACCATATCGCACTTCTGGTCGCGCAGAGCTTTTTCAGCGATGTCAGGATAGCCGAGCTTGCCAACCGCCACCACAGGGATCGGTACGCCGGCATTGGAGACAATACCCTTTGCGGCAAAATACTCTTTAACCGTTCTGGCCACATCCAGGAAGCAGCCGGCCGGCATACCGGCGGGCGGGTGGGGGAGCCACCAGTTGTCGTAACAGCCGAGATCCACATCGAAAATATCGACGCCGGCCTTGACCAGGTTTTCCATATAATCCAGCGTATCCTGAACGCTTCTGCCGTTTTTGAACTTCCGCAGCGCTTTTTCGTTCATGGTTTCGCCGTATGTCTCATTCAAAGCCAGAGAAAGGTCGATTCTGTACATGATCGGATAATCAGGGCCGGTTCTGCGCCGCAGTTCTGCCACAATGTCAATGCCGAACTGCTGCCAGTTTGAATAACGCCCCATTTTCCTGCGGTTAAAGGCGGGGTTGGTCAGCTGCTCCAGAAGGTATCCCTCATGGCCGTGCAGATAAACGCCGTCCAGCCCGCAGGCTTTTGCATCGGCGGCAGCCTGACCGGCGTTTTTGATGATTTTATGCAGTTTTCCGCCGGAAAGAGGCATGCAGGGAATCTGGGAAATATAGAAATTCGGGTTGATTGATGCGGAGTTCGGGAATTTCAGTTCATTGACCAGACACTGTGGATTGCCCACACGGCCAAGTCCGGGGGTCAGCTGTACAAAAATCCGGCTGCCGTAACTGTGTACGCCCTGGGCCAGATCTCGCCAGCCTGCCTGTACAGTCCGGCTCCGGTCAATACGGGGAAAATAGGTGAGCTTGCCCATTTCCGTTATGGAGTTGTCAATGCCGTGGCTGATGGGGATCAGTCCTGTGGTGATCAGTCCCGCTCCGCCCTTTGCGCGCGCAAAAAAGTACTGCAGCATTTTGGCATTCGGCCGGCCGGTTTCCTCGCACATGTCGATATTTCCCATAGGCGCCATAACAATCCTGTTTTTTACGGTCAGGCGGTTAATGCGTATGGGTGAGAAAAGCGCGTGATAAGGATACAGATCTTTCGTCATGCGTCCGATGGCTGCGGCACATTTGTCCTCATCCGCGACCCAGTTTCCGTAGCTGTCTACCAGCTGCTGGACCAGAGCATCCGTCTTCATCCTTTAACCTCTCTTTCTGAAATGACTCATTTACCGGGAGGATCCGGAGGTCTTTCCGGTGTATCATTACATATAAATCTATCATGGAGGAGAGAGACTGTCAACAAAACAGACGCCGGAAATCGACAGATATGTGTTCTTTTTGCACAAAAAAGAGTGAGCGGGATTCAGGAAGGGGGAAGTCTGCTGAAAACTGTGCGTTGGAAAAAATGGGTGCCTGCTGCGGCAGCCGCAGTCTGTCTGGCACTTTCCGGCTGCGGCGCCGGGACTGAACAAAACGCGGGCGACCGGCTGAATGCCATCGTCTGGGGCGCGCCGATGCTGCTTCTTATGGCGGCTGTGGGCGGGTGCCTGACGATACGTACCGGCGGCATTCAGTTCAGGCGTTTCGGGCACATTATGCGTATGACAGTCGGCCGGCTGTTTAACGGCACAACGGCCGGATCGGGTGAGATCACGCCATTTCAGGCACTCTCGACGGCAATGGCCGGAACAATCGGAACTGGCAGTATTGCAGGAGTGGTTTCGGCAATTACAATGGGCGGGCCGGGCGCGCTGTTCTGGCTTTGGGTCATGGCGTTTCTGGGCATGGGAACAAAATATGCGGAGGTTGTGCTGAGCATACGTTACAGGCAGCGGGGGACAGGCGGAGAGTGGGCTGGCGGCCCCATGTATTATATTCAAAACGGTATGGGCAGGCGATGGAAGTGGATGGCCGTGCTGTTCTGCGTGTTTGGCATGCTGGCATCGTTTGGGATCGGCAACGCCGTTCAGGTCAGCTGTATTGCGGATGCGGTTGCACATCTGCTCCGGCCTGCGCAGACGGACATGTGCCGCGCAGCATCGGTGTCAGACTGGATTGTCGGCATCACAGCCGCCGCAGTCACGGGGTTTACGCTGATCGGCGGCATTAAGCGCCTGGGCAGTGTAACGGCCCGGCTTGTGCCGCTGATGAGCCTCGTGTACGTTGTATCCTGTCTTGCGGTGATTCTCTCCAACGCGGCGCAGATCGGCCCCGCATTCGCCGCAGTTGTTCGCAGCGCTTTTTCGCCGTCCGCAGTCATCGGCGGCACTGCAGGCTATGCACTGAAAACCTGTGTCACCTGGGGCGTCAGACGCGGAATTTTCACGAATGAAGCCGGTCTCGGTTCGGCGCCCATGGCGCATGCGGCCAGCAGTGAAACAAATGCCGTCCGCCAGGGGTTTTACGGCGTGTTTGAGGTTTTTGCCGACTCGATGATTCTCTGCACGCTGACCGGGCTGACAGTGCTCTGCTGCGATCTCGGATCTGTCGGCTATACTCTGAATTACGGGGTTCAGGGAAGCAGTGCCGACGTTTCCCGCGCATTTGCGACCGTTTTGGGAGAGCGGGCGGCAGGATGGATCATCGCCGTGTGCATTGTACTTTTTGCATTGTCCACAATTCTGGGCTGGGCGCTCTATGGCTCGCGCTGCTGTGAATATCTGTTTGGCGCACGAAGTGTGCGCCCGTTTCAGATTCTGTTTTCCGGCTTCTGCATTGTGGGCGCTGCCGCGCGTGCGGAATCCGTCTGGAATATGGCAGATGCATGCAACGGACTGATGGCGCTTCCGAATCTGATTGCCGTTCTCTCCCTCTCGGGAACCGTGGCGGAAGCGACCCGCGCATATTTTGAGCGTTTGGATGCAGGGCCGCGCCGTGTGAACGGAAGACCTGTCTGCAAAAAATAAAGCAGCGCCATTTTCATTGAAAATGGCGCTGCCTGACTCTCTTTTCAGTTATACAGTTTTGCAAGACCGCCCTCGCTTGTTTCACGGTAGCGGCAGGAGAGGTCTTTGCCGGTCTCATACATAGTCTTGATCACAAGGTCAAATGAGATTTTCCTGGAGCCTGCCAGGAAATTTGCAAGATTTACGGCGTTGATGGCACGCATGGCGGCAACCGCATTGCGTTCAATGCACGGAATCTGAACCAGGCCCTTGACGGGATCGCATGTCAGACCGAGGTGATGCTCAATGGCAACTTCGGCTGCGTATTCAATCTGGTCAAGATCCATCTCATAAAGTTCGGCAAGGGCAGCGGCGGCCATGGCGCATGCGCTGCCGATCTCGGCCTGGCATCCTGCCTCCGCGCCGCTGATGGATGCATTTGTTTTGATCAGGTTGCCGATGATACCGCCGGTCGCCAGCGCGTGCAGAATATCCTCGTCGCTGAATTTGCGGCGGTCCTGTGTGTATTTGAGTACGGCAGGCAGCACGCCGCTTGAGCCGCAGGTGGGCGCGGTGACAATTTTTCCGGCGCACGCGGCGTTCTGTTCGCTGACGGCAAACGCATAGGCGCAGACCAGTCTGTTTTCACGGGTTTCGCTGGATTCATCCATGTGGCGCTGGCTGTACAGCTGCCTGGCCTTGCGCTGCACATGCAGACCGCCGAAAAGCTCGCCTTCTGCCGAAATCCCATCAAATATTGCCTGCTTCATGCAATGCCAGATTTCGCGCAGATAGGCCCATATCTCCTCGCCTTCGACTTCCTGTACGTACTGCCACAGACGGATGCCCCTGTCCCTGCAGTGTGCGGCGATTTCTGCAAATGTATGCAGCGGATAGATACGCGCCTTTGCGCTGAGATCTTCGCCTGCAAAGCGGATTTCACCGCCGCCGACGCTGAGAACAGTCAGGTCGTCTACGAGGCTGCCGCCGGAGTAGACGGAAAAACGCAATGTGTTCGGATGCGGAAGATCTGTACGCTCAAGGTCAAACAGAATTTCTGTCTGAACCGGCGCGAGCGTTTTCTCAATAATATAATCCGTGCGGTGTCCCTTACCGGTTTTGGCAAGGGAGCCGTAAAGCGTGACGACAATCCGGTCGGCCTGCGGGTAGCGGGCCTTGACGATTTTAGCCGCGCGTTCCGGACCCATTGTATGTGAGCTTGAAGGACCAACGCCGATTTTATACAGCTCTTTCAGAGATTCCATTGATGTCCGGCAGAGCTGTTCGTTTTGCAGATGAGCAGACATTTTTACCTCCGGCAGCCGCAGATCGGAAGGCAGACAGCGGCCGATCAAATCTATATTTTATGAAAAGAAACAGAATATATGCAAGAAAAAACTCCTTGTCATAAGACAAGGAGTTTTGGCGGAGAAGGAGGGATTTGAACCCTCGCGCCGCTTATCACAGCCTACTCCCTTAGCAGGGGAGCCCCTTCGGCCTCTTGGGTACTTCTCCGTGTCAGGCTGAAGATATAAAACGTATTCAAAATCTTCCGCCTGAAATGGCGGAGAGAGTGGGATTCGAACCCACGGTACGTTGCCGTACGACGGTTTTCAAGACCGTTCCGTTATAACCACTTCGGTATCTCTCCGTGCCGCCGCTTAAACGCATTGATGATTTTAACATACCCCCGCCGCTTTGTCAATGCAAAAAATTTGATTTATAAAGCGGCATGCAGAATTCCGTGGACAGCGGATCAGAATCAGAGCGGATTTGAGGGAAATCAGGCGTCAGCGGCGGAAATTCAGCGGAAATGCGATCATTTCTGTGGAACTTTTTATTATTTTCTGCGTCAAAGAAACAGAAAGAATCAGACAAAGAAAAGCATTTTGTTCGGGATACATACAGCAGATCAAACCAGAAATCAAAAATACAATTTGAGTGGAGGGCTTTCTGTGAAAAAAACTTTTGCCGGACTTCTTGTGTGCCTTTTTCTTGCCGTTCTGCTGTCAGGCTGCGGACGCAGCTATGACAGCGCTGATTACGCACCCACCGAAAAATACGAAAACGGGGAAGTATGGACGGATGAAGCCGCTGATGACGTTGAAACAGAGGCGGACTACAGCGCTGAAAACAGTCTCGGTTCAGTCAGCATGACGAGCGCGTCCCGCGCGGAGAAAATGATTTATACCGGCTATGCCGAGATCGAAACAACGCAGTTTGATGCTTCGGTTGAGGCGGTCTATGCGCTGCTTGACAAGTACGACGCATATCTTGAAGGTTCGGATATTTCCGGCATCGGATACGCGGCGGATTATTACGGCTATCAGACTTACAGGACGGCGTCCTTCACAGTGCGTGTGCCGGCAGAAAGTTTTTCCGAAATGAAGACCTCGCTTGACGGTATTGGACATGTGACGAATCTGCGCGACGAGGCTGAAAATGTTACCACGCAGTATTATGATACGCAGACGCGCCTGTCAAGCTATCAGGCAGAGGCTCAGAGGCTGCGTGAAATGCTCGCGGAAGCAGAGACTGTGACGGACATGATTGAAATTGAAGCGCGCCTGTCTGAGGTAACATATTATATAGACAGTCTGACCACCACGCTGAACACACTGCAGAATCAGGTGGATTACAGCACGCTTTATATCGAACTGATGGAAGTGGCGAAGATCACGGTTCAGACGCCTGTCACAGCGACCTACTGGGAGCAGATGGGTGAGGGAATTATGCAGTCTCTGCAGAGCGTCGGCGAATTCTTTTCTGATTTGCTGATGTGGATCGTTGTGCATCTTCCGCAGCTGGTCGTGATTCTGGCCATCCCCGGCTGCGTACTGATTGTTGTGCTTACTACGGTCAAACGCGGAAAAAAACGGGCGCAGAAGGCGTCCTCCGCCGTGGTAAAGCCCGCTGAGAGTGAAAAGAAACCGGATTGATGTGCCGGAGATATTCAGGGCCGCAGGATTGTTCCTGCGGCCTTGTTTTGCTTATTTGACGACGTTTCTGGTGTAGCGCTTTCTGTACTGCTCGGGCGTGCAGCCGACGGCCTTTTCGAAGACGGTGTAGAAGCCGTGCTGCGAATCATACCCGCACATGGCGGCAATGCGGTTGATGCGCAGATTTGTTTCTGTCAGCAGCTGCTTGGCGTAGCGCACGCGCAGGCGGATAATATGCTGGCGGAAGGGAAGGCCGTAATTTTTGCGGATGATGCGGTTGATATGCTGCGGCGTCAGATAGAATGTGTCCGCCAGTGTCTCCAGCGTGATGTTGTCGGCAAAGCAGGTGTTCAGATAGTCGTCAATGATGTAATTGCGGAATTCAAGACTGTTGTAGCCCGCATTGCTGCTGCCTTTCAGCAGATGACGTTCAAGCATTTCTTTGCAGATAAAGACCATTTCATTGAAGCACGCGGAGGTCAGGCGCCATTTTTCAATTCGGTTGCTGTCCTGATAGGAGATCAGCCGGCCCATTGTGTCCGCCAGCTCCTCGCTTTTGTCCAGAGTGCGCGGCGTGCTGCCAAACAGCCTGCAGAATTCCGTATACAGATCTGTGGGAGAGTCAGAATGCTTTTTCTGAAAAGAAAACGAAACGGAGTATGCGTCAAGGTCAGCGGACGCATTGGTCATCCTGTGCAGGCTGTCCGGCGGCAGCAGAAGCGCCCGGTATGGCGACAGTTCCACGGTATCGTCGGACAATACGGCAAGAAGCCGGCCGGTGCGGACAATAAAAATCTCGTAAAATATATGTGTGTGCGTTGCGTTGTTGATATTATCACTTTCATAGACAACTGACCTGCCGATGTGGTCGGCAGAGAGAAAAGTGAATGAAACATTCCCGACATCAAAGCAGGTTTCATGGAAGTTGGTCAGGGAATGCGGGATGCCGACAGCCATTGTGATCACCTCGGAAGCATTATAGCACAGCCGCACTCAAAAAGACAGATATATACGAAACTGAACATTTTGCAGAGCGACAAATTGTGTTTAGTTATTTCTTTCTGCTGTGCGCGGTGCTATAATCTGTGAAGTCCGGCCGGAAGTGCGGCTCAGTAAACTGGTTAGGAGGATGGAAATGAACAGAGAATACAGATCCAATTTCATCAAGTACATGATCAGAAGCTGTCTGTATACCGCCTCGTACATGTTTGCTGTCGGCACAATGATTCAGACCTTTCTGGCGTATCTGGGCGTTTCATCCGGTACCATTGGCCTGCATTCGTCGCTCATTAATATCGTCAATGTGATTACCACGATGCTGTACGCTGGGATCGCCGATAAGTCCCGGGACATCAAGACGAAAACGATGCTCTGCATGCTGCCGTATGCTTTTCTGTTTCTCGGGTATCTGCCGCTGTGCCTGATTTCCGGCATCAGCGCCGGCGCGGCATTTGTGGTTGTTCTGGTTCTGAGCGTGCTGCAGATGATTTTTCTGTCCATTTACGCCATCTATGGCTATAAACTGCCCTATCAGATTTTCGATGTGCGCCATTACGGACTGATTATGTCACTGGAAATGGTGATTGGCGGCATTTTTTCCGTGGCAGTGAGCTTTGTGATCAACCTTGTTTTTGCAGCCTTTGAAGAAAAATACGTCTTCTTCGGCGCGTTTCTGGTCTGTGTGCTGTTTGGATTGGGCGCTGCCCTGATGAGCAGGGAACTGAAGGTCAAAAGCTGCGCACAGCCGTCTGCACCGGCGCAGGCGCCGAAACGGTACACGCTGAAGGAGCTTGCACGCCTGCCTGTGTTTTCAAAGCTGATTGTATCAAATTTTGCCAGGGGCCTGGCCACGGGCTTTCTGAACATTTCTGCAGTTTATGCGCTGCTGAAGCATTTTACTGGTACGCAGGTGTCGTATCTTGTGACTGCCGCGTCGATCGCGACGCTGGCAGGCGGTGCAATCTATGCCGCCATGTCCAGATGGGTGTCCAATAAAACACTGTGCCTGGTCGGCGGACTGATGCATATATTCATGTTTTTGATGCCGATGGGAGCGGTTCCGCTGTTTCTTGTGTGCTATTTCCTGGCGTATGTGGGAAAGATTATCGTGGATACGGCTGTGCCGGCGCTTTTGTATGAGGTCGTCCCGTTTGAGATGTCCGGCGCATACAACGCCTGGCGCATGATCCTGACTACGGCCGGCGCTGCGCTTGCCTCCGGTGTCGGCGGTTATCTCGCGGAGAATATTCCCATTCCGGTTTTTCTGGTTTTCGCTGCGGCTTGCCAGGTTTTCAGCAGTCTGTTATACTATAAGGACTCCTGGCGGCGTGCGGCGCAGCAGAGCACTTGAAGACGCGCGCCCAATCGCAGGAAAAGGAACGGAATTGCATGTTTGAACTGATAAAAAAAGAAGGCAGCGCCCGGCTTGGGCGCTTCACAACCGGACATGGCGAGATTCAGACGCCTGTATTTATGAATGTCGGTACCCAGGGCGCCATCAAAGGCGGTGTCAGCGCCGGGGATCTGGAGGAAGTCGGCTGTCAGGTGGAGCTGTCAAACACCTACCACCTGCATCTGCGGCCCGGAGACGACGTGGTGCGGCAGATGGGCGGCCTGCACAGATTTATGACCTGGGAGCGGCCGATTCTCACGGACAGCGGCGGTTTCCAGATTTTCTCACTGGCCAGCCTGCGGAAGATCACGGAAGAAGGCGTTGCTTTCAACTCGCACATTGACGGGCGCCGGATTTTTATGGGGCCGGAGGAGAGCATGCGGATCCAGTCAAACCTCGGCTCGGACATTGCCATGGCATTTGACGAATGCATCAAAATCCCGTCGCCCTATGCGTACGTCAAGGATTCCTGCGACCGCACATACAGGTGGCTGGTGCGCTGCCGGGGTGAGCTTGACAGGCTGAAGGCGTGCGGCGAAAGCGTGAATCCCACACAGGTGCTTTTCGGCATCAACCAGGGCGCGGTATACCATGATCTGCGCATTGAGCATATGAAAAAAATTGCCGAGCTGGATCTGGCCGGATACGCAATCGGCGGGCTTGCGGTAGGGGAGAGCACCGGTGAAATGTATGACACCATTTCGGCTGTGGAGGCTTACATGCCGGAGAATAAACCCCGGTACCTGATGGGCGTGGGCACGCCGCTGAACATCATAGAAAGCGTTGCGCGCGGCGTGGATTTCTTTGACTGCGTGATGCCTTCGCGCAACGGCCGGCACGGACACCTGTTTACCTGGTCGGGGATCATCAACATCAACAACGAAAAATACAAGTGTGATCCGGAGCCGATTGATCCGGAATGCAGCTGCCCGGCCTGCAGGCGGTATTCCAGGTCTTATGTGCGCCATATGCTGCGCAGCGGGGAAATGCTCGGCATGCGCCTGGCAGTGCTCCACAACCTGTATTTTTACAATACGCTCGCTGCCAGAATCCGTGAGAGCCTTGCAGCCGGAACGTTTGAGGCATTCAGAAAAAAATATGTTGATCTGCTCGGCCGTAGGATATGAACTTTTCATTAAATGTTATTCCTGCGCTTGCAATATCTAAACCTGCATAGTATAATGTGACAACATAGTGATAAATTTTTTGTGGAGGCAAGAATCAATGGGTTGGACTACTGTCATTTATTTTGTTGTAATTATTGCGGTTTTCTATTTTCTGCTGATCAGACCGGAGCAGAAGAAAAAGAAAAAAGCGGAGGAAATGCGCAATTCCCTGACAGTCGGCGATGACATCACGACCATCGGCGGCATTGTCGGTAAAATTGTCGCCATCAACAGCGATTATGTGACCTTTGAAACCGGCGAGGACAGGGTCCGGCTGCAGGTTACCAAATGGGCAATTTCCACCATCGGCAAGACGCCGAATGAAGAGGATACCAAAAAATAACTTCACAAAATAGCATACTGTACCTCCCGGAGAATACTGTCTAATGAAGACTTTATTTTCCGGGAGGTATTGTTTTGAAAAAAGAAAACAAATGGCAGTCGGGGATGAGACCGCGTGTGATCATCCTGTCCATTCTGCTGGCGGCGCTGACGGCGTCGCTCGTCTGTGCCGCAGGCGCTGCGTGCATCAGCCTGGAACGCATCGGAGAAGAGAGCGCGGGCGCGGTGTCGGCGGCCGCCGTCGGCATCGGTGTGTTTTGCGGCTGCATCTTTGCAGCGGGCAGGGCAGAGCAGCGAAAGGGCATATATGCGCTGGCGGCAGGAAGCGTGATGGCGGCGATTCTTGCCGTTGCGGCCGCGTGCGCGGGAAGCCTTTTTACAGCGGGCGCGCTGCGATCGCTGCTGGGATGCGCTGCCGGATGCGTCTGCGCGCTGGCGGCGCTGATGCGCAGCGGACAATCCAGACGCAGCAAGCGAAGAATATACAAAAAGTAATCAATTTGATGAGTTTACATAATTCATAATGATTACCAACATATAGGGATTTTGGGGCTGAAATCACGCAATCTGTTGGATTTTTGGGGTGATATTACAATCTGTAAACGCCGTGATCCACGTAGTTTACATAAGTGTGTTGACATAATTTTTGTTGATAATAACAAAAATTTACGTTTTTTAAATGTTCTGTTGATTATTGATCCAAAATGTAATATATTATGAACACGCTCTCTGCGCTTGTCTGAAACATGGGCATGTTTCATTTGCGGCGGCATATGCTTACAGCGGGTGATTGCATATGAAAAAGCGAGTCTCTGCTTTGCAGGAATTGCTGCCGATGCCGTTTGCTTCCTGCTTCTATATTTGTGCAGGTATGTTTCTCTGCGGCTGCGTCGCCGGTGTTTTTATCGGCATGCGCGTTCAGGGTGACGCTGAATTTGTCCAGCTTCTGACCGGCGCGGCTGACATTTTTCGTACCGGCTCCTGCACGGCAGATTTTCTGTCCTGTTTCCGGGAGCTTGTTCTTTTTTTTCTTCCGCTTTTCCTCTGCGCCTTCTGTATTCCCGGTGTGGCTGCGGTGCCCATTCTCTCGGCGCTGCGCGGTCTGAGTTATTCGCTGACCTGCTGTCTTGCCGTACGCGTATACGGCGGCGGCCTGCTGACGCCGTTTATTCTGACAGGCCCCGGGACATTTCTGACGCTGCCGCTTTTCATTGTTGCCGCAGCTGTTTCACTGAGTTATTCTGCTGCGCTTGCTGCGTCTGTTTTTTCCCACAGGCATGACATGCGGCGCGTTGTCTATTCTCCGTATTTCTTTTTTATATTCTGCAGCGCAGGCATTTGTGCTTTGTTTGCGCTTTTGGATCAGCTGCTGGCTCCGCTGCTGACGGCACAGCTTTTGGCAGCTGCCTGAATACTTTCCGATGATTGGCAGGTGGTGTGTGTGGAATTTTCTGAATCAGCAGCGGATTTTGAGCGTTTTCTCCGCAATGAAAAAAAGGCCTCAGAAAATACCGTCGCATCCTATCTGCGTGATGTCAATCATTTTTGCGCATGGTGCGCCGCAAAAGAGAGAACTCTTGACAGCATCGTCAGGAAAGATATAGAAAGATACATTCTTGAACTGAAGCGCGGTGGTCGTTCCGCTGCAACGCTGTCCCGGACCATTGCTTCGCTGCGCTGCTTTTTTGCTTTTCTCCTGCGCGCCGGCGCCGTCAGTCAGAATCCTGTACAGGGCGTCGCTGCTGAGAAGGCCGAAAAGAGCCTGCCGCAGGTTCTGACCGGCGAAGAGGTTGAGCTGCTGCTTGAGCAGCCTGTGATCACGGATGTGAAGGGCTGCAGGGACAGGGCAATGCTGGAACTCCTCTATGCCACCGGAATCCGCGTGACCGAGCTGATCAGTCTGCAGATGTCTGATGTCGTGCTTGATGCAGGCCTGATCCGCTGCCGGACCGGTGATAAAGAGCGCATGATTCCCATGTATCCGGCTGCAATCAGGATTCTGTCAGAGTATATCACGATCATCCGACCGAGCCTCGTGGCAGACCGGGATGAAACGGCGCTTTTTGTCAATATGAACGGCAGGCCGATGTCCCGCCAGGGATTCTGGAAGCTGATCAAGCATTATCAGCAGATGGCGGGAATTGACAAGGACATTACGCCGCATACGCTGCGCCATTCCTTTGCCGCGCACCTTCTGGAAAACGGTGCAGACCTGAAAAGTTTGCAGGAGATGCTCGGACATGCCGATATTTCATCGACGCAGATCTATACAAAAGTGATCAAAAAACAGTTGAAAGACGTGTATAACAAAGCGCATCCAAGAGCATAAAATGCACAACTGCGCACAGTTTTGCTTCGGAGTCACAAGGAAAGCGGCAGGCCGTTTTGGCCTGCCGCTTTCCCTGTGCTGTACAGCACATTTTATTTCTCAGATTTGAAGGTGCCGAAAAACTCCGGACGGTGGAAATCCGGTTTGGGGTAGTCGATCATATTCCAGACAAGCAGATGCGGTTCCGGCGTCTGGTCGCCGCATTTATAGAAGTTGCCGCGCATGGTTCTGAACCCGGCAAAATCATGCTTTCCGTAATGCTGCTCAAGGAAGGCGAACGGAATGCGGCAGGTGACCGTCCAGCGGACCATGCCCTTTTCGCCGGTTTCTTCCATTGTATTTCTGATCTGGAAAATGTTGATATCCGTCTCCGTCAGCAGATGTCCGTCCGCGCGTCCGTGGCGCACGCCCACATACAGCGCGCCCTGCGTATTGAACTCGAGATTGATGTAGCGGGAGTCTTCGTCAGGGATGGGCATCAGGAACATTTCCATGGCGCTGTCAAGCCACACCTCGGGATGAATACCCGTGGCGACGGCGCGTATATTCGCTTTTTTCTCAACTGAAACCATATGTACCCAGAAGTCAGTGTCGGTGCAGACAAGCTGACCGTAAGAGACCGGGCGGTAATCTGCGCCCCAGGGCGCGACGTCCAGCGGTGCGGCAGGCGCGATTTCCCAAACGCGGCCGCTTTCTGCCGCAGCCGAATCTGTTTTAATGACCGTATATTCTCTCAAAATTCTGCACACCTTTCGTTTAATTTCTGCCGGGAGAAGTCTTTACAAATCTGTCGGAGAGGATTATCCTGCGATTATTATAGCACGGTGCATAACCGGAAGAAAAGAGGAAAATTGATGCCGGCAGAGTACGGATTCCGCTCTTTTGACGATGATATGAAAGCGCGGTTCGGCAAAAAGATTTACAGGCTGTCGCTGGACGGCGGCATGACCTGTCCCAATCGCGACGGGACGCTGGGCACCGGCGGCTGTATTTTCTGCTCGGGAAGCGGCTCGGGCGAATTTTCTGCCGGACCACAGGGCAGCGTTTCCGAACAGATTGAAAGGGCAAAGGCGCTGGTTCGGCGCAAGGCAAACAGCTGCGGTTATATGGCTTATTTTCAGAACTTCACCAACACGTATGCCCCTGTGGAAAAACTGAGGACCCTGTTTGACGCTGTGCTTGACTGTGAAGACGTATATGCGCTGTCTGTTGCCACGCGGCCGGACTGTCTGGAACCGGAAAAGCTGGATCTGCTGGCGGAAATGGCTTCGCGCAAGCCGGTTTGGGTGGAGCTTGGGCTGCAGACTGTCCATAACCGTACAGCCGAATACATCCGCCGCCGCTGTCCGCTGTCGGCGTTCAATGCAGCCGTCCCGGTGCTGCGCGGCGCCGGAATTCATGTTGTGCTGCATATGATCATCGGTCTGCCGGGAGAAACACCGGAAATGATGCTGCAGACGGCGGATTATATTGCGGACAGCGGTGCGGACGGGATCAAATTCCACCTTCTTCATGTGCTCAGAGGCACAGATCTGGCTGCGGATTACCTTGCCGGACGGTTTCAGACACTGGAGCTTGATGCGTATATTGATCTTCTGGAAGCGTGTATTCGCAGAATTCCGCCGGAAATGACAGTACACCGGCTGACCGGCGACGGCGCAAAATCAGCGCTCATTGCGCCGCTGTGGAGCGCAGACAAAAAGCGTGTGCTCAATGAGATTCACAGGCGCTTCCGACTGGACGGCGTCAGGCAGGGGACAGATTTTGTCGCCCGCCGGCAGGAAAAAACTTTTTTCGGGCATTGACGACGACTTTCGGTCATGCTACGATAATGGCCGGAAATCATTTTTTTGGAGTGTGACAGAATGAAAGCGATAATCAATGCAAAAGCCGTATTGCCTGCCGGTGTTATTGAGAATTGTACGATTCTGATCGACGGAGAAAAAATAACGGCCGTAGGACAGGACATCAATCTTCCGGCCGGCACAGAAGTGAAGGATGCGGGCGGGAATTGGGTCGGCCCCGGATTTGTGGATATCCATGTGCATGCCAACGGCCGCGGCAATCAGTGGTTTTCCGAAGACCCGAAGGCAGTGGCTGAATATCACCTGAAGCACGGCACAACGGCAATCAATGCGTATCTGGGCTACGATATGCCGAAGGATGCGCTGATTCAGGCTGCGCGAAGAATTCAGGCGGTCATTGATGCCGGCATTGCGCCCAGCATTTACGGCGTGGGTTTTGAAGGGCCGTACATCAACCCGCACGAAGGTGCAAACACAGAGAAAAACGACCGCTGCGGTCCGGATGAGGACGAGTACACGCAGCTTTATGAAGCGTGCCGCGGCCATGTGCTTCAGTGGATGTACGCGCCTGAAATGGACAGTGACGGCCGTTTCGGCGATTTTCTGAGAGATCATAACATCGTAACGGCTGTCGGCCACACTGAGGCGTCGCCTGCGCAGATCCGCGCAGCGGTGGACAAGGGCGCGACCATTGCCACCCATCTGTTTGATGCCATGGGCTGCTGGCGCGGGACAGAGTCCATTGACGAAACGGGCATTATCCAGGACACGGCTGCGGACGGCTGTCTGATCTGCCCGGAGCTGACGTATGAGATCATTCCGGACAGCAAAGGCATCCACGTCAAACCGGCGAATATGAAGCTGACCTATATGCTTGCCGGACCGCACCGTGTGGCCATTGTCACCGACTGCTGCCCCTGCGATTATGACCCTGCGGACTATGCGCAGCCGCATATCCGCAGCGCGCAGGATCTGAATTACAATGAAAAAGGTGAGCTGTCCGGCTCCATTCTGACCATGGATCAGGCGTTCCGCAACTTTATGAAGCATACCGGCGCATCTGTGACGGATATGTTCCTGATGGCGGCCACAACGCCGGCAAAGGCGGTTCATATTGATCATCTGACCGGCTCTGTCGTACCCGGAAAATACGCGGATCTGGTCGTTATGGATCCCGAATTCAACCTGGTTGAGACTGTATTCCACGGAAAGCCGGTTTGCTGACTGACAGAAAGGAGCTGCAAAGAAAATGCGCGCAATTGTACATGCGAAAGTCGTTTTGCCTGACCGTGTGCTTGAAAACGGCACAGTATTGATCAATGGGCAGAAAATTCAGGCTGTCGGAACGGATATTGAGCTGCCGGCCGGTACTCAAGTGCTGGATGCGGCGGGCTGTTATGTCGGCCCGGGCTTTGTGGATATCCACATTCACGGCAGCGGCATTGAGAAGAAAAGATGGCCGGATGATCCGGAGAGTGTTGCACAGTATCATCTGAGACATGGGACCACCGCGATCAACGCATGTCTCGGTTACAGCACGCCGAAACAGGAACTGATTGCACAGACAAAAATGATCCAGTCCCTGATTGACAGCGGAAAGTTGCCCAGCGTGTACGGCGTGGGCTTTGAAGGGCCGTATATCAACCCGGAGAAGGGCGCGAATTCGCATCTCAATGCCAGACAAGGTCCGGATGAGGATGAGTATACCCAGCTTTATGAGGCATGCCACGGCCATGTGTTCCAGTGGATGTACGCGCCTGAAATGGACAAAGACGGCCGTTTCGGCGATTTTCTGAGAGATCATAACGTGGTAACGGCTGTCGGCCACACTGAGGCGTCGCCTGCGCAGATCCGCGCAGCGGTGGACAAGGGCGCGACCATTGCCACCCATCTGTTTGATGCCATGGGCTGCTGGCGCGGGACAGAGTCCATTGACGAAACGGGCATTATCCAGGACACGGCTGCGGACGGCTGTCTGATCTGCCCGGAGCTGACGTATGAGATCATTCCGGACAGCCGGGGCGTCCATGTCAAGCCGGCAAATATGAAGCTGACCTATATGCTTGCAGGACCGCACCGTGTGGCGATAATCACGGACTGCACGACCATCAACTATGACCCTGCGGATTATCCGCCCGAGGATAAGCACAGCGCGCCGGACCTGAATTACAACGAGAGCGGCGAGCTGTCCGGTTCTGTTCTGACCATGGATCGGGCGTTCAGGAACTTTATGAAGCATACCGGTTCCTCGGTCATTGATACATTCCTGATGGCGGCGACGACGCCGGCGAAAGCTGTCCGGATTGATCGTGTGACCGGCTCTGTTGTGCCTGGGAAATACGCGGATCTTGTCATAATGGATTCAGAATTCAATCTGAAACAGACATTTTTCCACGGCGAACCTGTCAAATAAGCGATTTGAAGCGGCGGAACACATTGCAAAGCGGTATGGCAATGAACAGCTGTACCGCTTTTTGCAGCGCGCGCCCGGACACAGTGAAATTATTTGACATAATTACGTTAACCAATTGAAACCTTTTTGAGCGGGACTTCATATATAATGGCAGCGTCTTGAAAAGTCGAAGACAGGTATAGCACAGGAGTTGGTGGTCTTTTTTGGTTTTCAGCAGTCTTGAATTTATTTTTATCTTTATGCCCGTCTTCTTTGCGGTCTACTTCCTGCTGCCGGGCAAGTTGAAGAATATCTGGATTTTCATCGGCAGCGTGGGGTTTTATACATACGGCGCGCTGGACCGTCCGGTCTATATTCTGCTTCTTCTGTTCTGCATTCTTCTGAACTATCTTCTGGCACTGGGGATGGAGGCCTTTCCGAAAGCCAGAAAAGTTTTTTTGGTGATCGGCCTCCTGTATGATTTCGGCGTACTATTTGTGTTCAAGTATCTCGATTTCCTTCTTGGCAATCTCAACGCGCTGATTGCGGCGGTCTGGCCGCTGAGCGGCGTGCAACTTCCGCTGGCTTCGCTTACGCTGCCTATCGGGATCAGTTTTTATACCTTCCAGATTGTCTCCTATCTGGCGGACGTCTACCGCGGCGCTGTGCCTGCTGAACGGTCGCCCGTCAAGGTCGGTGCGTATCTGAGCATGTTTCCCCAGTTGATTGCCGGCCCGATTGTCACATATACGTCGGTGTCTGCGCAGTTTGATTTCCGCAGGCACAGCCTCAGGCGCGTCAACAGCGGCCTGATGGATTTTACCGTGGGTCTCGGACTGAAGGTTCTGCTGGCCAATCAGATCGGCAAACTCTGGACGGACGTTTCGACCATCGGGTTTGAGAGTATTTCGACACCGCTGGCCTGGATGGGCAGCTTTGCGTACAGCATGCAGCTGTACTTTGACTTCTTCGGATATTCCGTTATGGCCATTGGCCTCGGAAAAATGATGGGCTTCAAGCTGCCGCAGAACTTCGATCATCCGTATATTGCGGTTTCCTTCACGGATTTCTGGCGCCGCTGGCACAAAACCCTCAGCGGCTGGTTCAGGGATTATGTCTATATCCCGCTGGGCGGCAACAGACAGGGAAAAGGGAAGATGTACAGAAATCTCCTGATTGTCTGGCTGCTGACCGGCCTGTGGCACGGAGCGGCCTGGAATTTTGTGCTTTGGGGCCTGGTCACCTTTGTGCTGATTGCCATTGAAAAGCTCGGATTCGGAAAATTCCTGGAGAAGCACCGGGCAATCGGACATCTGTATATGATTTTTATGATCCCATTGACCTGGACGGTCTTTGCAATCACCGATTTCAGACAGCTGGGAATCTATTTTACACGTCTGTTCCCGTTTTTCGGCGAAGGCATCAATGTTTATGCCGGTGATTTCCTGAAATACGGGAAGCATTACTGGATTTTGTTTGCTGTATGCGTGCTGTTCAGCACGACGCTGCCGCAGCGCATATATAAAAAAATTAAAGGCAGCATTCTCTGTTCCGTTTTGCTGCTGGCCATTTTCTGGGGTGCGGTTTACTGTCTGTATATCGGTCTGGACGACCCGTTTTTGTATTTCAGATTTTAGGAGAGCCTTTTCATGCGCAAGTTTGTTCGTTATTCTTATATTGCGGCGCTGCTGGTTACCTGTGCCGTCATCTGTCCTTTTCTGCTGAAGGACATGTTTGCAGCGCAGGATAAGTCTCCGCTGCTGGATGAGGTGCCGCAGACAGATGACCAGCTGCAGCTGGACCCCTCTGCGGAGGATGACGGTGCAGAGAGCGATGAGAATCCGGATTTGCCGCCTGATCCCACCGATCCGCTGGACAGTGCAGCAGATCCGGATGCAGACCAGTCCGGAACGCCGGACACATCAGCGGACAACGTGCCGCCCGAACCGGTTCCGGAACCTGAACCCGAACCGGAGCCGGAGCCGTGGGCGCCGCCGGAAGTGAATTGTGAAGGGCGTACTGACGCCGTCTACGCCGGCGCATGCGGTCCGTATGACTTTGCCGAGACTGACGCCAGTTATTTTGACGACGCGCTTTTTATCGGCGACTCACGGACAGACGGGCTTTCGCTGTACAGCGGCATCGAAAACGCCGCATTCTTCTGCACCACCGGTATGAATGTTTTCCGTGTGTTCACGGACAGCGCGGAAGTCAAAAATGTCGGCACAACAACACTTGAGCCGCTGCTCGCAAGCCATTCCTACGGAAAAATCTATCTTATGCTGGGCATTAATGAGCTTGGCGACAGCATTGAGAACATTGTCACAAAATATTATGAGGTTGCGCAGAGAATCCATGAACTTCAGCCGGATGCTGTTTTGTATATTGAAGGGAATCTGCATGTCGGTCCTGAACGCAGTGCGACGGACGCGTATTTCAACAATGGCCGGATCAACGCGCTGAATTATGAAATATCCAAGCTTGCGGATAACCGCAGTGTGTTTTACATTGACGTCAACGAATACTTTGACGATGAGTCTGGAAATCTGCCGTCTGACATGACCTTTGACCAGGTGCATTTGTACAGCAAATACTACCTGGAGTGGGCTGCGTGGCTTCAGACGAAGGCTGTGCTCAGATAGGGCGCCGGCGCACGGTTTTGAGGTATTTATGGATCTGTTGTCTTTGAATAATCCATATCCGGCAGTTGAAAAGGGCAGCGGCGTGACCTACGGCGGCAACCAGGGAAGCTCTGCCAGCCGCGCTGTCCGCAGATGCGGCTGCGGTCTGGTCAGCTGCCTTGACCTGCTTTTGTATATCAGTGCCGGACATACCGGCTGGCATGTACGCATCCTGGATCAGATTCAGGATCAGAGGCCGGTGCCGCCGGCGGCGTATGACGCACTTCTGAAGCAGCTGTGCCGCAGATATTTTCCCATCTTTCCGCCCATCGGCATGAACGCGCTGGTCATGGCTGCCGGTCTGAACAGAATTTTCAGAGCTGAGCATATTCCGCTGCGGGCGCGCTGGAGCGTTCCAAAGGAGCAGTTCTGGCCGTCCATAGAAGCAATGCTGGCGGCCGATCTGCCGGTCATCCTTGCGATCGGCCCGAATTTTCCATTTTTGTGGCAGAAGAATAAGTGCGGTCTTTACTGTGAGACGCCGGAAAGCGGCATGCGCAGGGCGTGTGCCACGAAGGCGCACTATGTGAATATCACCGGCATGAATGACGAGTGGATGCGCGTCAGCTCATGGGGACGGATGTACTATATCAGGCGGGAGGAATATGCCGCCTATGTTCAGCAGCACAGCAATTATCTCGTCAGCAATATTCTGCTGCTCAGAAGTCTCGCCTGATATTCGTTTTTTGCGGAGGACCGATGTATACAGACAGATTTGTTGTTTTTGACGTGGAAACACCGAATGCCGCAAATGACCGCATGAGTGCCGTCGGCATTACCGTTGTTGAAGACGGCAGGATTGTGCGGCAATGGGATACGCTGGTGAATCCGGAGTGCAGGTTTGATGCGTTCAACATCCGGCTGACCGGAATTACGCCTGCAGCGGCGGCGGAAGCGCCGTCGTTTCCGGAATTATGGCAGATCATTGAACCGGTGATGTCCTCCGGGATCCTTGCTGCACATAACGCCGCGTTTGATATGCGCGTGCTGGGGCAGTGCCTGCGGGCTTACCGGATCAGCTGGCGTCCATGGGCGGACTATGTCTGCACATGTCAGATGGGGCGCAGCTGTTATCCCCATCTGGAGAACCACAAGCTGAATACGCTGTGCGATTATCTGGGTGTCCCGCTTGATCACCACCGGGCCGGGAGCGACAGCACGGCGTGCGCGCAGCTGCTTCTGGATTATCTCCGGCAAGGCGCGGATCTGCAGCGTTTTCTGCGCAGATATGATTTTTCGCGGCTGTGTACGCTGCGCTGAGGAGAGGATCTCACGCTTTAAACAAACCCCACCCTGCATCTGTGATGATGCAGGGTGGGGTTTTCTGCTGCGGCAATGGCGCTACCGGTCAAACGATGGATTTACCGCATACACATTTTTCTGGTTCTGCCGTTCGGTTACAAGGCGCAGCGCCTCGCCGAAACGCTGGAAATGCACGACTTCACGCTCGCGCAGAAAACGGATTGCATTGTTTACGTCCGGATCATCGCTGAGGCGCAGAATGTTGTCATAGGTTGCCCGTGCTTTCTGCTCTGCGCTCATATCTTCCGTCAGATCGGCAATGGTGTCGCCCTTGACCTGCATATAGGAAGCTGTCCAGGGAAAACCGCTGACTGCCGGGTAAACGCCGGTCGTATGATCGACAAAATACTCGGAAAAGCCGGCTTTGCGGATCTCCTCTTCGGACAGATTGCGTGTCAGCTGGTAAACGATAGCGCCGATCATTTCAAGATGACCAAGTTCCTCTGTGCCGATATCCGTCAGCAATCCCTTAAGCTCCGGATACGGCATGGAATATCTTTGACTGAGGTAGCGCAGAGATGCGCCGAGTTCGCCGTCTGGACCGCCGTATTGAGCGATAATAAACTTCGCCAGCGCCGGGTTTGTGTTCGCGATTTTCACCGGGTACTGAAGTTTTTTCTGGTATACAAACATTTATCTGACGCCCCTTTCCGCATTTTCCCAGGGCCAGGGATCGCTGATCCAGTCATAGCTTTGGCTGTATGCAACACCGCTGACCGTAACCGGTCCGAACCGCTTTGTGAATTTTTGTTCTCCTTCCTGTGCCAGGGCAATGACGGATTTCAGCGTCTCAAAAACCTCCTGGTCACCGGGGTGTGTGTCCAGGTAAAGAGACAGTTCCTTGACCATGAAATTCAATGCCATCAGTTCGCCAAGCGGCGTGCCGGCATAGGGGTTTGTGGTGTTCGGCGTATTCATAAACGGCAGATCCAGCCCCGGGAACAGAGTCCCGCGCATCAGTGCCTCTTCGCTTGCATATTTAGGCGGATTTTTCTGCTGTACAGGAACATATGAAACGGCCAGAGGCGCGCATTCAGGCAGTTTTCCGTGCTTGTAGCTGCATTTTGTATCCTCAGTTTTATTTATACGGACTGCGTCCAATTTGATTCCTCCCTGCGGTTGATGTTGATACAGAGCCACATAGGCTCTGCTGCATTTTATTCGATTTCATCGGGGAATGCCAATGTGCATTGATGCGGCAGGGGAGATATGATATAATAATCGCTGCGGGAAACTGACTCTGCGGTCATACGGATTGGCTCTCCTGTCATATGAATAGACAGAAAGGGGAGCGGTATCATGTTACGCTGCATGAAAGCTGAACACAGACTGATTGCCGGAATATGCGTCATTGCTGCGCTGTCTTCAATGCTTCTGATCCGGCTGAACCATTCCGGTGCCGTACCGGCCGGCGTACACTGCAATGGCCGCACCGCGTACCGGCCTGTTATCGACGCGGGACACGGCGGGGAGGACGGCGGCGCAGTATCCCTGTCGGGCGTGTACGAAAGCACGCTGAATTTGGATATTTCTCAGAAAATTCAGCTTATTTTTGCACTTTTTGGAATTGATCCGGTGATGACCCGTGAAAGTGACGCGATCGCATATCCGGAAGACGCAGCCACGGTCCGCCAGCGCAAAGTGGCCGATCAAAAGGCGAGAGTCGCGCTGATCAATTCAGTTCCTGATGCGTATCTGCTCAGCATTCATCAGAATTATTATCCGTCTGCGGGGCCGTTCGGCGCCCAGACGCTTTATGCACCGACGGATGAAAGCCGGGAATTTGCACTTTTTCTGCAGGATCAGCTGGTTTCAGGGCTGAATCCGGACAATTACCGCAGCGCATCGCAGATTTCCGGCGATATTTATCTCATGAATCAGGTGCGCTGTCCGGCAGTGCTGATAGAATGCGGCTTTCTGTCAAATCCTGCGGAAGAGGCGCTTCTGAAGACGGAATGCTACAGGCTGAAGCTTGCAGTTTTGATTACAGCCGGATTTCTCCGATTCCACGCGCAGGCAAATCCTGTTTGATTTTGATAGGTGATGAACATGAAGACAAAAACGACATTTTACTGCACGCAATGCGGAAACGAGTATCCGCGCTGGATGGGGAAGTGCCCGGCCTGCGGCGCATGGGATACGCTGGTGGAACAGGTGGAGAAAACATCTGCCGTCCGGAAGGACGGCGGAAAGCAGCCTGTTCGAAAAAGTGCCGTTTTGTTTGGAGAAGTCCGCGAGGACAGCGAAATCCGCTTTTTTACAGGACTGCGCGAGCTTGACCGCGTTCTTGGCGGCGGCGCTGTCAAAGGATCGCTTGTGCTGGTCGGCGGCGCACCGGGAATCGGAAAATCCACGCTGCTTATGCAGGTCTGCGGTCATTTTATTGAAGATAAGAGCATCCTGTATGTTACCGGCGAAGAGTCCGAGCGGCAGCTGAAGCTGCGGGCCGAACGCCTCGGCGTTGATCTGAACGGAATGTATCTGCTTGCAGAGACAAATATGGATGCAATTCTGAGCGACTGCGAACGCCTGGAGCCGGATATTCTTGTGATTGACTCCATCCAGACGCTGTATGACGATGATATGACCTCGGCGCCCGGCAGCATCGGACAAGTCAAAGAATGCACGATGCAGCTGATGCGCTTTGCAAAATCCAGCGGAACCACGGTATTTATCATCGGTCATGTCAATAAGGAAGGCGCCATTGCAGGCCCACGCGTACTTGAACATATGGTGGACTGCGTTTTGTATTTTGAGGGCAGCAACAGCTCCAGCCACAGGATTATACGCGCCAGCAAAAACCGCTTCGGTTCCACCAATGAACTGGGCGTATTTGAGATGCACGAAAACGGACTGAGTGAGGTTTTGAACCCTTCAGAGATTATGTTAACCGGAAGACCTGAAAATGTGCCCGGAACATGTGTCACGTGTGTGATTGAAGGAACACGGCCCATACTTGCAGAAATTCAGGCGCTGCTGAGCACAAGCGGCTATTCAGTACCGAGACGGAATTCAAACGGAATCGATGTGAACCGGACAATGATGCTGCTGGCAGTGCTTGAAAAGCGGTGCGGTCTGAAAATCAGCGGCTGCGACTCATATATCAATGTAATCGGCGGTTTATATCTGGACGAGCCTGCGTCAGACCTTGCGGCAGTTTTGGCCGTGGCGTCCAGTTACCGTGATAAGCCGATTGAGAATACGCTGGCCGCTGTCGGCGAGGTCGGACTGACGGGAGAAATCCGAATGGTGCGCAATCTGGAACAGCGTCTTGCGGAGATCAGTCGGCTTGGCTTTACAAAATGCATCGTACCGAGGCAGCGCGGAAAAATCAAATTGCCGCCTGAGGGTATGGAGATTATTGAAGCAGGATCCATCCGTGAGGCCATGCAGTATCTGTTCAGATAGACGCAGAAGCGGCCAGACATTGCGGCGCCGCTTTTGCACGAATCAACTGTTTCTTAGCTCCCCCGAATTGAACAAAATTTTTATTTTGTTCAATTATTACTGGATTTTTCAGCCGGTTCCATTGCGTTGGCGAACTGAGCAAAACGGCGGGTTCTGATATGGTTTCTCCTGATTATACAGCACTCCCCTTTATTCGCTCGGAAGGAACCGGTATTCCGTGCCTTTAATATACACCATGATCGTTTGATCACCAGCGAGGTTTAAAATGAGCAATCTTTCACAGATTCTTGCAGATGAGTTTCATGTCAGCCTGTCGAGGATTGACAGCGTGATTTCCCTGATTGACGACGGCTGTACAATCCCGTTTATTGCGCGCTACCGCAAGGAACAGCACGGCGGTATGGATGATGTAATGCTGCGCGCAATCGATGAGCGCCTGTCGTATCTGCGCAGCCTTGAAAAGCGGCGTGCCGAGGTCAGATCTGCCATCAGCGAGCTTGGACAGCTTAATGAGGCGCTTGCGTCGGCTATTGACAGTGCCTCCACCCTCTCGGAGGTTGAGGAGCTTTACCGGCCGTTTCGCCAGAAGCGGCGGACACGCGCCTCTGCTGCAAGGGAAAAAGGACTTGAGCCGCTGTCTGCGCTTCTTCTTGAGCAGCCGGCCGGGCTGACCGATCTGAATGCCGCAGCGGCGCTCTATGTGAATCCCGATCTGGGCGTTTTTACGGCGGACGAAGCAATGAGCGGCGCATCGGATATTCTTGCGGAGCTTGTGTCTGACAGCGTTCAGGCGCGGCAGATCCTGCGAAAAACGCTGTATGATTCCGGAACGCTCCATTCTGAGCAGGACAGGCCGGAAGATTCGGTTTACCGGACCTATTATCACGCGGATTTCCGGCTGAACCGCCTGCGCGGCCATCAGGTGCTTGCGCTGAACCGCGGTGAAAAAGAAGGTTTTCTGAAGCTGTCCGTTTCTGTTGGCTGCGATGCGCTGCTGGCGATTATCCGGCTGTTTGTCATTCCCGGCCGGCCCGCCGCAGGTTTTGTACGTGCGGCAGTTGAGGACGGTTATGCCCGCCTGCTCTTCCCTTCTGTTGCGCGCGAAATCCGTTCAGGACTGGCGGATGATGCATGTACCGGTGCCATCAGGAGCTTTGCAATGAATCTGCGGCATCTGCTGATGCAGCCGCCTGTTCGCGGTAAAGTAACGCTTGGCCTGGATCCTGGCTACCGCAACGGCTGCAAGCTGGCTGTTGTGGACGGAATCGGAAAGGTATTGGATACCGCTGTGATTTATCCAACACCGCCTTACAGCAGAGTTGAGCAGGCACAGGCGGTTCTGATCGGTCTGATCCAAAAGCATGGCGTTGAGATGATTGCAATCGGAAACGGAACTGCGTCCCGTGAGGCTGAGCGCCTTGTTGCCGCGGTGATCTCCGGCACAGAAGTACAGTATGCAATTGTCAATGAAGCAGGCGCTTCCGTATATTCGGCGTCGGAGCTGGCTTCGGAGGAATTTCCTGAGTACGACGTGAATCTGCGCTCTGCCATTTCCATTGCGCGCCGGCTGCAGGATCCGCTGGCAGAGCTTGTGAAAATTGATCCGAAATCCATTGGTGTCGGCCAGTATCAGCATGATATGCCCCAAGCGCAGCTTACGCAGGCTCTGGATGCGGTTGTGGAAGATTGCGTCAACGCTGTCGGCGCCGACCTGAACGCAGCTTCTCCTTCGCTGCTGGCACATATTTCCGGCCTGAGCAAAACGGTGGCCAGAAATATTGTTAAATACAGGGAAGAAAACGGACCTTTCACATCAAGAAGCGAACTTCTGAATGTCCCAAAGCTGGGACCGAAGGCATTTCAGCAGTGTGCCGGCTTTCTGCGCGTGCCTGAAAGCCAGAATGTCCTGGACCGCACCGGCGTGCATCCGGAGAGCTATGAAGCGGCGCTGAAGCTTCTGTCCTTATGCGGCTATGTACCGGAGGACGCTGCATCCGGCAGGCTGCAGCAGCTGGAGAGCCGGGTACAGGAAACCGGCGCGGCAGTGCTTGCAGAACAGTGCGGCTGCGGAGAATTGACGCTTCAGGATATCGTCAGGGAGCTGATGAAACCGGGCAGAGACGTACGCGAGAATCCGGTCGGCCCGCTTCTGCGCGCGGATGTGATGGAAATTCAGGATCTGAAGCCTGGCATGCGCCTGTCGGGTACAGTCAGAAATGTTACGGATTTCGGCGCGTTCGTGGACATCGGCGTACACCACGACGGCCTTGTGCACACATCCAGGATGGCAGACAGATACATCCGCCATCCGTCAGAAGTTGTGTCCGTGGGCGATATTGTGCAGGTGGTTGTGCTTGAGGTGGACGTCAAAAAGCAGAGGATCAGCCTGTCCATGCGGGCATCAGACGGATCGAAATAAGGAAACCCCCTCACCGACGGGATTCTGGCAGTGAGGGGGTTCTGTATTTTACAGATTATACGCCGGAAAGACGATTACATGCAGGTATAGCCGCCGTCAACCGGGATGCTCAGACCAGTGAGATAAGCCGATGCATCAGAGGCCAGGAACAGCAGCGGCCCTTTGATGTCGTCGCCGTTGGCCAGCCGGCCGATCTGGGTATGGTCGCTGTAGTTCTTCTTGAAAATCGGCGGCGTACGGTCAGACTCAAGTCCGCCCGGGCATACAGCATTGATCCGCACACCGTAACGGCCGTAGTAGCTGGCAGCGTTTCTGACCCATGCGGTCAGGCCGGATTTGCACAGCGCATATGCATGGCCGTAAGCGCCGTCACCCATGCCGGGCTCACCGTCGTAATTGTGCTTCTCCACGCCGACAAGACCCATCATGGATCCGAAGGTGACGATGGAGCCGCTTCCCTGCTTGATCATCTGCTCGCCGACAATGTGCGTCATGTAAAGAGATGCGGCGGAGTTGACATTCACGTCGTCCGTAAGCTGGGCTTCATCCTGGAACCAGCCAATGCCGGTGCCCTTCGGAATGATGCGGCTGCAGTGGACAAACACGTCAATGCGGCCTTCCTTTTCGACCACTTCCCTGACCATGGCGTCAATGGATTTGACGTCGCGCTGGTTGAATGCAATTGCTTCCACATCGCCGCCGTTGGCGCGAAGCTCATTCACATAATCCTGCGCAGCCTCGACAGAATGGCTGGCCAGATAAACCTTTGCGCCGGCGTCGGCCAGAGCGACGGTGCATCCCTTGCCGTACATTGCGCGGCCGCCGGTGATGAGGGCAACCTTACCCTTCAGTGAAAACAGATCAAAAGTATTCATTTTCCGCCCTCCCATTATTTCGCGGTATATCCGCCGTCCACAGGAATCGTGGTGCCGGTGATAAACGCAGATGCGTCAGATGCCAGGAACACGGCAATGCCTTTTACATCCTCAGCAGAAGCAAGATGTCTGATGTGGGAATGCTTGATAAACGCTTCGTTGAACGATTCGGGCTTGGTGCCGGCCTTCGGACCGAATGCGATGGCATTGCAGCGGCAGTTTGCCTCGCCGAGATAGCCTGCGGCCTGACGTGCGTAGTTTACATAGCTGCCCTTGATGTAGCTGTTGTCCACAGAGAAATCTTTTTCGAATTCTTCGGGGCAATCCTTGTAGTTGTGTACATCACAGCCGACAAGCGCGGTATAGTCAGTCAGGAAGATCACGGAGCCGCTTCCCTGCTCCGCCAGGATTGTGCCGAGATTCTTTACCGTGAGCATCAGGCCCAGCTGTGCGCGCTCAAAAGAGCGGCAGATCTCTTCATAGGAATGAACCCAGCCGGTCATATGCTGCTGTGCGCCGTTGTCCACATAGACGTCAAGCCCGCCCATTTCACTCTTCACAAAGGCTGCAAGAGCCTGTGCGGCCTCTTCGGTGCCCTGGTGGTATTCGTGAACACCGGCAGCAGGAACGCCCGCAGCGGCCATTTCAGCGGCTGCAGCGTCAAGCGCGGCTTTGTCTTCACCGCAGAGCCAGACCTGGGCGCCGGCCTCGGCGAGACCGCTGGCCACATCTGTGCCGAATTCAAACTGCGGCGCATAGACCAGGGCTTTCTTGCCCTTGAGTGAAAATCTGTCAAGAACGCTCATTTTCGAATTTCCTCCTTAGCAAACGCTGATTTCACTTCAGCTTTTGAACTGTCCACATAATATAACAGAAAAACAAGCAAGTCAACAGAGAACAGATGTTTTAAACAGTTTTCCTTTGTTGACAGTCACCCGCACAAAAGCTATACTTCTAATCAAAGAAACTGCATTCTGATATGAAGGGAAGAAATTTATGAAAAAACTCGCGATGATCGGCTGCAGCGGCGTGGGCGAATATCATCTGTCCCATTTTCTCCAGCTGAAGCACAAGGTAGAGTTGGCTGGTTTTTGCGACACGGTTCCGGAACGCGCGGAAGATTTTGCCGCACGCGCCGGTCAGGGCCGTGTATACACGGATTTCCGCAGAATGTACGACGAAGTCAAGCCGGATATGGTGTTTATCTGTATTCCCCCGTTCTGCCACGGCGAAATTGAATATGAAACAATTGCCCGCGCCATCCCGTTTTTTGTCGAAAAGCCGCCGGCACTGGATCTTGAACAGGCCAGGGACATCCGGGACCGCGTGCAGGCAGCCGGACTGATTACCGGAGCGGGCTTTCAGTGCCGTTACAGCAATCTTGTGCCGCCGACACAGGCGTTCCTGCGCGAACATGAGGTCATTTATGTCAGCTGTGCCCGCATGGGCGGCCTGCCCAATCTGCGCTGGTGGCGCAATCGCAGCTGTTCAGGCGGTCAGCTTGTTGAGCAGACCATTCACCAGCTGGACATGCTGCGCTATATCTGCGGCGAGCCGGAAACCGTTTATTCAATGGCTGCCTCCGGCTTTGTCAAAGCGGAGGAATACAGCATTGACGATGCGTCAGTCACTGCCGTCAGATTCAAAAACGGAATGCTCGGGACCATCAGCACCGGCTGCTATGCGCAGTCCGGCCTGGCCTACGACAACAAAATCACGTTCAGCGCCAGGGATGCGCGCATGGATCATGCGATTATCGAATATGCAAAGATCTATACTGCCGCCGGCAAAGAGACAACCGGGGCCATGGGATTTTCTGATGACGGTACGGTTCGCAGCGGAGATGCGCTTGTACAGACCTTCACACAGGAGGGCGACGCCGGCCTGATCTGCGACGAGACGTTTATTGACGCCGTCATTGCAAACGATGGTTCAAAGATCCGCTCAACGTATGCCGACGCGGTCAAAAGTCTGGCCTTTGCTCTTGCCTGCAACGCATCCATGGAAACCTGCCAGCCGGTCCGCGTCCGCTGGGATATCTGAATATGAGCTACAGAGACGACGCGCCTGAGGTTGTCCGCGGCTTCCTGACATATCACGAGACGATCAAGGGCCATTCCCAGAAGACTGTGGATGAATACTATCTCGATCTGCGCACATTTCTGCGCTATATGAAGGTGCTGAAGGGCCGCGTTCCTCCGGATACTGATTTTGATGAGATCTCCATCAGCGATGTGGATCTTTCATTTGTCGGTTCAGTCACGCTCTCGGATGTGTATGAGTATCTTGGGTTTCTCTCACGGGAACGTGCAAAGCATCCGAACAGCGCCGACACGGATCACGGCCTGAACGCCAATTCACGCGCAAGAAAAATTGCCACGCTGCGTTCGTTTTATAAATATCTGACGGTCAAGACAAACCAGCTGAAAGAAAACCCTGTGCAGGATATGGACACGCCGAAGAAGCCGAAAACCCTGCCGCGCTACCTGAGCCTTGAGGAAAGCCGTGCGCTGCTCAGCTCCATAGATGGCGCAAATAAGGAGCGGGACTACTGTATTCTGATGATTTTTCTCAGCTGCGGCCTGCGTATATCCGAGCTTGTGGGGCTGAATATAAACGACGTGCGGAAAGAAAGCCTGCGCGTGTACGGCAAGGGCGGAAAGGAACGGATCGTTTACGTCAACGATGCCTGTGCGCAGGCAATTGAGGACTACATGGCCGTCCGCAGGGACACCGCGACTGCTGAGCGGCGCGCATTTTTTCTTTCCAGCCGGCGCACGCGCATCAGCCGTTCCACAGTCCACGCGCTGGTCAAAAAACACCTTCTGGAAGCCGGACTGGATGCAAGCAAGTATTCTTCCCATAAACTGCGCCACACGGCGGCGACGCTGATGCTCCATAACGGTGTGGACGTGCGTACGCTGCAGGAGCTTTTGGGGCATGAGCATCTGAATACCACAGAGATTTACACCCATGTGGAAAGCGAGGGACTGCGGAAAGCCGCGGAGCTCTCGCCTCTGGCCGACTTCAGGCCTGAGGAGAAAAACGGGAAATGATCGGGACTGATGCACAGCTGGCCGCAGCTGCGGGCGGCGCAGCGTCCAGAAAACAGAAAAGTCGGAGAATAGGAGAATATTTATGATAAACAGAGGAAATCCTGTTGCGGCAATCGCGTCTGTTGTGCTTGGAATTCTGCTGATTATTCTGAAAAACGATGTAATCAGCATCGCACTGACAGTGCTCGGCGCTGCGGTACTGATCTCCGCGATAGTTGATTTCACAGGAAAAAGAACAAATTCCGCGGTGATTCAGGCGGTCATCGGTGTTTGCATCCTTGTTTTCGGATGGGTGTTTGTCAATCTGGCCCTGTACGTTTTTGCGGCGGCGCTTCTGATCGTCGGACTTCTTCAGATCATCAATATCGGAAAATCCGGCGCCGGCCGCCCGGCAAAGGCCGGATTGGCTGTGTATTTTAAACCTGCGGTGACCGTTCTTGCCGGCGCATGCCTGCTTTTGAATCAGAGCGGGACAATCGCCTGGGTATTCGTTGTATCAGGAATCCTTTTGATCGCCGAAGGCGTTCTTGAATTGATCCGCTGACTGTTTCCGGCGGCACTGTCCGCCGGACGATAAAAAGAGGGCCGCACGGCGTGTGCGGCCCTCTTTTTTTACAATTGCACCTGCACTCCCCTTTTTGCCTGCGCGGCAAAATCGGGACGCATTATTTTTTCAGACAGCGCATGGCGTTGAGAATTGCAAGGACAGATGTCACCACGTCTGCGAGAACGGCGGTCCAGAGCATGATCATGCCGGACAGGCCAAAGATAATCAAAATCAGTTTGACTACAATGGGAAACACGATATTCTCCGCACAGATCAGAGAAACGGAATTGGCCAGACGCACAGCCTCCGGTACCTTCTTCAGGTCGCGCGTTGTGATTACAACGTCCGCAGCAGAGACTGCCGGCTCAGAATCAAAGGCGCCCAGTGCAACTCCGACATCTGCGGCTGTGATCTCAGGCACATCGCTGACGCCGTCGCCGATATAAGCGACCGTGCCGCCGCCGTGCTTGCGGAAACTGCGCTGATAGGTCTCAATGACGCGCAGCTTTTCAGCCGGCAGACAGCCGGAGAAAACCTCGCTGAGATTCAGGGACGCGGCCACCGGCGCAGATTCTTCCTTGGAGTCACCGGTTAACATAATGCACTTGTCGATGCCCTGGTCATAAAGCGCTTCAACCGCGTCGCGGGCATCCTCGCGCGCAGTATCCTCCAGCAGAATACAGCCGCAATACCGGCCGGCTGCAGCGATGTGAACGGCAGCGGCGGCAGGCTGTTCGATTTCGTGGCGGATTCCCTGCTCACGCATCAGAACAACATTTCCGGCGGCGATGCGCTGACCGCTGGCGAGTGTAACCAGACGTCCGCGGCCGCGGACGTCCTCAGCAGAGGCAATCAGATCGGATTCCGGACGTACGCCGGCATAATCCAGAATGGCCTGCGCCAACGGATGCGCACAGCCGGCCTCAGCATACACGGCAAAAGTCAGCAGATGCCGTTTGGAGACACCCGGAGCAGGCCGGACTTCGGATACAGAGAAACGTCCGCCGGTCAGTATGCCGGTTTTGCCAAATGCTGCACAGCGTGTTTTGGAAAGCTGGTCAACAGCAGCGGCATTTTTAAACAGGATTCCGTGTCTGGATGCGCCGCTGATTCCCGCGAGATAGCACAGCGGGACACTGGCAACAAATGCGCACGGGCAGGAAACAACCAACAGGACCAGCGCTCTGTGGATCCAGATGGAATATGACTGTTTGAAAACCAGCGGCACAAAGACCGCAATCACCAGGGCAAGAGCAAAGACAACGGGCGTGTAGTTCCTGGAAAATTTGGCAGCCAGGCTGTCTGCACTGCCCTTTGAGCCCTTTGCACCGCCGACCAGCTGCGCGACGCGGGAAGCGGCGGAATCAGCAGCTGAATGCGTTGCCCGGACGCTGATTGCACCGGTGATATTGATCCATCCGGCCTGAACGCGGCAGCCGGGTCCAGCGTTCAGCGGCTGCGCGTCGCCTGTCAGGTTTGAAGTATCTATTTCTGATGTGCCGGAGCGCACAACACCGTCAAGCGCAATGCGCTCACCGGCAAAGACCATAAACGTCTCCCCGGGCCGGATGCTTTCCGCGGGGACAGTTTTCAGACCGTCAGGCGTCTGGATTCTGACAGATTCTGCCGAGAGTTTCAGGTGACGTTCAATGACAGTGTGCGAACTGGCGACGGCCTTGTCCTGCAGGAGATTTCCGAGCTGCGCGATGAACATGATCAGGACGCTTTCATGCGGCTGATTGATGCACAAAGCGCAGATTCCCGCTACGGTCATCAGAACATTGGCGCTGAAATAATCGCCGCTCAGAATCCCGGCAGCAGCTTTGCGGAAAATATCAAAACCGGCGGCCAGAAAAGCGGCAACCTCCAGAATGATCCGGACAGCAGCCGGAAGCCCGGGAACATACGACAAAGCGTAAAGAACTGCGGCAATCACCAGCAGAAAAATCCGGAATAACCGTCTGGTACGGTCAGATGCCGGGCTGCGGGAATACCGCCTGCTTTCCGGTGCATCTGAAGGCCTGCGCGGTGCATCTGTCCGCTTGTTCGTTTTCATGCAGCGCTTCTCCTCTCTTGCGCAATCAGACGATCGTCCCGGCGTATGCGGAAAGAGTCCGCACAGCGGCCAGCCGGAATCTTTGCGGCAGCGCTGAAGACGCAGAGGGGTGCGCCGTCAGACAAAAGCCGTTCTCCCGGACAGACAGATTTGTCCAAAGTATGTTGCCGAACGTCTGTTTTTTACACGATTTTGAATACTTATTCTGGCATGATCAGTATAATATTACAGATTTCGACTGTCAATAGCCGGATCATGCAAAAGCCGCGGCACCCGACAGGGTGCCGCGGCCAAAGATCAACAAAAATAAACAGCTTATGCTTTGCCGGCGCAGCCGAGGACATCGACGAGCTTGTGCTTGACGATCTGCTTGATATAATCGCGGCCGGGGCCGAGGTACTTTCTGGGGTCGAAATCAGCAGGCTTCTGTGCGAAGTGCTCGCGGATGGCAGCGGTCATGGCAAGACGCAGGTCGGAGTCGATGTTGATCTTGCAGACAGACAGGGATGCGGCATGACGCAGCTGATCCTCAGGAACACCAACAGCGTCAGGCATCTTTCCGCCGTACTCGTTGATCAGCTTCACGAAGTTCTGAGGAACGGAAGAAGAACCATGCAGAACAATCGGGAAACCAGGCAGACGTCTGGAGACTTCTTCAAGAATGTCAAAGCGCAGCGTGGGCGGAACAAGGATGCCCTCTGCATTGCGGGTGCACTGCTCGGGCTTGAACTTGTAAGCGCCGTGGCTGGTGCCGATGGCGATGGCCAGAGAGTCAACGCCGGTTCTGGTCACGAACTCTTCAACCTCTTCGGGACGGGTGTAGGAGGAATCCTCTTCGCTGACATTGACATCGTCTTCAACGCCGGCCAGAGTGCCCAGCTCGCCTTCAACAACGACGCCGTGGTCATGGGCATACTCAACGACCTTCTTGGTCAGGGCGATGTTGTCTTCAAAGGACTTGCTGCTGCCGTCAATCATAACGGAGGTGAAGCCGCCGTCAATGCAGCTCTTGCAGAGCTCAAAGGTATCGCCGTGGTCCAGGTGGACGCAGACAGGAAGATCAAAACCTGCATTCTCCTCAGCATCAGCGATGGCAGCCTCGATCAGCTTCATCAGATAAATATGCTTAGCATACTTACGAGCGCCGGAAGAAACCTGCAGAATCAGAGGGGCTTTTTCCTCGATTGCTGCGTCAGCAATACCCTGGATAATCTCCATATTGTTGACATTGAAGGCGCCGATCGCATAACCGCCATTGTATGCTTTTTTGAACATTTCGGTGGATGTAACTTTTGCCATTCTATTACAACTCCTTACATTAATTGCAGTAAGTATATAATACCATAAAGAATGTCTAATTCAAGAGAAATTTTTAACAATTTGCACTTTGATTTTGCGTATAATATATGTTATTATACTTAAGGCAAAAATATATATACATTTTAAGGAGGAATTCCAAAGTGAGTAATAAATTAGTCGGCGCATGTATCATTGGCCAGTCCGGCGGCCCCACAGCTGTTATCAATGCCAGCGCTTACGGCGTAATCAGAACGGCTCTGGACACCCCCGAAATTACCAATGTGTATGGTGCTGCCCACGGTATCAAGGGCGTCCTGGCGGATCAGCTCTATGATATGAGCAAGGAAGACGCAGCAGAGCTCGAGCTCCTTCTCAATACTCCTTCTTCCGAACTTGGCTCCTGCCGCTATAAAATTGCCGATCCTGACAAAGATGATACCGATTACCAGCGGATTCTTGAGATCTTCAAGAAGTACAATGTCCGTTATTTCTTCTATAACGGCGGCAACGACTCCATGGACACCTGCGACAAGGTCAGCCGTTTCATGGCCAAATCCGGCTGGGACTGCCGTGTGATGGGTGTTCCCAAGACCATAGACAATGACCTTTTCGGCACCGACCACTGCCCCGGTTTTGCAAGCGCCGCCAAGTACATTGCAACTTCCTGCGCGGAAGTCTACAAGGATGCCAGAGTCTATGACACGGGCATGATCACCATCATCGAGATCATGGGCCGTCATGCCGGCTGGCTCGCCGCCTCTGCCGCTCTTGCCGGCGTTGTCGGCTGCGGCCCCGACCTGATTTATCTGCCTGAGACCGATTTTGATATGGACAAGTTCCTTGCCGACGTGACTGCGATTTACAACAAGTCCGGCAAGTGCATCGTCGCTGTTTCCGAAGGCATCCACTATGCCGACGGCAGCTTCGTTTCCGAGGCAAAAACCTCTGCGACTGACGGTTTCGGTCACGCACAGCTGGGCGGTCTGGCCGCACATCTGGCCGCAGTGGTCAAGGAAAAGACCGGCGCCAAGGTCCGCGGCATCGAGCTGAGCCTGCTGCAGCGCTGCGGCGCACACCTTGCCTCCAAAACCGATATTGAAGAAGCATTCATGGCCGGTAAAGTAGCTGTTGAGAGCGCGGTTTCCGGCATTACCGGCAAGATGGTCGGCTTCAAGTGCAGCCGTGACGGCGGCAAGTACACCTGCGAGCCTGAACTGCTGAACCTGACTGACGTTGCAAACTACGAAAAGAAGGTTCCTCTGGAGTGGATCACCCCGGAGCAGAACTATGTCACCCAGGACTTCATTGACTACGCACTGCCTCTGATCCAGGGCGAGCCGGAGAGAAAGCTTGAAAACGGTCTCCCCCGCTTTGCAAGACTGAACAAGGTTCTTGCAAAATAAGATATACTGTCCGGCAAGAACAGGACATGACAGAACAGGGCATCTTCATTCAGAAGATGCCCTGTTTTTCGGTATTGGTCCGCTCGTAAATTGCAAGCAGTGCTGCAGGCTTGGATTTCCGGCGCCTATTCCCGCATAAGGAGAATGTCCTGTGGGGAGCAGTTTCCTTATGCTTTTTCTGATTATAATGTCTCTCCGGTTGGAATCTGATTCCAGAGCCGGTAATAAATGCCCTTTTCGGCAAGAAGCTGTTCGTGGTTTCCTTCTTCAACGATTCCTTCCGCGCCAAGAACCAGAATCCGGTCTGCATTTTTAATGGTTGTCAGCCGGTGCGCGATGGTCAGCGTCGTTCTGCCGTGCGCCAGCTTGTCGAGACTCTGTCCGACCAGAATTTCGCTTTCGTTATCCAGCGCGCTTGTGGCTTCGTCCAGAATCAGGATCGGCGGATTTTTCAGGAACACACGCGCAATGGCAATCCGCTGCTTCTGGCCGCCGGAAAGCTTCACACCACGCTCGCCCACATAGGAGTCATATCCGTCCTTCAGCGCGCGGATGAAAGCGTCTGCTCCCGCGAGCCTGGCGGCCTGCTCAATTTCAGCCCGCGTCGCATCCTGCTTGCCGTAGGCAATGTTTTCGGCCACCGTACCGCTGAACAGGTACACATCCTGCTGGACTATGCCGATGGAGCTGCGCAGGCTTTTCAGCGTGACATCGCGGATATCCTGACCGTCAATGTCTATTTCGCCGGAAGTAACGTCATAAAAGCGCATAATCAGGCTGCACATGGTTGTCTTACCGCCGCCGGAGGGGCCGACAAGGGCAAGCCGCTCCCCCGGGCTGATGGTCAGGTTTACGTTGCGCAGCACGGAGTTGTGATCATCCGGATATTCAAAAGAGACGTTTTTGAATTCGATCTTCCCCTGCCTCACCTGCAGTTCAGAGGCGTCCGGCGCGTCCTCGATGTCCACAGGCGTGTCCATAATCTCAAAGAAACGCTCGATACCGGTCAGGCCGCGCTGGAACTGCTCGGCAAACTCAACGATTCTGCGGATGGTCGCAATCAGTGTGCTGACATAAAGGGTATAAGCCACAAGATCGCCGGAATTGATATAGCCGTTGACTACGAACAGACCGCCGCCCAGGATGACCACAAGATACATCAGGCCGTCAAACAGGCGCGTCGAGCACTGAAAGCGCGCCATAAACTTGTATGTATGCTTTTTAATGGTCTGGAAGGTCCGGTTCCCTTCCTCAAATTTGTCTTTTTCCATCTCTTCGGCGCTGAACGCCTTCACAACGCGCTCGCCCAGAAGGCTGTCTTCAATCTGCGCGTTCAGCTCGCCGATCTGCACACGCTGGCGGCGGAAGGCCGCACGCAGCTTCTGGTTGATGGCGGTGGAGACGACTGCCATCAGCGGTACGCACAGGAAAAGAAGCAGCGTCAGCGGGATGTTGTATGTACAGAGAATGATGAAACTGACAACAATTTTGATTGCGGCAATGAAAAACTCTTCGGGACAGTGATGGGAAAACTCGGTTACGTCAAACAGGTCGTTTGTGATCCGTCCCATAATCTGACCGATTTTAGTATTCGAGTAGTACGCCTGACTCAGCCGCTGCAGGTGATCAAAGGCATCACGCCGCATATCTGTTTCAATATACACACCCATAATGTGGCCGGTGCTGGCCATATAATACTGCGCGATGGCGTCAATCAGGCGCAGGATCAGGTACAGGAGCGCCAGCTTCAGGATCACGCCGACAGTCAGAGCCGCAAGATCACTGACTGCCGTATTTGTAATATAGCGCAGAATCAGCGGCAGAATCAGATCACACAGACAGGTCAGCAGCGCACAGGTCAGATCAATCAGAATAATCTTCCAGTACTTTTTCTCATACGGCCAGAATCTGCGGATCAGTGTCGAATTTGATGTATGGCGCGCCGCGGGATCCGCCGTGCGCCTGTTTCCCTCGTATGCGTTTTTCATGTTTTTCCCCATTAATCATCCTGATTTATTTAATGTATTATAGCACGAAAGATATGGAAAAAACAACGTCTTCCCAGCAGTAAAAAAACCGGCGTACTGTATCGTACGCCGGAATGTAAAACCGCTGTTTATTTTCCCTGTTTCAGGAATTGTTCAAACCGATCCAGACCGGTACGGATTGCATCCATACTGGTGGCATAAGACCAGCGGATATAGCCCTCAGCCCCGAACGCGCCGCCTGGAACGACAGCGACCAGGCCGTTTTTCAGCAGGGACTGGGCAAACTGTGCGCTGGTCTCCACTTTCTCGCCGAAAAAGGTTTTGCCCAGCTGCTGCTTGATATTCATGAAGATGTAAAATGCGCCCTCAGGCTCAATACAGCTGACGCCCTGGATCTGCGCGATGCGGCGCAGGAAATACTGACGCCGTTCATCAAAAGCCTGGCGCATCTGCTCCGCCTCGTCGGTGTTGTTCACCAGGGCTTCCATTCCGGCATACTGTGAGATTGTACAGGTTGAGCCGGTCGAGTGGCTCAGATAGTTGGACATGGCCTTTGTGATTTCTTCATTGGCTGCGGAATAACCCACGCGCCAGCCGGTCATTGCATATGTCTTGGACAGACCGTCAATCAGAATGGTGCGGTTTTTGATGTCTTCGTCAAGGGTCGGCAGGCATGTATGTGTGCAGCCGTATGTCAGCGTGTTGTAGATCTCATCACTGATGACGTAAAGATCGTGCTTTTTGACAACCTCCATCAAATCCAGAAGCTCCTGGCGGGTATATACCATGCCGGTGGGATTGGACGGGTTGTTCAGCAGAAGGCATTTGGTTTTTTCAGTGACTGCGCTTTCCAGCATTTCAGGCGTCAGCTTGAAGTGCGTGCGCTCATCCGTATCAATCACAACAGGGACGCCGCCTGCCATGCGGATAATCTCCATGTAGGTTACCCAGTAAGGTGCCGGCAGGATCACTTCGTCGCCGGGGTTCACAAGCGCCATAACAGACACATAAACGATATGCTTTGCACCGCTGCTGACGCAGATGTTTTTATTCTCATATTTCAGGCCGAACTGCTTTTCAATACTGGAGCAGATTGCAGACTTCAGCGCAGGCAGGCCGGATGCAGGCGTATAACGCGTTTTATTGGCCCGGATTGCTTCAATACCCGCTTCCTTGATGTGTTCGGGCGTATTAAAATCAGGCTCGCCGGCACCGAAAGCAATCACATCAATGCCGTCGGCCTTCATCTGTTTTGCAAGTGTATCAATGTCCAGCGTCGCAGACGGCGCAATACTCTTGGCAGTTGCAGAAATGGGTTTCATTGCACATTATCCTTCCAGCAATAATTATGAATCAATTATAGCCTTTATCCTGCAAATATGCAATGAATTTTAAAATTCCTACCATTAAATGAATTTTTAGTCGAAATCATGCTGCACTCTTGTACATATTGACCGGAGTTAAACAGGAAACCCGTCAATTCGGATCAGAGAAGGATGCAGATCAGACCGCTGCTGCCTTCATTGATGATTCTTTGAAGGGTTTCCTGCAGTTTTTGCCTTGCTTCATCCGGCATACGCTTGATTTTGGCCTGCAATCCTTCGCTTGCGATATCATACAGCGACTTGCCGAACATGTTTGACTCCCAGATTTTTGACGCGTCGCCCTCAAATTCCTGAAGCAGGAAATTGATGATATCCCCGCTCGTGCGCTCTCCGCCGACTGCCGGAGATACCTCCGTCTCGACATTTGCGCGGATCATGTGGATAGACGGGGCGCTGGCCTTGAGCTTAATGCTGTATCGCCCGCCCTGCCTGACGATTTCCGGTTCCTGAAGGGACAATTCCTCACTGGAAGGAAGCACGATGCCGTAGCCGGATTCATATACATCGTCCAGCGCCTGCGCAATGCGGTCATACTTTTCCTTGACTGCGGAAAGACGGATCAGAAGCTGCATCAGATCTCCGTCATCAGCCACAGTAAAGCCGGATTCGTCGCTGAGCGTTGAATAAAACAGGCTTCTGGGCAGTTCGGCGCATGCCGTTATGGTGCCTGTGCCGAGATCTACCTCGCTGACAGTCACAGTCTGTATACATTCGATCTGACCCATCATACTGATGCAGGCCGAGACGTCCCGGACGCGGACCATGCCCTCTGCCGTTTCGCGGATGCCTGTCAGCAGGGCGTTTTTGACGGGATGGGTCATCGGCAGCGCGTCCACCCAGCTCGGCAGATAAAGTCCCAGCTCTCCCACAGGAAACTCATAAAGGACAGATTTGATCATCCCGGTGATCTGTTCCTCGTCCAGCAGCATACAGTTGACGGCAATGCAGGACACGCCGTAGGATTCCTCAATATCTGCCCTGATCTTCTGTGCGTTTTCAGAGTCCGGATCCGTGCAGTTCAGCAGCACAAGAAAAGGTTTTCCGATTTCCTTCAGCTGGGTGATGGCACGGCGTTCCGGCTCAATGTAGTTTTCCCGCGGCAGATCCGAGATGCTGCCGTCGGTTGTAATGACAATGCCGATGGTTGAGTGCTCGGTAATGACTTTTTTCGTGCCGGTTTCCGCAGCTTCACGCATGGTTACCTCGTGATCAAACCAGGGCGTCGTCACCATGCGTTCCGTGCCGCCTTCAAACTCGCCGATGGCGCCGTCGACCATATAGCCGACGCTGTCAATCATCCGCACGGAGCACGCGGCCATGCCGTCCAGACTGATATCCACGGCGTCTTCAGGGACAAATTTCGGCTCTGCTGTCATGATTGTCCGTCCGCTGCCGCTCTGCGGCAGTTCGTCGCGGGCGCGCTCCCTGGCATATGTGTTTTCGATGTTCGGAATGACAAGCGTCTCCATAAACCGCTTGATAAAAGTTGATTTTCCTGTGCGTACCGGTCCGACGACGCCAATATAGATGTTGCCGTCTGTGCGCCTTGCGATTTCCTGATAAATATTATACCTGTCCACCGGTATATACCTCCCTTCTTACATCACATGTGTATTCCGGTCGGCATAAAATATGCACAGCGGACAGGTATTGTTACTGAATATGAAAAACAACGGCTGTTTCAGGCCTTCAGCCGGTCAACCTCCTGCAGCCAGAGCGCCGCGGATGCATCGCTCGGCATACGCCAGTCTCCGCGCGGCGACAGGCAGATGCTTCCCACCTTCACACCGTCAGGCAGGCAGCTGCGCTTGAACTGCTGCGTAAAGAATCTGCGGTAAAAACTGCGCAGCCATTTGAGGATTTCCTCTCCGGAAAAATCGTCCTTGAACGCGCGGCGCGCGAGGGCATAGATTTTTGCCGGCGAAAAACCGAAGCGCAGCATATAATACAGGAAAAAGTCATGCAGTGCGTATGGACCGATGATGCTTTCCGTCTCCTGGGCAATGTTCCCCTTCTCATCCGGCGGCAGAAGCTCAGGACTGATGGGCGTATCAATGATGTCCTCCAGCACAGCTGAACAGCTTTCAAACACATCGTACTGCGCAACGCTGGCAATCATCCAGCGGATCAGGGTTTTGGGGATGCTGGCATTGACGCCGTACATGCTCATATGATCGGCATTGTATGTGCACCAGCCCAGTGCCAGCTCGCTCAGATCGCCGGTTCCCACGACAAAGCCGCCGACCTCGCTGGCCACGTCCATCAGAATCTGCGTGCGCTCACGCGCCTGGATGTTCTCAAACGTGACATCCAGCCTGGAAATATCGTGACCTACGTCCCGGCAATGCATGGTACAGGCCTCGCGGATATTGATTTCCCGGGTGGAAACGCCGAGCTTTTCCATCAGTGTCAGCGCATTCCGGTAAGTCCGGTCCGAGGTGCCGAAACAGGGCATGGTAATGCCGATTAGATCTGTAACCGGTCTGTTCAGCTCCTTCATGGCCTGTGCCGAGACAAGCAGCGCCAGCGTGGAATCAAGACCGCCTGAAACACCCACAACCGCCTTTGCACCGGTGACCTGCAGCCGTTTTTTCAGGCCGGCCACCTGCATTTCAAAAATATCCATACAGCGCTGCAGGCGGCCGCTTTTTGTATCCGGCACGAACGGCAGTTTGGAAAGCGGGTGCAGAGTGCCGTCGGCAGAAAAATCGTCATTCACAGCAGGGATTTCAACGGTTCTGTAAGCCGGAAGCTGATATACGGCGGCGCTGTCCTTGAAGCCCTTCAGCTTCAGGCGGTCGGCGCGGATCCGGCCAAGGTCAATGTCAGCTGTGATCAGGTTGTCATCATCGATCAGCTTTTCATTTTCCTTCAGCAAGGCGCCGTTTTCCGCAATCAGGCTGTGACCGGAGAAAATAACGTCTGTTGTGGATTCGGAAGCGCCGGCAGACGCATAAATATAGCCTGTCAGTGTGCGGGCAGACTGCTGGCAGACCAGCTGCCTGCGGTATTCCCGTTTGGCAATGGTCTCGTTGCTGGCAGACATATTCACAATCAGCTCGGCGCCGGCCATGGCCAGCAGCGTGCTGGGCGGCAAGGGCGTCCACAGGTCTTCACACAGCTCCACGCCAATGCGCGCGCCGCCGCAGTCAAAGAGCAGATCGGCGCCGACAGGGATATCATAGTCAGCATCAAATCCCAGCTGACGGGCAGAGATGTGATCACACGTCAGCTCCGGCGCAGTCGAAAACCAGCGCTTCTCGTAGTATTCATTGTAGTTGGGCAGGAAGGTCTTTGGGACGATCCCCAGTATTTTTCCCTGCGCAAGGACGCAGGCGCAGTTATACAGCTGTCCGCCGAGAACAAGCGGCGCCCCCACAGCTGCAATTCCGTCAAATCCCCGGCTGTGATCCGTGATTTTCCGCAGTGCCGCCAGCGTTCCGTCCAGAAGCGGACGCTGGAAAAAGAGATCCCCGCAGGTATACCCGGTGACTGCAAGCTCCGGAAAAACGAGCAGGTCCGCTCCGGCGTTCCCTGCTGCATCGATCTTGGCACAAATTTCGTCCGCATTGGCCGACGGATCACCCACGCGCACAGGGCAGACCGCGCATGCGGCTCTGATAAAGTCTAACATTCTTCCGCTCCTTCGTAAACTGCACAGCCCGGCTCCGGCACGCAGTGTCAGAGCCGGGCCGATGTTATTATTTCAATACAACACGGCGGAAATTCTTTTTGCCTCTGCGTACGACAATGCCTTCACCGCGCAGCACATCGGCAGAAAAAGTCTCGGAGAATGCGGTCATTTTCTTTCCTGCCGCTTCAACGCCGCCCTGCTCAACAGCCCGGCGGGCGTCAGACTTGGAGGTGCACAGGCCGGACTTCTGCAGAACAGAGAGAATGTCAATCTGTCCGTCAGTCAGATCCGCATCGGTCAGCTCGGCAGTCGGCATATCTGCTGCGCCGCCTGCGGAAAACAGGCTGCGCGCGGTATCCTGCGCCTTGCGCGCCTCATCTTCTCCGTGAACGAGCTTGGTCAGCTCATAAGCCAGGATTTCCTTCGCTTTGTTCAGCTGGCTGCCTTCCCAGCTGCTCATCTGATCAATCTCCTCCAGCGGCAGGAACGTCAGCATGCGGATGCACTTGAGCACATCAGCGTCGCCGACATTGCGCCAGTACTGATAGAAATCAAAGGGAGACGTCTTGTTCGGGTCGAGCCAGACGGCGCCATTGGCCGTTTTGCCCATTTTTTTGCCTTCGGAGTTCAGAAGCAGCGTGATGGTCATGGCATATGCATCCTTGCCGAGCTTCTTGCGGATCAGTTCCGTGCCGCCCAGCATGTTGCTCCACTGGTCGTCGCCGCCGAACTGCATATTGCAGCCGTAGTGCTGGTAGAGATAGTAAAAGTCGTAGGACTGCATGATCATGTAGTTGAATTCCAGGAAGCTCAGGCCCTTTTCCATGCGCTGCTTATAGCACTCCGCACGGAGCATGTTGTTGACAGAGAAGCATGCGCCGACCTCGCGCAGGAGTTCAATGTAATTCAGCTTCAGAAGCCAGTCCGCGTTGTTGACCATGATCGCCTTATCGTCGCCGAATTCGATGAATTTTTCCATCTGCTTTTTGAAGCAGTCGCAATTGTGCTGAATGACCTCAGGCGTCATCATGGAGCGCATATCGGTACGGCCGGAGGGGTCGCCCACATAACCGGTGCCGCCGCCGATCAGGACGACGGGCCGGTTCCCTGCCATCTGCAGGCGCTTCATCAGGCACAGCGCCATGAAATGGCCCACATGCAGAGAGTCCGCCGTGGGGTCAAAGCCAATATAAAAGGTCGCTTTTCCGTTGTTGATCAGATCCTTGATTTCATTCTCGTCCGTGGTCTGCGCAATCAGCCCGCGGGCCACAAGCTCATCGTAAATGGTCATATTCATTCTCCTTATAAAAAAGCCCTCTGTCTTCCGACAGAGGGCGTAATGTACGCGGTACCACCTCTATTTCCGTCCCCTCACAGAGACGGACTCTCGGGTGCCGAAACCAGCATCCTGCGCTGTAACGTGCGCACACGTCCGCCCTTTGCAGACGGCAGCTCCGAAAATGTATTCAAGCCGTTTTCCCCGCGGCCTCGCACCACCCGGCCGCTCTCTGAAGAGCGCTGCGGCTTTACTTCTTTTTCATCGTCGCTTTGGCAGTGGAATCATAACATACACAGCGTTTTCTGTCAAGCACGGCAGTTTTTCCTGTATTCCTCAGCAGCTGCAAGCTGGTCACCCGCAGCCCGAAGAGCAGCATCCGTAATATTTTCGCCGTTTGTCAGCCTGGCAATCTCCCGCCGGCGCTGTGCGCTGTCGAGAGACGCAATGCTCGTATATGTCCGGCCGCCGGACTCGGCCTTCTCGATCAGAAACTGGTGGTCGGCCATGGCAGCCAGCTGCGGCAGATGTGTTACACAGATCACCTGACGTGTGCGCGCGAGAGCGGCAAGCTTTTCAGCCACACGCTGTGCGGCAATGCCGGAGACGCCGGTATCCACTTCGTCAAAAACCATGGTTTCCACGGGATCACGCTCTGACAGAACATTTTTCATGGCCAGCATGATCCGCGAAAGCTCGCCGCCGGAAGCAATCCGGCTGATTTTTCCCGGCTCCTCACCGGCGTTGGCAGACATCAGAAAACTGACGTCATCCAGGCCGTCTGCCCCCGGTTCATCCAGCGGCTGGAGCCGGACCCTGAAGCGGACGCCGGACATGGAAAGCTGAGCCAGTTCCTGAGAAAGCCTTTTCTCAAGACGTTCAGCAGCACTCCTGCGGACGCCGGTCAGCTTTTTCCCTGCGTCCAATACCGCAGCATGTTTTTTCTTCAGTTCCGCCTCAATCAGGATCAGACGGTCAGCGGAGGATTCAATGGTGTCCAGCTCTCTGCGGCAGCTGTCCAGGTATTCCAGCGCCGCTGTCTCATCCCCGCCGTATTTGCGCAGCAGACGGTGCAGAAAGCTGATTCTTCCCTCCAGCTCATCGTATTCCTGCGGAGAAAAATCAAGCTGAGCAGAAAAATCCCGCAGCGTTTCGGCAATATCCTGCGCGTCATACCGCAGCTGCGTCAGCCGTGAACCCAGGCTTTCCAGCTCCGGCGCCCAGCGTGCTGCCGTGCCGAGTGCGTCTTCCGCATCGCCGATGGTTGTCAATGCGCTTCCGTTGTCGCTGCCGTCCAGCGCGAAAATTGCAGCGTTTACAGCCTCGGTCAGCTTGCCGGCATTTTTCAGAAGACTGCACCGGTTTGTAATCTCGTCAAGCTCGCCCGGCTGAAGATTTGCCTTTTCAAGTTCGGCAATCTGGAACTGGAGCGTGTCCACACGCCGGGCGCGCGCGCTTTCATCTGTGGAAAGGGACTCTTTTTCCCTGATCAGCGCGCGATATGCCTTATATGCCGCGTGATAGAGTGCAAGCTCAGCGTCATCACCGGCGAAATTGTCCAGATCATGCAGATGCGTGCGTTCATCCATCAGGCGCTGCCCGTCGTTCTGCCCGTGAATATCCATCAGCAGTCCGCCGAGCACCCGCAGCTGCGCAACAGAAACAGGACAGCCGTTCACACGGCAGATATTTTTCCCGTCCGCTGAGATCCGGCGGGTAATGTAAAGCAGGCCGTCCTCAGGTTCAATGCCGTTTTCCGCGCACCAGTCCCCGGCGGCGCCGACGGAAAAAACCGCGCTTGCCAGCGCGCTGGCGGCACCTGTGCGCACAAGTTCCCTTGACGTTCTGGCGCCCAGTACAGCGCCGACCGCATCAATGACGATGGATTTTCCGGCACCGGTCTCACCGGTCAGAACTGTCATACCGGACTCAAAATCAAGATCCGCCCGCTCGATAACGGCAATGTTCTCAATGTGCAGAGTTTTGATCATCGGCATTCACCCCGCGCCATTCCGGCAGATTCAGAAATAATTTTCAATTTCATCACACAGCATCTGTGCATGTGCGCAGTCAATCATGGCCAGGAAGGCCGTGTCATCTCCGGCGAGCGTGCCGGCCAGTCCCTCGATATCCATTTTGTCAATCGCGCTGCACGCAGCAGGCGCCAGGCCCGGCAGCGTTTTCAGCACCACAATATTCTGCGCACAGCAATAGGATGTCACGCTCTCGCGGAAGATTTTACGTAGCTTTTCATTGTGGTCATTCGAGTGGCTGGCTGAAACGGCGTAGCGGTAGGTGCCCGCGGGCGTCAGCTCTTTTACCAGACGCAGCTCTTTAATGTCACGCGAAATGGTGGCCTGCGTGCTCGCAATACCGTGCGCATTCAGCGCATCGATCAGCTGGTTCTGTGTCTCAATGTCATTGTTTGTAATGATGTCGAGAATGATCTTCTGTCTGGAGCCTTTCATGACCTTCCTCCCAGTTTTGAGTAGAGCTTTTCATAAAAGCTCCGGTCTGATATTTTTACAAGATTTGTCACACACTGTGATTTCGTAACATGGATCAGGTCGCCCGGCTCCAGCGTGACAGGATCATTTCCGTCGACGCTGAAATAAGCAGAACGTGTCTCAAGTCCGCTGGCCGACACAGTAATCCGGCGGTCAGGCGCCAAAACGAACGCCCGCGCATAAAGCACATGCGCACTGATCGGCGTGATGATGATGTTTTCCGCATCCGGATCAACAACCGGCCCGCCGGCAGCCATAGAGTATGCCGTGGAGCCTGTCGGCGTCGACACAACGGCGCCGTCACCGGAAAAGCTGCTCATCGGATGACCGTCGCAGAAAATGGAAACGCTGACCGGACGGGCAATTCCGCGCAGGACCACTTCGTTCAGCGCACAGTCGCGGGAAAGAATGCGCCCGCCGCGCTCAAGCGCGATATCCAGCATCATCCGGCGCTCAATTTTATAATGACCGTTCAGAAGCCGAAGAATCAATCCGCATTCATTGCGCTCAAGATCGGCAATAAAGCCCATATGTCCCATATTCAGGCCGAGAATCGGCACGCCGCTCGGAGCGACAACTCTGGCCGCGTGGAGGATGGTGCCGTCACCGCCGAAAGTGACGACAACATCCGGCGTGTTTTTCAGTTCATCGCACAGGCGTGTGGCCTGAATACCGGAGATAACCGGCAGTGCAGGCAGGCAGCCGGCACAGACGGGACAGACGGCCACCTCCGCGCCGTTGCGGAGAAGCAGGTCGGCCACACACGCGGTCAGCGTGTAACCGGTGTCTCTGTCAGGGTTCGGGCAAAGCAATATCTTCATCATTCATTCCCTCAGTTCAAGGTGCGCAGCCTGCACAACCCCGGGGATGTCGATCTGCGCCGGTTCACCGTCCAGTCCCAGATAGCCAAGAAACTCGATGTTTCCCTCCGGCCCCTTGATTGGGGAAAACGTCAGCGCACGTACGGAGAAACCGGCAGCGGCTGCATCTGCCATAAACGTGCGCAGAACTTCCTCATGAATTCCGGCATCACGGACAACGCCCTTTTTCCCGACGTTCTCCCGCCCTGCCTCAAACTGCGGCTTAATCAGGCAGACAACTTCGCCGTCCCCGGCCAGCAGGCCGCGCACAGCCGGCAGAACCAAACGCAGGGAAATAAACGAAACATCAATGACTGCAAGAGCCGGACAATCCGGAACCTGCTCATGTGTGACATAACGGATGTTGGTCCGCTCCATGGATACAACACGCGGGTCATTGCGCAGCGACCAGGCCAGCTGTCCGTAGCCGACATCAATGGCATAAACCTTCACTGCGCCGCGTTTCAGAAGGCAATCTGTAAAGCCGCCGGTGGAAGCGCCGCAGTCCACACAGATCCTGCCTTCCGGAGAAACAGCAAACTGATCCAGCGCCTTTTCCAGCTTTAAGCCGCCGCGGCTGACATACTGCAGCGTCTGCGCCCGGACTTCAATTTTCGCAGTGTCTGACACCGGCATGCCGGGCTTGTCCGACTTCTGACCATCCACATAAACCACGCCGCTCATAATTGTGGCTTTGGCGCGTTCTCTGCTTTCGCACAGGCCCAGTTCTGTCAAAACCAGATCAAGTCTTTTTTTTGCCAAGCTGTATTCCCTCCACAACCGCAGCTGCCACGCTCTGTGCATCAATACCGCAGAACCTGTACAATTCATCATTGCTTCCCTGCGGAATAAACCTGTTTCCGAGATTTTTCAATACAATGTGTTCGACTGAAATGCCGCGCAGCCGGAGCTGTGCCGCCAGCTGCTGGCCGATACAGCCGGTGGAAACCACATCTTCGAGGACAACAAGATTCCCCGTGGCGGCAGCACTGCTGAGTGCAAGATCGCTGCAGAGCGGGCAGAGAATGCCGAGTTTGACAATCTCAACGGAAATCCCCTGCTGTTCGAGCAGCTCTGCTGCTTCAAGCGCGGTATTCAGCATTATACCATAAGTAACCAAGGTAACGTCAACACCGCTGCGGATCACTTCCGCAGGCTGCAGGGACGTACCGGTATATGCACCCTCGCCGCCGCGCGGGTAACGGACCGCGACAGGTCCGCGGCAGTCCTCAACCGCCAGCTTCAGCATGGCGCGCAGCTCGGAAAAGCTTGACGGCGCGTATATGGTCATTCCCGGGACTGCCGAGAGATAGGCAAGATCAAAGATGCCGTGGTGCGTCTCGCCGTCCTCGCCGACAAGACCGGCACGGTCAACTGCAAACACCACGTGCTGACGCATGATGCCCACATCGTGTATCAGCATATCAAACGAACGCTGAAGAAATGTAGAATATACCGCAAATACCGGTATGGCGCCTGCGGCGGCTTCACCGGCGCACATGGCAGCCGCGTGGGCCTCACAGATTCCCGTGTCCACAAAGCGCTCCGGATACCTGGCGGCAAAATGCGTCAGACCCGTTCCGGAGGTCATGGCGGCGGAAACGGCACAGATGCGCCTGTCGCGCGCAGCAAGTTCCATCATCGTCTCACCAAAGACGGATGAAAACGTCGGTCTGCAGGCGGCATCTACCCCCTTATCCGGGTCAAACGACGAAACGCCGTGATAAAGATCAGGATTTGCCTCAGCCGGCGGGTATCCCTTTCCCTTCTGGGTAATCACATGCAGAAATACCGGTCCGTTGACCAGCTTGGCCGACTGCAGCGCCAGCCGCAGCCGCCGGACGTCATGTCCGTCAACAGGACCCATATACTGAAATCCCATGTCTTCAAAAATGGTACAGCGAAGCAGCGCGCCCTTCAGAGCGGTCTTCAGCCGGTGACAGAGACGGTAGATATACCGCCCGCCGGGAACCAGGGCAAAAAAGCGCCTGTAAGCATTTTTGAACTTGGTATAGCCCGGCCGGATCCGCAAGTGCGCCAGATGGCGCGACATTCCGCCGACATTCTTCGTAATTGACATACCGTTGTCATTTAAAATCACGATCATCGGCAGCTTGCGCACACCTGCGTCGCACAGCGCTTCATAGGCCATTCCACCGGTCAGCGCACCGTCGCCCAGAAGGGCAACGACGCGCCTGTCAGAGCCTGAGAGCTCAAAAGCCCGCGCCATGCCCAGCGCGACAGATATGGAATTCGAAGCATGTCCGGCGATAAACGCGTCGCTCTTGCTCTCACCAGGCTTCGGAAAACCGGACATTCCGCCGTACTGGCGCAGCGATGAAAAGCCGCTTCTGCGTCCGGTAAGAAGCTTATGCACATAGCACTGGTGGCCAACGTCAAAAACCAGCCGGTCCTTTGACGTGTCAAATTCCTGCTCAATTGCTACGGAAAGCTCGACAATGCCAAGGTTTGACGCAAGATGTCCGCCTGTTTTTGAGACGTTTTCAACCAAAAAAGTGCGTATTTCTGCACAAAGCTGCTTAATTTCCTGATCTGAAAGCAATTTGAGATCCGCCGGGGTGCTGATTCTCTCAAGCAAGCCCATGCTGAGCCCCCTCACCCCTATTTTTTTCTGGTTGCCAGTTTTTCCGCAAGCGCGCAGAAAAATGACGTGTCTTCAAAGTGCCCTTCAAGTGCCGCCTTTGCAGAATCGGTTTTCTCGCGGATAATCCGCTCGCACTCCTCGATACCCAGAAGCGTTGCAAAGGTTGTTTTTTCGTTTGCTGCGTCAGATCCCACAGGTTTGCCCAGCTCCTCCGTGGTCGATACAATGTCCAGTACGTCGTCCCGAATCTGGAATGCGAGACCGATGCAGTCTGCGTACGCAGTTGCAGCCTCAAGCTGGCTTTTTGTACCGCTTCCGGCAATCACGCCGATACGCACAGCCGCGCGGATCATAGCCGCCGTTTTCTGCTCATGGATATAGGAGACGCCCTGGATATCCAGCTTTTTTCCCTCGCCGAGGATATCGAGGACCTGCCCGCCGCAAATGCCGTCCTCACCGGCCGCATGAGCAAGTTCATATGCCGTGCCGACCACAATGCCGCTGGGAAGTCCGGATGACAGGATCGTCTCAAACGCGGCTGCCTGCAGCGCATCGCCGGCCAGGACGGCCGTGGCTTCACCGTAGACCACATGACTGGTCGGCCGGCCGCGGCGAAGCTGATCATCATCCATGCACGGCAGGTCGTCGTGAATCAGGGAATAGGTGTGCAGCATTTCCACTGCACATGCGAGCGGGAGCACTTCCTCAATGCTTTTTCCGCAGGCCTGCGCAAACTTGACCGTCAGGACGGGCCGGATCCGCTTGCCGCCGGACAGCAGGCTGTACCGCATGGCTTCGTACAGAAGCGCCTGCGGCGCGCTGCCGGTAAAATATGTGTTCAGCTGCGCTTCAACTGCCGCGCGCGCAGCGTCGTATTCTTTTGTAAAATCCATTTATGCATCCTCCGCTTCAAAAGGAAGCTCAACCGGAGAGCCGTCCTCTCCTTTTTGCAGCTTGATAATTTTCTGCTCCGCCTGATCAAGCATCGTGCCGCAGCTGCGGACAAGGGCGGTGCCCTCTTCAAACAGCTTCAGCGACTGCTCAAGCGGCACGTCGCCGCGCTCCAGCTGTCTGACGATTTCATCCAGTCTGGAGACAGACTGCTCAAAATCCAATTCCTTCTTAGCCAAATTGATCTCTCCTTATTCATCTGCCGTGCAGGCCACGCAGCCGTCGGACAGACGGAGCGTCAGCCGGTCGCCGGGCAGAACATCAGCTGTTTTCCGCACAACGGAACCGTCCGTTTTCCGGGCAATTGCATAACCGCGCCCCAGAATTTTCAGCGGGCTGAGCGCATCCAGCTTGGAAGCCAGAGCAATATAGCGCTGCCGGCAGGCTGAAAGCCGCTGCTGATAGGCAGCCGTCAGCGCGCTCTGCTGATGGTCCAGGGACACACGCCTGTCCGCAAGATAATTCATCGGATCCTGCAGAACGCGCCGGGAACAGAGGTCGTCCAGCCTCTTCCGCGACCGCTCCAGCTGCCGGCGCAGACTCTGATCCGCGCGTGCGCGTGCATTTTCCAAAGCGGCGCGCAGCTCGCCCGCATCCGGCACGGCAAGCTCAGCCGCGTTGGAAGGCGTGGCCGCGCGGAGATCCGCCACAAAATCCGAAATTGTAAAATCAGGCTCATGGCCGACGGCGGAAATCACCGGAATTTCAGAAGCATAGATCGCCCGGGCAACACGCTCGTCGTTAAAAGCCCACAAATCCTCAATGGAGCCGCCGCCGCGGCCGGTGATGATCAGATCGCCCACATGCCAGCGGTTGGCGTAGCGGAGTGCAGACACAATTTCTGCAGGTGCCTCCTCCCCCTGGACCCGCACAGGCAGGAGCACGACTTCAGCCAGCGGATAGCGGTGCCTGAGCACGCGGATAATGTCCCGCACGGCTGCGCCTGCGGAAGATGTAATGACTGCGATGCGTTTCGGAAAACGCGGCAGAGGCTTTTTATGTGCCGGATCGAACAGGCCCTCAGCCCGCAGTTTTTCCTTCAGCTGCTCAAAGGCAACGGCAAGGTCCCCGGCGCCGTCCGGCGTCATGCGCTCCGTATAAAGCTGATACGCGCCGTCCCGCGGGAATACGGACACACGTCCGGCGGCAATGACCTTCATCCCGTTTGCAGGTGCAAAGCGCAGACGGGAGGCGCTGGCGCGGAACATCACACAGCGCAGCGCGGCGCCGGAATCTTTCAGGGAAAAATAATGATGGCCTGAAGGATAGACCTTATAATTTGAAATTTCTCCGGTGACCATAACGGACTGCAGCAGGCCGTCGCCGTCCATCATATCCTTGAGATATCCGTTCAGCTGCGAAACGGTAATGACTCTGTTATCCATTCGACTTTACCGCCCGATATGTCAGAATCGCACAGCCCATGGCATTGTCTGTGGAATAGCGCGGCTGCGCAAAATAACCGTCCGTCGTCATGGCGCGCAGCAGAGAATTGGAGGCGACGCCGCCGGAATACAGAACCGGCAGCGCGCCGAACTGCCGTCTGGCATTTGCAGTGACCCGATGCACGGCAGACACGACGGAAGCGATTGTAAAATATGCAATTTCTGCCGGCGGTTCGCCCGCATCCTGCATCTGCTTCATTTTATGCTCAATACCTGAAACAGAAAAAGTCAGACCGCTCACCCTGGGCGTGTAATATGTCTTGCGGACGGCTTCAGCCGCCAGCGCATCCAGCGCCCTGCCTGCGGGAAACTGCAGGCCGAGCAGGACGCCCGCACGGTCAATGACCTGACCGGCAGCCAGATCCGTCGTACCGCCCACCTTCTCACAGACCACAGCGCAGCCCTGCGGCTTGACGTACAGCAGCTCGGTTGTACCGCCTGAGAGATGCCAGGCCAGGTGCGGCGTGTCCATCAGCTCCGGATGGCCGGACGACCAAGCGGCCGCGGCGATATGTCCCTGCTGGTGGGAAAACGCGAAAAAAGGAACCTTCAGCAATGCAGCGAGCACCTGCGCCTGGCTGGCTCCGGCAAGAAAGCACGGCATGTAGGAATCTGCCGTTTCACGCGGCTGTGTACTGGCGCCGACGGCAGCAATGCTGCCCTCGATTTTCAGCGCCTCCACAATGCCGGGCAGACGCCTGACATGTGAAAACAGCGCCTCAGACTGGCGCAGGCCAAGCTCGCCCGGCCGCACATCCAGCAGCATGCCGGAATTCTCGCCGCTTTCTCCGTTGAACCACGCGCAGGAGGTTGTATAGTTGCTGGTATCAAATCCAATGACGGCGTCCTTCATGCTTCAGCCAGCTCTTTCCGGGCAAAGGAGCCGAGAATGCCGTTAATGAATGCGGCAGTCTCGTCTCCGTCATATTTCTTTGCCAGCTCCACGGCCTCGTTCACGGAAACGCCGACCGGGATGTCCGGCATATACATGATTTCGTACATGGCAGTTTTCATGATTGCAAGCGCTGTTCTGGAGATGCGCGAGAATTTCCAGCCAACGGCGTACTTTTCAACATAGGAATCCAGCTCCGCGCTGTGCGCACCGATTCCCTTTACAGCAGCGGCAATGTATGCGCGGGAAGCGTCGTCCGGGTATTGTGCGTACATCTCATCCTCATCGGAAAGAGAGGTGTAGTATTCCCTGTCAAAAAAACCGTCCAGCAATGCGTCCGCATTGTCGCCTCCTGCAGAAACCGCAAAGCAAAGGCGCATAACGATTTCCCGGGCAGTCTTTCGTATCATCTGTCTATGTCCTCCGGTCAATTATCTTTCTTATGGGCAAACAGATACAAGGGCGGCAAATTGCCGCCCTGACCTGCAGGTGGAAAAATCCGCAGTTATTTGCTTTCAAGCGCAATGCCGCAGACATGGACATTGACTGCCTTGACAGAAAAACCGGTTGTGGATTCTACAGCGGCAGATACACCGGCCTGCACAGCCTTTGCAACCTCGCTGACGGAAATGCCGCATGCAACGTTGATGCACACGTCGATTGTGATTCCATCCTCTTCCGCAAGCAGCTTAACGCCGCGGGAAAGATTGCGCCGTCCCAGAATTTCCGCGATATCCTTGCCGAGAGAAGCCGGCAGACCAGCAACACCCTCAACATCAAGCGCCGCGTTTGCAGCAATGGCCGCAACGACTTCATCAGAAATATTGATGCTGCCCTTTTCGTCAGGATGTGACAAATATTCCTTATTTTCTCCCATTCTTAAGCACTCCACTTCTGGTTAAAAATATTCATAATCAGTTTACCACAGACATGGAGAAAAATAAAGTTGATTCACCTATTTTATTTCGATTATTTTAATGTCAGATGCTGTACAGCCTGTTTCCTCCGTGACAATGTCGGTAATTTTTGCCGCGCCGGCTGTGGAAAGACCCTCTGCATCAACGGATACCGTAACGGTTACGCCGTCCTCAGCAATAAAAACAACGCAGTTTGCAAACCCCTTTGCAGTGATCAGGCTTTCAAGCTCTGCCTCCTGCGCGGTCCATCCGGCCAGCTGCATCATCTGCGCCAGTGCCGCGTCAATCGCCTCCTGGGACGCGCCGGCGGTTTCGGAAATTGTGCTGAGCGTCGCTGTGGCTTCATCTCTGGCCTGCCGGCGGTTCAGCCGGACCTGGTCAAAATAGCCCGCCATATCCGCCGCGCCCTGCGTGCCGCCTGAAGTTTCCGCGTCCGTACCGGCTTCGTAGAACAAACCAGCACTCTCACCGGACGCACCCTCCTCATTCCCGGAAGAGACGGCCTGCTGTGCGTTCTGGCCTCCGGCGCTGACCTGGCTGTCCTCCTGCTGGCGGCCGTATGCCCAGTTCAGGTAAACCGCTGCCCCGACAAACAGCAGAACAGTAATGATCACAGCATTTCTTTTGAAAACTTTCATGCGAATTCCTCCAGTTCACTTCATTTTGACTATGATAATCTTATCGGCGCCAAGCCCTGTGGCAGCGGAAACAGCCTCCGTCAGCGCAAGCCGGACGGAAGACTGATCTGCGCCCTGTGCTGCCACAATGGCGCCGAGATAATCCGGATACACCGTCTGCACCGCTACCGGCGCTTCCGTGCTGCTGCCTGTGCGCACTGTGACATACTCGCTTGTGCCGCTCTGTTCACTGCCGCCCGATGCATCGGCCGACGATTTTGTCTGCGTGTCGACCGCGTAGATTTTCTCTCCCGTACCCTGCACGGACAGAAGAACGGCAACCTTTCCCGCGCCTTCAACCTGCGCGAGAATCCCTGCCAGCCGCTCCTCCTGCGTCTCAACAGAGAAGGCGGCGATGCTCCCATCCGCCTGTGAATCGGATGCTTTTTTCGCAGCGCCGCCGCTTTTCGGCAGCAGAAGCAGCAGTATTCCGACAGCGACAACAAGCAGGACCGGCGCATTCCTGCGCGCGGCTGCGACAATTTTTCTGACATTCAGATCACTCATTCTCATCTGCGCTGCATTCCCATCTCTGATCGATTTCCTGAACACCCAGTTCAGCCGTGATATACCTGGAAATCTCACGGCGGGTCTGTTCGTCAAACTGTCCGGCGATTGTCACCGTGTCCGGATACCAGTAGCCGTCGCTGCTCCAGCGTGCAGAGACTGCAACTTCTGCGTCAGACACGCCGCACGCTTCCGCTTTGTCCAATATATATGACTCCAGCTCAGCTTCTATGACGGAACGCACCAGCTGCGTGCCGCTGTTTTCCGTGCCGTCTATCAGCGTCTGGGCCTGCTGCCTGTATTCTGAAAAGCGCGCAGCATAGGCGGAATAGTCAAAATCAGCTGCACCGGACATCAGCGCAATCATCATCATTACGCCGCAGACAAGCCGCAGTGCTTTTTTTGCCGGCCCGTCCGGCGCCAGCGTGACTGCCGCAGAAGCGATCAGTGCAGCGCCGGTCAGCCGAATAAGCCAGCCGGAAAGCAGGCTGCTCATACCGTCACCACCTTCATCAGCGAAACGATGGAGACAAAAAGCATGATTGCACCTGCGCCTGCAACGCCGAGCGCCATTCCGAACGCAGCGCCGACTGCATTGATGAATCCGGCAAGACGCTCGCCTGCCGCGCAGGAGGCCAGCAAGGCGGCGGCCTTGAAGATCAGGTAATGGACAGCCAGCCGCAGAAACGGCACCAGGCATATGGCGCTGACAGCGGCGAGACCGATGATGCCGACAGAGCTTCGCAGAGCAGACATGCCGCCGGCCACGGCAGACGCAGCGTCGGATATGAGCCCGCCGGCGACGGGTACTGCTGAGGAAATGGCGGTTTTTGTGAAACGCGTAACCGCTGCGTCAGCCGTACCTGCCGCTGCGCCGGTCACAGTGAGGTAAGTGACAAAGGCCATAACCACAAGTGAAATCAGCGTCATGCATGTCCATTTGATCAGTTTGGCAGCGCCGTCCAGCGCGCTGCTCCCAAAGGCCGCAGAGGCTGCGGCAGCGCCGACATATGTAAAAATCAGAGGAAAGACAGCGTCGTTGGCCAGCGTCATCAGGACGTCCGTGCAGAGCATGGTCGCCGCGTATTTCCCCGCTCCCGCGGCGGTGCTGCCTGAAAAAGCGCATGCTGCAGTCAGAGTCGGCAAAAGCGCTCTTGAAAATGTGCTGAGCTCGTCCATCGTTCGGGCCGCCAGGCCGACAAAAGTTCCCACCTGCCCGGCTGAAATGGCCGCAGCGGCAAGTACGCCGACGGTGTCCACAAAGCCGGCCGACGCGCTTTCCCCCGCAGCGCCGACAGAAGTACCGATGCCGCACAGAAGAGCAACAATCATCAGCGCGCCGGCGCTTCTGACTGCATCGCCGAAAATGCCGGAGAGCGCTTCCCCGCCGCATTCAAGCACACGGCGAAAAAGGCTCCGGGCATCATCCGCATCAGCGTCTTCCAGCAAATCGCGCGCGTCGTCAGGCAAAGCGTGCCCGACTGCCGCAGTATCCACCAGATCAGAACAGTCTGTACCGCAGTCCGTGTCCGGCCAGGCGCACCGCGCGGCTGACGGCAGAATGAGGACAGCGGCCATTAAAAAAAACAGAGCAAACCTTATTTTCATAGCAGTACCGTCAGCAGAAGGACATGATCATATCCATCGCCGTCTCAAACAGCGGAATGGCAATATACAGCGCCGTACAGCAGCCGACCAGCTCTATACCGGCTGCCGCCGCCTGGTGTCCGGCGTCCCGGCAGACAGCAGACGTGATTTTTGTTACAATCGAAATGCCGACTGTTTTGAGAACAATGCTGACCGAAGCCGCATTCACCCCGGCCATGCTCCCCAGTTCCTCCATATATGCTGTCAGCCGGCGCATCAGATCGGCGCTGAGATAAACAAGCATGCAGAGGACGGCCAGCGTCATCATCAATGCAATTTCAGGCGCGTTTCTGCGCACTGCAATCCCGAGGACCGCACCGGCTGCGGCAATGGCTGCCGCTCTGATCAGAATTTCCATCTCAGAACCCAAACAGCGACTTGATGAGCTCAAACAGGTCGGAGATTTCGCGCACCAGGATGACAAGCACCACCACAAGACCGGCAATTGTCGTCATCAGCGCCTGTTCGTCCCTGCCGGAGCGGCTCAGCAGCAGATTCAGCACGGAGACAAGAATACCAACGGCTGCAATTTTAAAAATCAGATCAACTTCCATGTCTCCACCTTCTTTGGCATACGCAGAATGTTCAGATCAAAAGAATAACTGCAAAAACGCCTGCGGCAACACCGAGACAGGCATGGAGCCGTCCGTCACGCTTTTGTTCTTCATGCGCGCGGCCGGCACAGCGCTCCATCCGCTGCAGCGTATAAGCTATGGCCGCACCCTGCTCCTGGACCCTGTATTTACCGAGAGCAAGTCCCAGCTCACTGAGACAGAGCTCCTCCTGCGGCGTCAGCAGCATCCCCGGCGTCTCCTCAATCGCACGGCGCCAGATTTCAGCCAGCGGGCGCCGTCCCAGCTGCTCCATGTCCCGGCTCAGGTTTTCAAACAGCGCTGCAGCCGGGTACGGAAGCTCCTGACTCAGATGCAGGAAGACTTCCGGCATGGGCGCCATGCGGTCGCAGATCTCCATGCGCATGGCCGTCAGTGCCATGCACAGGCTGTCCAGAACCTGTGTCCGTCGCCGGAGCCGCATAACGGCTGTAATTCCCCATGCGGCACAGCCGCACAAAAGCATAATCGCACCGATCCACTGTATCATTGCGTCCCTCCGGATACCGGCCAGCGTTCAGTTCTGTAACGGCGGCAGCCGCCTTCGACCGTAATTGTGACAATATTCCTGAAAACGCCGGCGTTGAGCAGGCGGCGGTAGATTTCTTTTTCAATCAGCGTATGCACATTTTTTGCATGCGCCGTCGCCAGCAGTGCAGCGCCGCAGCCGAATGCGCTGTTCATCGCCTCTGCGTCCGCCGGAGCGGTGATTTCATCCACGGCAATCACTTCCGGGTTCATGGCGCGCAGCATCATTGTCACGGCCTGCGCCTTTGGACACATGTCCATGACATCCGTGTGCGCCCCCACATCATGCTGTGCCGCACCGCCGTACATGGCAGCGACCTCGCCGCGTTCATCAGCCAGCGCTACGCGGTGGGGACGTACACCCAGCTCTGCGCTGCCGTCTGACAGCAGCCGCACGAGATCGCGCAGAAGCGTTGTTTTCCCCCCGCCCGGCGCCGAGAGAAGAAGCGTGGATTCAAAAGTTCCCCCGCTGCACAGCTGCGGAAGCACTTCCTCGGCAATGCCGGTCACCGCATGCGGGATACGGATGCAGACAGAGGAAATGCTCCGGAGCATGTCCACACGTCCGCCTGTGGTTACCGCAGATCCGCACAGTCCGACACGGAATCCGCCCTGCGCAGTCAGAAATCCCATCCGTATGCTCTCCGCCGCCGCATGGATGGATGCGCGCGTCACGATATCCAGTGTCTTTTCAATATCCTCCGTGCGCACAGCTGCGCCTCCGAGATCGAGTTCCCCATCCGGCAGCAGCACGGTGGGCGTGCGCCCTGTCCGGAGTCTGAGTTCCTCTGCGTGCAGCCTGTCCTGCCGCAGAACATGTCTGAACCGTTCCCGCAGTTCATAGGGCAGCAGCATCATCGCACGGTCATATCCATCCGATTCTTTCGTTGTCATAGCGTCCCTCCTTGCGTCTAATCCATTGTATTGACCTGTCCGGAGGAATATGACCGCCTGCACAGACATCCAAAAGAAAAAACGGCATAGCCAGCGGCTATACCGTTTTTCAGCGGAAATGTGTTCAATTCAACAAAAAACAGGCGCCGGACAGAAGCAGGCAGTCCTGAACCGCGCATTCGCGCAGCCTTTTACAGAAAGTCCTCTTCGCTGTCCTCCTCCGGCGGCTGAACGACAACATCCAGGCGCGTAACGCGCATGCCCTGCACTTCCTTGACAGTGACCGTCAGATTCTTGTAAGTGAAGCTGTCGCCCACCTTCGGATATCCGCCCACCATCTCAATTGTCCATCCGCCCAGCGTCGCATTGTCGTCGTCAAAATCACGGTCGTCAATGTCGAGCTCATCAAAAAAGTCATATATGCGCATGTCGCCGTCCGCTTCATAGTGGTCCGGCCCCAACTGCACAAACTCCTCGTCAATCACATCCGACTCATCCCAGATATCACCGACAAGCTGCTCGATCACATCTTCCATGGTTAAAACGCCCATGGTGCCGCCGTATTCATCCGTCACCACCGCCATATGGCATTTCGTCGTGCGCATGGTTTTCAGAACTTCGGGAAGCGGCGTTGTTTTATAAATGAACTGCACGGGCAGCAGCTGCTCCCGGATTGTCGCCTTGCTGCCGGCAGCCAGAAGCTTCAGGCACTGGTTCAGGTGGAGCATGCCGATGATATTGTCAACCGTCCCCTCATACACCGGGATTCTGGAGTATATGGAGTTGATGATTGTATCGACAATCTCCTCAGGCGGATCATCAACATCCACCGCAAGAACATCAACACGCGGTGTAATGATCTCGTAGGCAAGCACATCCTCAAAATCAAGCGCGCTCTGCAGAAGATCGCAGGCGTCCTCATCCATAACGCCCTCTTCTTCAACAGTGTCCAGAATCGTCTCAAGGTCATCTTCCGTCACTGCCGGGCCGGAATTCTGATGGCTCTGCCAGATTTTTGAAATCAGACCGACGACTTTATTCACACACCAGACGAGCGGGGACAGAACCAGCATCAGGATACGCAGCGGAATCGCCGCAAAACGGCTCATCCGGTTCGGCTGTGAAGCCGCAACAACTTTCGGGAGGATCTCGCCAAATGTCAGCAGCGCAATGGTCATCACCAAGGTGGCCACCCAGGCGCCGCTGTCACCCATCAGTGAAACGGCAATGACCGTGGCAATGGATGACGACGCGATATTCACAAGATTGTTGCCGATCAGAATCGTGACCAGCGCCTTGTCAAACTTTTCATAGATGGTCAGTGCGGCTTTGTTGGCCGCCCCACCATCAGAGGCAGCACGTTTGAGACGCAGCTCATTGGCAGATGAAAAAGCAATTTCAGACGATGAGAAGAATGCCGAAAAGATCAGGAGTACCAGAATTGCAAGGTACGGAAGCACATTACTCATCTGCGTGCGCCTCCTTATCCTCTTCGTCGTATATCTCGCCGACGAGCTCCTCAAGGATATCCTCAACGGTAACGATGCCAAGCGTATGGCCGTCCGGCGCCGCTACAACCGCCATGTGCACTTTTTTTGCACTGAGATGGTCAAGCACCTCGTCAATCGGCATACCGCCCTGAATCCTGTACACGCGGTCCATCAGGCGCGTCAGCCGAACACCGGCCCCCTTCTGCAGGTACTCCTTCAGAAATCTGCGGATCTGCAGTATGCCGCAGACTTCGCCGGCGGAATCGATCACCGGCAGGCGGGAGTAGTGTGCGGCATTGATAACCTCCATGACATCCTGCGCCGACATCGTGCTTTTCAGCGTCGTGACCTGATTCCAGGGCGTCACCACGTCAGCGACAGTCGTACCTGTGAATTCAAGCGCAGACTGGACAAGCTCAGTCGTATCATCATCCAGTTCGCCGGCATCGCCGATGGTTTCAATGATATCATGCAGCTCGTCTTCCGTAACAGTAGGCTCCTCCTGTTCATCGGAGGAAACCAAACGCTTTGCCGCATTGCTGAGTCTGGAAAAAACAAAGCTGACCGGCGTAAAAATACGCATCAGAAACAGAAGCGAACCGGAAACAGACATCGCAAAACGCTCATTGCATTCCTTCGCATATGTTTTCGGAAGCATTTCTGCAAAAAAGAACACAACCAGCGTGGTCAGAAGCGTAGCAGCAGTAACCGACCCCTGTCCCCACAGTTTTGTGGCCATCAGCGTCGCCACACTGGCGCAGGCCGTATTGACAATGTTGTTGCCGATCAGCAGGGACGTCAGCGCTTTGTCAAAATGATCCAGGATATATACCACGCGGGCAGCCTTTCTGTTGCCGTCATCGGCGTAGCTCATCATGCGGATCCGGTTAATGGATGCAAATGCTGTTTCTGTTGCGGAGAAATACGCGCTCAGCATAAGCAGAAGTATGATGACTGATAAATATCCCGCAGGACTTCCATCATCCATCGGGAAAACCACCTCCAGGTCAGTGAATGAAAATATGTATCTGCCAAGCAAATTATTATATATTTTATTTGATTTTAATTTTTCTGTCAATTCCTTCGGATTGCCGATTCAAGAGCGTTTGATCAGAAAAAATCCCCGTATCTCAACCAGAACGTGAAATACGGGGATTCTCTTCAAAATTCTGACGCACAGGCCGTCAAACAGCTTTTACGCCGGGTCACATGTCGTGCTGCGCATCACGCGTGCGCTGCAGGTACAGGCGGTCGGCAATCATGGCGATAAACTCGCTGTTGGTGGGCTTGCCTTTGATGTTGGACACCGTATAACCGAAATACTTCTGAAGCGTTTCAATGTCGCCTCTGTCCCAGGCGACCTCAATCGCATGACGGATTGCGCGTTCAACACGGCTGGGTGTGGTTCCGAATTTCTTTGCGACTGCGGGATACAGAACTTTTGTCACGGCATTGATGATATCCATATCGTTGATTGTCAGGATGATTGCTTCGCGCAGATACTGGTAGCCTTTGATATGTGCCGGGATGCCGATTTCATGTATAATCTCGGTGACGATGCTTTCCAGGCTCTGCTCCTGCTTCGGCTGCATGCGCAGAACAGATGGTGCAGCCGCGGCCTTTGTTTTGCCGGCGATGCTGCGGATGCGCACAGCAAGTGCGGAAATATCACACGGCTTCTGAACGAAATACGCCGCGCCCATGGCTGCTGCAGTTGCCAGGACATGCTCACTGGAAAAACCGGAGAGAATCACCGCAGCCGGCCTTGCGCTTTCCGGCAGTTCGCCGAGACGCTCCAAAAGGCCGAGCCCGTCAATTCCGCTGAGCACTATCTCCGTCAATAAGACGTCCGGGTGTTGCTCCCTGATCAGCTCCAGAGCTTTCTGCCCGTCGCCGACGCTGCCGCAAACGCTGATATCTCCTTCCGCGTTCAGAGCATCTGCCAAAAGCAGCCGATACTCCTCGTTGGGGTCAGCAATGATGACCCTGATCGTGTTTTCCATCGAATCTCCTCCGTAATAGATTTATCACGGCCAGATATCTCTTTTTAACCGCTTATGACAGTATTTAATTTAACACATACTGTCGTCATTTGCAATAATTTTTTTAATTTAAAATAAAAAAGTTTCGGCATTTATTACTGAAATATATAATTTTTTTACATTTTTCGACATCATTCGACGCATTTGTGTCAAAATATTTATTCTCCGTAAAATTGGTATTCATAACATCTGCACATAATGTTAAGATCGTATAAAAAAGCAGGTGAATCATCTGAACGCAATCTGAACAGCATCTTAAGATCACATAATGAAACGCAGTCTTTCGCCGCTCGGGGATCCGTACACATATCGTCTCAGCCGCGCAATCCGGGCATGTACGCCGTGTGCCGGCCTGGCCGCGGACGCTTCCGCAGCCAGGCCGGCACACCAGAAACCTATGCGGCAATTCCCTCTGCCGCTGCCGCTGTCTCGCTGACGCCCGCAGCGCTGAGCATGCTCTGTACAAAAACACCGTAGCCCTTTGCAGGATTATTCACCAGAACATGTGTGACTGCGCCCACCAGCTTACCGTTCTGGAGGATCGGACTTCCGCTCATTCCCTGCACAATCCCGCCAGTCAGTTCCAGCAGCCGTTCATCCGTCACCGTAATCATCAGTTCACGTCCGCTTCCGCCGCCCGCATAGACGCGTGATATTTCAACCGCATACTCCTCCGGACCGTTTCCGGCAGCGTCCGTCATGATCACAGCCGCGCCGACAGTCACATTTCCCAGATCAGTTTCAACTGCGACCGGTTCAGCATCCGAAGCCTCCCCCATATGTCCGGAAATGCCGAATACAGTATTGTTTGAAAAGCTTCCCAGCGGCGCGCCGTCGCCGAAACTCCCCTGCAGCTGGCCAGGCGTGCCGCACTGTCCGCGGACAATGCCCGTAATCTGTGCCGGCAGAATCTGTCCGCCTTCCAACGGAACTAGCACGCCCGTGTCCGCATCAGTAATTGCATGTCCCAGCGCGCAGAACAGCCCTGTTTCCGGCGACATGAAGGTGACCGTGCCAAGTCCGTAAATGGAGTCCCGCAGCCAGACGCCGATCTCATAACCACCGCTCTCTGAGAGTGTCGGCGTCACGACAAGCTCCTGCTGTGCACAGCCGCGGATCAGCCGCACAGTCACCGGCTGTCCCCCGCATTTGTTGACAGCTGTCTTTACATCCTGTGCGCAGCAGATCTGCATGTCGCCGATCCCGACAATAATGTCTCCCGCCCGTATTCCGCAGTCCTGTGCGGGACTTTCCTGAATTTCCTTTGTTTTTCCGGTATTGATCACCACTGCGCCGTCAATATCGGCTGAAATTCCGACTGTTCTCCCCACCGGAACAAGCATTTGCTCCTGCGCAGCATATGCATTTCCGGCCGGCAGCGCCGCTGTAATCACAAGTGCGAGCACTGCGGCTTTCCTGCACATCTGTCTGATCTGCCGCTTTTTACCGCACTTGCCTGAAACCGCTCCTTTATTTGTTTTTACACCCATAATCTCCACCGCCAATGCTGTTTTTCGAAGACCATATGTAATATGTCCGTTCGGCGCGGAAAATCTCCCGCTGGCACAGTGACAATTTATTATCCTGCTGGTGCTGGCGTTAAAATCTTCTATCTGCAGCAGCATATCCTGACAAAGAATTTTTCAGATTATTTCTTCTTGGATTATTGCAAACAGGGTGTATAATTGTATGCGTTTACAACATCACAATGAAAGGACTGTTCTTCCGCTCATGGCCCGGCAATCACCCGCTCACCGCAGGATTTCCCGCACCTCCGCTCTGCATTACTTTAAGCTTGTTTACCGTTCGGCGCTGTTTCTGACAGCTGCCGTTCTCTATCTTGTCAACTGCAGCAGGAATACCGATGAACTGTTTGATAACTTTGAACGTCAGCCTGTCTTTCTGACATTGATCTGGCTGATTTTTTTGACGGAAATGATCTTCCGCTTTTTTCCGTCAAAAATTGAAAGCATGGGCTGCCAGAAGCAATTTGCCTGCAATTATCAGGCCACAGGTGCTGCTGAACCGGTCCTGCAGTCTTCCGGCGCCACATGGAGCGTGGCTGCTGCGTGGATTCTCCTGAATGCCGCAATTGCCGCGCTGTACTTCATGCATATCATTGACCAGGGTATTCTCCTTCTGATCAGCCTGGCGTATTCTGTCTGCGACATGATCTGCATCCTGTTTTTCTGTCCGTTTCAGACGTGGTTTATGAAAAACAAATGCTGCACCAGCTGCAGAATCTATAACTGGGACTACGCGATGATGTTTACTCCGCTGATTTTTGTCAGAAAATTCTATGCGCAGAGCCTTTTTGTCATTGCGCTTATTCTGCTGGTCAAATGGGAAATCATGGTCAAAACCCATCCGGAGCGTTTTTCCGAGGCAACGAACCGCAGTCTGTCATGCGCCGTCTGCACGGAAAAGCTTTGCCATCACAAGCGGCAGCTGCGGCGTTTTTTGTCTGCCAACGCACATTTTCTGCATTTGAAAGGCAATCAGCTGCTTGATCTCACCAGGCATCGCAAAAATTCGAACAAGGAGTGAAAACTCCACGGCACGCATCCGCATCTGTTCCAATTCTGCGGCCTCTGCCGGTCCGGCGAGACCTGCATTCTTTTGACTCCTTTCCATTAAAAAACGCAGAGCGCTGCCGCTCTGCGTTTTTATTCTTTGCCCCCTGCGTCCCGCGGCGCAGCGGCGCCGGATTTACTGCGCGCTGAATTTCTGCTTTACAGTGTTCACCTTCGTGCGCTCTGCCTGTTCTGTCGGATACCAACCCTTGGCTGCCATTTTGTCATAAATCGTATCCTGCATGCACAATGCATCATTCAGAGCGGTACTGAACGTCTGATGCACATTTGCAGTGGGAGATTCCATTGTCCCATGCATAAACAGATCACAAACGCCCTTTTCCAGCAACAGAATGTTTTCCATCACGTTCTTGTCGTCCATCTCTCTGCACACTCCTTACAGCAAGTTGTAAAAACTCTGAAAAATCTGCTGGTGCTTCTGCGCCATCTGCTCAACACATGCCTTCAGCTCTGCGTCCTGAAGCTGACCGGCAGCCTCGTTGCATTTTGTCTGAAAATACTTTTCATGGCCAAGCGCGTCTTCGACGTACAGCAGTTCTTTTGTGGTCATTGCAAACTCCTCCTGTTTTTCAGAATATACGCATAGTTTTCCGCTGTACACTGCGAATATGCATGCAGGCAACAGCATCTGCACCGGAAGGATATGGCAGCTTTGCTCTTCTGTGCATGTCCGCGCGGTTTGGTTCGAAGCATTCCGGCATGCGCATATGTTCCCAGAGCCTTTCCCGGTTCTGCATGTGAAGATGTCCTGATCAGGCAGATTTTTGCTATGCAAAAGCATAGCAAAACAAGATGCGCCACTTTCTCGCCCCTTTTGGGCAACCGAAAATGATGCGCAAAAACTTTATGCGCTCTGGCCTTTGCCCATGATTGTGGTGCGCAATACTGCGCATGAAGTTTTATGCTTATATACGCACATGGCAAAAGCACACGCCAGGATTTCGGCAATTGGAAAGGCGTACCATGCTGCGTTTATGCCAAAATGCGCAGTCAGAAGATAAGCGGTCGGAAGCAGAATAATCAGCTGTCTCAGCAAAGTGGAAAACATATTGATAAGACCGTTGCCGAGTCCTGAAAAATAATACCCGGTCACTACTGTCACACCTGTGAAAACGAAGGATATGGATATTATGCGCAGCGCAGAAACGCCGATGCCGAGCATTGCATCTCCTGCGCTGAAAAAGCCGAGAAGCGTTTTCGGAATGATGCAGAAAACTGCGGCGCCAAACAACATGATGACAGCTGCACTGCGGACAGTAACCGTATACGCCTGCCTGATTCTTCCAATATTTTTTGCTCCGAAGCTGAAGCCAACAACCGGAATCAGGCTTTGCGCGAGACCGTTCAGCGGCATATAGAGAAAGGTCTGCAATTTGTAGTAAGCACCGAAGAACGCAACAGCAGTCGATGAGAAAGAATAGAGCAGTTTATTCATAGCCAGCACCATTATGCTGCCGCAGGCCTGCATCACCATTGTCGGCAGGCCGACTTTATATATCTCTCGCAATATCCCGCCGTCAATTCTGAAATTTTTGAAAGAAACCGGTACGGATTGGTTCAGTTTTTTATTCAGTATCAGCGAAGTAATGGCTGCGAGCCATTGGCCGATAACAGTCGCTATTGCCGCACCTTTAACGCCCATAGCCGGCAGCCCGAAATATCCGAAAATCAGGACAGGATCAAGAATGATGTTGCACAGCGCGCCTGCCGTCTGCGCGATCATACTCAGCCAGGTTTTCCCTGAGGCCTGCAGGCAGCGCTCCCCGGTTGCCGCGATAAAGATGCCCATGCTGAACACCATACAGATTTTCAGATAAGAAGCGGCGTTTTCGAAAACTGCGGGATCGGCTGTATACAGAGAAAGAAACGGTTTAACGGCGCAGAGACCCAGAAGGACAAACGGCATGCAGCATACAAAAGCGGCAAACAAACCATTGATTGCCGCAAGTTTCACCCGACTGCGGTCTTTTTGTCCAAGTGTTCTTGAAAGCAAAGCATTCACGCCGACACCCGTGCCGACAGATACGGCAATCATGAGCATCTGAACAGGGTATGCAAGCGATGTGGCAGTCAACGCATCTTCATTTATTCTTGCAACAAATATGCCGTCCACAATATTGTAAAGTGACTGCACAAGCATCGAAATCATCAAAGGAAATGCCACATTCCATATCAGTTTCGGAATCGGCATGACTTCCAGTTTATTATCCTGCTGCATATTATCCTCCCAAATGTGCTACAGAAAGACGTCTCTCCCCGCCTGCACAGTGTTTCAGTGGCGACAATGACGGCTGCCGGGATGTACGGGTTTCTCCGGAACGATGTTCATCCAGTGGCCTGACAGCTTCTGCAGCAGTGCAGCCAGCACATCGGTTTCCTCTTCTGTAAAAACGGAAAACAACTCCCCTGTCATTTCCTGGGTAAAACCGCCGCGGCCAGCAATACCGGCCGCGTGATGCAGATATTTCATCACAAGCTGCTGATTTCTGTGTTCAAACTGCAGTCTCCCGGAACGAGGGACGTCCACGCCATTTTCAGTCATCTTTCCTGTTTTTGCATAGTCCTCCCCGCGTCTGCAATGCGGCGCAGTCAATTCGCATCCACGCGGACAAATGGGGCACTTCTTCATATTCTCTTTCATTTTTTCAGTCCTTTCAAAGCAAAAACGAGCAGCATTTTCACGAAAATCCGGATTTACGTGAGAACACTGCTCGTTATAAACGATTCGGTTTTCAGACAGCTTCAGGAAACCTGATGTATCTATTATAACATCGCATATTAATAGTGAACAAAACTGAAATTCAGCGATGGATATACATTCTGGACATATCCGGTTCGCCATCTCCCTGTACCATACACAAAAACTCCCATCCGTATTTCTCATAAAAACCTGTGTGATCTGTAAGCAGATAGACAGGCGTTATCCCCCTGGATTTCAAATCTGCTACGGTCATATTCAGCAAATGGCCGGCAATTCCCTTACAGCGGCAGTCTTTTTCAGTGTATACAGCGCAGATATTCGGTGTGAGGTCTTTCCGATCATGAAAGTCGTTTTCGATTACGCCCATTCCGCCGACAATTTTGTCGCCATCCATACAAAGATACCAGCCGTATTCTGTTTTTCCGGCAAGATAAGCTTCCATACATTCCAGATAGGCCTGTTTCGGAACTCTCCACTTGCTGTGGAACCACCCGGCTGCTTGGTCTTTTAATTCCGGGCGTTGTCTTAAAGTGATATAGGAATAGTTATCCATAATCCACCCTTCTGTAAATTACAATTGATCCAACTGTATTCTATATCTTTTCAGCAGGGGTGCTCGCCTGCGGGCGGGCGTTTCTCAGCGCAGCCGCAAAGCAGCGGTACTTGGCGCGGAGATGGAGCAGCGAAGAGAACGCGCTCTGACTTTAAAAAACGCTGCGAACGCTATGTTGTCCGCAGCAACGTGTAACATCGCAACAGTATATATGCCCTGCTTTCAGGTCTGAACACAAAACCAAATCACAGCCCAGCACAGCGGTTGTGATTTGGAAAGGAGGAGCAGCGGCATGAGCGCGCTCTGATTTTTATAAAAAAGTCGTCGCGAACGATATGAAGTCCGCGACGACGTGGTGGAGACGGAGGGATTCGAACCCTTGACCTTACGGATGCGAACCGTACGCTCTCCCAGCTGAGCTACGCCCCCAAAAGCCTGCTGCTTTTCAGCAGGCTTTGTTATTATAACATGAATTCAGAAAAAGTAAAGGAAAATTTTTAAGATTCCTGCTTAAGATACTGCGCGGCGCGCAGCAGGCCGATGATTGTTTTCCCATCTGTCATCTCGTTTGAAGCCGCAAGACGGAATGCTTCATCGAAAGGCATTTTGACCACGTCAAGAAATTCATTCTCGTCCGGATGCGACTGTCCGGCACTCAGTTCCGTCGCCAGATAGATGTGGATTGTCTCTCTGCAGTACCCGGGTGAAGGCGACACGCCGCCCAGATACGTGTACTTGCCGGCTGAAAAACCGGTTTCCTCAGAAAGCTCACGCACTGCACACTGGAGCGGGTCCTCACCGTACTCCAGCTTTCCGGCCGGAATTTCCAGGAGACTGTCCCCCACCGGATACCTGTACTGGCGGACAAGATATACGTTTCCCATCCCATCAACAGGGACAATGCTCACGCCGCCGGGATGGTCGACCACTTCCCTTTTGGATTTACGCCCGTTGCACAGTTCGACTTCATCCACATGCACAGTGATGATCCGTCCGCGATAGACATCTTCGCGGCTGAGCTTTTTTTCAGAATAATCCATAGCTGCTGCCTCCAAACTTATTCTCCGCGGCTGTCCCTGATCAGATTTCTGACCGCCTCCACTGCGACGCGCACAGCCCTGTCTGTATCATGGCATTCCGGCTCTGAAATCCCGGCGGCGCGCCGCTCCTGGTTCCACACAGTGCAGAACACGCTCCCGCACCGCACGCCCAGCGCCGCCGCCGCAGTAAAGAGTGCTGCGGACTCCATTTCGCTGCACAGGACACCGAGCCGTTTCCAGGCTTCCCACTTTTCCTTCAGCTCGTAACTGACCGGCATGCGTTCAGGCGCATGCTGGCCGTAAAAGGAATCCTTGCACTGCACCACGCCGACATGATACGGCAGCGAGAGCGATCGGGCAGCAGTGACCAGCGCCGTTGTCACTTCAAAGTCTGCACAGGCCGGATATTCGATCGGCGCATACTCTCGGCTTGTACCTTCCATCCGCACGGCGCCTGTGGCAATCACGCAGTCGCCGCTTCTGACCTTCATATTGATGCCGCCGCAGGTACCGATCCGCACAAATGTGTCCGCGCCGACAGCCGTCAGTTCCTCAATCGCAATGGAAGCGGACGGGCCGCCGATCCCCGTGGAGACCACGCTGACTTTTTCTCCAAGCAATGTGCCGGTGTATGTCGTATATTCACGATTCTGTGCAACTTTTTCCGCACCATCCAGATATGCGGCAATTTTTTCGCAGCGTCCGGGATCTCCGGGCAAAATACAGAAACGACCCACATCGCCTTTGCAGCAGGCAATGTGATACATCCGCGTTTTGTTCATCGTTCAACCCCCGCAGATTCAAAATAAAAATTTAATTTATTTTACCTCTTTTCATTTTATTAAGCAAGGTCCATTCGTTTTGTCGTACTGGAATTATTTTGCATATTAAAACACCATGCACGCGCAGATAATAGGACTGCACCAAAAAGCAACGACGGGCCGGCGCGTTTGGCCCGCACACAGGAGGATTATATGAAAAAAGCAGTATTACTTCTTCTTGCGTTTGTTCTGCTGGCCGGTCTGTTTGCCGGCTGCGCATCAAACGCCGAGCCCGGAGACAACACCAGAGACGGAATCATCGGCCGCTCCTATGAGGACACCAGACAGTACGACCGCAGCAACCGCTGGACGAACAATAACCGCAACGCGTACAACAACGATAACAACGTCCGCGACTATGACGTGACGGAAGGCGTGCTGACCGACAGAAACAACAGCGGCAACTGGAACACCAACGGCAGCAACAACAATAACAACAGCAATAACAATAATAACAATAATAACAATAACAACAGCAGAAATTCAGGAAATTCCAACACCAGCGGATACGGAGAAGGAAATCTTGAAACAAATGAGCAGAGCCGCACAGGCCGTGCGTCATGAATTGAAAAGCTGTCCCGTCCGGAAAAAGGACAGGACAGCTTTTTCTATTTTGTTTTTCTGTACTGTCCCCTGCTCAGCAGCGGAGAGAGCCGCTTATACAGAAAAAAAACAACCGCAGTCACAATCAGGCCCTTCAGCAGGTTGAACGGCACAACTGCGTAAAGCACAAGCGTCTCAACGCTTGTAATATGCGCGTTGACGGCGGTGCCCATGGCCACGATGCTCTCAAGCGGCATCCCGTAAAGCTCGGAAAACTTCGGCAGAAGATAAATCGCGTTGAAAAGGCTGCCGAAAACTGTCATGACCAGTGTGCCGGTGATCAGGCCGATCAGCGCGTTTTTTCTGCTGCGGCGGCAGTGGTAGATAATGGACGCAGGCAGAACCATTGAGCAGCCGATCACAAAATTGGCAAAATCGCCTACAAAAGCCGTTGTGGTGCCTTTCATCAGGATTTTCAGAAGATTCTTCAGAAACTCCGTGATTACGCCGGCAACAGGACCGAGGTAAAAGGTGCAGATCAGAACAGGAATCTCACTTAAATCGATTTTATAAAAGCTGGGTGCAAAAAACAGAGGGATGTCAAAAAGCATCAATACGCCGGCGATTGCAGAAAACATGGCCACATACGCGACGTAGCGCGCGCCGTGCCGATTTGGCATGTCCTTGCAGATCAGCCTCTGCGCCAGGATCGCCAGAATCACCAGTACCGCGAAAATCAGGAAACATACGCCGAGAAATGCGGCGCCGGATTTTACGCTCTCAAGCAGTTCACTCATAAATATACCCCCAAATTAAAAATGCCCGGAAGGACAGCCTTCCGGGCACAGAAAAAACACAGCAGCAAAAGCCGTCTTCTTCCATCCAGACTTTACTGTCGGTACCGGAATCAAACCGGTTCAGCGCATAAGCGCTCGCGGACTTTACCGCCGGTCGGGAATTTCACCCTGCCCTGAAGACCAGTAACAGTATAGCAGAAAATGCCGAAAATGCAATATCTTTGACAAAATTTATTCATGATGCTATTCTAAGAAAAAAGGAGGGATTCTCGTGCCGCCTTTAATAAACCGTGATAATACCTGCTGCTTTTCCGGGCACCGTCCGGAAAAACTTCCGTGGCACAGCGATGAACTTGACGCGCGCTGTGTGAAGCTGAAAGAAAAGCTGTATGATGTGGTCCAGGCTCTGTATTTATCCGGTATACGCCATTTTATTTGCGGAATGGCCCGCGGGTGTGATTTCTATTTTGCAGAGACCGTGCTCCGGCTGCGCCGCGATTATGAAGGCGTCACGCTGGAGGCGGCAATTCCCTGCGAGGAACAAAGCAAGAACTGGTCCGAAAGCGACCGCAGCCGGTATTATCATCTCGTCAGTGAGTGCGATTTTGAAACTCTCCTCCAGCGCGAATACACAGAAGACTGCATGCTTCGCAGAAACAAGTATATGGTTGACCGGTCCAGTGTTCTGATTGCTGTTTTTGACGGGACTCTTGGCGGAACTCTGCATACTGTCAATTATGCTTCAAAAAAAGAGCTGGAAATTATCGAAATCCGCCCTTAGCGGCTTCGCAGATGGAGCTGAAGCTCGTTTTTCTGGGCAAATGAAAACAAAATATTAATTTTCCCGGATCACCTTGCCAATAGTCTGCGCATATGTTATAGTATAGATAATCTCTTTGCGCTGCATATTACAGCACAAACTGATCAGGCAAGGAACCCTAGCGGTTCATGATGCCGGGCCGATTCGGCAGCGGATGTATTCAGCATCTGTGGGACAGGAATGTGTTCCACAGATGTTTTTTTATCTGCGTTATCTGCCGTCACCCGCATATTCTGCAGCATATCAGGCTGCCCTGTTTTGAAGGAGGAGCTTTTGATGACATCTGAGTCCAGATCCGGAAATGCCCGCGCACGGCGCGTTGCCTTTGTCACAATCATTGCAAATGTTCTGCTTGCCGGCTTTAAGCTGATCGCCGGTATTGCCGCACATTCCAGCGCCATGATTTCCGATGCTGTGCATTCCGCTTCAGACGTGTTTTCAACAATCATTGTTCTCATCGGCCTGCGCATTTCCGGAAAAGCAGCGGATAAAGAACATCCTTACGGTCACGAACGTTTTGAGTGCGCCGCATCCATGATTCTGGCGTTTCTTCTCTTTGCCACCGGTATACTGATTGGCTGGAAAGGGCTTGAAAATATTATTTCCGGCTCTTACGTGCTGCAGATGGCGCCGGGCGTGCTGGCGCTTGTTGCTGCAGTGGTCTCAATCGTTGTGAAGGAAGCCATGTACTGGTACACATGGCTGACTGCGAAAAAAATTAATTCAACGGCGCTGAAAGCGGATGCATGGCATCACCGCTCTGACGCGCTCTCCTCCATCGGCGCGCTGGCCGGTATCATCGGCGCGCGGATGGGCCTGCCCATTCTCGATTCCATTGCGAGCATTGTCATCTGCCTGTTCATTCTGAAGGTCGCGGTCGACATTTTCATCGAAGCGCTGAACAAAACCGTTGACCGGGCGTGTGATGAAAAATGTGTCGAGCATATTGTCCGTACCGTTCTGAAGCAGCCTGGCGTCAAGGCGCTGGACAACATCAAGACACGCCAGTTTGGCTCCGCGATTTATACGGATATCGAAATTGCAGTTGATCCCCAACTCCGGCTTGTGGACGCGCACGCCATCGCTGAATCTGTGCACGGCGCTGTGGAAAAATCCACGCCGAATCTCAAGCACTGCATGGTACATGTGAATCCTTACCTGCCGGATGGCCCGCAGCAGGCAGATATGCCTGATGTTTTTGCAGATGAGGATCCGTCCGAAACGCCGGATTTCCCGCAGCAGGATCAATCCTGAGAATAACCTTATCTGATACACTGCGCTTTGCGGCGCAGTGTATTTTTTCTGCATAAAGGATTCATTAAAAGGCCTTTGCTTCAAGGGGAAAATGGTGTATAATTCATTACTGCAACATGCAGAGAACAAAAACAAAAGCAAAAGGAATGGATATTGTGAGCAATTTGAGATTTAAGGCTGCCATGCTGATCTCCAAATCTGTCAGCGTCGGCATGAAGGCGCTCCGCAGACAGGCCAGCTATCTGCCGGGAAAACTTGCTTTGAAGATTTGTCCTGATTTTCTGTCGCACATCGGCAGGCCGAAAACCATCGTGGCCGTGACCGGCACAAACGGCAAAACAACCGTAAGCAACATGATCACCAGCGTTCTGACCGCCAACGGCTACAGCGTAACAAACAACGGATACGGTTCCAACATTGACGCCGGCGTGACCAGCACGCTCATTGAATACAGCACGTTTACCGGCCGGCCGAAGCGTGATCTTGCCGTTCTGGAGGTGGATGAGCGCAGTTCCCTGCGCATCTATCCGCATCTGAAGCCGGATTATGTGGTCTGCACCAATATCATGCGCGACTCCATCAAGCGAAACGCCAACACTGATTTCATTTCCTATATCATTTCCAGCGCCCTGCCCGCCTCGGCAAAGCTGATTCTGAACGGCGACGACATTATCTGTTCGGCGCTGGGCAGCCCTGAAAACGCCCGCGTTTATTTCGGCGTATCCTGCATGCTCGGCGGTGAAACCAGCGACAACTCAGCCATTGTAAAAGACATCGCCTACTGTCCCAACTGCGGCGCCGAATTGAAGTGCAAATACCTGCGCTACAATCACATCGGCCGCGTCTACTGCCCCGGCTGCGGCTTTGCATCGCCGGAGCCGGACTACTGTGTCACTTCTGTTGACACCGCGTCCGGAGAGATGACTGTCAGCCAGCGCGGCATTCAGTACCAGTACCGTCTTGTCAACGACAACATCGCCAATATTTACAACACCGCAGCCGCCATTGCGCTTCTGGATCAGCTTGGTCTGAACGCCAAAGCCATTGCTGACGGACTGGAGAAAACAAAAATCGTCTCGTCGCGTTTTGACCGGGAGATCTGCTGCGGGAAAACAGTCACGCTTCAGCTTGCGAAAAGCCAGAACCCCATCGCCTGCTCCCGCGCATTTGATTATATGCGGAAAACCGAAGGGAACGCAAAGACCGTCATCCTGATGATCGACGATATCCACGACAATACAAACAACACCGAAAATATCTGCTGGATGTACGACTGCGATTATTCGCCTTTTACAGATCCGTCCGTCAGTCAGATTGTCATCGGCGGACCGCGCTGCAGGGACCATGTGCTGCGCGCCATGCTTGACGGTGTGGACATCAGCAAAATCGTCACTGCAGACACGGTTTTTGAAACCGTCGGCCTTGCTGATGTCAAAAACTGTGACAGTGTTTTCATCCTGTATGATCTTTATCTCGTAAATGATGCAAAAAAAGTCAAGAATATGATCACAGAAAAGATCCGGGAGGTGTGTGCGCAATGACCGTTGAAATTCTTTTTCCCAAGCTCTGCAATCAGTTCGGAGACAGCAAAAATGTTGAGTACCTGCGTCAGTGCATGCCCCAGGCCCGGTTTATATCCACAGAGATTACGGATCAGAAGCCGTATTTTGCCGACCATGACGTCAATCTGCTCTATCTGGGCAGCATGAGCGAAGCGGCACAGCTGCGCGTCATCCGCTGGCTCACGCCTTACAGGGAACGGATTGAAGAACTTACGGCCGCCGGTACGGTTTTTCTGGCAACAGGAAACGCATTCGAGATTTTTACGCAGAAAATTGAGAATCTGACAACAAAAGAGACGTGCGACGGTTTGGGACTCTTCCCGCTGACAACAAAAATCGATCTTTTTGCACGCTTCAACGGAAAAATTCTCGGTGAAACAAATGGCGTGCCCGTTCTTGGATTCAAATCCCAGTTCAGCATGGTCTACGGGGACAACTCAGAGGAATATTTCTTCCGGGCACAGCGCGGCATCGGCATCAACAGGCAGTCACAGCTGGAAGGCGTCCGGCGCGGAAATCTGATCGGCACGCATATCCTCGGCCCCCTGCTGGTGCTCAATCCGCTTTTCACCGAATATCTGATGGGTCTGGCCGGCGTTGAAAATCCGTGCTGTGCGTTCCGCACACAGGCCATGGCCGCCTTTGAGCGCAGGCTCTCTGAGTTCAGAAACAAAAAAATTCCGTTTTGACGGCCATTTTCGGCACATATTAAAACAGCACCGCAGAGTCTTCTGCGGTGCTGTTTCTGTATGTCAGTTAAGCGGTGATTCACCGCGTGCCGGTCAGGATGAAATGAATAAGCTCCTCCGGATCATCAAAGCAGTCGTAATCACCGGTAATCCCGGTACGGTGATAAACAATGCCCTTCTTCTCATTGGCCTCCAGGCAGTCCAGAAGCCGATCCACTCCATAGCGCCTGACGAAAAGCGTAAAGGCGTAAGGCTTGATCTTTTTCAGCAGCCCCTTTCTGCAGTTTTCAGAGCATTCGGCGCAGGATGAAAAACCCTTTTCAATGGAGCAGCGCCTGTTTTCGCACCAGCTGGTGCCGCTGCACTGGCCGGAATGGCAGCCGCCGCACTGACTGTTTTCAGTGCAAAGGCAGCAGGCAAGGCCGCACCTTGCAATTCCAAGTTCCCTTTTCATGCTTTTCTCCTTTCTCCATTTCTTCCAGCCGGAGTCCCATCCGCAGACTCAGACGGTCAGATCATCCAAAAACATTCTGTAAGCTGTTGGCAGCGCGTATTGCCGCCGTATCGTATCGCTGTCCGCCCAGATAAAGCCCTCCGCACAGCGATCGCACTGGATACCGTAACAGACCATCTCCCAGCGCATGTGTGTAAAAACATGTACGCGGTGCTTTTCCCACATGATGCCGGTTGGCTCCACAAGCATCCCGGCAGCGGCGGCCATCGCATCATTCGGCCCAAGCTCTCCGGGTACGTCTGGCAGCTGCCACATCCCCGATAAAAGTCCCGGTGCTTCGCGCCGCAATATGGCAATCCGATCGCCGCAGGAGAGATAAAAAACTGTGCGGTGCTGGATCTTTTTTTCCTTTTTCGGAAGGCGCACAGGGTAATTTTTCTGGGTCCCCGCTGCCGCAGCGCGGCAAAAGGAAGCGGCCGGACAGGCAGCGCACCTGGGTGATTTCGGCGTACAGACCGTAGCCCCGAGTTCCATCATTGCCTGTGTAAACGCGCCGCATGCTTCCGCCGGATAAACCTGCATCAGCCGCGCGCTCACCTGTGCCTTCACTTTCTGCAGGTCAACCGGCTGGTTGAGCGCAGTCAGTCTGCTGACAACGCGCAGAACATTGCCGTCCACAGCCGCGGCCGGCACTCCGAAGCAGACAGACGCTATGGCACCCGCCGTGTACGGACCGATCCCGGGCAGCGTCTCTATTTCCTCAGGACTGGACGGAAAACGTCCTCCATATTGTGAAACAATAATCCGCGCCGCCTTCTGCAGATTTCTGGCCCGGCTGTAATACCCGAGACCCTCCCACAGCTTCATCAGCTCCTTTTCCGGAGCTGATGCCAGGGCAAAAACGTCCGGAAGCGCCTGCAGAAAGCGCAGGTAATATCCACAGACCACTTCAGCCCGTGTCTGCTGCAGCATAATTTCAGATATCCAGACATGATAAGGGTCGCAGTCTCTCCGCCAGGGCAGATCGCGTGCGTTCTGACTGTACCAGGGAAGCAGCACGCCGGGAAGACGCGCATACAGCGCCTGTTCCGTATCGTCAAAGTACTGCATGTTCATCCCCTCCCGTGCATCCAGCGCCTTGTCTGCCGTTTTTTCTGCGGCGCAGGCCTGTCCGCTCCGGCACTGCCTGTGTTCCCGGTTCAGATTGCTGCCGGCTTTCAGGCGCACAGTGCGGAATAAGTAAAAATCCCGAACGCTTCTGCATTCGGGATTATGAAAGCGCAAATGTTTTCATTGCTCCAACTTTCCGGCTCGCACCCAAAAACCGAATCAACGCACGGCGGGCCCAATTCTGAAAGGCGGAATAAATAAGCGGACGGCTGCCGTTCTGTTGTTCCGCTGGAATAAAAGAACGTCGGAGCAAAGTCTGCTTTGCTCCGACGTGGTACGCCCGGCTGGACTCGAACCAGTGGCCTACAGAGTCGGAGTCTGTCACTCTATCCAACTGAGCTACGGGCGCATATCCGCGGAAAACCCGCATTTGGGATTATAGCAAAATTTTCTCTGGTTGTAAAGTCCGCGCGTACATTATTTGTTGTTTTATTTTCAGTGTTGTGGTAGTATAGTGTCGAAATCAATAAGACAGAGCAGGTGCTTTTCCATGAGTACTGAAAAAATCGGATTCAAAACTCGCCTTTTCGGCGGATTCGACCGCAATGACGTTGCAGTCAGCATCGAGCGCATTGCCAATGAACGCAATTCTTACAAGGAGCGTGCCGCTCAGCTTGAAGAACAGGTTGACGCGCTGACTGCCGAATTGTCCCGCGTGCGCGAGGATGCCGCACAGGCCATCCAGACTGCCGCAGAGGCGGCGGACCGTGCAGAAAAAGCGCATGCCGCTGCCATCGAAAAGGCAACTTCTGCCCTTGGCACGCTGAACGCCCGGTATCAGGACATCAGCAGTGATCTTTTCGCCGCCATTCAGGCAACACAGGCACAACTGGACATGGTCAGAAGTCAGCTCGACCTCCTCTGGGGAAAAGTCAGCGAGACTGGCAGCACCCTCGGTACGCTTGCGTCTGCAGGTTCAGTGTCACAGAGCGCACCGCTGTTTCCGGACGGCGCATCATCGCCGGACAGCGCCGCCGCAGAGAATCCGCAGGCTTCATGCTCCTGCAAGGCAGAAGCTGAAGCAGCAGGCACGGCCTCCTCTGACGACCTGGCACAGGCCGCCCCAACTTCGCCGCAGACCCTCTGCGCCGATGTCCCGGACGCTGTGAAAAATGCGCTGAACGATCTGGGGCTTGACCTGGAAAGCCTGCTTGATCTGTCTGCAATAGTCAAAAACAAGGCTTCGCAGGCGCCGGAGGAATAATATGTCCGACACTGCCCCTGTACATTCTGCGTCTGCCGCTGACCGTTTCTCTGGATTCCGGGGGCAATAATCTGTTTGAAATCGGGCGTGATCAAAACGCCAGAATATAGAGGTAATGTAAAATGAAAGCTATTGTCAATGCAAAAGTTGTTTTGCCTGACCGCGTCTGCAATGACGGCATGGTTCTCATGGAGGACGGCAAAATCCTGTATGCCGGAGATGCATTCCCCGTACCCGGCGACTGTGCGCAGATTGATGCGCAGGGCCGTCTGGTCAGCCCCGGCTTTGTGGATATTCACTGCCACGCCGGCGGCGAATGGTGGTGCTGGGACGATCCGGAGCAGATGGCGCGTGTTCATCTCGAAGGCGGCACCACCAGCCTGGACTGCACGATTTCCCCCAACATCGGCGACAGCGGCATTATGAAGGCCATTGCCGATATCAGAACGGCCATGGCTGAGAAACGCCCGGGCAATATTATGGGCATTCACCTTGAAGGTCCGTATATGAATCCCAATTACGGCGGCTTCCGTGAATATTTCCATGATATTGACGAAGAAGAATACAAGCGTTATTTCAAACAGGCTGCCGGCACAATCCGTCTGATCACTGTCGCGCCGGAGCTTGCCAACAGCGAAAAGCTGATTAAAGACTGCGTCGCTGAAGGCATCACCGTTGCCATCGGCCACTCCGAGGCTTCTCCGGAGCAGGTATTCGCCGCAGCCGACGCAGGCGCCACCGTCTGCACACACCTGATGGACGCCACCGGCACCACCCGTTCCCCGCTTTACACCGGCGGCACCAAGGACATGAGCTTTGACGAGGCCGTCATGCTGCGCGACGACGTCATGTGCGAGATCATCAATGACTCCATGGGCATCCATGTGCGCAAGCTGATGACTCAGTATATCAAAAAGGCCGTCGGACTCGACCGGATTATCGCCGTGACAGACGCCTGCACCGGCAGCCTTGATGATATGGACATCAACATGCTGGACGGCGCGCTGATCGGCAGCAAGATGCGCATGTTCCAGGCCGCCAAAAACTTCAAGTACAACACGCTTCTTGAGCCGTGGGAAGTCTCCCGTGTCTGCTCGCTGAATCCGGCACGCGCTGTACACCTCGACCGCGAAGTCGGTTCTCTGGAGCCAGGCAAGCGCGCAAACATCATCATTACAGATGACGATTACAACATTTTCCAGGTCATTCTGGACGGTGAAACCGTCGTCAGTAAATAATCCGGGAAATATTGCATGCCGCCGGCATGAGACAGCGTCCATAAAACAGCAATGCGTACGCCCGAAGAATCCAAACTTCTTCGGGCGTTTCCCTTCGCAGCCGGCAGGCATTTCAGTTTATCCAACAGCCTTCTTTCATCGTGAGTGTAAAATTAACGCGAATTGATTGAGGTATAATTATGGCTATATGGAATCCCTGGCGCGGATGTAAAAAATGCAGTGACGGGTGTCTGCATTGCTATATACATAAAGGCGATCAAAAACGGCACATCAACTCATGCGATATCGTGAAAACGAAAGACTTTTTTAAGCCAATTGAGCGGCTCAAAAACGGAGACTATAAGATGAAAGCCGGAACGGTTTATCTTGGCTTCTCTACGGATTTTTTAATTGAGGAAGCAGACGCATGGCGCATGGAATGCTGGTCTATGATCAAAGAACGACAGGATTGCACGTTTCTGTTTCTCACAAAGCGAATTGAAAGGTTCGTTCAGTGTGTTCCCAATGACTGGAGTGACGGATACGAAAATGTCATTGTGTGCTGCACTGTTGAAAATCAGAAAAATGCCGACAAAAAACTCTCTGTATTTCGGTCGCTGCCGATCAGGCATAAGTGCATCACCGCACAGCCTTTACTTGAAAGAATTGATATTGAACAATATCTTGATGATATCGAACTTGTTGTAGTCGGCGGTGAATCTGATTACTGCGCAAGACCCCTTGATTATGACTGGGTTCTGGCCATCCGGGAGCAATGTGTTCGTAAGAATGTCAGTTTTGAGTTCAGGCAATGCGGAACACACTTCATAAAAGATGGAACGCGGTATAAGCTGCAGACAAAGGATTTGTGCAGTCAAGCGAAAAAGGCGGGCATAAATTTCACGGCAATATGACAGAAACCGGATTATGGGCTGTTGGAAAGCGGCTCAGAAACCGAAGCGTCCGCTTCGGACTCCCAGCCTGGCACTTTGCGCGCCCTGAGATTATTCCCTCTCCTTCTGCGGCAGAAAGCGGCATGACTGCTCATACCGCTGCACAGCACAACCCCAGGGCAGCGGCATTTCTCTGCGGTCTTGCTGCCCGCAGGCGGCTTTGACCGGCATTCACCGCGGCAGGTTTGATTTATATACAGAAAAGGATCCTCCGTATGCTGCAATCATACGGAGGATTTACTGTCTTGTTGTCTCTCTGTACCCGGCGGACACAGTTATACGATCTGAAACAGATAAAACTTCAGATAGTCCGTTTCCGGCACATTCCACAGGATCGGATGGTCCGGCGCCTGCTGCCGCTCCTCAATCTGCCGCAGAGAAACGCTTGCGTCAAATGCCGCGCTTCTGAGCATCTGGCGGAAGAGATCGTTTGTCATAAAATGTGAGCAGGAGCATGTCGCCAGATAACCGCCGCGGGGCAGGATCTTCATGGCGCGGTAATTGATCTCCTTGTAGCCGCGGATGGCGTTTTTCACAGTGGCATTGCTCTTTGTAAACGCCGGCGGATCCAGAATAATGTAGTCATAGGGACTCTTTCCTCTGGACTCAAGGGATGTGAGCAGTTCAAATACATCAGCAGTCTGAAATTCCATCGTGCTTTCCAGGCCGTTGAGCGCGGCGTTGGCGCGCGCACAGGCCACTGCCTCATCCGATATATCCACTGCGCAGACGTGAGCTGCGCCGGCTTTGGCGGCGTTCAGCGCGAAGGCACCGGTATGCGTAAAGCAGTCAAGCACAGTCCTGCCCGGAGCAAGGCGTGCCGCAGCAGCGCGGTTATACTTCTGATCGAGAAAAAAGCCGGTTTTCTGCCCGTGGATATAGTCCACTCTGTAACGGATCCCGTTTTCCGTAATCTCCGTGACACCGTCAAGATCGGTGCGCAGTCCGGGCGCAGAAACAAATCCTGTATGCTCCGGCATGCCCTCTTTCCCGCGAAGTGCGCCGTCGCTGCGCTCATATACAGCACATATATCTTCCCCGCCGGCGCGCAGGATTTCAGCCAGTGCCGGCAGGAGAAAGGCCTTGTGCCGTTCAATTCCCAGGCTCATCACCTGCGCGACCAGAATATCGCCGAACCTGTCCACTGTCAGGCCCGGAAACTGGTCCGCCTCACCGAAAATGAGACGGCAGCACTGGAAGTCAGACCCCATCACCGTCCGCCGGTAATCCACTGCGTACTGCAGGCGCCTGCGATAAAATGCCTCGTCAAACCTGTCGTTTGCGTTGCGCGAAATCAGCCGCACACGTATTTTTGACGCGCTGTTATAAAAGCCCGTTCCCAGAAAACGCCCTTTTCCTGAATACACGTCGGCCAGATCGCCGTCGTCGCAGGCATCCGCCTGCAGAACCTCCTCGCCGTATACCCACGGATGTCCGGCTCGCAGCGCCGCTTCCGCCTTGGGCGTCACGGAAATTTTCGGGTATCCTCTCTCTGCCATATTCTTCCCCCGGATGTTTTTTTTACAGTATAGCAGATGCGCATGCAAAAATCCATGCAGACATCAAACTTCCTGTCCGGACAGGAAAAAACGGCGGCGCAGAGAATCTGCGCCGCCGCTCAAACAGCCGGACTTATTATTTATATTTCTTCTCGCATGCGGCAAGCGTCTCAAGTGCAAAGTCCACATTGTCCTGCACTGCCTTGACAATCGCCGGCAGTCTGGGATCATCCGGGTTCACTCTCGGCAGAGGCATGCGCGCATCGCCGATATCAATGCCGGAACGGGCCTTGATCACCAGCTTCGCCGTGCTGTACAGAGAGCCAAGCGCCAGAAGATCATTGAGAATCACCATGGTTGTACGCCGCTGAATTTCAAAAGCCTCTTTATATGCGCCCATCTGGATCAGTTTGTAAATGGTCACATATACCTCAGGCATTGTGCCGTAAGTACCGCCGATACCACCGTCTGCGCCCATGGCCAGACCGGCTGCCAGCTGCTCGTCGGGTCCGTTGAACACAACAAATCCTTCGGGAGCCAGGCTCTTGAAAACAGCAATATCCATGCAGGGCAGAGACGAGTTCTTCAGACCGCAGACACGTTCGTTTTCAAGCATCTTCGTAAACAGAGCCGGCGTCAGAGAATAGTTCGTGCAGCCGGGAATATTGTAAATCACGAACGGGATGTCAGCTGCGTCAGCAATGGCGTTCCAGTGCGCAGCAATCGCGCTCTCAGGCAGGCCATAGTAAATGCTGGGTACAGCAGAGGTACCGTGTGCGCCATGCGCCTCAGCGTGCTTTGCAAGCTCAACGGCGTCCTTGGTGGACGGCGCACCCACATGAACGAGCAGCGTCAGGCTGTCGCCCAGCTCGTCCGCCAGAATTTCCAGCGTGCGCTTTCTCTCATCCATGCTCATGACAATGCCTTCGCCGGTGGAGCCGCAGACATACAGGCCGGTAATGCCCTTGTCCTTGTACCAGTTGGCAATTTTGCGCAGCGCAGCTTCATTGACATTGCCTTCCGCGTCATACACAGCATTCAAGGCCACAAAAATGCCGCGGAATCTGTCCATATTGTATCTCATTTTGACGCCCCTTTTCATTATCTAAATTTTTTTCTTTCAATTTCAGTTGCGGAATTCAGCGTGAACAGCCGGTGTTCAGCCAATTTCGCTGTAAGGGATAAAACGAATTCTCTCCCGGCAGAGATTGCCGCCTTCCGTATGCTTTCCGGCGCAATACGCCAGGAACACGCCTTCATTGGTGAAATACATGGCCGGATAGGAAAAACCGGCGTCCGCATCGTCCTCAAAGATCCGCGGCTCCGACCACGTCTCCCCTTCATCGCCGCTGACAGCCAATACATACCGGGTGCGGTCCGTGTACCGGCCGGGATTTTCCTTCAAAACAACAAGCTCCCGCGTCTGGTATGCAGGTATCGGATTCCATACGGCCAGCAGCCGGCCGTCAGGCATGCGCTTGATCTGCATGGGTGAACACGGACTTGTAAACCATGCCGGCTCCGCTTCCGTCCAGCTGATGCCGCCGTCACGGGAGAAAAACTCATACTGACGGCCCAGATCTGTGCGGGCCCAGCCGTATACGGAGCCGTCCCCCAGCTCTGTCACACCGGGTTCCTGAAAGCCGGACCGGCAGACGCGCATGGATTCAGACACTGCATTCGGCGACATGTGCCATGTCGCGCCGTCGTCATCCGAATAGGAAAAACGGACGATCGCGCGGGATGTGACCTCCGGGGGCCTGCCCTCGCCTGTCCGCGCGTGAAAGGCGGCAGGCACAAGCAGCCGTCCGGTGGACAAACGCACAACGCGGTCATTGTTGACCACATAATAACCCGGCTCCGGAATGCAGCAGACAGGTCCGCTCCACGTCCTGCAGTCATCTGACGAGCGGTACAGCACCAGCCGCAGATCACCGTCCGCCCTGCGGATCAGGAAGAAAAGGCCTGCATCCCCGCTGCGCATCTCCATCATGCTGACGCTCATAATATTGACCGCATCCAGCTCTCTGGCGGTAAACACAGTGACAGGCGTACTCCAGGTTTCGCCTTCATCCAGCGTCTCAACATATGCGATGGTGGCATACGCCTCGTCAGCGGAACTGTCACCGGCAAAGCGGCTGTAATAAAGGCGCAGCGCGCCGTTCTTCAGCCGGTAAAAAGCGCCTTCAGAATTTCTGGGATTTCCCTTTTCCGGCGCGAGGTCGAGCAAAATTCTTCCGGTCATTCGCACGCTCCCGGATGTTACCGGTTCAGAATGCCGTCGATGACGCTGTCCACATGCATGAGCATGCGCGGCGTGTGGAAGGGGCCCTTGAACAGGTTGCCCTTTGCAATCGGCATGGTGGGCTGGCCGTCGCGGCGCAGGTAGCCGATGCAGTCGCCGTATTCATGGTCTGCATGATGTGCGAAATAATAGTCAAGGAATTTTTCAAAATCAAAGATGTACTGTTCCTTGCCGGTCATTGAATAAAGGCTGATTGCAGCGCAGATCGCTTCGTCAATGACCCACCAGAACTTCATATCATGCTCATATTCCTCCGGCTGATAGCCCAGAGCATCAACAAACATGAGAATTCCGCCGTATTCCTTGTCCCAGCCCTTATCCAGGCAGCACTTGTAGATCTTTTCAGCCATCTCCAGCAGATACGGATCCTCCAGCGTAGCAGAAGCCTTCGCCAGGAACCACACGCCTTCAAGACCGTGACCGGGATTGACCTTGCGGCCTACCGTCCAGTCAGACAGGAACTCGCCGTTCGGTCCGACATTTTCAAGGATGCATCCCAGATCTTCCTTGAAGTTGTACTTGAAGATGTCGTATGCATACTCCTTCATCTGTGCCTTGTACTGATCCGCACGCTCTTCATCAGCAAGACGCATGACGTCGCAGATATCCAGCGCGATCATGGCGCTGCCGAACGTACGGGTGGGCCGGCCGATGAATTTCGGAACGGCGTCGGCAGGCACGGGAAGCCTGTTGTAGTACGCATCAATTTTGCGCCGGAAACGTCTGCGTGCGTTTTCCAGATATTTCTTATCGCCTGTCGCTCTGTAATACTCGGCGTTGCCGGTTACATAGAACATGTCATCGCCATAGCCCCAGCGGTGTTTGCGCACCGGTTCGCCGGTTGCAGAGCAGGTATAGTACATTTCGCCGTCCTTGGGATCAATAAAATGCGCGTCCAGAAAATCAAGACAGCTCTTGGCAATGGCGAGGTATTCGTCATTCTTGCCGTACTGGTTGCAGGCACGGGAAAAAGTCCATGCCGCGCGGCCCTGCTGCCATGCGTTTTTATCGTGGGAAGTGATCTTGCCTTCCCTGGTCAGGCAGGTGATAAAGCCGCCGTTCTCCTTGTCCGGGCCGTATTTTGCCCAGAACGGCAGACTGTAAGTCATCAGCTCATCACGTACAATGGCCTGTTTTTCCTGAAGGTATTCTCTGGAAATCATTATTCTCCCTCCGTTCTTATACTCGGCTCTCGCTCAAAAGAACCTGGTCTCTGAACAGATTCTAACTCATGATAACTGAATTTGCAACTAATTCTTGCTCATGCTGCGGAAGAAAAACAATTCGTGTATCACTGCATCATCGTTTGTGTCTGTTTGATTCTTTTTCAATCTGCGAACAAAAAGAGAATCAACAAAACCGCAGAGAACAGCTGTCATGCTGTCCTCTGCGGCGGCTGATCCGGCTGCGCGTCACCGGCCGTGCAGTGCCTGATCCACAAGCGCCAGCGCCCTGACGCCCTCGTCAAGACCGTAAATGCACGCCGGTTCTCCGGTTATGGCTTTCAGAAACGCCGTGTCTTCATCGGTGAACATATCGTCGCGCGCACTGGCGCGGGTCTCGCTCTCCCAGCCGGTTTCCTCCGTCCAAACGGAGACGGTATATTTCGTCCAGGAGGCAAATTCAACCTTTGCCATTCCCTTTGTCCCCGTCACCATGAATTCCCGCGTTCTCGGATTTGTAAAGAAATCAAGATGAACCGTGGCCAGGCAGCGGTCGTCAAATTCAATCATAAACTCCGCAAGATCCGGCGCCTCAATGCCGATGTCGCTGTAATTGCCATAAATGACTTCCATGCGCCTGACCGGCTGTCCGGCAAACCATACCGCGAGGTCAAGATCGTGGATCAGATCAAAAGCGCCGCAGTATTTGGCGGAGAACAGCGTTTTGTAATCCGGACGGACCGTCGGCAGGTTTTCACCCATAAACGCCCGGATACTGACAATTCTCCCGATCCGGCCGCTTTCCACGATCTCCCTGACCTTTTTTACGCCCTCATGATAGCGGAAGCACAGTCCCACGGCAAATGTCACGCCGGTCTCGTCAAGCACACCGCGCAGCGTGTCAATGCCCGTCATATCATCAGAAACAGGCTTCTCGCAGAAGATATGACAGCCCTGCTGCGCCGCCTGAACCGCCATCGGGATGTGAAGCCTGGGCGGCGTCAGGATGAACACCGCGTCCGGCCTGCGCGCGAGACCTGCTTCATACGACTCAACCGGAATTACGCCCGGGTATGTCTCTGCAGTTTTCCGGGCGAGACCCTCCACAGCATCGCAGACGTAAATTGTCTTTACGCCGGCACTGTGCAGAAGCCGCGTATGGCGCTGGCCGATGGAACCCAGACCGGCCACAAGAACAGATTGATCCTGCCATGTTTTCATCGTTGATCATTCTCCTTTTCATTGACGCCGTCCGCCGGTGACGTGGGACAAAGCCACCCGGCGCAGCATCCTTTTCACGGTCACGCAAAAGCCTGCGCTTATTCAGACGCCTGCGGAAGCGGGCCGTACTCTACATAGTCAGAAATCTTGAAAAAACAATGTCACCGGCGCAGAGAATATCAATACCTGCACCGGAAGGCGCCGGCAGAATACGCAGCGACGAAGCGCCCGGCGGCAGCAGACGGCCGGAGAGCGCTGCGGAAATCTCAGTGGAAAGGCGGTCGAAGCCATACAGAATATCGCCGGCAAGCAAAACCGTATCCACATTGATCATATTGACTGCCGCCGCGATTCCCGCCGCCAGATACTGCGCCTCACGCCGGATAACGTCGTCAGCGCCGCGGTCAACAGCGTCACGCCAGGAGGCATAACGCCCGCCGGCTTCTTCAAGAATCCGCGGAATTGCCGCATACATCTCCAGGCACCCGGTATTTCCGCAGGGACACGGACGTCCGCGATAATCTATGCTGACATGCCCGAGCTCACTGGTAAACCGTCCGGCGCTGTGCAGAAGCTTCCCCTGTGAAATGATGCCGGAACCGACGCCGCCTTCATTGACAATCAGAAGCAGATAATTGTCACTGTCGGCCGTCTCCGGCCTGTGATAGCAATAAACAGCGCATGCGGTGGCCAGATTCGCCAGGTAAACCGGAATTCCCAGACGCGCTTTCAGCGGCGTCACAAGATCAACGCCGTGCCACGCATCAAAACGCGGCGGATTCAGAATCCGTCCCTCTTCAGCATCCAGAGGACCCGGCGCACTGACGCCGACCCCCAAAATTCTGTTTTCCGGCAGTCCGGCACCTGCAAGCATTTTCTCCAACGCATCGGCAAGCAGCGCCAGCTTTTCAGAGCCGCCTTCAGCGCAGTCTGTCCGGATTTCTTTCTCCGCAAGTACATCTCCGCCGATATTCACAATTCCGATTCTGCAGCCGCTGCGGCTGATGGCCGCGCAGCCGGCAAAATACGCATCGCCGCGCAGAGCCAGGGGCGTCGGCGCACGCCCGCGCTGTGCGGTCAGCTGGGGGCGTTCTTCCAGAATCCCGTCTGCCAGAAGCTCATCGGCAATCATACTGATCCATGCGCGCGTCAACCCCATTTCCCTGGCCGCCTCAGCGCGGGACATGGGCCTGCGGCGCAGAAGACGCAGAAGGAGTTTACGGTTAAACTGTTTGGTATACCCGGCATTACGCGCAACTTTAGCCGTATTCTCAGCCCCTTTCTGTCATATTCATTCAAATTATACTCCTGCTGCATTTATTGTCAACTCAGTTGACAATAAATGCAGCAGCATGTATGATGTGGAAGGATTTACGGGAGGCGATATTTTGATTACAATCGGCCTTGACATCGGCACAACAACAATCAGCGCCGTGGCCGCGCAGTCCCAATGCGGCGTCATTGATGCGATCACAGTTTCAAACGGCACGTTTATTCCCGGTCCGCACAGCTGGGAAAAAATCCAGCAGCCGGAGCTGATCTGGGAAAAAGTCCTTGACTGTCTCCGGCAGCTGCTTGAAAGGCACCCGGACTGCAAAGGCATCGGCGTAACCGGACAGCAGCACGGCATCCTTTATCTGGACGCTGCCGGCGCCTGCGTCAGTCCCCTGTATACCTGGCAGGACAGCCGCAGCGCGCTGCCTGAGGGCGGCGGGCTGACCTATGCAGAGACGCTTGCAGCGCAGAGCGGCTGCGCAGTACCTGTGGGCTACGGCATGGCAACGCACAATTACAACCTGAAAAACGGCCTTGTCCCGCAGAATGCGTCTGTGTTCTGCACCATACAGGATTTCGTTGCCATGCGTCTTTCAAGACGGACAGCGCCCTTGATTGATGCAAGCGACGCGGCAAGCTTCGGCCTTTTTGATCTGAAGTCTTCCTCGTTTGACGCATCTGCCGCGGCGCGCGCCGGCATCAGCGCCGATATCTTCCCGGCTGTCAGCCGTCCGGCCGTTCTCGGCGCCGGTTATACCGGCCTTCCGGTCTGTACCGCGATCGGAGATAACCAGGCGAGCTTCATCGGCGCGACGCAGGACGCGAAAGACTGCATGCTGATCAATATCGGCACCGGCAGTCAGATTTCCATACATTCATCCGAAATGCACAACTGTCCCGGTCTGGAACTGCGGCCCTTCCCCCAGGGCGGCAGCCTGACTGTCGGTGCTTCCATCTGCGGCGGTCGCGCGTATGCAATACTCGAACGGTTCTTCAGCCGGACTGTGGAAATGGTAACGGGCAAGTCCGTCTCCTGTTATGACGCAATGGCAGCGCTGGCCTCTGAAGAGGTTCCGGAGGATCCGCCTGTGTTTGTAACCACATTCCAGGGCACACGCGCAGATCCTGAAAAGCGCGGCTCAATTTCCGGCCTGACCGAGCAGAATTTCACGCCGCGTGATTTTATCTATGGCATGCTGAACGGCACGGTTCAGGAGCTTTACGGAATGTACTGCCGCTATATCGCCAGCGGCGCGCAGGCGCCGAAGGCGCTCTACGGCTCAGGAAATGGCCTGCGGAAAAACGCGCTGCTGCGGAAATTGCTGGAAGACCGATTTGAAATGCCGCTGCAGCTCAGTGCAAACGAAGAAGAAGCCGCATACGGCGCGGCTCTGTACGCCGCGCAGATTTTGGAGATGTGATATGAAACTGATCGTTTTTGACCTTGACCGCACGCTTGCGCCGATTGACGAGGCTGCCCTGCCGCAGACGCTGGAGACGCTCCGGTGTCTGGAAAGCCGCGGCGTCACCATCGCCGTATGTTCCGGGAAATCCACGCCGTACCTGTGCGGCTTTATGCGCCAGAGCGGCCTGCGCCGGCCGGTTTTGATGGGCGAACTCGGCGCAACAGTACAGTTCGGCGTACAGCTCCCCCCGGCGCGTTTTTCGCGCATGCCTTATCCCGCACAGACCCGGACTCTGATTTCCGCACTGCGTGAGCGGATGGAGCAGGAGGACCCTGACGGAATCTGGTTTCCCGACCACAGCGTCGTTTTAACGCCTTTCCCGAAGGCGGAAAAGGACTTTGCCGTTATCCGCCGCATTCTCCGCGAAATGCTTCCGGATCCTTCGCCGGTTCAGGTATTTGAAAACCCCGAATCCTTTGATATTGTTCCGGCAGGCATTGACAAAGGCGCCGCGCTTGTTTACCTCTGCGGCCTTCTGGGGATTGATCCGTCGGAGGCGGCGGCTGTCGGCGACGGCGTCAACGATTATCCCATGTTCAGAACTGCCGGCACTTCCATCGGCATCGCGCTGCGCGATCAGACGCGGGCAGACCATGTATTTCCGGATATTGCCGGCGCGCTGGCCTATCTTCTGTCCCTGACCTGACCCGGGCGGCCGAGGCGCTCCGCTGTGGATATGCGCTGGCAGAATAAAATAACGCCGGACCCGCAGCCGGGTCCGGCGTTTCTGTTTGTCTGCGTACGCTCCGCCCACAGGCGGCACACTGCGCAGATCAGCGCATTCAGATTTCAATCAGTTCATAATCCATGTGACCGAGACCGATCTTCTCGCCATGCTCGACGGCGCTGCGCCAGTTTGTCACAGGGAAGACATCTGTAAAATGATCGCCGTGGATGTGCGCGCAGGTTTCCAGAACGCTTCCCTTTTCGGCCTCCTTCGCATTGACTGCATCCGCGCAGGCCACATCAATAGCCACAGGATCAAAGGAAGCAAACATACCGACGTCCGATACAATGGGGATATCGTTTTCGCTGTGGCAATCGCAATAAGGCGAAATATCAATGGCCAGCGAAATGTGGAAATGCGGCCTTCCCTGAACGACGGCCATTGCGTATTCGGCAATTTTCTGGTTCAGAATCGTCCCTGTCTGGTCAAACTTGGGCTCCATGGCGTCCGTCGGACATACGCCGATGCACCGGCCGCAGCCGACACAGCGGTCATGATCCACAGTTGCCTTACCGGCTGTGATCACCGGCGCGTCATGCGCGCAGACCTTGCGGCACTGGCCGCAGCCGACGCAGAGCGTATGGTCAACATCCGGCTTGCCGGCGCTGTGCATATCCATTTTGCCGGCCCTTGATCCGCCGCCCATGCCCAGGTTTTTCAGCGCGCCGCCAAAGCCGGCCAGCTCATGCCCCTTGAAGTGGTTCAGGGAAATGACAATGTCCGCATCCATCAGCGCACGGCCGATTTTTGCTTCCTTGACCAGCTCGCCGTTCTGCACGGGCACATAGACCTCATCCGTGCCCTTCAAGCCATCGGCAATGATGGTATGTACGCCCGTGGCAAACGGATTGTATCCGTTTTCGTAGGCGCAGTCCAGATGATCCAGCGCATTTTTGCGCTGGCCCACATACAACGTATTGCTGTCAGTCACAAACGGCCGGCCGCCCAGCGCCTTGATATAATCGCAGATATACCGGGCATAGTTGGGGCGAAGATATGCGAGGTTTCCCGCTTCACCGAAGTTGACCTTGACCGCAACGAATTTCCCACTGAAATCAATGCTCTCAAATCCGGCACTCTTCATCAACCGCTCCAGCTTGGCGCGCAGATTCATGCTGACTGTCGTGTGCATATCAGAAAAATAGACCTTTGACCGGCTCATATGCTTCCGCCTCCAGATTTCATATGTAAAGTAACGCTGTTAAGATTATATTAACACGCACACGTTGTTCTGGCAACGCTTTTCATCATCAATTCAGCAGTTTATGCAGGAATCTGACGGCCGGTGTGGTCAATGGTATATTCTCCGGTCAGAATCAGCTTGCTGACGGGGACAATCTCATACCCGTTCTGCAGCAGATACTCTATGATATCCGCGAGCGCCTCCGGTGTATGCAGGGCGGCGTTGTGGAAAAGGACAATGCTGCCCGGCTTGACATTTGCCGTGACCCGGCTGTAAATCTCGCGCGCAGACAGGTCCTTCCAGTCCAGACTGTCGCAGTCCCACTGGATGGTATGAATCCCCATGGCGTTCACCGCCGCAATCACATGGTCATCGTATTCACCGTACGGTGCCCGGAAAAGCGTGGGCCGCACGCCGGTTACCTGCTCCACCTTATCACTGCACGCGTTGATGTTGGCGGCGATTTCCTCCGCAGTCAGGGCGTTGAAATGGGCATGGTCATTCGAATGGTTCATCACCTCGTGTCCCGCGTCGTGCAGCGCTTTGACTGACTCAGGAAATTTATCCACCCACTGGCCGGTGACAAAAAACGTAACGGTGACATTGTACTGATCGAGAATATCAATCAGCGTCTGCGTATCCTCGTTTCCCCAAGCCGCGTCAAAAGTCAGGGAAACCGCCTTGTTGTCTCGCTCAACGCTGTAAATCGGCAGCAGTCGTGTCGTCGCCGCAGTCCCAACCATTGCCGGACTGCTGACCACGTAAAAAATCAGGACAACAGCGATCACTCCGGCCACAATCATCAGCGGTTTTTTGCGCAGGACAAATACCGCGCTGCACTTTTTCAGAATCCTTTTAAGCATACCGTTCCGGCCTCCCATACAGATTACACTCAGAATGTATGCTTCCGGACAAGCCGGAAAGTACAAAAACAGGACGAACTTCAGCCGGACAGGCTGTGCGGTTCTGCCGGCGTTCTGCTGTCGGAACATCTGTTATTTTGCGTGGTGCAATTTACAAATTTTTAAATTTCTGTCAATTTTTAAGAAAATAAAATAAGGAGAGGTTTTCGTAGAACACAACTTACGCCGGCAGCACCGGAGCAAACTACAGCAGTTTCCAGGGCGCATTTGCGCAGCCGGACGCGTCTTCTGAAGATTTTTCAGGACTGTCCGACTGCCTGCTGAAAGCCATCAAGCCTTTCCTGAAAGCGCCGATGACGGCAGTCCTCTGGCCCGGTGGACGAGATGACCATTGCCAACAACAACGGCGTGTATACGGTCGTCGGCTATGTCAATTCACAGAACAGCTACGGCGCGTTCATCAAGACTGACTTCAAGGCGACCGCAGCCCGCTTCGGCGATACCTGGGCCATCAGCAACGTCGCTGTCGGCGTTCAGACTGCCAAACAGGGTGCAAAAACGTTTGCCGCCAATTATATTGCCATTTTGCTTCTCACCGCTGTCGGCGGTGCGCTGCTTTATTTCCTGATCACTGTTCTTGTCTGAAAACAGCAGGGGCCGGAAGGCCCCTGCTGTTCCATTTGCTGACATGCACTTTTCTTTGCGGCACACCCCTGCGCCATAAAGAAAACGAAAGCCGAAAATCTGAGGCGGCCCGCCGGTCCTGTCCGGCAGGCCGTCTGTTTGTATATGCTTGTATATGGAGGGCGCGACATGCCGGCAGACAGCCGTCAGCGCACAGCGTCGGTTACTCCGACCGGTTCAATCCAGTCCGCTGCAGCGTATCCCCGATATCCCTGATAGTCAACCAGTGCAAACGCATCTGTCCATCCGAGAAGCGTAAACTGTGCTTTTGCAGGTATGCGTATAATGACTTCAGCGCCGGAATCCGGCTCTGAACGCAGATTGATGTATTCGCTGCAGTCAGCGTACCAGGTTGAAATCGCCGCCGGGTCAAAGCACTTCTCCGGCGGGTACTCCGTCACATCAGAGTAATGCCACCATTCATTCTGATATCCTGAGAAACCGTTTTTCTCCATGATCTCCTGAAGCAGCATTGCATTGGCGGCTGCTGCGGGGCTGCAGTCGGAATAATCGCGGTCTGCCAGAGCTGAGAAATCATCAAATCCGCTCGGCATTTCCAGCTCCGCACCCTGTTCATCCGTCAGAGTGACGTCCACCGTATTTCCCAGGCTGTGAGAGCTGTACTTGACATTGGGATCTGAAACAAATACAGGATCCGGACAGACCTCCCATAACCTGAACTGTGCCGCAGGCGGGCGGAAGGCATCCCATATTTTGAGACAGACGCCATATTCTGCAAGATCATTGCAGACATGAATCAGCTTTTTGACAGTTCCATACCGCAGGTAGGCGTCCTGAAACGCATAGATCACCTGTTCGGTGAAGTTTTCTTCCTCTGCATATCTGAGTTCCACAAAAATCTGCGGCACATAGTCTTTGACCAACGCAAAATCACTGTCATTCAGCGTCCTCTCCGGCGGAGGCGGTTCAGTTTCCGGGAGAAACGGCTCTGCAGGTTCCCCGGAAAGCTCCGCTTCCGGCGGATACGCGCCTGCATTCTCTGCCGATGTGCCGCCTTGATTCTGTTCTTCCGTGCCGTTTCCCGGATCTGACGGCGGCATTTGCGCAGCATTATCCTTCCCCGCGCCGACCGGATCCGGATTCCCGCAGCCGGCCGCAGCGAGCAAAAAAGTCATGATCAGCAATAGGGCAACAGTTTTTTTCAGCATATCAATCATCCCCGCACGCCAGCCGCTCCGGAACAAGCCGGCCAAAAGCAGCGCAGTCAGTCCCGGTACAGTCTCTGCCCGCGCCCATCTATACGCTTTGATTGTATTGATTGATAGCGCGTCTGTCAATTCTTTTGCACACAGGCGTTTTTCAGGCCGCAGCATCATGATCCGGACCGGACGCACATGGCCATGCATGGCACACAGAAAAGGACCGCCGGAACAGGTCCGGCGGTCTCATCCTGTTTACTTTTCGTTCTTCACACGCCAGATGTAGAGAATTTCATGGCGGAACTCCGTACCGATGGATTCAAACCCCATGCGTTCATAAAGCATCTGGCCGCGCATGTTGTTCTGATGTGTGGACAGGAGAATGCCGCCCTTGCCTTCGGACACGGCGCATTCCTGCGCGTGACGGATCAGCCTGCGGCCCAGGTGCCGGCCCTTGAAGTCGTCGCGCACAGCGATGCCAAGCCAGGGCACTCCGGTATCCATATCCCACAGGAACACATACCCCACCATTTTCCCGTCGCACTCTGCAAGAAAATAGCGCGTATTCTCAGCAGTTCCGTCAAAAAACTTATTGGCAAAATTCCGGTTGATATCCTTACGGTTGAAATAGTAAACGGTCTCCACGCCCATGCTGTCAAAGAAATCCCGAACGAGCTCAAAGTCACCGGCGGCAAAAGGCCGGATGCGGATATCACTGCAATCTGTCATAACACGCGTTCTCCCATTTTCGTGCCGCCCAAAACATGAAAATGCAGATGATGGACGGTCTGGCCGGCATCGTCACCGCAGTTGGAAATCAGGCGGTAGCCGCCGTCAAGCCCCTGCTCCTTCGCCACCCTGGCAGCCACAAGCAGACATTTGGCAGCCGCAGACGCATTTTCCGGCGTGAGTCCGTTCAGCGAATCAATATGCTGCTTCGGAATGACCAGAAAATGGACAGGCGCCTGCGGATTGATGTCCTTGAACACAAAGACATCTTCATCCTCGTACAGGCATGTGGATGGGATTCTCCCTGCCGCAATCTCACAGAAAAGGCACATTGTCGATTCCTCCTTTACAGTCCAAGCTTTTCCACAACAAAATCATCCACGCACGCCAGTGCATTATCCAGCTTGTACACATCAGAGCCGCCGCCCATTGCGCTGTCCGGCTTTCCGCCGCCTTTGCCGCCGCAGATGGCCGTTACCTTCCGGATCAGATCCCCGGCCTTGATGCCGCGCGCAACAGCCTCCTTGCCGCAGACAGCCAGGAACGTAATCTTGCCGTCATTCACAGCAGAGAGCACTGCCACCACCGTGGCATCCTTGTCGCGCATCACGTCGCCCATCTGGCGCAGCTTTGCCGCGTCCGCATCAGGAATGGTTGCAGTCAGAACATGCAGGCCGCCGACATCATGCGCGCCGAAGAGCACTCGGTCAGTTTCACCCGCCGCCTCACGCGCCTTGAATTTTTCAAGGGCCTGACGGAGACTGCGCATCTCTTCGATATTCTGCTGGATCTTTTCCCGCAGCTCGGACGGCTTTGCCTTCATGGCCGCGGCTGCTTCAAACAGAACAGCCTGATTGCGGTTCAGCGTCTGCAGCGTCACAAGGCCGGTGGTCGCCTCAATTCTGCGCACGCCGCTGGCCACTGAAAACTCACTGTTAATGTGGAAAACGCCGGCCTTGGCCGTATTGTCCAGATGCGTACCGCCGCAGAATTCAACGGAATAGCCGCTGCCCATGTCGACAACGCGGACAATATCCCCGTATTTCTCCCCGAAAAGGGCAATGGCGCCGCGCTTTTTCGCTTCTTCAATCGGGAGCTCTTCAGTGACGACTTCATAGCCCTCCAGCACAGCCTCGTTGACGAGCTGTGAAACCTTCGCCAGCTCTTCAGCAGTCATTGCGGAAAAATGCGTGAAGTCAAAGCGCAGGCGGTCGGGTTCAACAAGGGAGCCGGCCTGGTGGACATGGTCGCCAAGAACGGTGCGCAGAGCCTTGTCCAGAAGATGCGTTGCCGTGTGCGCACGCATGATTGCTTTGCGGCGGCCGGTGTCGATTGCCGCATTCACACTGTCGCCGACCTTGACACTGCCCTGCTCAACATGACCGTAGTGCATGTATTTGCCGCCCTTGTTCTTCTGCACATCCTGCACCTGAAATACCAGATTGGAGCCGCAGATCCGGCCGTGATCGGCCACCTGTCCGCCCATTTCCGCATAGAAGGGCGTCTGATCCAGAACCAGAATTGCATCGCTGCCGGCAGCAACCTCTTCGCGCAGTTCCTCGTCCGCAACAATGGCCAGAACCTGCGCCTGAGCCTCCGTCCGGTCATAGCCCAGGAATTTTGTCTCCGGGATCTCCTTGCCGAATTCAATGCCGGACCAGCCCAGATCGCCCAGCGCCTCCCGGGCTTTTCTGGCGCGTTCACGCTGTTGCTCCATCAATTCCTGGAACCCGGCCGTGTCCAGCGTCATATGCGCTTCTTCTGCCAGCTCCGCCGTCAGATCGATCGGGAAGCCGTAAGTGTCGTAAAGCTTGAATGCATCAGCGCCGGAAAAGACCTGCTCGCCCTTTTCCCGATGATCAGCGATCAGATGATTCAGAATTGCCATGCCTCCGTCAATGGTCTTGGCAAAATTCTCTTCCTCAACACGGATAACACGGGTAATATACGCCTGCTTTTCAACAAGATCGGGATAGGCGTTTCTGTTTTCGTGCACAACCATATCGCAGACCTTATACAGGAACGGCTCGTTCATGCCCAAAAGCTTGCCATGGCGCGCGGCACGGCGCAGCAGACGGCGCAGAACATAGCCGCGGCCCTCGTTGGAGGGCAGCACGCCGTCGCAGATCATCATGGTCGCGCTGCGGATGTGGTCCGTGATGATGCGCAGGGAGACGTCAATCTTGTCCGACTGGCCGTAATGCGCGCCGGTAATCCGGCTGACCTCATTCGTAATGTTCATGACGGTGTCCACGTCAAACAACGAGTCCACATCCTGACATACAACGGCCAGACGCTCAAGGCCCATGCCGGTGTCGATGTTTTTCTGGGCAAGATCCGTGTAATGACCCTGTCCGTCGTTGTCAAACTGAGAGAATACGATATTCCAGATCTCAATATACCGGTCGCACTCACAGCCCACCGTGCAGTCCGGTCTGCCGCAGCCGTATTTTTCGCCGCGGTCATAATAGATTTCAGAGCACGGGCCGCAGGGACCGGAGCCGTGTTCCCAGAAATTATCCTCTTTGCCGAAGCGGAAGATCCGCTCCTTCGGGATGCCGATTTCCTTGTTCCAGATGTCAAACGCCTCGTCATCATCCAGATACACCGACGGATACAGAAGGTCCGGATCGATGCCGACCCACTGCGGACTGGTCAGAAACTCCCAGGCCCACGCAATGGCTTCTTGCTTGAAATAATCGCCGAATGAAAAATTGCCGAGCATCTCAAAATATGTGCCGTGACGGGCAGTCTTTCCGATGTTTTCAATATCGCCTGTACGAATGCACTTCTGGCAGGTGGTCACGCGGCGGCGCGGCGGCTCCTGTTCACCTTTGAACCAGGGCTTCATGGGCGACATGCCTGCGTTGATCAGCAGAAGCGACGCGTCATTCTGCGGAATCAGCGAAAAACTCGGCAGGCGCAGATGCCCTTTCGTCTCAAAAAACGACAGATACATCTCCCGAAGTTCATTCAGTCCATACTTTTTCATTTTCTTCCTCCGTCCGATTTCTTTCTTCCTGTAAAAAATATGCTCCGCCCCGATCCCAGGGGCGAAGCAAGGCTGCGCGGTACCACCCTGATTGCCCGGAGACACCGGACATCTCGGTCTTCCTTAACGCGGAATCACGTCCCGGTCATCCCGGGCTGCTCAGAAGCGGCCGCCGTGACTGCCTGCCGGAGGAATTCACACCGATCTTCCTCTCTCTGCGCGGCGCCGGCCACAGCTCTCTTCCTCATAGCTGTTTGTCTGAAATATTTTACCATTTCTGTGCATATTGTCAAGGGTTAACCTCTGGTTTCTGCGATTTCCCGCAGTTGTCCGTCTGTTTTCTCTGTGATATAATAACCGGCATAACGCCGGTACAGAACGGCATGTACATTTTCTGCGGGAGGGCATTCCATGAAACGAATACAGACCGGCGCACTGATTCTGGCTGTATGCCTGCTTTTGAGCGCATGCGGCGTCCTCCAGGAAAACGCTTCCGTCTCCGACACTGCTTTTCTTCTGGACACCACAGTGACCATCACCATTTACGGAACACGCAGCACCGACCTGCTGGACGCGTGTTTTGACGAAATCCAGCGTCTCGAAAACCTTCTGAGCGCAGCCGTTGAGGGCAGCGACATTCACCGCATCAACGATGCGGCCGGCGGCGCATTTGTAACCGTCAGCAGCGAAACGCTGCACGTCCTGAAACGCGCACAGGAGATTTCCGCACTGACCGGCGGCGCGTTTGACATTACCGTCGGGCCGCTTGTCAATCTGTGGAACATCCGCGGCGGCACCGGCACTGTCCCTGACCAGGCGCAGATCTCCGCCGCACAGTCCCTTGTCGGGTATGAGAACCTGGAAATCAGCGGAAATTCCGTCCGGCTTGCGCGCGCCGGTATGTGCATTGACCTGGGCGCCATCGCAAAGGGCTATATCGGTCAGCAGATCCGGGAGTTGCTTCTGCGCGAAGGCGCTGAACACGCGCTGATTGACCTGGGCGGAAATATTCTGGCCGTCGGCGGACATACGGACGGCTCCCCGTTCAGAATCGGCATTCAGGATCCCTTCCGCCCCACCGGCACCGCCTGCGCGGCCGTATCTGCCGCAGACACCTGTGTTGTAACGGCCGGCGATTACGAACGGTACTTTGAATCCGGAGGCGTCCGCTACCACCACATTCTGGATCCGGAAACCGGCGCCCCTGCCCGCAGCGGGCTTTCCGGCGTGACCATCGTCGCGTCCGACTGCGAACTGGCAGACGCACTGTCCACCACCGTGTTCATTCTGGGCGCGGAGGACGGGCTGCCGCTCATTGAATCCCTGGAGGGCATCGAATGCGTGCTGATTGCGGACGACGGCACTGTCACCGTATCCTCCGGTCTTGAGGACTGCTTTGAATTGTTATCATAACGCCGAGCAAAACGCTGCGCGCCGTCTGATCCGGCCGCAGCGTTTTTGTCTGCAATTACCTGCTTTTTCCAAAAGGGGTCTTCTCAAAAACGGTCAACGGCATATAATTGTGATTGACCGATGCGGTTAACGGGAGGATTCAGCATGAACGAAAAATTCTTCTCACTGCCAGCTGAGAAGCAGCAGGCAATCATCAACGCGGGATACAGGGTTTTTTCACACAATTCCTACAAAAACAGCCCCATGAGTGAGATTGCCGGTGCGGCAGGCATCAGCAAGTCCCTGCTGTTCCACTATTTTCGCAACAAGATGGAACTGTATCTGTTTCTCTGGAACAAATGCGCGGAGACAACGATTGATTTTCTCACCAGATACAACTGCTACGGCCAGAAGGACCTGTTTGAAAGCATGGAACGCGGCATGAAGGCAAAAATGGAAATCATCCGCCTGTACCCCGACATGGGCAGCTTTACGATCAAAGCGTTTTATGAGAAGGACCCTGCAATCAGCGCTGCCATTCAGGAAAGCTACCGCAAATACTTTAATCTCAAGGCGGACCGAACGCGGCTGAATTTCGATCCGGAACTGTTTATCCCCGGGCTGGATGTTGCGATGATGTACCGGGAGATGTACTGGGCCGCGGAAGGCTATCTCTGGGAAGCGGTACAGCGCGGTGAAACAGACGCCGCGAAAATGGAGAAGGATTTCAGAAAACTGATTGAATTCTGGAAAAGCATATATCTTCGTAAGGAGAAGAAAAATGGAAGCGATTAAAACAACCGGACTGACAAAGAACTACGGCAAAGCCAGAGGCATCACAGAGCTGAATCTGTCTGTCGGCCAGGGGGAATTCTTTGGCTTTATCGGGCCGAACGGCGCAGGCAAATCCACAACAATCCGCACTCTGCTCGGCCTCATCTCCCCGACCGCCGGCAGCGCGCAGATTTTCGGAAAGGACATTGTCAAGGAAAAACAGGCAATTCTGCAAAGTGTCGGCTACCTTCCTTCGGAGGCAGTCTTTCACTCCGGTATGAAAGTGAAGGATATTCTGAGATTTTCAGCCCGCCTGCGCAAAAAGGACTGCACCGCAGAAGCGCAGAAGCTCTGTGAGCGCCTGCAGCTGGACACAAACCGGCTGGCGGATGAGCTTTCCTTCGGCAACCGGAAAAAGGTGGCGATTGTCTGCGCGCTGCAGAGCAGGCCGGAGCTGTTGATTCTTGATGAGCCGACCGGCGGGCTTGATCCTCTCATGCAGCGCGAGTTTTTCGACATCATCCGGGAGCGCTGCAATGAAGGCGCAACGGTTTTCATGTCCAGTCATGTACTTTCGGAGATCCAGCGCAACTGCACCCGGGCTGCGATCATCCGGGAGGGCAGAATCATCGCCTGTGACCGTGTGGATGCGCTGTCAAAAACCAATGCAAAGCGCATCACCGTGCGCGGACATGTGCAGCTGGACGGGCTTGACGGAGTCCGCGGCAGACAGGACGCCGGCGACACGGCAAGTTTCCTGTACAGCGGCGACATGAACAGTTTGATTCAGGCGCTTTCAGCCGGAAACATTGCCGATCTGACAGTCTCCGAACCGGATCTGGAAGAGATCTTTCTGCATTACTATGAAAAGGCAGGCGACTGAACATGACAATCATCAGACATGAACTGAAACAGGGCAAAACCTCCCTGCTCATCTGGACCGGTTCAATCGGTTTTCTGCTGGTAATCTGCATTTTTCTGTTTCCAGAGATGAAGGACGAGATGGACGGCGTCAGCGCACTGTTTGCCTCAATGGGTTCCTTCACCGCCGCCTTCGGCATGGACCGACTCAGCTTCGGCACGCTGATCGGCTATTATGCCATTGAATGCGGCAATATACTTGGGCTCGGCGGCGCATTTTTTGCGTCAATCTGCGCAGTCAGCATGCTCAGCAAGGAGGAAAAAGACAAAACCGCCGAGTTTCTGCTGACCCATCCGGTCAGCCGTGTGCGGATCATTACAGAAAAGCTGATCGCAGTCCTCATTCAGATTGCTGCAATGAACCTGGTCATCTATGCTCTTGCTGTCTGCTCCATGGCGGCGATCGGCGAGGAAATCCCCTGGAAGGAGCTGACCCTTCTGCACTGCGCCTACTTCCTTCTCCAGCTCGAGCTGGCCGGCATCTGCTTCGGCATATCCGCATTCATGCGCAGAGGAAGCGTGGGCACGGGACTTGGACTTGCCGCTGTCATGTATTTCCTGAATCTGATTGCGAACATAACGGAGTCCGCCGGCTTTCTGAAATACATCACGCCCTTCGGCTACTGCGACGGCGCAGACATCATTGCTGACGGCCGGCTTGACGGCGCGATGATTGCGGTGGGCGCTGCACTCTGTGCCGCGGGGCTTGCCGCCGCCTATATCCGCTACAGCAGAAAGGATATACACGCCTGAACTCAGGAAACCGGACAAATAAAAGCCGCGCAGCAGGTATTCCCTGCTGCGCGGCTTATGCTGTCTGCAGTTATGGAATCTGACGCCTTCAGCGTTTCCTGCGCAGAAATGCGTTGCGCGGCGCGCAATGCGGCAGCTGCATGCGGACGGTCATCGTGGGATGCGGCGCCGCATCAATCGGCTCGCCCTCCTCTGTAAATAAAGCCTGCACCGTAAACCGGACCGGGAGATGATCAGGAGTCAGCAATTCCAGCGTCTCCCCGCAAGAAAACTTATTGCGCTGGCTGACAAGCGCACGGCCGTCCTCCGTACAGGACAGCACCTGTGCCACCACATC